>NZ_JBIYED010000007.1:0-174464 GCF_044909335.1 Curtobacterium sp. AB7 | reverse complement strand
GGGGGCCACCCCGTGGTTCCCCGGCGGGGGGGGGGCCGGGGGGGGGGGGGCCCCCGGCGGGGGGGGGGGGGGGGGCGGGGCCCCCGCGCCCCCCCCCCCTCCCGTCCGTCACCGCGGTCGCGTCTCACGCCACCGCGGCCTGCACCTGACGCTGCACGCGACCCAGCATGCCCACCATCCCGCGGATCCGCAGCGGGCTGACCGCCTCGGACAGCCCGATCGTCAGCGGGTAGTCCGCCGGCACGGCGAGCACCTGCGCTGCCGTCAGGCCGCTCAGGCCCTGCGCGAGGATCGACGCGAAGCCGCGCGTGGTCGGCGCCTCGCGCGGAGCGATCGCGTGCATGCGGACGACGTCGGGGGCGTCGCCGTCCTCGCCCACGGTCACCGTGATGAACACGGGGGACTGGCACTCCTCGACCCGTTCGAGTTCGTCCTCGTGCCCCTGCAGCCGTTCGGGCAACGCGGGCAGCTCGTTCGAGAACTCGAGGAGGAGCTGCAGACGGTCCTTCTGGCCCAGGGCGAGGAAGTCGTCGCGGATCTCGGCGAGGGTGGCGGGGAGGGTGGCCTCGGTGCTGTCGTTCATCGGTTCGGAACTGTACCCGGCTCCGCGCCCTGCACGATCGGGACGCGGACGGCGCTGCCCCACTCGGTCCACGAGCCGTCGTAGTTGCGGACGCTGTCGTAGCCGAGCAGGTGCTGCAGGACGAACCAGGTGTGGCTCGACCGCTCGCCGATGCGGCAGTACGCGATGACCTCGTCGGCGTCGCCGATGCCGGCGCCCTCGCGGTAGATGGCGTCGAGTTCCGAGCGCGGCTTGAAGGTGCCGTCCGGTGCGGCGGCGGTCGCCCACGGGATGTTCACCGCGGTGGGGACGTGGCCGCCGCGCAGCGCTCCTTCTTCCGGGTAGTCGGGCGCGGTGGTGCGGGAACCGTCGTACTCGCCCGGGCTGCGCACGTCGATGAGGGGCTTGCCGAGGTGGGCCAGCACGTCGTCCTTGTATGCACGGATCTCGGTGTCGATCCGGTCCACGACCGGGTACTCGGCCGGCGTGACGACGGTCTCGTCGGTGGTGAGGGCGCGCTCCTCGGCGATCCACTTCGCACGGCCGCCGTCGAGCAGGCGGACGTCCTCGTGGCTGAACAGCGAGAAGACCCAGAGGGCGTACGCGGCCCACCAGTTGTTCTTGTCGCCGTAGAGCACGACGGTGGTCTCGCGGCCGATGCCCTTGCCGCCGAGCAGTTCGGCGAACGCCTCGCCGTCGATGTAGTCGCGCTGCACCGGGTCGTTGAGGTCGGTGTGCCAGTCGATCTTGACCGCGCCGGGGACGTGGCCCGTCTCGTAGAGCAGGACGTCCTCGTCGGACTCGACGACGACCAGGTCGGGGGTGTGGGCGTCCAGCTGTTCCTGCAGCCACTCGGTGGAGACGAGACGCTCCGGGTGGGCGTAGGCGGTGAACTTCTCGGACGGGTCGACCGGTGCGGTCATGGTGGGCTACCTCCAGGTGGTCATCCGGCACCGGACTAGGATCGGTCGTCGGTGCCTGTGGGCAACGGTACGCGGACGTCCCGTGCCCCAGTCGCAACGTGACACCGCACGACTTGCTTCCCGGAAGGCCCACTCGATTGCCAGCGCACCTCGTCGACCGTGACCCCCAGGTGACCCCGCAGCAGATGGCCGCGGCACTCGTGCCACCGCCCCAGTTCGCGGACGCCTCGTTCGACTCGTACCGCCCAGACCCGGACTACGCCTCGCAGGCCGACGTGCGCGACGCCGTCGCCGCGTTCGTCGCGGCCGGTCCGACCGAGGCGCCACGTCGCGGGCTGTTCGGCCGCCGCAAGCAGTCGGTCGAGCCCGCTGCGAAGTCGGGCGTCTACCTGGACGGCGGGTTCGGTGTCGGCAAGACCCACCTGCTCGCCGCGGCGTACCACGCCGCATCAGGGCGGAAGACGTTCGGCACGTTCATCGAGTACACGGCCCTGGTCGGTGCGCTCGGGTTCCAGGGCACGGTCGACCTGCTGCGCGGGACCGCGCTGGTCTGCATCGACGAGTTCGAGCTCGACGACCCGGGCGACACCATGGTCATGACCCGTCTGATCAAGGAGCTGACCGAGACCGGCACCCGGTTCGCCGCCACCTCGAACACGCCTCCGGGCGCGCTCGGCGAGGGACGGTTCGCGGCGCAGGACTTCCTGCGCGAGATCCAGGCGATGTCCGACCGGTTCGACACCATGCGGATCGACGGGCTCGACTACCGCCGCCGAGCGGTCGACGAGTCGGCGAGTGTGGTGTCCGACGTGGCCGCGGCGCTGCCGGCCGGCACCGTCACGCTCGACGACTTCTCGGCCGTGGTCGCGCACCTCGGCTCGGTGCACCCGTCGAAGTACGTCGCGCTCGTCGAGGACCTCGACGCCGTGGGGCTCACCGACGTCCGCGCGTTCACGGACCAGACCGACGCGCTGCGGTGGGTGGCGCTGGTCGACCGGCTGTACGACGCCCAGGTCCGGATCGTGGCCTCGGGCACGCCGCTCGACCAGGTGTACCCCGACGCCATGCTCGACGGCGGCTACCGCAAGAAGTACCTGCGCGCAGCGAGCCGTGTCGTGGCCCTGAGCCGCGCCCAGGACTGACGCCCACCACCAGGGCCATCCGCTGACCGGTCGGTGCACCCCCTGTCCAGGGGGCATCGGTCCGCGCGAAACACGACGTTTACAAACCGCGCCGTCGCGTTACATCCGCGAAACACATCGTGCCCCCTCGTGAAACGTCACCTCGCCAGACTCGGTGACACCCGAGGCGGTCCAAGAGCCGCTCGTGCAATCGAGAGGTGAACAGATGCTTGATCAGGGCAACACGACGTTCGTGTTGGTCATGGCGGCGCTGGTGTTGTTCATGACACCCGGCCTGGCCTTCTTCTACGGCGGCTTGGTGAAGGCCAAGTCCGTCATCAGCATGATGATGATGTCGTTCGGTGCGATCGCACTCGTGAGCGTCCTGTGGGTGCTCTACGGCTACGCGATCGCCTTCGCCAACCACGGTGACGGCACGGCGGTCTCCGGTGTCGTCGGGTTCTTCAGCATCGACTGGAACCAGATCGGTCTCGGCCAGGCCTTCGAGGAGGCGCAGTCCTCGAACATCCAGGCGGCGTACCCGTCGATGGCGTTCGTCGGCTTCCAGGCCACCTTCGCGATCATCACCGTCGCGCTCATCTCCGGCGCCATCGCCGACCGCGCCAAGTTCGGCGCCTGGATGGTCTTCGCGGGCATCTGGGTCACCGTCGTCTACTTCCCGGTCGCCTCGTGGGTCTTCAACCTGACCTCGGGTTGGGCCGCCACGTGGGGCGTCATCGACTTCGCCGGTGGCACCGCGGTGCACATCAACGCCGGTGCAGCAGGTCTCGCCCTGGCGCTCGTCCTCGGCAAGCGCGTCGGCTTCGCCAAGGGCGCGCACAAGCCGCACAACCCGCCCTTCGTCCTGCTCGGTGCCGCCATCCTGTGGTTCGGATGGTTCGGCTTCAACGCCGGCTCCGAGGGCGCCGCTGACGGCATCGCCGCGATCGCCTGGGTCAACACCCTCGCTGCACCGGCCGCTGCCATCCTCGGCTGGCTGCTCGTCGAGAAGCTCAAGGACGGCAAGGCCACGTCGGTCGGCGCCGCCTCGGGTGCCGTCACCGGTCTCGTCGCGATCACCCCGGCCTGTGCCAACCTGACCCCGGGCTGGGGCATCCTGCTCGGCTTCGTCGCCGGCATCATCTGCTGCTTCGCCATCGACTGGAAGTACCGTCTCGGCTTCGACGACTCGCTCGACGTCGTCGGCGTCCACCTGGTCGGCGGCATCGTCGGCACGCTGTACCTCGGCTTCTTCGCCAACGACACCGGCCTGATCTACTCCGGTTCGTTCGAGCAGCTCGGCAAGCAGGCCACCGCGGCCCTGGCCGTCGGCGTCTACTCCTTCGTCCTGGCGTTCGTCATCGGCTTCCTCATCGAGAAGACGATCGGCTTCCGCGTCAAGACCGAGGACGAGGTCGCCGGCATCGACACCGCGGTCCACGGTGAAGAGGGCTACGTCCTCTACGAGCAGACCGACGACTCGCCGGTCTCGGTCCGCTAGCCAGCGGACACCAGCACCGCCAGCACCACCCGCACGACGACGGGCCCCGCGCACACAGCAAGCGCGGGGCCCGTCGTCGTGCGGTCCTGCGTCCGTCGGCTGTCGTCTGGCGGCTGTCGTCTGTCGTCTGGCGTCTGGCGTCTGGCGTCTGGCGTCTGGCAGGGTTGCGGGCATGACGACGACGTCCGCATTGACCAACCTGCGCGAGGTCGGGGGACCGGGCCTGCAGGACGCCCGACCCCGCACCGTGTACCGCGCGAACACCGAACGCGTCGGTGCCGACGCCTACCCGCAAGGTCTCGCGGCCGTGGTCGACCTGCGTCGTGACGACGAGGTCGCCCGCGTCCCGCACCCGCTCGGCACCGCCGACGGCTACCGGCTCGTCCCGCTGTTCGACCCGTCGACCGTCGAGTCCGGCGCCCAGGCCGTGCAGCTCGAGGAGCAGTACACCGACTGGCTCGAGCGCCACCGCACCGGGATCGCCGCAGCGTTCCGCGCCATCGCCCGGTCCGACGGTGACGTACTCGTCTGCTGCTCCGCCGGCAAGGACCGCACCGGCGTCGTCAGCGGACTGCTCACCCGACTCTGGGGCGCGTCGATCGAGGCCGTCGGCGACGACTACGCCGCCAGCGCTGCCGGGCTGGCGGACCGGTTCGCCGCGGAGCGTGCGGTCAGCACCGACCCCGAGGCCACCGCCGTCGCGCAGCGGTGCGTGCCGGAGACCATGACCACCGTGGTCCGGCACGTCGAGGCGCGCTGGGGCAGCGTCGCCGCGTACCTGCGCTGGGCGGGACTGACGGACGCGGAGATCGCGGCGCTCTGACGGGCGGGCGTCGTCCTGTCGGCTCACCACGTGCGGTGGTCGCAACGGCGGTCGGGAGGCACGGTGCGCGTCCGACGCGCACCGTGCCTCCCGTCCGTGGCCCTGATCGCGGGCCGTGGTTCAGGCCCGTTCCGTCAGCTCACCAGGCGTAGTCCTCCGGTGAGGTCTGGTGCCCCGGGAAGATCTCGTCGAGCCGGTCCAGCGCACGCTGGTCGAGGCGGATGTCGACGGCGCGGACCGCGGACTCCCACTGCTCCATCGTGCGGGGGCCGGTGATCGGCGCGGTCACACCGGGCTGGTGGAGGAGCCACGCGAGGGCGAGCTCGCCCGGCGTGTGGCCGAGCTCCTGGGCGAACGACTCGTAGGCCGTGAGCTGGTCGCGGTGCCCCTCGACGTACTCGGCGCTCCGACCCGACAGACGGCGGGAGCCGTTCTCGGTCTTCTCGATGACACCACCGAGCAGACCGCCCTGCAGCGGCGACCACGGGATGACACCGAGGCCGTACTCGCGGGCGGCGGGCAGGACCTCGCGCTCGATGTCACGCACCACGAGGTTGTAGATCGACTGCTCGCTCACCAGGCCGAAGGTGTGGCGGCGCTTCGCGGCCTCCTGCGCCTGGGCGATGTGCCAGCCGGCGAAGTTCGACGACCCGACGTACAGGACCTTGCCCTGCTGCACGGCGACGTCGATCGCCTGCCAGATCTCGTCCCACGGGGTCGCACGGTCGACGTGGTGGAACTGGTACAGGTCGATGTGGTCCGTCTGCAGACGCTGCAGGCTGGCATCGAGCGACTGGCGGATGTTGAACGCGCTGAGCTTGCCGCCGTTCGGCCAGTCGATCATGTCGCCGTAGACCTTGGTCGCCAGGACCGTCTTCTCGCGACGGCCGCCGCCCTTCGCGAACCAGCGGCCGATGATCTCCTCGGTGGCACCCTTGCCCACCGAGCCGCCGTAGCCGTTGGCGGTGTCGAAGAAGTTGACGCCGAGCTCGTGGGCCCGGTCCATGATGGCGTGCGAGTCGTCTTCAGTGGTCTCCGGGCCGAAGTTCATCGTGCCGAGCACTGCTCGTGAAACCGACAGCCCTGTCCGTCCGAGGTGTGTGTAGTCCATGGGTCCGGTCTACGCGCTCGGAGGGCACCCTGCCAGGCCCTGGGAGTACCGGTTCTGCATGCTGGGCAGCATCGGTCTGCTTGCTGGGGTGCATGGTTCTGCGTGTTGGGGTGCATCGTCCTGCATGGTGCGTGGCTGCATGCCGTCCGGGGCATGTCCGCGCTCCGGGGAGGAGTACCGTGACGACGGTGAACACCCCAGCACTCCGTGGCAGCCGGATCCTCGGGTTCGGTCACCACCAGCCCGAACGCATCCTGACCAACGACGAACTGTCGACCATGGTCGACACCAACGACGAGTGGATCCGCACCCGGACCGGGATCCAGACCCGCCACATCGCCGGTCCGGACGACAGCGTCACGTCGATGGCGATCGAAGCGGGCCGCAACGCCCTCGCCGACGCCGGTGTGTCGCCCTCGGCCGTCGGACTCGTCATCGTCGCCTCCACCACGCACCAGGACCGTGCGCCCTACACCGCCGGTCGGGTCGCCGCCGCGCTCGGGATGACGAACGGCCCAGCGCCCATCGACATCAACACCGCGTGCAGCGGGTTCGAGTACGCACTCGCCCTCGCCGACCAGTCGATCCGCGTCGGGTCAACCGACGTCGCGCTCGTCATCGGGTCCGAGACCCTCTCCGCCATCGCCGACTGGACCGACCGGTCGACGTGCGTGCTCGTCGGCGACGGGGCCGGAGCCGCCGTGCTCGGCGCCACTGACGTCCCCGAGATCGGGCCCGTGTCGTGGGGCAGCGTGCCGCACCTGCTCGACGCGGTGCGGGTCGAGGGGTCTCCCGGCCGGTTCAACCAGGAAGGCCGATCGATCTACCGCTGGGCCATCACCGAGGCCGAGGGGCACGCCCGCAAGGTCGTCGAGGCCGCCGGGCTCACCATGGACGACATCGAGGTGTTCGCGTTCCACCAGGCGAACCTGCGGATCATCGAGCCGCTCGTCACCGCGCTCGGCGGGGAGTCGAAGTTCGTCATCCGCGACGTCGTCGAGTCCGGCAACACCTCGGCCGCCAGCGTTCCGCTCGGGTTGTCGAAGGCGTGGGCGCGTGGCGACCTGCCCGAGGGCGTCCCCGCGTTGCTGTTCGGCTTCGGCGGCGGGTTCGCTCACGCCGGGCAGGTCGTCAGGACGCCGGTGCGGTCGTTCTGATCGGGCCTGCTGCCCGGCTCAGCGCTCGGGCGTCCCCGACCAGAGGTCCTCGTCCTTTGCCGAGCCTCGGCGCCAGCCGAGCTGCTTGGGCTGCTTGGGCTGCTTGGGCTCCTTCGGCTGCTTGTCCTTTGGCTGCTTGTCCTTCGGCTGTTTCTCCGGCTTCGCGGGCTTGGGCTCGAGCACGATCGGGAAATGGGCAGACGGCGGCCCGAACCCGGTCCGCGAGGCCTGGATGACCTTCCGCCCGAGCGCGTGGTTGCCGAGCCCGCCGACGGCGGCGCCGATGCCGAACGGCAGTGCACGGCCGAGCACCGACGTCCCCTGACGCACTGCGAACCGCTTGATGAACTGGTCGCGGACTTGCCCGCCGAGGCCGTTCACGACCTGCTTCGGCAGGGACGAGGTCACCATCTCGCCCCAGAACGCCGTGCGCGCTTGACCGCCGGCGATCTGCCCGCCGAGTTGCTTGATGAGCTGTGTGCCCGGAGCGCCGAGGATCATCGCCATCACCAGGGTCCGTGCCCGTTCGGGGTCGTCCAGGGCGATGCCGTGGACCTCGGTCACCGACTGGGCGAACAGCGCGGTCGTCTCGAGGAAACCGACCGTCTCCGCGCCGCTCAGTCCGAGGGCGGCCACCATCCCGACGCCGGGGATGACCGCACTTGCACCGACCGCTGCGCCACCGGTGGTGACCGCGGCGAGGTACTGCCGCTCGAGGATCTGGATGACCTCGGCGGGGGTGGCGTCCGGCTTGCGTCGGCGGATCGCGTTGACGTGCGCCACGACCACCGGGCGCTGGACGCTGATGGCACGGTCGAGCCACTTGACCCACCCGCCGGGTTGTTGCGGCTGCGGGGTTCGGGAGTCGTCGGGCATGGGGGAGACCTGGGCGTTCGGCAGCGGCACGATCGCCTGGTCCTTCGGGGAGCGGGCCATGCGCTCACCGTACGCCGGGCATGTGGGAGGCTCGCTGGATGGACATCGACGGCGCGCCCGGTCCGGCTGACGACGCTCGGCGGGCCTCCGGGTTCCTGACGGTCGCCGAGGTGCTCGACCTGCTGCCCGAGGTCGTGGTGCTCGACCCCCGCTCCGTGCTCGTCGGCGCGGACGTCACCCTTGCAGCCGGAGTGGTCCTCTACCCCGGAGCCGTGCTCGACACGCGTGCCGGGGGTTCGATCACCGTCGCATCCGGCGCGCGGCTCGGTCCGGGCCCGGTCACCGTCGTCGCCACAGCGGCCCGGGTGACCATCGGTGCCGATGCCGAACTCGGCCCGGGGCCCGTCACGATCACGGCGACCGGGGCGGACGTGCTCGTGGGGGACGGCGCTCGGTTGTCGGGCGGCTGCCTCGTCGAGGGCCCCACCGAGCTCGGCGCCGGTGCCCAGGTACTCGGGACGGTCG
The DNA here is from genome assembly GCF_044909335.1 of Curtobacterium sp. AB7. Classification (NCBI taxonomy): domain Bacteria; kingdom Bacillati; phylum Actinomycetota; class Actinomycetes; order Micrococcales; family Microbacteriaceae; genus Curtobacterium; species Curtobacterium sp. AB7. Next base: position 165,865 of record NZ_JBIYED010000007.1, on the reverse strand, counting down.
CCGTCCGTGACGCCGAACTCGCAGCCGGGGGCGACCACCGCGAGCCCGACCCCGATCGTCGTGCCGGTGTGGTGAAGGGTGTCGGGCGGGTCCACGGGGTGCGGGTCGGCACCGGCGAAGTGATCGTCGGCGGTGGCGTGCCGAGTGCACCGCTCGTGGTCGAACGGCAGCGTGCACACCACCCGGAGGCGCCGAGCCGCTGATCCCGGCCGGGCCCTCGGCTCCGCTCGCCTGTTCGTCACCGGCACGGGACACCCGCCCGGCGGAGTGCTGCACGCACGCGGTCGGGCTGCATGAGATCGGCCCACGACAACCGGACGACGAACCGGACCTCGGGGAACGACCGGACGAAGTCCTCGCGACGCTTCTCCTGCCAGTGCGCCTCGGCGGTGCTCCGCCCCTCGAGCATCGTCGGGTCCTCGTACTTCGCGCGGCCGTCGACCTCGACCACGACTCCCTGATCCGGAAACCAGAAGTCGACGACGGCCCTCCCACCCCCGGCCCGTCGGAACTCGTGCTCCTGCACCGGCTCCGGCGCCCCGACCTGCCGGAAGCGCACCCGGCACACCGACTCCGCCGGCGACCCCGACAGCGCCGACCCCATCCCGATCGCCACCCCCGCCTTCGCCTGCCCCGAGCCCCGCAGTTCGAGATCAGCAGCCAGTGCCTCGGGCGTGGTCCGCCGATCGGCGAGCAGCTGGTCCACGACCGGCAGCGACTCGAGCAACGGACGCGTCGCAGCGACGTCCACCGCGCTCCGCGCCCACCCGGTGGTCCGCAGTCCGCCGGACTCGATGTACGCGGTCGGTGGCCGTGCGGCAGTGCCGTGCCGGACGAACCAGGCGGTCACCCGCGTGTGGGTGGTCGTCGGGTCGGACACGTGGACCTTCGTCGGAGCTTCGCCGACGAGCGGCAGCCCGAGCACGGCGCACGCGGACTGGTGCGACACGAGGTCGGTGGCGCGGATGCGATGGAGCGATGCTCGGACGAGGACGTGGTGTCGTTCACCAGGGTGGAGCTGTTCGAGCGCCCCGGGCCGGACCAGGACGCCGGGCCGGATCCGTTCGAGGACCCCGCGGTGGACATCACGTTCGAGCGCCCGGCGTTCGGGATCCGGAAGCCCGGTCGTGCGGATGAGTTCGATGTCGTTCGCTCTGCCCATGCCCACAGGCTGGTGGAAGCGAGTCGGAGCGAGAGACCTACCGCGACGATCTGTGGACAGTCGAGCGCAAGCGCCCTGTGTGGAGGAACGAGGGCGCTCCATTCGTGTGCACCTTGCGACGATGCACGTGTTGATCACCTCGTGCATTGTCGACTCATGCACACGCAACAGTTGCGTGCGCATGTTCCGACGAACCACGCGCCGATCGACTCGTGGATTGTCGCAAAACGCGTGCGGCCGACTGCCCCCGCGGCACCTACGCCCGCGCGAGCTCCGCCCGCAGCGGGAGGTCCTGGTCCTCCAGGATGAGCTGCGCGCCCACGGCGATCCGGGCGTTCACGACGATCGGCGCGAGCAGGTTGACGGTCGTGGGAGCACCGCCGGACGCGCCGGGGTTCGCCACCACGAGCAGCATCGCGTCGGCGGGGTCGCTCAGCTCGAGCCCAGCGGCCTGCTCGTCGGTGAGCTCCGGCGAGTAGGACGGCAGGTGCACCGCGGCGTCGAGCACGAACAAGCGCGAGGAACCCCCGACGAGGGTGAACAGGCCCTCGGCGCCGTCCACCGGGGTCAGCGTGAAGACCGGTGCGGGGGAGAGGCCGAACGGCGGGACGGCGAAGGTCAGGGAGATGCTCATCGGAGGTAGTCCATCAGGGTCGGCTGCAGGACCTTCGCGGTGACGGCGAGGGCTGCCTGGTAGTTGGTCTGCTGCACCTGCAGGTCGAGGACGGCCTTGGCGAGGTCGACGTCCTCGATGCCGGCGCGGCGGTTCTCGAGCGAAACGGCCGCGGTCTTCAGCGAGTCCTGGGCTGCGAGGGCGGTCGCGTGCCGGACACCGACGTCGGCCTGGGCGCCGCGGACGGCCCCGAGCGCGCCGTCGACGTCGTTGATCCGCGCGTTCACGTTCACCCCGTTCTGCAGGTCGCTGACGATGGAGTCGAGCACGCCGAACACCGACGACGCCCCGGTGCCGAAGACGTCGGCCCCGGCGGTGTCGACGCGCACGGTCGTGCCGTCGTCGATCCGGCGGGAGACGTCCGTGCCGGAGGCCGCCCACCCGGTCGTCGGGTCGTACGCGGCGCCGGCGGTCGAGGCGCCGGCGAAGACCGAGCGGGTGCCGTACGTCGTGTTGGCCCGCGCCTCGAGGTCGGACTTCAGCGACTGGAACTGCGTGATGAAGGCGTCGCGGTCGGTGTCGCTCATGGTGCCGGAGTTCGCCGCCTGCACGGTCAGGTCCCGCACGCTGTTCAGCACCGAGTAGACGCTCGACAGGGCGCTGTCGGTGGTCGCGAGCCAGGCGACGGCGTCGTTCGCGTTGCGCGTGTACTGCGCGGCGGCGGCCTGTTCCTTGCGCACCTGCATCGACGACGCGGTGCCGACGGGGTCGTCGGACGGCTTCTGGATCGCCTGCAGCGTGGTGGCCTGCTCGGTCAGCTGCGCCACGCGCGCCGCACCGGTCTGCAGGCGGGCCGAGGCCGCGGCCATCGACATCTGGGTGGTCACCCGGGTGATCACGATCAGCCCCTCCCGACGAGTCCTGTGCGGTTGATGATGGTGTCGAGCATCTCGTCGACGGCGGTCAGGACGCGTGCCGCGCCCTGGTACGCGTGCTGGTAGCTCAGCAGGTTCACGTTCTCCTCGTCGAGGTCGACGCCGGCGCTCGACTGCTGCTGGGTGCGCGCGTTGGTCAGGGCGAGTCCGGTGAGCGTCGACTCCGTCGCGGCCGACCGGGAGGCGGTGCCCACCCCCGCAACGAACGTCGCCCAGGTCGTGTCGGCGGCCCCAGGGCCCGTGCCGAGTCGCGAGAGCGCGTCGGCGAACGAGTCGTCGAGCTGCCCCGCCGCGTTCCGCGTCGCCAGGCCGCTGCCGTCCGTCGGGACGACCGACAGGCCCTGCGCGGCGGGGACACCCGCCGCGAGGGCGAAGAACGCGGTGCCGGTGGTGCCGGCCGGGGTCGTGCCGGTGGCGTGGACGGCGTTGACCGTCGCTGCGAGCTGGGTCGCGACGGCGTCGTAGGACGCGGCGGCCTGGGCGAGCGCCCCGCCCGTGCCGTTCCCGTCCGCCGGCGCGAGGACGGCGAGGGCGCCACCGATCGACCCACCGCTGAGGGACACCGCGCCGGCGCTGCCGGAGGTCCAGGTCAGGGTGACCGCGGCGCCGTCGGCGAGGCGTTCGCCACCGCCGAGGGCGACGGTGCGGGCGTCGGTGCCCTGCACGAGCGGGTTGCCGCCGAGCAGCACGTCGACCGTGCCGTCCGCGTTGGTGCGGGTCGTCCCGCCGGCGAGCGTCGCGATCTGCTCGGTGAGCTGGTCGCGCTGGTCGAGGAGTTCGTCGGCGTTGCCGCCGGAGGCCAGTGCGGTGCGGATCCGCCCGTTCAGGTCGGCCACCTGCTTCGCTGCGTCGTTCAGCTGGGTGACCTGGCCGGCCGCGGTGCCCCGGACCGAGGACCACTGCGCGTCGACGGCCTTCGACCCGGCGGCCAGGGCCGAGGCGACGGTGCCCGCTGCGCCGAGGACGGCGCTGGCGGCACCCGGGTCGTCGGGGTGACTGGCGAGTTCGCTCCACGACGACCAGAAGGCATCGAGCTTGGCGCTCAGGCCGTCCTTGCCGGGTTCGTGCAGGCCGGTCTCGAGGGCGGACAGTGCCGTCGCACGGGCGTCGGCGTAGGCGGAGGACCCCGCGGCGACCCGGACGCCGACGTCGAGCGTCAGCGATGCCAGTCGGGCGATGCCGTCGACGGAGACGCCCTGACCGGCGAGGGCAGCGGTGCCGCGCATGAACCCGGTCTGGGTCGCGGGGATCGAGTTCTGCGTGACGCGCTGCCGCGTGTACCCGGCGGTGCCGGCGTTCGCGATGTTCTGGCCGGTGACGTCGATGCCGGCGCGGGCTGCGGCGAGGCCGGAGTACGCGGTGGCGAGGGAGCCGAAGGTGCTGACCACGGGGTTACAGGGTCCCCTCGAACAGGCGGGCGCCGTCGGAGCCGGAACCGGAGGCGCCCGAGGCGTCGTAGGTCGCTGCGGTCGTCACGGTGCCGGCGAGGGTCTCCTCGGTGGCCTGGGCGGCGGTGCGCAGGAAGCGGTCGTTCTCGTCGCGCAGGGCACCGATCTGGGTGGTGAGCTCGACCATCGCGGTCAGGTGCGCGGCGAGGATCTCGCCCCACGGGCCGTTCGGCGCGGCGGCGACGACGTCACGCAGGGGAGCATCGGCGGGGACGCCCCACTCCTCGGCGACCTCGGCACTCGACGCAGAGCGCTCGAGTCCGGTGCTGCGGAGTCGTTCGAGGACCTGCTCGACCTCGCGGCTGGCGTGCGACACCCAGCGGGAACGGCCCGCGGTGAGCAGGAGCTGCTCCTCCTCGAGCTTGAAGGTGAGCAGCTCGAGCAGTTCGCGTTCGCGCCAGAGCACGGCGGACAGGTCGTTCACGCTCATCAGCTCCTCCCGTTTGGGTCGTCGTCGGGTGTTCGGGTCTTCGTGTCCACCATCCGGCGGACACCGAGACCTATCGACCCGACGGCGGTGGTCGTAAGCGGCCGGGGACGTGACAAACGAGGCGGACGTCACCCGGGCCTCCCGGAACGAACGAAACGCACCCCGTCCGGGGGACGGGAACGGTCGTTCTACCGGTGGGGTCCCCCCAAAGGTGGACCACGAAACACCGGAAATGCCCCCGCACTGGGGACGGATGAACCCCTGTTCAGGACTTTGCCAGCCGATACATTCAGAACGCACCACGAGGGCGACCTCGAACCGCGCGAACGAGGCGCGGGGTGCGCCGCTCGGAGGGAACCGGGCGGGTCTTCGGCGTACGCACCGGCCATCCGAGGCCGGCGTTCGCCGTGCCCACGGACGGGTGAGTCAGGACGTTCACCTCAGGTCGATCAAGGGATCAGCATGGACCGCACCGCACGCAACGCGATGATCGTGGAGCACCTCCCGCTCGTCGGCTACATCGTCGCCGACGTCCGCTCCCGCGCCACGCACCTCGACCGCGACGACCTCGCAGCCGTCGGGTCCCTCGCCCTCGTCGCCGCTGCCGACGCGTTCGACCCGACCCTCGGCGTCCCCTTCGGGGCCTACGCCCGGACCCGGATCGCCGGAGCCCTCGCCGATGACATGCGCTCGGCCGACTGGGCGTCTCGTGGCACCCGGAAGCGGATCCGCGAGACCCTCGCCACGCAGGAGGCCCTGTCCGCCCGACTCGGCCGGAGCGTCGGCGTGCAGGAGGTCGCGGACGCGATGGGGGTCGACCGGCAGACCGCCTCGGACGCCATGAGCGACGCGGCCCGCATCGTCGCGCCCCTCGACGAGACCGTGCACGACCTCGTCGCCGCCGACCTGCCGTTGCCCGGCGACGACCTGCTCGAGACCGAGAAGCGCCGCTACCTGCGCGCAGCCGTCGAGGCGCTGCCCGAGCGGATGCGCTTCGTCGTCGAGGCCGTCTACTTCGGGGACCGCTCGGTGACCGAGGTCGCCGCGGAACTCGGCATCACGCACTCCGCCGTCTCGCAGCAGCGATCCGAGGCGATGCGCCTGCTCCGCGATGGATTGGCCGCCCACTACGGGGACGGCAGTGCCGCCGCCGAGCCCGCCTCGCGCACCACCGCGGCCCGCCGGAGCGCCTACCTCGCACGCGTCGCGTCGAACGCGGCCGCCGGCGTCGCACGTGCCGTCCACGACGCGACCGCGCCGGTCGCCGTGGCGGCGAGCTGAACCGTCGACGGGTATTTCCGTCGATTCCCTAACGGCTCCCGGCACCCGGTCGAGAGTCATCCACGTCAGCCCACGGACGGGCTGTAGTACGACCCAGCATTCACGGAGGAAACCACCATGGGTATGTCCATCAACACCAACCTCTCGGCACTCAACACGTACCGGAACCTCAACTCGACGCAGAACGACCTGTCGAAGTCCCTCGAGAAGCTCTCGTCGGGTCTCCGCATCAACCGTGCTGCCGACGACGCGGCCGGTCTGTCGATCTCCGAGGGGCTGAAGTCCCAGGTCGGTGGCCTCACGGTCGCCGCCCGCAACGCGCAGGACGGCATCTCCGTCGTGCAGACCGCTGAAGGTGGCCTCACCGAGACCCACTCGATCCTCCAGCGCATGCGCGACCTGGCCGTCCAGGCCGGTAACGACTCGAACAACGAGGACTCGCGCAAGGCGATCACCACCGAGGTCGGCGAGCTCACCAAGGAGCTCACCCGCATCTCGCAGTCGACCAACTTCAACGGCATCAACCTGCTCGACGGCTCCGCCGGCACCGCAGGCGTCCTGAAGTTCCAGGTCGGCGCCAACGGCGACGCGGCGAGCCAGATCGACGTCGACCTGTCGAAGTCCAACGTGGAGTCCGTGTCGACCGCTGTCGGCGCCCTCACCTTCGACAGCGCGACGAACGCTCAGGCCGCCATCACCGCGATCGACGAGCAGATCAAGTACGTGTCCTCGGCACGTTCGAGCATCGGTGCTGTCCAGAACCGCTTCGACCACGCCATCAACGTGACGAACGTGGCCAAGGAGAACCTCACCGCTGCCGGTTCGCGGATCACCGACGTCGACATGGCGGAGGAGATGGTCAAGTACACGCGCGACAACATCCTCAGCCAGGCCGGTACGTCGATGCTCGCGCAGGCGAACCAGAGCACGCAGGGCGTGCTCTCGCTCCTGCGCTAGCACCCACGACGCCGCCTTCCGGGATCGTTCAGGCTTCCCGGGAGGCGGCGTCGCCCTCCTGACCATCCCCACGACGCCAGGGAGTGTCGACGATGTCATCGTCCGTGTCCTCGAGCACCAGCCTCGCGATCGACGGGCTCGTCAGCGGGCTCAAGACGACCGACCTCATCAACTCGCTGATGAGCGTCGAGGGCGTGCCGCAGACCCTGCTCAAGAACAAGCTCACGAGCACCAACTCGTTCATCTCGTCACTGCAGACGATCAACGGCTTGGTGCAGGCCCTCGCGACGAAGGCGAAGGACGCCGCCAAGGCGACCTCGCTCGACCTGTTCACGGCCACGAGCTCGTCGTCGGGCGTCACCGCCGTCACCGGCACGAACGCGAGCGCCGGGTCGCTGACGTTCAGCGTCGGCTCGACCGCGTCCGCCCAGGTCGGGGTCACCGCCGCGATGTCCACGTGGTCGGCCGCGGCCGAACCGATCACCCTTGTGGGTGCCGACGGCACGAAGACCACCGTCACGCCCTCGTCCGGCTCCCTCGACGACACGGTCTCGGCGATCAACAAGTCCGGGGCCGGCGTCACCGCCACGAAGGTCGCCGCGGGTGCGGCCGCCGACGGCACCAAGCTCTACCGGTTGCAGCTGACGTCTGCCAAGACCGGGGCCGCGGGTGGTTTCGAGGTCCACCGGGGCACCGCCGACCAGGTCGCTGCGGGGACCTCGACGAACGTGCTGACCGAGGTCGGCGCCGCGGTCGTCGCCCAGGCGAAGGACGCCAGCGTCACGCTGTGGGCCGGCACCGCCGCCGAGCAGACCATCACGAGTGCGACGAACACGTTCACCGACCTGGTGCCGGGACTGTCGGTCACGGTGTCGAAGACGAGTACGGAGCCGGTCACGGTCGGCGTCGCGCAGGACACCACGAAGGCCCAGTCCGTGGCGTCCGGACTCGTCGACGCGATGAACGCTGTCTCGGCCTACTACAAGACGAACACAGCGGTGACGAGCACCACGAGTGCCACCAGCGGGTCGACGACCACGACCGCCGGGGTCCTGATGGGCGACGGCACCACGCGCGACGCCGTGCAGCGCCTGGGCAGCACCATGTCGGCGCCCGTCGGTGGGAAGTCGCCGTCGTCGATCGGCATCTCGATCACCAAGGACGGCAGCTTCACCTTCGACGCCGACGTCTTCCAGAAGGCCCTCGCCACCGACCCCGAGGGCACGCAGGCGATGCTGTCCGGTGTCGCCGCGAACGTCGGGGCCGCCGCCACCGCGGCGTCCGACAAGTACGACGGGTCCATCACCACGACGATCACCGGCCAGCAGGCGGTCGCCAAGGACCTCAACACCCAGATCGACAGCTGGACCGACCGACTCACGATGCGCCGCGCATCGCTCCAGACGCTGTACTCGTCGCTCGAGACCAGCCTCAGCAAGCTCCAGTCCCAGTCGAGCTGGCTCGCCAGTCAGCTCGCGGCGACGACGAGCTGACGGGATCACCATGACCTTCGACTTCCAGGCCGCCGCCTTCCGCCAGGCGGCGCAGCCCCGCACCGTGACCGACCAGCGTCGCGCCCAGTACACGAACGAGGCCGTCCTGTCGGCCACCCCGGCGCAGCTCGTCACGATGCTCTACGACCGGCTGCTGCTCGACCTGCACCGCGCCGAGGCCGCACAGACCAAGGCCGACTGGGACGCCGCCCGCGAACAACTGCTGCACGCGCAGGCCATCGTCGGCGAGCTGTCGTCCACGCTGCGGATCGACGTCTGGGACGGGGGTGAGGGTCTGCTCGCCGTCTACAACTACGCGTCGACGTCCCTCATCACCGCGAACGTGCACCGTGACGTGCAGGCAACGCGCGACTGCATCCGGATCCTCGAACCCCTGCGGCAGTCGTGGCACGCCGCCGCCGCGTCGCTGCCGGCGACGCCGGCCCGCCAGCAGGCGACGGGCGGAGCCCTCGGTGTCGCCTGACACCTGGGAGGCGGCACTCGCTTCCCTGGAACAGGATGTGGCGCTCGACGACGGCACCGGGTGGTCGGAGCCGGCCGGGCTGGGTCCGGTGCCGCGCGCGTTGGTGGGGCGTGCCTCCCGGCTGCTCGCTGCGCAGCGCGACCGCATCGCGGAACTGGAGTCGGACCGACGCGCGACGCTCGAGCACCTCGGTGCGCTGCGCGCCGTCGACGCGACGCGCGAGCCCCGTGGCGCGGTGTACCTCGACGCGTCCGCCTGACCCGCGGTCCCGCCACCTGTTCCGCGACGAACCACGCGTCGTTCGACGAGTGGTCTGTCGCAGAAGTGGTGCCACCCCCGTTCGGGGCGAGGGCTAACGCAGCCTGGGACGGGCACCGATAGCGCCACACGAGCACGGATCGCTCACCAGTTCGGCCACGGATCGGCCACCACCGCACGGCGACGTCGCATCGACGACGCCTGACGAGGGGACCACCGTGTTCGATTCCGTGACGAGCGTCGCGCTGCAGAGCGCACTCGACGGCCTGTCGATGCGCCAGAAGGTGATCGCGAACAACATCGCGAACATCAACACGCCGGGCTACCACGCCGAGAAGGTCCAGTTCGAGGACGCCCTGGCGAAGTCGATCACCGACGGCAGCGGGAACACCGCACCGACGGTCGCCCGCAGCCTCGAGCCGACGAACACGAACGGCAACAACGTCAACCTCGACGAGGAGACGCTCTCCAACGTCGACACCGTGCTCCGGTACCAGTTCGCCACGCAGGCGATGAACTCCGAGCTCACCAGCGTCCGCGCGGCGATGCGGACGAACTCGTGACGACCTTCGACGCGATCGGCATCGCGAGCACCGGCATGACCGTGCACCGGAAGTGGCTCGACGCCGTCGCCGACAACATGGCGAACGCGAACACCGTGAAGTCGATGGACGACACCGCGTTCCAGGCCCGCTACGTCGAGGTGCAGGAGGGCAACGGCGTGTCCGGTGCCTACGTCAAGGGTGCCGCGTTCGGCAGCGCCGCCGGCCGCGTGACCTACGACCCGGACAACCCGCTCGCGAACGACGAGGGGTACGTCCGGATGCCGGACATCGACCTCGGCACGCAGATGGCGGACCTCATCATGGCCCAGCGTGGCTACCAGGCGAACGCCTCCGTCGTCGACCGCGCCAAGACCGCCTACGAGGCGGCACTGCAGATCGGGAAGAACTGATGCCCATCGACGCCGTCAACGGTGTGACCACCAACGCGATGACGAACGCACTGACCAGTGTGTCCGGTACGTCCAGCGACGTCACCGGCACCGCTGGGACGACCAGCACCGACGGCAGCGGGTTCGCCGCCAGCCTCGGGAACGCCGTCGACGGGCTGCAGGCCCTGCAGAGCGACTCGAAGACCCTCGCGCTCAAGGCCGTCACCGGCAACCTCGACGACATCCACGACGCGACCATCGCCGCCACCCGCGCGCAGGTCACGCTCGAGCTCGTCTCCGCCGTCCGCAACAAGGGCGTCGACGCCTTCAACGAGATCATGAGGATGCAGGCCTGATGCCCGTCGCCGTCAAGAACGTCTTCGCGCGCCTGTCCGCGTACGTCAAGGGCTTCTCCGCCGCCCAGCGCACCATCGCGATCCTGGTGATCGCCGCGCTCGTGCTCGGTGGGATCGCCCTGGCGTCGTGGCTCGGCAAGGCGTCCTACGCACCGCTCTTCACCGGGCTGGCCGCTGCCGACGCGAGTTCCATCACCGACCAGCTGCAGACCGACGGCGTGCCGTACCAGCTCACCGACGGCGGCGCGACGATCCTGGTGCCGCAGGCGCAGGTGTACTCGGAGCGCCTCAAGGCCGCGTCGAACGGGCTGCCGTCGTCGAACGAGGGCGGCTACTCGCTGCTCGACAAGATGGGTGTGACGAGCTCGGAGTTCCAGCAGGACGTCACCTACAAGCGGGCGATGGAGGGCGAGCTCGCCAGGACCATCGGCGCGATGGACGGCGTGCAGACCGCGACCGTGCAGCTCGCGATCCCGGAGAAGTCCGTGTTCGTCTCCGAGGAGAAGGACCCGACGGCGTCGGTGTTCATCGCCACCGACAACGGCACGCAGCTGAGCACCGACCAGGTGCAGGCGATCGTGCACCTGACCAGCGCCGCGGTCGAGGGCATGCAGACCACCGACGTCTCGGTCGTCGACGCCAAGGGGCAGACGCTGTCCGCCGTCGGGACCGGGGCGACCGGCAGCGGTGCCGACCAGGCCGCCGACTACGACGCCGCGACGAGCAAGAAGATCCAGGACCTGCTCGACACCACCCTCGGCGCCGGCAACGCGACGGTCGTGGTCTCCGGCACGATGAACCAGGAGTCCGGCACCCGCACGTCGGAGAGCTACACCACCCCGACCTCCGGTCCGGTCGCGCTCAACGAGTCGAGCACCACCGAGCAGTACGGCTCGGGTGCCGCGGGCGCGTCGAGCGGCGCGACCGGGGTCCTCGGCCCGGACAACATCGCCGTACCGAACGGCACCGCCACGAGCGGGACCGGCGACGACGGCTACAAGAACGAGTCGGCGACGAAGAACAACGCCGTCGACCACACCACCGAGACCACGCAGATCCCGTCGGGGTCCCTCGACCGGCAGACCATCTCGGTCGCGCTGAACTCGAAGGCCGACGCCGTGCAGAACGCGAACCTGCAGAGCATCAACGACCTGGTGTCGGCCGCCGCCGGTGTCGATCAGGCCCGCGGCGACCAGGTCAAGGTCGCGATGATGGACTTCGACACCAGTGGTGCCGACCAGGCCGCGAAGGCCCTCGAAGCGCAGCAGAAGGCCGACCAGCAGGAGGCCCTGTGGTCGTCGATCCGCACCGCCGGCATCGTCATCGGCATCCTGCTCGCGCTCATCGCCGTCATGTTCGTCATCGCCCGTCGCAGCCGGAAGCAGGAGCGCGAGGCCGTCGACCTCGGCGAACTCGACGCCTTCGCCGGCGAGACGTTCCAGCTGCCCCTCGCGATGGACGGCACCGCCGACCGCGCGACCCTCGGTGCCGGCGACGCCCCCACCGCCGTGCTGTCGACGATGCCCGCCGGCGATCCGCCGACCGAGGTGCTGACGACCGACGAGATCACGGCCGAGCGCCGCCGTCAGGACATCTCCGCACTGGCCGAACGCGACCCGAAGCGCACGGCCGAGCTCCTGCGCGGGCTGCTCGACGACCGGGCACCGGTGTGAGCGCCCTGATGCCGAGCGCCGGCGGCCCGGGTACCGGCAAGGGGTCGAACGACCGTGCGCTGACCGGTGCCCAGAAGGTCGCGCTCATCCTCATGCAGATGGACACCGACCGCGCTGCCGAGGTGATGAAGCAGTTCACCGAGATGGAGGCCGAGGAGATCTCGGCCGAGATCGTCCGGATGCGCCGCGTCGAGGACACCGTCGTCGACCAGACCATGTCGGAGTTCCACCGGATCACGATGAGCGGCCGGCTGCAGAAGCGCGGCGGCAAGGAGACCGCCCTCGGGCTGCTCGAGGCGTCCTTCGGCGCCGAGCGCGCCGCCGGCGTGATGGACCGGCTCGCCTCGAACCTGGCCGGCCAGTCCTTCGACTTCCTCGACGACGCCGAGCCCGGGCAGGTCATCACCCTGCTCGAGGGCGAGTTGCCGCAGACCATCGCCCTCGTCCTGGCACACCTGAAGCCCGGCCAGGCGAGCGCCGTCCTCGCGGGTGTCGACGAGCGCGTCCGCACCGACGTCGCGCAGGCGTTCGCCACGATGGGCAGCGCGACCCCGGAGGCCGTCGGGATCGTCGCCGGTGTCCTGCGGCAGCGCGCCGGCGCCGTCGTGTCGCCGCGCGAGAGCGTCGAGGTCGTCGGCGGCATCGCGCCCCTGGTCGACATCATCAACCGCTCCGACGTCGCCACCGAGAAGGCCGTGCTCGACGGGCTCGAGGCCCGCGACCCGGAGCTCGCCGAGGACATCCGCTCGCGCATGCTCACCTTCGAGGACATCGTCAAGCTCGAGTCCCGCGACATCCAGCAGGTGCTGCGCGGCATCGACTCGAAGCTCCTCGCGACCGCCATGAAGGGTGCGGCCGGACCCGTCGTCGAGACGATCCGCGCGAACGTGTCCGAGCGCAACCGCTCGCTGCTCGACGACGAACTGCAGGCCATGGGCCCGGTCCGCGTCTCGCAGGTCGAGGAGGCGCGCGCCGAGGTCGTCCGTTCCGTGCGCGAGCTCGAGGCACAGGGCGTCATCACCGTGCACCGTGCCGAGGAGGACGAGCTCGTTGACTGACACCACGACCGCCGGCACCGTGCAGCGCATCGCGTTCCCCGCGATCGGCACCGCCGCCGCGACCGACCGCGCGTCCGGCGCGGACGTCCGCGGCCACGCCGCCGGCTACACCGCGGGTCTCCGCGCCGCGCAGGCCGAGACGGACGCCCTGCGCGCCCGCCTGCAGGCCGAGCACGCCGCGCTGACCGCGTCGCTGCGCGCGGACACCGTCCGCCGCATCGCCGTCCTCGACGCCGCGACGAACGCGATGCTGTCCACGGTCGCGCCCGTCCTCAGCGACGCCGAGGCCTCCGTCGCCAGCGCGGCCACGGACCTGGCCGAGGCGATCGTCGGGTACGAGATCCGTGCCTCCCGTCCGGCGGTCGGTACCGATGACGGAGGGGAGGCCCGGATCACGTCCGGCGCCGAGACCACCGTCCGGCGGGCGCTCGCGTCCATCGACCGCAGCGTCCCGGTGGCCGTCCGGCTCAGCCCGGCGGACGCCGCCCGCGTCGCCGACGTCGACCTGCCGGTCCCGGTGGTCGCGGACCCCGCGCTGCGGGACGGCGACGCCGTCGTCGACCTGCCGGACGGCATCCTCGACGCCCGTATCGCCACCGCACTCGACCGCGCCCGCACTGCACTGGGTGTCGAGCTGCAGGGGGAGTCCGCGTGACCGCCACGCTGCTCCGGCCCCGCGGGCTCGACGACGCACTGCGGCAGGCCGCACCCCAGCGGGTCGGCGTCGTCACGAGCGCCGTCGGCCTCGGGCTGACGATCGCCGGGCTCGACGCCCACGTCGGCGAGGTCGTCACGGTCGGACCGGAGGACGGCGTGCAGACCGCCGTCGAGGTCGTCGCCACCGACGCCACCGGCGTGCGCTGCATGCCCCTCGGCCGCCTCACCGGTGTCACCGCCGGCACCCCTGCACGCCCGACCGGTCACCCGGTGCTCGTGCCGACGGGTGCCGGGCTGTTCGGCCGGGTGCTCGACGGGCTCGGCCGGCCGATCGACGACCGCGGCCCGCTCGTCGGTGCCGGTGGTGAGCCCGTCGACCGGGTGCCGCTCGACCACGCGACCCCGAACGCGATGGCACGCACCCGCATCGACACCCCGATGCAGCTCGGCGTGCGGGTGCTCGACACCCTCACCACCGTCGGCCGCGGCCAGCGCATGGGGCTCTTCGCGGGCTCCGGTGTCGGCAAGTCCTCGCTGCTGTCGATGATCGCCCGGGGGAGCGACGCCGCCGTCAACGTGATCGCGCTGGTCGGGGAGCGTGGCCGCGAGGTCCGCGAGTTCCTCGAGGACGACCTGGGCGCCGAGGGGCTCGCGCGTTCGATCGTCGTCGTGTCGACCTCGGACGAGCCCGCCCTCATGCGTCTGCGTGCCGCCTTCGTGGCCACCCGCATCGCCGAGTCGTTCCGCGACGCCGGCCAGGACGTCGTGCTCATGATGGACTCGCTCACCCGCGTCGCGATGGCGCAGCGTGAGATCGGACTCTCGGTGGGGGAGCCGCCGGCCACCCGGGGCTACCCGCCGTCGACGTTCTCGGTGCTCGCCGGGCTGCTCGAGCGTGCCGGGACGGACCGCGTCGGCAGCATCACCGGCATGTACACCGTGCTGGTCGACGGTGACGACCACAACGAGCCGATCGCCGACGCCGCCCGCAGCATCCTGGACGGTCACGTCGTGCTCGACCGGAAGCTCGCGATCACCGGGCACTTCCCGTCGGTGGACGCCCTCGGCTCGGTGTCCCGAGTGGCCTCGAAGGTGACGGACCCGGCGCAGCGCGGTGCCGCGACGACCCTGCGCAAGGTGATGGCAGCGCGTGCCGCCGCCCAGGACCTGCTCGATGTCGGCGCCTACCAGCGTGGCTCGAACCCGCTCGTCGACGCCGCCGTCGACCACCAGGGCGCGATCGACGCGTTCCTGCGCCAGGGGATGGACGAGCGGGCGACCGCCGACGCGTCCTGGCAGCGACTCGGTGGTCTCGTGCAGCAGCTGGGGGTGTCGTGATGGCCCGTCGGTTCCCCCTCGCGGGGCTCCTGCGCCTGCGGCACACCGAACAGGACCGCGCCGCTGCCTCGCTCGCCACCGCGAACGAGCGCGTGCGCGACGCCGCCGACGCCCGGATCGCCGCACGGAGGAGCCTCGCCGACGCCGAGGGCGCGCAGCCGATCGAGGACGCCGCGACCCTGAGCGCCGTCGCCGCTGCGCGTGCTGCGACCCGCGGCATGCTCGAGGAGCTCGACGCCGTGGTCCGGACCCGCCGCGCGGACGCCGACCGTGCGCAGGACGAGTACACCGCCGCACGACGTGCCGCGGTCGGCCTGGAGAAGCTCGAGGGCAAGCACGCCGCCGAGCAGGCCGCCGAGGAACTCCGCACCGAACAGAACGCCCTCGACGAGATCGCGGCACGACGCCGCACGGAAGGTGGTGCCCGATGAGCGTCGAAGCGGTGCTCTCCCGGATCTCCGAGATCCGGTCCCAGATCGACACCCTGCGCGGTGGCTCCGCGGCCGCGACGGCTGTCTCGTCGTCCACCGCGTCGTCGGCAGCGTCGTCGAGCGCCTTCGCCGACGCCCTGGCCACGGCGACCGGGACCACCGGCACCGGGACCGCGACCGCCGCTGCCGCCGCGACCGGCACTGCGCCGGCCACGTCGGTCGACGCCGGTGCGGGCACGCTCGCCACAGGCAGCGGCGCCACCGGATCCGACGTCGTCGCGGACGCGAAGAAGTACCTCGGCGTGCCCTACGTGTTCGGCGGCACGACGACCGCCGGCATGGACTGCTCCGGCCTGGTGCAGACGGTGTTCAAGGACCTCGGCGTGACCATGCCGCGGGTCGTGCCGGACCAGGCGAAGATGGGCGTCGAGGTCGGCTCCCTGAAGGACGCGCAGCCCGGCGACCTGATCATCCCGAAGGGCGAGGGCCACGTCGTCATCTACGTCGGCGACGGCAAGGTACTGCACGCGCCGCGCCCCGGCAAGGACGTCCGCATCGTCGACAACTGGTACTCGGACGCCGACATCGCCACCATCCGCCGCATCGTGCCCGCGCAGGCGTCCGCCGCGACGGCGACGACCGCGACGACGGCCGCGAGCAGTGCCACCGACCTGCAGACCGCTGCGCTGCTGTCCATGATGCAGTCCGGGAGCGCCGCATGAGCCTGACCATCGCCACCCAGCCTGCGCCGACTCCGACGGCCGCCGCTGCCCCGACCCGTTCGGCCTCCGACCCTGCCGGGCCCGGCTCGTTCGACGCCGCCCTGGCCGCGGCCGCCGCGACCGATCGCCGCGCGGGCGAGCGCGCACCGGCGCGCCGGGACGACTCCCGCGCAGCCGAGGACACCGGTTCGACCACGCCGCCGAACGCCACCACGGCCACCGCGGGGACGGACGTGTCGGCTGCCGCTGACGGCTCGTCCGCTGCCGCCGGGGAGGCTCAGGCGCTCACGCTCCCGCTCGCAGGGACGGTGCCCGCCCCGGTCCCGACGCCCCCGGTCGCGGTGACGACCCCTGCCGAGACGGTCACACCGGTGACGGTGACGGCGACCGCGTCCGAGTCGACGGCGCGGGGCGTCACCGCGACGACGGCGGCCCCGGCCCCGGCCCCGGCCCCGGAGATGACCACTCCGACGACGATCGCGCCGACGACGCCTGCAGCCGCCCCCGCCGCCACCATCGGAGCTGCCGCTGCCACAGCGGCCGCGCTCCCGCTGGCTGCCACCACGGCGCCGTCGGCCAGCACCACGGCGTCCGCCGCCGTACCGGCATCGGGCACGACCACCGCAGTCCCCGCGGACGGCCCCGCACCGTCACCGGCGTCCGACGTCCCGAGGCCCGGCACCCCGTCCGGCGCGACGACCGGCACCGGCACCGGCACCGTCGGAGTCTCGAGTACGAGCACGAGCAGCGCGCCTGCTGCCACTGCTGCTGCTGCCGCCGTGACTCTCCAGCCGACCAGCTCGGCAACCCAGACCCCCCAGACCACCGACGGTTCCGCGACCGCGACCCCGAGCGTCGTGACGGTGGCAGCGGCGACCGCCGCACGGGGTGGGCAGACCGGCCACGGGACGGACCAGCAGGGCTCGACGGCGGGTGATCCGGGCCTCCCGGCAGTCACCACCAGGCGCGGCGGCGAGACGCCCTTCGTCCTGCCCACCACGCCGACCGCTGCGCCCGCCCCGGCCACGGCCGCCGCGGCACCGACGTCCACGCCCGCACCCCTCGGGCAGCAGCTCGCGCGACCGGTGTTCTCGCTCGCGCAGGCCGGACCCGGGGAACACGTCGTCACGGTGCAGGTCGTGCCGGACAGCCTCGGACCGGTCACGGTCCGTGCGCACGTGACGGCACACGGCATGCACGTCGAGCTGTTCGCGGCGTCCGAAGCGGGCCGCGACGCGGTCCGCCAGGTGCTGCCGGACCTGCGGCGCGACGCCGCCGGCAGCGGGCTGAGCACCACGCTCGACCTGTCCTCGCAGAACCACCCGGGTACGTCGGCGGGTCGCGACCAGCGACCGGCCGACGGCCGTCTGCGTGCCGACACCGGCCTGGAGGCGCGGCGCCCGTCCGCCGCGCAGCCAGCTTCCGCAGCCACCACCTCCACCATCCGCACCGCGGGACTCGACGTCCTCGCCTGACCGGCTCACGAACAGGAACCAGACCATGCCCATCGACGGCATCACCGGCAGCGTGGACCAGGCTGCCCAGGCCGCGGCCCTCGCCGCGAGCTCGACCGCGAAGAAGTCCCAGACGATGGACTCCGAGGTGTTCATGAAGCTGCTCGTCACGCAGCTGCAGAACCAGGACCCGTCGTCGCCGATGGACACCAACCAGATGATCAGCCAGCAGACGCAGCTCGCGATGATGGAGCAGATCACGAACCAGACCACGACGGGGAACGAGAACTTCTCGCTCCAGATGCGCATCGCCGCCGCCAACCTCGTCGGCAAGCAGGTCAGCTACACCGACGCCGCGACCGGCACCGCCGTCACCGGGACCGCCTCGGCCGTGTCCTACGCGAACAGCGTGCCCACGGTCACCGTGAACGGGAAGGAGGTCGCTCTCGACGTGATCTCCGGCATCACCACCACCGCACCGGCTTCCTGACCGTTCTTCTTCCGCTTCTTCTTCCTGCTCTTCCTGCCTCTCCGAAAGGACGCACCATGCTCCGCTCGCTCTACTCCGGGATCTCCGGCCTCCGCTCGCACCAGCAGATGCTCGACGTCACCGGCAACAACATCGCCAACGTCAACACCGTCGGCTTCAAGTCGTCGACCACCGTCTTCCAGGACACCCTGTCGCAGATGACCCAGGGTGCCGGCGGACCGCAGTCCGGCATCGGTGGGACGAACCCCGCGCAGATCGGCCTCGGCGTCCAGGTCGCCGGTGTGTCGACGAACTTCGCGCAGGGCTCGGCCCAGGCCACCGGCAAGGCCACCGACCTGATGATCTCGGGCGACGGGTTCTTCGTCACGCGCCTCGGCAACGACACCGTGTACAGCCGTGCGGGGGCCTTCGACTTCGACGCGAACGGCCGTCTGGTCACCGCCGACGGCAAGATCGTGCAGGGGTACTCGGCGACGAACGGCGTCGTCAACGACGGCGGCCAGCTGACCGACATCCGTCTGCCCCTCGACGCCGCGGCACCGGCCACGTCGACCACCTCGGCCACCGTCAGCGGCAACCTGCCGTCGGACACGGCCGTGGGCGAGACGCTCAACCGTGACGCCACCGTGTACGACCAGTACGGCACGAAGCACACCATGTCGCTCGCCTACACCCGCACGACCACCGGGTGGAACGTCTCGGCGTCGAACGGTCAGGGGACCTCCGCCACCGGCACGATCACCTTCAAGACCGACGGATCGATCGCGTCCGGTTCCACCCTGGCGGTCGGTGGGATCACCGTCGACATGACCCAGCTGTCCGGCTTCGCGTCGCTCAACACCGCGTCGATCTCGTCGCAGAACGGCCACGAGGCCGGCTCCCTGCAGGGCTACTCGATCTCGAAGGACGGCACCGTCACCGGGTCGTTCTCGAACGGCGCCTCGCTGGCCCTCGGACGGATCGCCCTGGCGACCTTCGCGAACCCCGCCGGTCTCGAGAAGACCGGTGCCTCGGGCTACCGGGCGACCGCGAACTCGGGCCAGGCCTCGGTGGGCACCCCCGGATCGGCGGGCGTCGGCTCGCTCGCCTCCGGAACGCTCGAGATGTCGAACGTCGACCTGTCGCAGGAGTTCACGAACCTGATCGTGGCGCAGCGCGGGTTCCAGGCGAACGCGCGCATCATCACGACCTCGGACGAGGTGTTGCAGGAGCTGACGAACCTGAAGCGGTAGGCGCGCTTCCCTCGGCCACCGACCGCCCGGACCCGTCGGGCGGTCGGTGGTTCGGGAGACCGCGGCCTGGGCCCGTCCTTCCATCCCGAACATCGCGAGCAAGCCGGAGACGCGGTTCTTCACGGTCTTCTCGGCGAGGTCGAGCTGTTCGGCGAAGCGAACGTCATCGCGAGTCGAGCACCACGGCGTCCGGGTCCTCGCGCACCACCGCGGCCAACCGTGCCCGGCCGCCCTCAGCCGTGACCGTCCGGTGCTCGTCGGTCTCGAGCGCGACACGGATGCCGAGCAGCACGTTCACGTCGTCGTCCAACCCGAGCACCGGCGTCCTGTCCGCCATGCGCAGAACGCACCTCGACCACGGCGCGCACTTCACCGCCTGGCAGGTCCCGGGCACGATCGCCGACGAGATCGCGGCGTTCGCTGCCGATCTCCTGGCGAACAGCGCGAGGCCGCGGGTGGGACCCACCGGCGACGAGGCCACGAGCATGCTCGACGGAGACTGACCGGCCGCGGGGCTCGTTCCCGGCGCCGCGTCTGCCACGATGATGCTCATGAGTGACCTTCACGACGTGGTCCCGGTCGCACCGCCGGACCTCGACGCCGCGACCACGATGTGGGCGGAGTACACGGCGACCCGTCCGCAGGCTGCCGAGGACCGCGACCACACGGTGGAGCACTTCGGTGACACTGCCCGGCTCGCTGACGAGCTGCTGCAGATCGTCCTGTCCGGTGGGAAGCGCGCAACCGCCGAGCTCGTCTCCGAGTTCGCGCACCGAGGCGACCCGTTGCCCCGGATCGGGTCGCACTGGATCGCGTGCGACAGCTCGGGCGCACCTCGGATCATCATCCGGAGCACCGCGTTGCGGGTCGGTCCGTTCGACAGTGCCGATGCGGCCTTCGCCGTCGCGGAGGGCGAAGACGATCGTTCCCTGGAGAGCTGGCGACGCGAGCACCAGCGGTACTGGGAGCGCACCTGCGCTGCTCGGGGTGTGGCCTGGTCGGAGCTCGACGAGATCGTGTTCGAGTACTTCTCCGTGGTCTGGCCACCCGAACACGCCGACTGAGTACGGCGGCGCCCACTGTTCGGGTTTCCCCCCAGCAGTCGGAGGGCTTGCCCGGTCCCGCGAACGCCTGCGTCCCCCGAGGCTGGGACCAGCGCACCACACTCCCGGTCCACACGAAGAGGTCACATGTCCCGCACCACCGCCCTGATCCCGCAACTCACCGCCGTTCCCCGGTTCCGGTTCGTCTCCGGACTGTTCGCCGTAGCGACCTGGCGGCAGTTCGCGTTCCATGCCGCGCACCTGCCGATCGCGATCGGGGCGGTGACGTGGTTCGCCCTGGCGATCTCTGTCGGGGTCCCGTCCGCGGTCACGTGGTTCGGCCTGGTCGTCACGGCGTTCCTCGTCGGCGGTTCCGCGTGGTTCGCGGCGGTCACCCGGCGGATGTCCGCTGCGCTGCTGGGACAGGAGGTCGTCGCGCCGACGATCCGTCCGCGTCGAGGCGGCCCCCTGGCATGGGCGACCACCCGGCTGACGGACGGCTCGACGTGGCGGGCGTTCGCGTACCTGCTGGTCGGCTTCGTCGTCACGACGGCATCCTTCGCTGTCTCGGTCGCGGTGCTCGTGTCGGCGCTCGGCGCACTGTCCCACAGCATCTGGGGCCGCTTCTTGCCGGAGCAGACCGGTTCGGACGGGCTGCGGCACCGTGGTGCGCAGTTCCTCGGGGTGTTCGTCGACACCGTCCCGCTCCAGATCGCGTTCGCCGCGGTCGGCCTGGTCGTGCTCGTCGCGGTCTGGCCCGCCGTCAACCACGGCCTCGGGTCCCTGCAGCGCGCGGTCATCCGTTCGATGCTCGGCGCCGACCTCCGGCAGCGGCGCCTCGCCGAGGTCACCGCGTCCCGGGACGCCGCCGTGGTGGATGCGGACAGCACGCTGCGCCGCATCGAGCGAGAGCTGCACGACGGCACGCAGGCGCGTCTGGTCGGCCTGGCGATGACCCTCGGCGACGCCCGTGACCGACTCCAGAGCAATCAGGACGCCGACGGGTCTGGAGTTGAGGCGCTCGTCGCCCAGGCACATACCTCGACGAAGGAAGCACTCGTCGAGTTGCGTGCGCTGGCTCGGGGGATCCACCCGCCCGTTCTCGACGAGGGGCTCGAAGCCGGACTCGCGTCGGCGTGCTCCCGCGCCCCGTTCCCCGTGACGCTGCACGTGGACCTGCCCGTCCGCCCGTCGCCGGTCGTCGAGGGCATCGCCTACTTCGGGGTCCTCGAGCTGCTCACGAACGTGTCGAAGCACGCGGGAGCCACCGTGGCCACGGTCGACGTGGCGTTGGCGGGGCCCGAACTCGTCGTCACGGTGGCCGACGACGGCGCGGGCGGCGCCCACGTCTCGTTGCCGCTTCCGGACGGGCAGGGAACCGGTCTCGCCGGACTGCTCGAACGCCTCCGAGCGGTCGACGGCACGCTCGCGGTCCAGAGCCCGACCGGCGGACCCACCACCATCCGGATGGCGATGCCCTCCGGGACGACCACGTGAGGATCGTCATCGCCGACGACAACACGATCGTCCGCGAGGGACTGGCGTCGTTGTTGCAGGGGCGCGGTCACGAGATCGTCGCTGCCGTCGGTGACGGCGCGGCCGTCCTCCCCGCGCTCGCGTCCGAGCACGTCGACGTCGTCGTGATGGACATCCGGATGCCGCCGACCCACACCGACGAGGGCGTCCGGGCCGCCGTGGCCCTCAAGACAGCGCGGCCCGAGGTCGGCGTGTTGCTGTTCTCGCAGTACGCCGAGGTGCGGTGGGCGCGGACCCTGCTCGACGTCGCGACCGTCGGTGTCGGCTACCTGCTGAAGGACCGGGTCGCCGAGGTCGCGACCTTCATCGAGTCGTTGCAGCAGGTCGCGGCCGGCAACGTCGTGCTCGACCCCGAGGTCGCTGCCGCGTTGGTGCAGGCTCCGCGGCCGCTCCGGGACCGGCTCGACCGGCTCACCGCGCGCGAGACCGACGTCCTGCGGCTCATGGCCGAGGGACGGTCGAACGCGGCGATCGCCGAGACGCTGTTCCTGTCAGGCGGGACCGTCGAGAAGCACGTCACGGCCGTCTTCGCGAAGCTCGGGCTCGAAGCGACCACGGCGGACCACCGACGCGTGCTCGCCGTCCTGCGGTTCCTCTCCGTCGAGTGACCCGTGTGGCCGCCGTCGGTGACGGCCACCTCACGGGTGCTTCCTGGCCTGGTGCCGTGCGACCCGGTTCCGGTTCCCGCAGCCCGCGGCGGTGCACCAGATCCGGTTGTGGCGAGGCGACGTGTCGAGGTAGACCCACCCGCAGGCGTCGTCCCCGCACTGCCGAGCGGCGCCGAGGTCCGAGGTGATCAGTTCGTGTGCGAGCACGGCGATCGCAGCGCGCGGTCCGGTCAGGTCACTCGGGACCCGCCACGACCATGAGGGCCCGGCGGGGTCGTGATCGAGCACGGACCTCGTGAGTGCGTCGACGTACTCCCGAGCGATCAGCTCGACGGCCGATTCGGACGACTCGAACACAGCCTCGTAGATGGCCTCGCGCAACGCGATGACGGCCGTGTGTTCGCGTGCTGCCGTCTGCGGCGCTCCCGACGCCATGTCCAGGAGTTCGCGGGTGCCCTCCGGCACGACGCCCGTCTGGCTGCACCACCGCACGACGTCGTCGTACGACGCGAGCGTGTCGATCGCGCGGCGGTCGTCGAGACGCCAGTGGACCGTGTCGACGAGGTCGAAGCCCGCGTGACCGCCCACCTCGGGGAACGTCGTCGTCGTGCCTGCCGCAACCATGCGTCCAGGCTAATGCCTGATTTCAGGTTGCGCCATTAGATCGAGCCTGTCACTGTCTAATGCGTGAAGGACTATGAAGCCATTAGCACCAGGCGGTACCGGCCTCCGCGCCTCGGGGCGGACTTCGCCCGGTTCTGGACCGCACAGGGCGCATCGGCGGTGGGCGGCCAGATCAGCGAACTCGCGGTGCCGCTGCTGGCCGTGCTCGTACTGCATGCTTCCGCGAGCGACGTCGGACTGCTCGGTGCGGCCCGATGGGTACCGTTCCTGGTCCTCGCGCTTCCGCTCGGTGTGCTGGTCGATCGCTGCCGACGACGGCCGATCCTGATCGCGTCGGACTTCGCCCGCGCCGTCCTCACCGTCGGAGTCGTCGTCCTCGCGTTCTCCGGCGCACTCACGCTGCCGGTCCTCGTGCTCCTGGTCTGCCTGCTCGGTGCGTTCACCGTGGCGTTCGAGGTGGGGTACCAGTCCTTCCTCCCGACGGTGGTCGGCCGGGAGCACCTCGAGCGCGCGAACGGGCGGCTGCAGGCGACGGCGTCGGCGGCCGAGGTCGGCGGCCCCGGTCTCGGTGGATTCCTCATCCAGGCGTTGTCCGCCCCGTGGGCGCTCCTCGCCCATGCCGTGACCTACCTGGTCTCAGCATTCTCCTTGCTCGGCATCGCCGCCACCGAGCGTGTGCCCGAGCGGTCCGGACGGAGCGCCCTCCGGGACCTCGGTGACGGTCTCCGGTTCGTCGGACGCGACCGGTACCTCGTCTCCTTGGTGGGGTTCGCGGGCATCTACAACCTCTTCGCGCAGTGGGTGATGGTCCTGTTCACCGTCCACGCCGTCCGGGAACTCAACCTGACCGCCGGCCAGCTCGGCCTGGTGTTCAGCCTCGGAGCGATCGGGGCCGTCCTGGGGGCAGCAGCCGCCCCGTCGAGTGTTCGCCGGTTCGGTGGTGGCCCCGTGATGGTCGCCTGCGCTGCGGTCGAGTGCGTCGCCCTCGCCGCCCTGCCAGTGGCCGATGCGTCCTGGCCGGTCCCGGTCCTCATCGCGGTCCTCGTCACGGTGTTCGCGGTCAACGGCGCGGGCACCTCGCTGTCGAGCGTCGTCGCGCTCACCCTCCGACAGCTGCGCACGCCGGATCACCTGCTCGGCCGCGTGAACGCGACCATGCGGTGGCTCTCCTACGGCGTCATCGCGATCGGCGCCGCAGTCGGCGGCATCGTCGGCGAGTCGGTCGGCACCCGTGCCGGCATCGCGCTCGGCTGCGCAGGCACACTGCTCACCGTCGTCTGGGTGGTCGCGTCACCGCTTCGACGCGTCGGCGACCCCCGCCTCCTCGCGACCCACGACGCAGCGCCGACCGTGCTCCGCCCGCCGTCGGCGGCGGCATCCGCTGTCGACGAGGAGACCTCGTCGTGAGGTGATCGGCCTCCTGCTGACGGTGGTGCAGTGGTCCTCAGTGCGGTCGGCGTCATGCTCGGCTTCCCGCTCGCCGATCCGGTCATCGGCCTGCTCATCTCGATCTCGATCCTGGTGCTGCTCTGGGGCACGGATGCTGCGCGATCGATGACCAGCCCGAGGACACCGCAGCCGTGCCGGCGTACCGTCGCCCGGACCACCACCACGGACGATCGGGAGAACGCATGAGCTCGCACACCACCAGCACCGCATCGGTCACCGCCAAGACCCTGCTCCGCATCGCACTCGGCGCCGTCCTCGTCTCGCACGGGTCCCAGAAGCTCTTCGGCGCCTTCGGCGGCGGGGGCATCGAGGGCACGGCGCAGGGCATGCACGCCATGGGGTTCCGCCCCGCCAAGCGGAGCGCCGTGCTGGCCGGCATCGGCGAGGCCGGGTCGGGCGCCGCCCTGGCACTCGGGCTCGCCACCCCGATCGCCGGTGCGGGCGCCGCGACGACCATGGGCGTCGCGTCGAGCGTGCACACGCCGAACGGCTTCTTCAACGCGGACGGCGGCTTCGAGTTCCCGGCGTTCCTCGGCTTCTCGGCGGCGATGTTCGCGCTCGGCGGCCCCGGTCCGGTGTCGCTGGACCATGCCACCCGGCACGCGTTCGACCGCCCGTGGCTGCGGGCGGTCGCCCTCGCCGCGATCCCGGTCGCGATCGCGGTCCAGGTCGCGCAGCGCCGGAAAGCGCTCGCGTCCGATGCTGCGGCGCCTGAAGACTCCTAGACCGCCGGACGGGAGGCCCGGTGCCAGCTGGCACCGGGCCTCCCGTACGATGGTCGTCACCCCCACCCCGTCGTGCCGACGGGGAGACCGGCTGACGTCACGCAGGGGTGATGCCGTCGAGTCGCGCCTCTTCCGCGTCGTAGCCCGCTCGGACCTGGCGCAGCACGAGGTCGTCGATCTCGTCCGAGTCGCGGAGCCGCAGCAGGGTCGCGGCCTTGTGCTGCACCAGGGCGAGCTCGAGCGCGACGGCGGTGTCGTGCCGCTGCACCGCCGGGTGGTCGTCGTCGTCCTCCTCGCGTGCCTGGATGACGTCGAGGTGCGCCTCGTAGTCCTTGCGCACCCGGTCCACGGTGGCCTGGTCGGCGCCGGTCGACCGCGCCAACCGTGGCAGGGCGTCGAGCGCCTCCTCGATGGCGGTCCGCTCGGCGTAGCGACGTTCCTCACCGACCGACTCGTCCTCGGGCAGCGCGGCCCGCCGCAGGACCGCGGGCAGCACGAGTGCCTGACCGACGATGGTGACGACGACCACGCCGGCCGTCACGAAGACGATGAGGTCGCGGTCCGGGAAGGCCGCTCCGGACTCGAGCACGCGGGGGACGGCGACGGCCATCGCCAGCGAGACCGCGCCGCGGAACCCGGCGAAGCCGCTCACGAGCCGGTCGCGGTGGCCCTCGCGGGGCGCGCCTCCCGAGCGCCGGGTGACGAGCCAGACGGTGCCGCCCGCGGCGTTGAGGAATGCGAACCGGACGACGACGAGCACGACCGCGACGGCCAGGACGACGCCGACGGCGCGGAGCAGCTCGGACGGAGTCAACGCCCGGGCTGCGACCATCGCCTCGATGCCGACCAGGACGAACAGCGCGCCGTTGAGCAGGAACGTCAGGAACGACCAGAAGGCGCGGACCTGCTGCCGGGTCTCGGCCCGGTCGAGCTTCGGCCCGACCTGGCTGACGACGATCCCCGCCGCCACCACGGCGAGCACGCCGGAGGCGCCGATGGCCTCGGCCGCCAGGAACGCGCCGAACGGCACGAGGAGCGTGACGAGGTTCTCGAGCACCACGGTGTCGACCCGGCGCAGCACGAGCGTCCCGACCCACGCAGCGGCGAGCCCTGCGGCGACCCCGCCCACGTAGGACAGGACGAGCATGCCGGACACGCCCCAGAAGGTGAGCTCCTGCGTGCCGACCGTGACGGCGACCGCGATGCCGTAGACGACGAGGGTCGTGCCGTCGTTGACCAGGCTCTCCGCCCGCAGCACGGTGACGTTGCGGCGCGGCAGCATCTTCGTGAGCACCCCGACGGCGGTCGCGTCGGTCGGGGCCACGGCGGCACCGAGCACCCAGGCCGGACCCCACGGCATCCCGAGCAGGTGGAGCAGAACGGCGACGGCACCCGCCGTCGCGACGACGAGCAGGGTTCCCATCAGGACGATGCCACGCAGGTTCTTCCGGATCTCGCGGAGCGACGTCGTCAGGCTCTCCCAGTACAGGAGCGCCGGCAGGAACAACAACAGGACCGCGTCGGCCGGCAGCTCGACGTCCGCGAACTCGGGCACGAAGGCCAGAGCGGCGCCGAAGACGAGCAGCAGCACCGGAGGGGCAACCCGGATCCGGTCCGCGATCCCCGCCGTCAGTGCGACGGCGAGGCCGAGGACGACCACCAGTTCAGGACCCAGCACGTGCACTCCGATCGTCGTCCGACCCGCAAGTCAACGCCGATCTCCGGTGGATCCTTCCAGGCGCGTGATCAGACGGGGTGTGGGCGCCGGGACAGCCGACGCCACCACGCCCGCCACGGCAGCGAGCTCGCGAGCGCCGAACCGATCACCACGCTGCCGAACCAGGCGACGACGACCCCGGGGATCGGCACGAGCAGGCTCGCCCACAGCAGCACCGCGAGCACCCCGAGCACGTACGCCGCCCCGGCCTTCAGGTACCGCAGCCGCTTCAGTCCCGCGGCCTCGTCCAACCGCGAGGTCAACCGCGCCAGGAACACGGCGCCGACGCCGATCGCCGCCACCGCGACCGCCGCCTGTTCGAGCGCTCCGAGGCCGTCGGCGCCGAGGGTCCCGGACCCCGACAGGCTGTACACGCCGTCCAGGATCTCGAACAGCATGAACACCACGAGCCCCCGCTCGAACACGACGGTGGAGGCGTAGGCGTGGATCCGCCAGGCGCCCCGGCCGACCCCGATCGACGCGGTGTCCGAGCCGACCCCGTCGAGCGCCCACGCGGCGACGCGCTTCGACCCGAGGTACGCGGCGATGCCCGCTGCACCGCCGAGCACGACCGGCAGGAGGGCTCCGGGCGACCACGCACGGTCGATGCCGACGAGGACGGCCGTGACGGCGACCCCCGTCGCAGCGGTGACCAGGGACCAGACGCGAGGACGCGCGACGGCGGCGAGCCGGGCCTCCAGGCGGCCCAGCCAGGACCTTCGCGACGCACGGTCGGTGTTGAACAGGTACTCGGCGAACACGAGCCAGATGAAGGCGGCGCCGAAGGCGGCGAGGGCGGGGCGCACCTCGGCGAGGTGCGCCGAGAACGAGCCGGGGGCGAAGACGGCCTCCTGCACGGAGCTCGCGGGGTCGGTCGCGTCCCCGACCGCGACCGCCGCCGGCGGCAGGAGCAGCCGCATCGCGAGGACGCCCGCGACGATCCCGAGCGACAGGAACAGCCGTCGGGCAGGGGAGTGCAGTCGTCCTGCGATGCCGGCCATCGGCACCGACGAGTCGGCGGCCATCGCGATCTCGAGGAGCGCGAGCGCGACGAACGCCAGGGCGGCGGCTGGGCCGAGGACGAACCAGGCCGCCGCGGCGGCCGCGACCGTGATGAACAGGGGGACGGTCAAGAGCGATCTCGTGGCCATCACCCCATCCAGCACCGGTCGCCTGGGTACGTGGTGGAGCGCTCCTGCGCATCAGCCTGGAGGCCCGGGTCGATCCGCGCAGAACGGGTGACGGCCCGTCCCCACTTGCGGGGACGGGCCGTCGGGTCACGCGGGTGGGCGGTCGCCTCAGTCGTGGAACGTCTCGATGGACGCGCCGAGGGAGTTGAGGCGCTCCTGGAGCTGCTCGTAACCGCGGGCGATGATGCCCACGTTGCGCAGGACGCTCTCGCCCTTCGCCGCGAGCATGGCCAGCAGGATGACCACCGCGGGGCGGAGGGCCGGCGGGCAGCTGATCTCGGCACCCGAGAAGTGCGTCGGACCCGTGACGTCCAGGCGGTGCGGGTCGCGCAGGGTGACGCTCGCGCCGAGGCGGGTCAGGTCGAGCAGGTGGATCGCCCGGCCCTCGTACACCCAGTCGTGCACGAGCGTGGTTCCCTCGGCCATCGCGGCGATGACCACGAAGAACGGCAGGTTGTCGATGTTCAGCCCGGGGAACGGCATCGCGTGGATCTTGTCGATCGGGGCGTGCAGCTCGGACGGGTGCACGGTGATGTCGACCAGGCGGGTGCGGCCGTTCGCGGCGGGGTACTCGTCGGTGACGTCGAACCGCAAGCCCATCTCGGCCAGGGTCGCGAGCTCGATCTCGAGGAACTCGATCGGCGCCCGGGTGACGGTGAGCGTGGAGTCGGTGACGATGCCGGCGGTGAGCAGGCTCATCGCCTCGACCGGGTCCTCGCTCGGCCAGTAGTCCACGACCTCGTCGATGCGGCTCTTGCCGGTGATGCGGAGCGTGGTGGTGCCGATGCCCTCGATCTGCACCCCGAGCAGCTCGAGGAAGAAGCAGAGGTCCTGCACCATGTAGTTGGGGCTGGCGTTGCGGATCACGGTCTCGCCGTCGCGGGCGGCCGCGGCGAGGATCGCGTTCTCGGTCACCGTGTCGCCGCGCTCGGTGAGGACGACGGACTTCGTCGGGACGTCCTGGTTCGCGACGCCGACCTCGTACCAGCCGGAGGTCGCCTCGACGTCGACGCCGAAGGGACGCAGCGCGATGAGGTGCGGCTCGACCGTGCGGGTGCCGAGGTCGCAGCCGCCGGCGTAGGGGAGTCGGAAGGACTCGTACCGGCCGCTGAGCGGACCGAGGAACATCAGGACGCTGCGGGTGCGGCGGGCGGCGTCGGCGTCGATCGCGTCGAGGTGCAGGTCGGACGGGGCGACGATCTCGAGGGTCTCGCCGTCCTCGGACCACGTGACGCTCGCGCCGAGGCTGCGGAGCACGTCGATGATCCGGTCGACCTCGACGATCCGGGCGACCTTGTGCAGGCGGGTGACGCCGCGGTTGAGCAGCGAGGCGCAGAGCAGCGCGACGGCGGCGTTCTTGCTCGAGTTGACGGCGATGGACCCGCTGAGCTTCCGGCCGCCCTGCACGCGCAGGTGCGCACGCTGCGGGGCGCCGCCGATCGACACGATCTGCTGGTCGAGAGCGTCGCTGATGCGGGTGAGCATCTCGAGGGACAGGTTCTGCCCACCCTGTTCGATGCGGTTGATCGCGCTCTGGCTGGTGCCGACGCGTTCGGCGAGCTGCGCCTGGGTCATGCTGCGGCCCTTGCGTGCGCCCCGGATGAGGGCACCGACCTCGCGGAGCGGGGCGGCGGATGCCGGGGTGGCCGGCGAGACGACGGTGGTGGTGTCGGACATGCCGTCAACGTAACACGCTCATGAGATAAAAACGGGTTGGCGGTGCATCGAATTCCCAGCGATCGGGGCACAACAACTCGTATCTGAGATGAACTAACGAACAGGTGTGGTCCGCCGATAGACCTCCGTGCAGGCCCACGGATGGGCAGCATCCCGCCCCACGGACGGCGGCGGGACGATCGAGAACCAGGACGGGCCATGATCGTCGTCACACGACTCAACGGCAGCGCATTCGCTGTCAACCCCGACCTCGTGGAGCGCATCCACGAGACGCCGGACACGACGCTCATCATGGTCGACGGGGCGAAGTACATCGTCCGCGAGTCCATGGCCGACGTCATCGACCTGATCGCCGCGTACCGTGCCCGCATCGTCGGCATGGCCTACGGCACCGACCTGCCGAACGCGCGGAACGCCACCGGCCCCCAGCCGACGCTGGCCGCGGTCGCGCCCCTCCGCACGCAGGACGGGGGTCGCTGACGTGGACATCGCGACGATCATCGGGATCTTGCTCGCCTTCGGCGCCCTGTTCGGCATGGTCGAGATGGAGCACGTCGAGCTCGCCGGGCTGTTCCTGCCCGCGCCGATGCTGCTCGTGTTCGGTGCCACCATCGGCTGCGGCATCGCGAGCACCACGCTGAAGGACGCCATCGCGAGCTTCAAGGCCGTGCCGAAGGCGTTCACCGGGAAGGTCACACCGCCGCAGTCGGTCATCGACGACGTCGTGGGCCTGGCGGAGACGGCTCGGTCGAACGGTCTGCTCGCCCTCGAGCAGGAGGCCGACAAGCACGACGACCCGTTCATGAAGAAGGCGCTGCAGAACATCGCGGACGGCACCGACGGCGACGAGCTGCGGATCCTGCTCGAGGACGAGATCGAGTCGAACGCGGCTCCGACGCGCAGCGCGAGTGCGTTCTTCATGGGGCTCGGCGGCTTCGCCCCGACCGTCGGCATCATCGGCACCGTGGTGTCCCTGACCCACGTGCTCGCGAACCTCGGCAAGCCCGACGAGCTCGGTCCCCTCATCGCGAGCGCGTTCGTGGCGACCCTGTGGGGCCTGCTCACCGCGAACTTCATGTGGCTGCCGATCGGCGGCAAGCTCCGCAAGCTCGCGCAGCTCGAATCGGACCGGCAGACGCTCCTGATGGAGGGGCTGCTCGCGGTCCAGGCCGGCAGCCAGCCCCGCCTGCTCGGTGAACGCCTGAAGGCGATGGTGCCGCCGGCGGCCCGGGCCGACGGCGCCGCGAAGGCGAAGGGCAAGAACGGCAAGGGCGCCGCCACCGACGACGCCGACGACCAGCAGCTGGCGGCCTGACGATGAGCGCCAACCCCCGAGGGCGCGGCCGTGGTCGTGCGAAGAAGGGCCACGACGAGGCCGAGCACCCCGACGAGCGCTGGATGGCGTCCTACATGGACATGATCACGGTGCTGATGTGCATGTTCCTGGTGCTGTTCGCCATGTCGACGGTCGACCAGGAGAAGTACATCGCGCTGAAGAACTCCCTGGCCACCGGCTTCGGCGAGGTGAAGTCGCAGAAGGTCGACACCGCCAGCGGCACGGTCGTCACGAAGGACCAGGTCGAGGACGGCTCCGGGTACTCGACCGACAAGTCACAGGCCGACCACTCGACGGCGTCGTCCGGCACGAAGGACACCAACGTCGACCCCGCGTCGACCGTCGTGCCGGTGACCGCGACGAAGCAGGACCTGGCCGACGCGAAGAAGGAACTCGACGACCTCACCGCGATCGAGAGCGCGATCGAGAAGAACCTGGCGAAGGCCGGCCAGACCGCGAACGTGCAGTTCACCGTCGACGCCCGTGGGCTGATCGTCCGGCTCGTCGGCAGCGAGACGTACTTCGGCACGAACAGCGCGGACCTGTCCGACCAGGCACGGCGGATCATGGACGCGATCGCCCCGGTCCTGAAGACGAGCCACCACGACGTCAGCGTCGAGGGGCACGCCGACCAGCGGAACTCGACGGCGCCGTACGCCACCAACTGGGAGCTCAGCGCGGCCCGGGCGACGGGGGTGCTGCGCGACCTGGTCGAGCGTGGCGGCATGCCGGGCGACCACGTGCAGAGCGTCGGCTTCGGGTCGAGCCGGCCGCTCGCGAAGGGCGGGACGGACCAGGACCTCGCCCTGAACCGACGGGTCGACATCGTGGTGCTGTCGAACGCCGACCAGGACGTCAGCGCGCTGATGCCGGCACTGGCGAAGGCCCAGGACGGGGCACGCCAGGGCTGACGGACGACCGACGGGGCCACACACCCCTTCATCCCCAGTACGGGGTACAGCACTGACGGGTGCCGCACAGGCGACCGATAGACGCACCCGTGACCGAGACCCTGCCAGCGCCCGAGGTGTACGACTTCGCGCGCCCGTCGACGCTCGCCCGCGAGCACGCCCGGGTCCTCGAGCTCGCGTTCGAGACCTTCGCTCGGCAGTGGGGCACGCAGCTCACCGCGAAGGTGCGTGCCGTCAGCCAGGTCACCTGCGAGCAGGTGCAGATGGTGACGTACGACGAGTACGCCGCCTCGCTTCCCGCGCTCACCGGCATGGTGCTGCTGCCGATCGCGGACGTCGTCCCGAAGGGCGTCCTGCAGGTCCCGCTCGACGCCGCGCTGACCTGGGTCTCGCACGCCCTCGGCGCCTCGAAGCCGCTGCCGACCCCGGAGCGCACCTTCACGCCCATCGAGCAGGCCCTCGTGCGCAAGATCGTCGAAGACGCCCTCGACGACCTCCGCTACTCGTTCGGCGGGTTGCTCGCGCACGACGTCACGGCGGGTGGCTTCCAGTTCAACTCGCAGTTCGCCCAGGCCGCCCAGAAGGGCGACCTGATGATCGTCGCGGCGTTCTCGATCCGCGTCGGCGACCGCGTCGCCCCCGGCACGCTCGCGCTGCCGGCCGAGGCGGTCCTGCCGCAGCTCGGCGAAGCCGCCGCCCACGTGTCGCCCGCCGACGCCCAGGCCCTGCTCGACGCGCAACTCGCGGGCGTCCCCGTCGGCGTCAGCCTGCGCTTCGCACCGGCGACGGTCCTGCCCACGCAGGTGCTCCGGCTCGCCGTCGGCGACGTCCTGCCGCTGCCGCACCCGCAGCACCGCCCCCTCACCATCGCGGTCGACGGTGAACCCGTCGGCACCGCCGCGGTCGGCGCGAACGGCTCGCGCCTCGCCGGCATCGTCGTCACCACCACGAGCACGGAGCAGCACTGATGACCGAAACGACCACCCTCCAGACCACCGCGGCCGAGTCGCTCGCGGCGCAGCTCCCGACGGCCGTCCCGCTGGGCGCGCTGCTGCTGCCGGGAGGCGCGACCCCGGTCGTGCTCGAAGCGGCGACCGACGCCGTGGTCGCGTCGTTCGTCGGCGGCCTGTCGGCCGACCTGGCCCTCGTGCTCACCGACCTCGAGGCCGTCATCGCTGCCGGCGGTACCGACCACGGGATCGTCGCGGTCACCGACGTGCTGCGTCCGTCGCTCGAGGCCGCCGCGTCGGTGCTCGGCGTCGGGGTCCTCGGCGAGGCGAGCCGCGAGTCGGCGGCCGCGCTGCTGGCCGACCCCGACACGGTGGTGTTCGAGCTGACCGCCGGTGGTGTCCCGAGCGGCTGGTTCGGCATCCGGGTGCGCGAGCACGGCACGGTCTCGGCCGCCGCGCCCGTCGGGGTGCCCGCCGGCAACCTCGGCCGCATCAACAACGTCGAGATGACCCTGACCGTCGAGATCGGCCGCACCCGCATGTCGGTCCGCGACGTGCTCGGCATGGAGCCCGGCGCGGTCGTCGAACTCGACCGCAGTGCCGGTGCTCCCGCCGACGTCCTGCTGAACGGCCGCCTGATCGCGCACGGCGAGGTCGTCGTCGTCGACCAGGACTACGCCGTCCGGATCACCCGCATCCTCGACGTCGCCGAATCCCTCTGAGCCTGCGCGTGGACACCCTCCTCGTCACCCTCCGCGTCGCGCTGTCGCTCGGCGTCGTGCTCGTCCTCATGTGGGTGTTGCACCGTGCCAGCAAGAAGCGCTTCGCGGGCAAGACCTCCGGGCGCCGTGCGGCGACCGTCGAGGTCGTCGGTCGCCAGGGCCTCGGCGGCAAGGCGAGCGTCGTGGTGGTCGACGTCGAGGGTGAGCGCCTGGTGCTCGGGGTCTCCGAGCAGGGCGTCAGCCTGCTCACCAGCGGGCAGGCGCCCGCTCCGGAGCTCACCATCGTGACCGGACCCGTGCAGCTGCCCGTGCGTCCCGCCCCGTCGGCCGACGTGTTCGGTCAGGAACTCGCGCTGCAGGCGGACGCCCCCACGTCCCTCCAGGCACGGCCGGAGCGCCGCGGGCGCGTCGATCCGGAACCGGCTGGTGGGGCCCACCTCCCGGCCGACGCGGCGACGCCGCTGCCGATGCGCCCACGCAACCGCCGTCCGCAGCGCACCCCGCTGCCGACCGCGCAGCAGCTGCAGGGCTCGATCCTGTCGGTCGACACCTGGCGGCAGGCGGCCGCCGCACTGCGGAACCGGCGGGCCGGGTGACCGCCGTCCGCTCGGCACGTGTCCTGGCCCTCGTCCTGCTCGGGCTGGCGGTCGTCGCCGGCTTCCTCATGCTCACCGCGACCGGTGCCCACGCCGCCGGCGTCGTCGAACCGACCGCCCCCGCCACGCCGACCGCTCCCGCGACCGGCGACTTCAGCGTCAGCGTGAACGGCCCGGACGGCACCCCGTCGTCGGCCGTCGTGACGCTCATCGGCATCACGCTGCTCAGCGTCGCCCCGGCGCTCATGCTCATGATGACGTCGTTCACGAAGATCTTCGTCGTCCTGGCGATGACCCGGAACGCCCTGGGCCTGCAGTCGATCCCGCCGAACCAGGTGATCGCGGGCCTGGCACTGTTCCTGTCGCTGTTCGTGATGGCGCCGGTGCTCGGGCACATCAACGACGACGCCCTGCAGCCCTACCTGGCCGGCCACCTCGACTTCGACCAGGCCGTCGAGATCGGCACGAAGCCCTTGCGGACCTTCATGCTCCACCAGACCCGCGACGAGGACGTCGCCCTGATCACGCGGGCCGCCGGGCTCGACAACCCGAAGTCGATGGCCGACGTGCCGATGACGACGGTGATCCCGGCGTTCATCATCTCGGAGCTCCGCAGCGCGTTCATCATCGGGTTCGTCATCTTCATCCCGTTCCTGGTGATCGACCTCGTCGTCTCGGCGGCGCTCATGTCGATGGGCATGATGATGCTCCCGCCGGTCATGATCTCGCTGCCGTTCAAGATCCTGCTCTTCGTGCTGGTCGACGGCTGGGGCCTCATCATCACGTCGCTCATCGAGAGCTACCACGTTGTCTAGGGGGCACGCATGAACCAGCAGGCCGTCATCGACCTGGTCCTCCAGGCGCTCCTGGTCGCGGGCAAGCTCGCCGCTCCGGTGCTCGTGACGTCGCTCGTCGTCGGGTTCGCGATCTCGCTGTTCCAGTCCGTGACCCAGATCCAGGAGGTCACGCTCTCGTTCGTGCCGAAGGCCGTCGCCGTCGCGATCGCCCTGGTGATCTGCGGCAACTGGATGATCTCGGAGATGGTGGCGTTCACGCACGTCGCCTTCGACATGATCCCGAAGATGCTCGGCAGCGGCTGATGGAGCTCAGCATCGACGCCGACCGTCTGGAGGCGACCATGCTCGCCGGCGTCCGGCTCGTGGCGTTCTTCGTCATCGCGCCGCCGTTCTCGTACCGCGCGTTCCCCGGCACCGTGAAGGTGATCCTCGGGCTCGGCCTGGCGATCGGCGTCGCCCCGCGCGTCGCCGTCGGCTACGAGTCGCTCGACACCGGGCCGTTCCTGCTCGCCCTGCTCACCCAGCTCGTCGTCGGGTTGTCGCTCGGCTTCCTCGTGTTCCTGGTGTTCGCCGCGGTGCAGTCGGCCGGTGCGCTGATCGACCTGTTCGGCGGGTTCACGCTCGCGCAGGCGTTCGACCCGCAGTCGCAGGTCAACGGCGCCCAGTTCACCCGGCTGTTCCAGATGGCGGCGCTCGCGCTCCTGTTCACCTCGGGCGGGTACCAGCTCATCGTCGGCGGACTCGTGCGGTCCTTCGACGCCGTGCCCCTGACCGGCACGTTCGCGGTCGACGGTCTGGCCCACCTGCTCGTGGCGGCGATGTCGCAGATGTTCCTGGCGACGCTGCAGATCGCTGGACCGCTGGTGGTCGTGCTGTTCCTGGCGGACGTCGGCCTCGGCCTGCTCACCCGCGTCGCACCGGCCCTCAACGCGTTCCAGATGGGGTTCCCGATCAAGATCGGGCTGACCGTCCTGTTCGCCGGAGCGCTCTTCATGGCCCTGCCCTCGGTGGTGTCGTCGCTGACCGGCGACGCCGTCCAGGCGATCACGGGACGGGGCTGAGGCGCCGTGTCCGACAGTGGTGAGAAGTCCGAGAAGGCCACCCAGAAGCGCATGCAGGAGGTCCACCGGAAGGGCCAGCTCGGCCGCTCACAGGACCTCGGCGCGTGGATCGGCATCGCCGTCGTCGCACTCATGGTGCCGTCGATGATCGGCAACGCGGCAGCCGCGGGCACGGCACAGCTCGTCGCCGTGCAGTCCGTCATCGCGAACCCGACCATCGGCACCATGAACCACGTGTTCGGCGACGCGATGGCGAGCGTCGGCGCGACCCTCGGCCCGATGCTCGCGGTGGTGCTCGTCGCCGTCACCGCCGCCGCCGTCGCGCAGGGCGGGGTGCACGTCCGGAAGCTCGCGCCCGAGGCCTCGCACTTCGACCCCATCGCCGGCCTGAAGCGGGTGTTCGGCGTCCAGGCGCTCTGGAACGGGGCGAAGGCGCTGCTGAAGACCACGGTCGTCGGGCTCGTGCTCTGGTTCGCCGTGCAGGGCCTGATGCCCGTGCTCATGACGAGCGGCTCGCTGCCCTTGTCCGCCGTGCTCGAGGCAGCAGCGGACGGCGCGGGCACCCTGCTCCGCGCCGCGATCGCCGCCGGGCTCGTCCTCGCCGCGATCGACGTGCTCGTGGTCATCCGCCGCAACCGCAAGCGCACCATGATGACCAAGCGCGAGGTCAAGGACGAGCAGAAGAAGAGCGACGGCGACCCGCTCGTCAAGGGCCAGCGCCGCTCCCGCCAGCTCGCGATGAGCCGCAACCGGATGATCCAGGCGGTCGGCACCGCGGACGTCGTCATGACGAACCCGACCCACTACGCCGTCGCGCTCAAGTACGAGCCGGGCAAGGCCGCACCGCGGGTGGTCGCGAAGGGCGCCGGGCCCGTCGCCGACGTCATCCGTGCCCGGGCGGAGGAGGACCGTGTGCCGATCGTGCGCGACGTCCCGCTCACCCGCGCACTGCACGCCGCGTGCGAGCTCGGGCACGAGATCCCCGTCGACCTGTACACGCCGGTCGCCCGGGTGCTGTCGTTCGTGATGGCCCTGAAGGCCCGCGGCGCAGCGGCCGGCACCCACGCACCGCCGAGGCCGACCACGCCCGACGAGGTCGCGAGCGTCATCGACCCGGCCACGCTGACCGGTGACCTCCGCCCCCGCAAGCTCCGCGCACCGCGCATCGCCGAGACCCCGACCGAAGGACTCCCCGCATGAACCGCAAGGACCTGCCGAAGCTCGTCGTCCCGGTGTTCATCGTCGGCATCATCCTGCTGCTGATCCTGCCGGTGCCGTCGTTCCTGCTCGACTTCCTGATCATCTGCAACATCCTGCTGGCGCTGGTGATCCTGCTCACGACGCTGTTCGTGAAGAAGCCGCTCGACTTCTCGGTGTTCCCGTCGCTGCTGCTCGTCGCGACGCTGTTCCGCCTCGGCCTGAACGTGGCGTCGACCCGGCTCGTGCTCGGCGAGGGCTTCGCCGGCGACGTCATCCAGGCGTTCGGCCACGTGGCCGTTTCCGGGTCGATCATCATCGGCGCGGTGATCTTCCTGATCCTCATCGTCATCCAGTTCGTCGTCGTGACGAAGGGTGCCGAGCGCGTCGCCGAGGTCGGGGCACGGTTCACCCTCGACGCCATGCCCGGCAAGCAGATGGCGATCGACGCCGACCTGAACGCGGGGCTCATCACCGACCAGCAGGCGAAGGACCGCCGCGCCGCGGTCTCCGCCGAGGCCGACTTCTACGGCGCGATGGACGGCGCCTCGAAGTTCGTCAAGGGCGACGCGATCGCCGGCATCCTCATCATCATCATCAACCTGGTCGGTGGCATCGCGATCGGCATGCTGCAGAACGGGCTCTCCGCCACCGACGCCCTGTCGAAGTACGGCATCCTGACGATCGGCGACGGCCTCGTCACGCAGATCCCGGCCCTGCTCATGGCGGTCTCCACCGGCATGATCGTCACGCGCTCCGGCGCGGAGTCCGAGATGGGTGCCTCGGCCGCCACCCAGCTGTCGCAGTCGCGCAACGCCCTGATGATCGCCGGCGTCGCCGCCATCGCGATGGGGTTCATCCCCGGCATGCCGATCCTGCCCTTCCTGCTCGTCGGTGCGACCCTGCTGTTCACCGCGTGGCGCATCGGCCGGAACGCCGCGAACGCCGAGTCGGCCGCCGCCGAGCAGCAGGCCCTCGAGGCCGCCGCTCCCTCCGGCGACACCCCCGAGGACCTCATCGAGCAGATGCGCGTGCACGCCCTCGAGATCCTGCTGGCGCCCGATCTGGTCGACATGGTGTCCGGCGCCTCCGACGACCTCCTCGGCCGCGTCCGCGCCCTGCGGCGGAAGATCGCCGTCGACATGGGCATCGTCGTGCCGCCGGTCCGCACCCGCGACAGCATCGACCTGCCGCCCTCGACCTACGCCATCCGGATCGCCGGCGTCGAGGCCGGCCGCGGCACCGCCCCGGCCCGCAGCGTCCTGGCCCTCGGCGACCACCTCGACGGGCTGCCGGGAACCTCGACGGTCGAGCCCGTGTTCGGCCTGACGGGCAAGTGGGTGCCCGCCGAACTCCGGCACGCCGCCGAGATGACCGGCGCCACCGTGATCGACCGGGTGTCCGTGCTCGTCACGCACCTGCAGGCCGTCATCGGCGACAACGCCGCCCGCCTGCTCACCCGCGAGGACGTCAAGGTCCTGACCGAGGGCGTCAAGCAGGTCAACCCCGCCGCGGTCGAGGAACTCGTGCCGGGCATGCTCTCGATGGCCGAACTCCAGCGCGTGCTGCAGGGCCTGCTCGCCGAACGCGTGCCGATCAACGACCTCGGCCGGATCTGCGAGGCGCTGACCCTGCGCGCCAAGGCCTCGACCGACCCCGAGGGCCTGGTCGAGGCTGCCCGCGCCGCACTCGGACCCGCCCTCGCCGCCCGCCACACCGACCAGGGCACCCTGCGCGTCATCATGATCGACCCGCTGCTCGAGCAGTCGATGCTCGAGGGGCTGCGACCCTCGGAACAGGGCAGCCAGATCGTCCTCGACGCGCACCGCATCGAGCAGGTCCTGGGCTCCGTCCGCGACGCCGTGCGCAGCGTGGAGGACCAGGGCCTGTCCGCCGTCCTCGTCTGCGCGCCGCAGCTCCGTCCGGCCGTGCACCGCATGGTCGCCGCCCAGTCGAACGGGCTCCCGGTGCTGTCGTACCAGGAAGCCACCGCCGCGGGCTCCACCATCGAGACCGTGGGAGTGGTCCGTGCCGCCGACCCGATTGCAGCGTAACGGCGCAACGCTCGACGAGGTCCGCGACGCCGTCCGGACCGAGTTCGGCGCGGGTGCACGGATCGTCGCCGCCGAGCGGGTCACCACGCCGGGCATCGGCGGGCTGTTCCGCAAGGCCCACGTCGAGGCGACCGTCGAGGTGCCGGAACCGGGGGAGACCCCGACCGCCCGCGTCGTGATCGCCGACTCACCCGTCCAGCGGATCGGCATCGCGGCGCTGCTCGCCGACGCCGAGGCTGCCGAGGCCCGCATCGCGGGCGGTGACGGCACCCGGGCCACGCGTGCCGACGCGTTCGCGTCGGTGCTCGACGGCTTCGTGGCGGACGGGATCACGGGGAGCGCCCCGCGCCCGACGCGCGCCCCGCCGGAAGCGGACGGGCCAGCGGACGTCGACCCGCGCCTCCAGGCCGTCACCGACACCCTGCCAGGAGGCCCGGCCACCGTCCCCGACGTCGTGCCCGGCCGGCGGGCGGCCCGGCCCACGGCCCCTGCCGTGCGGTCTGCTGCACCGGCAGCGCGGGCCGCTGTCCCGGGGATGCGGGCCGCGGTTCCGGCAGTGCGGTCGGCCGACGGCGACCTGGTCCTGCTGGTGGGCCGGCCGAACGACGTCGACGCGGCAGCCGGGCTGTTCGCCGTCCGGCATGCGCTGCGGCCGACCGATGCCGCCGACCGACGGTCCGCCATCCTCGCCCGCGCCGACGGCGTGCGTGACGGCCACGCGGTGCTCGCCGTCGCCGCGTGGGACGACCGGGCGACCGGCGAACGGGTCGAGGCCGACCAGGTCTGGGTCGTCGTCGACGTCGGACGGAAGCCCGAGGACTCCGCGGCCATGGTGTCCGCGGTCGTCGCGCGGCTGCCGGTGGCCGGTGTCGTCGCGATCGGCGCGGGGGAGACCGCCACGCCGGAGTCCGTCCACCTGCTGGGGGTCCCCGTCCTGTCGCTAGGCTGAGCGGGTGCTGGTACTCACGCGGAAGGTCGGCGAGCGGATCCTCGTCGGTGACGACATCGTCATCACGGTCCTCGACGCCCGGGGCGACGGCGTCCGGATCGGCATCGACGCACCACGCGGGGTGAAGATCCAGCGTGAAGAGGTCGTGCGGGCGGTCGCCGAGGCGAACGCCGAGGCCGCAGCGGCTGCCGGTGCGTCCGGTGCTCCCGGCGACGACGCCGAGGCACGGCTGCGTGCCGCACTCGGCGGGTCCGCCCAGCCGACGGACCCGACCGAGTAGTCCGGGCCGTCGCGCGGTCGTTGTCGAGCGCGCCCCGCGGGGGGCATCGCGCCCGGACTCTTCGGGGCGCGACGACGCTGGCGGGGCGCGGACGGGACGGGACGGAGGGACGTTCTTCGTGCGTGGCCCCGTGGACGCGGGCTCGGCGGGGCGCGGCCAGCGGGGACGACCCGACCCGTGCCTCCAGGCCGGACCGTCCGCACCGGGCAGCTACGCGCGGGGCTTCTTCTCCTGTTCGGGGAGTCGTCCGGCTGCCGCCTCGGCGGCGAACCACGCACGCGCCTCGTCCTGGCGCGCCTGCTCCTCGCCGAGCGCGATCGGCGCCCGCACGTGGCCGGGCTCGTAGCCGAAGGTGTCGATGAGCTGCGGGACCACCGGACGGAGCCGCGCCACGAGCCGGTCGATCGACGCCGACACCGCACGGGCACGCTGCGCGCTCAGGCGGCCGTGCACCAGGTACCAGTCGAGGTGCTGCTCGAGCAGTCCGAGCGCGAACAGGTCGCGCAGCCACACGAGCACCCGGCGGGTGTCGCCCTCGGGAACCGCGTCGAGCCCCTCGGTGAAGGCGTCCCACTGCATGAGCTCCGCGTGGGCGCGCGCGGCCTCGATCAGCTCGTGCTGCGACCGGTTCAGGAGCACGGCCTGACGGGCGCGGTCCTTGCCGGCGGTGTTCAGCCGGAGCCCGATCTCGGTGACCATGGTGTCTACGCGGCCCGCGAGCAGCGCGCGCTGCGTGGCGGGGTCGTGCAGGTCCGTGACGCTCGCGGCGAGCGAACCGCGGTCGGCGACGGTCTGGCCCAGGCGGCGGAGGCCCGAGGCGTCCGCGAGCTTCGCGCCCACCTGCGAGGCGACAAACTTTGCGGTCGATGCGGCGTCGCGCGGCGCCCGCTTCCGGAAGTCCGTGAGCAGCCGCTTGCCGACGAGCTGCAGCAGGACGGTGTTGTCGCCCTCGAACGTTACGTAGACGTCGAGGTCGGCGCGCAGGCTCGTCAGGCGGTTCTCGGCGAGGAAGCCCGCGCCGCCGCAGGCCTCGCGGCACTCCTGCAGGGTGTCGAGCGCGGACCACGTCGACAGTGACTTGAACGCGGCGGCCTGGGTCTCCAGGTCCTCGCGGCGCTCCGGGGTGTCGGCTCGCCCGCTGAACACGTCGTCGAAGGTGCGGAGCAGCTGCTCGTGCGCGAACGACTGCGCGAACACCGTCGCCAGACGGGGGATGAGTCGGCGCTGGTGCCGGCCGTAGTCGAGCAGGACGCCCTCGACACCGCCCGCCGTCTGGAACTGCCGGCGCTGCATCGCGTACGTCAGCGCGATCTGCAGCCCGATCTTCTGGGCGACGACCGCGGCGCCGTCGAGCGACACGCGGCCCTGCACCAGGGTGCCGAGCATCGTGAAGAAGCGGCGTCCGGGCGAGTCGATCGGCGAGCTGTAGGTGCCGTCCTCGGCGACGTCGCCGTAGCG
This sequence comes from Curtobacterium sp. AB7, assembly GCF_044909335.1. NCBI lineage: Bacteria > Bacillati > Actinomycetota > Actinomycetes > Micrococcales > Microbacteriaceae > Curtobacterium > Curtobacterium sp. AB7. The sequence goes on along the minus strand of NZ_JBIYED010000007.1, from coordinate 123,579 downwards.
GTTCAGCAGGTTCGTGCGGGGGACCCGGACGTGGTCGAAGTGCAGCCGGCCGTTGTCGATGCCGTTCAGGCCGCCCTTGACGCCGTCGTCCTCGCCGCCCACACCGGGCAGGAACGCGCCGTCGTCGTCACGGAGGGGCACGTAGAACGCGTGCACGCCGTGGTCGACGCCCTGGGTGACGAGCTTCGCGAAGACGACGGCCGCCTTGCCGTGCAGGGCCGCGTTGCCGATGTAGTCCTTCCACGCCCCGCGGAACGGCGTGTGCACGACGAACTCCTGCGTGGCAGGGTCGTAGGTCGCCGACGTGGCGATGTTCTGCACGTCCGAACCGTGGCCGGTCTCGGTCATCGCGAAGCAGCCGGGCACGTCGAAGCCGATGATGCCGGGCAGGAACTCCTCGTGGTTCCGCGCGGTACCGAGGTGGTGCACCGCGGAACCGAACAGGCCCCACTGCACGCCGGCCTTGATCTGCAGCGACGGGTCGGCGGTGGTGATCTCCTCGAACGCCGCCAGATTGCCGCCGTGGTTGTCCTGACCGCCGAGCTCCGGCGGGTACGGGCGCTGGATGGCACCGGCGTCGACCAGGATCTGCAGCTGCTCGAACGCGCGGGCCCGGTGCTCGATGGTGCCGAGACCCTCGGTCTTGTGCAGTGCGGGGTCGAGCACGAGGCGGCGGGAGATCCGGCGGTCCTCGGCCCAGCGGCCGAGCAGGAGGGTCTCGACCATGTCGACGTCGATGCGGAGGTCGGTGTGCGTGCTCGAGTGCTTGCTCGCGCTCTTGCCCGGGTTCTCGCCGGGGTTCGTGCTCGCCTTCCCGCCGGCGTCGTGCTTCGCCGAGGGCGTGCCGGTGTGCTGCGCGGATGCGGTGTCGACCATGGTCGGAGTCCTCCTGAACTGCGGTGTCCGGTGTTGCGCTCCCCACGCTAGACACCGCCGCCGGGAGCCGGGCGAACGCGGTGTGGCTCGGACAACCGGCGATCGGTGCGTGGGGGTCGCGGCCGTGGGAACCCTCCAAGTGGACGTGCCGACGAATTTGTTGAGCACCCATCGACGATTGGGCGTGCCACCGGCCCGCGGGGCAGACTGGCCGACATGTCAGGCTCCACCACGGGACACGATCCCAAGCCCAAACGCACCTTCTTCGGACAGCCGTTCGAGCTGTCGACGCCCTTCGCGGTGGAGCTCTGGGAGCGGTTCTCGTTCTACGGCATGCAGGGCATCGTCCTGATCTACATGTACTACACGGTCACGCAGGGCGGCCTGGGGATCGACAAGGGCATCGCGAGCGGGATCATGGGCGCGTACGGCGGTGCCGTGTACCTGTTCACGATCATCGGCGCGTGGATCGCCGACCGGCTGCTCGGTGCCGACCGCACACTGTTCGGCAGCGCGATTGTCGTCATGCTCGGCCACATCGCCCTGGCGCTCATCCCCGGGGTGGCCGGCGTGGGCGTCGGCCTCGTGCTCGTCGCGCTCGGGTCCGGCGGACTCAAGGCGACCGCCACGACGATCGTCGGTGGGCTCTACAGCCGCGACGACCCCCGCCGTGACGCCGGTTTCTCGCTGTACTACCTCGGCGTCAACCTCGGTGCGTTCTTCGGGCCGCTCCTGACGGGCCTGCTGCAGAGCTCGCTCGGCTTCCACTACGGCTTCGGGCTCGCCGCCGTCGGCATGGCCGCCGGCCTGGTGCAGTACACGATCCGTCGGAAGAACCTGCCCGACACGGTCCGCCACGTCACGAACCCCGTCGACCGCCGGCGCCTGCCGCTGATCGGGGTCGGGGTCGTCGTCGCCCTGGTCGTCATCGCGGTCGCCGTGCTGACCGGGCTGCTGAACGTCGGCAACCTGCCCACCGTGGTCGTCGCGATCGTGGTCCTCGCCACGATCGGGTACTTCGTCGTCATCCTGACCAGCGGCATCACGGCGCAGGAGCGGTCGCGGGTGTTCGCGTTCATCCCGCTCTTCATCGGCAGCGCCGTGTTCTGGTCGCTCTACCAGCAGCAGTTCACCGTCGTCACGGTCTACTCCGACGAGCGACTGAACCGCTCGCTGTTCGGGTGGGAGATGCCGGTCTCGTGGGTGCAGTCGATCAACCCGGTCTTCATCATCGTGCTGTCCGGGGTCTTCGCGGCGCTCTGGACCAAGCTCGGCGACCGACAGCCGTCCACCCCGACGAAGTTCGGCCTCGGCACCGGCATCATGGGCGTCGCGTTCCTGCTGTTCCTGCCGTTCGTCGGCTCGGGCCAGAACGGCACGCCGCTGCTCGCCCTGGTCGGCATCCTGCTCGTCTTCACGCTGGCCGAGCTGCTGCTCTCACCCGTCGGGCAGTCCGTCGCCACGAAGCTCGCGCCGCCGAAGTTCCAGACGCAGATGGTCGCGCTGTTCTTCCTGTCGGTGTCGCTCGGCACTGCCGTCACCGGGGTGCTGTCGCAGTACTACGACCCGGCGAACGAGGCACCCTACTTCGCCGTGCTCGGCCTCGTCGCCGTCGCGGTCGGCGTGGTCCTGCTCGTCCTGGCCAAGCCGGTCCTGAAGCTCATGCGCGGTATCCGTTGATCCGTCGCGGCATCCGCTAACCTGAGGGAAGCCACACGGCCGAAGCAACCAAGGAGTCACCCCATGCTCGAACTCATCGCCGGCATCATCATCGGCATCGGCGTCCTCGGCGGTGTGGGCTGCTGCATGGCGGTCGCCGCCATGATGAAGAGCGGCTCCGAAGAGTACTGAGCCCGCTGGGCTACTCGCCGCTGCCGGTCGTGATCGGCACCAACTGACGACTCAGGACGGTCGCGCGCTCGAAGGGGCCGCGGCCGTCCTTCGTGTACACGGGCTCCTCGAACGCGACGGTCCACGACAGCGGCTCGCCGACACCGGGGTAGCCGACGATCTGGTTGCCACCAGGAGCCACGATCACGCCGATCGGCTCGTCGGCCCATCGCTCGCCGCCCTCCGCGGAGTCGATGACCTGCACGAGCGCGCCGATGCCGAGGCCGGGGGCGTCGTCAGGGCGGGGCTTGGGGGAGCGTCGTCCGAACACGCCATCACCGTAGCGGCGATTGGTCATGGAACGTCTGTGCGGCATCTGTCCGCACGCTGATGACCCGCCGCCCGGGTGCGCGCGCCGGGTGGTCAGGACACCCCGCCGGTAGCGCGTTGAGTGGTCACCAACTGTCGGCTGCGGTGCCGCCATACGACAGTTCGTGACCGCTCGGCGTACCTGAGCGGGGTGTTGCGACCGGCGGGGAGACGGCCGGGAGGCCCGTGGCAGGCCCGCACCGCGCCTCCAGGCCGTCGCCGAGCGCCCCCACAGCGTGTGCCGGGTGGTCAGGACACCCCGCCGGTAGCGCGTTGAGTGGTCACCAACTGTCGGCGGCGGCGCCGCCATCCGACAGTTCGTGACCGCTCGGCGAACCTGAGCGGGACGCCGGCCCCCGCGTCAGGCGTCGGTGGGGACCCGGGCGATCTCGGTGATGGACGAGTGGCCGGTCTCGGGGTGCTTGCGCATCGAGAGCAGCCGTTCCATCGAGGGCTCGAGCGCCGTGACCTTGTCGAGCGGCGCGCTCACGACCAGCTGGAACCCGAGCCGGAGCCACGCGGTGACCGCACGACCGGCGAACTCGGAGTCCGCCTTGATGAACGCCTCGTCGAGGAACACCGGCGCGAACCGGGGCCGGGGACGCGTCTCGTCTCCGAGCTGGTAGCGGAGCGCCGCACCGACGATGAACGCCACGAGCTCCTGCGTCTCACCACCGGACTTGTCACCGAGCGACGAGTACACACCGAGGTCGTCGCCCGACGTGTCGTAGCGGACCGCGGTGATCTCCATGTGCCGCCGGACGTCGAGCACGGCGTCGCGCTGCGTGGTGCGTCCACGGGCGGCGTCGGGGTCGGGGCGGATGACGGCCATGAAGCGCCGGAGCCGGCGGAACCGGGTCTCGAGCACGTCGTCGGTCAGCTCGGAGTCGACCGAGGCGGACAGGGCGCGGAGCTCGCGGCGGAACGCGGTGACGTCCTCGCGGGTGACCCGCCGGATCTGGATCTTCAGGCGGTCGCGGTTGGCGCCGAACGGCAGGTCCCGCAGGATCTCGTTGACCGGTTCGAGACGCTCCTCGATCTCGACGACGGCACGGTCGAAGGCCCCGGCGAGCGGCACGAGGTCCTCTCCGCTCCACTGCGACAGCCGGCGACGCCACTCGGTGCGGCGGGCGTGCAGGCCGGTCGCGACGATCTGGTCGAGGATGGCGTGGTAGTCCGGGTACGACGCGACGCCGGTGCCGAGGTTCGGGCCGGGCCAGGCGTCCTGGTACCGCTGGAACGTGAGCGTCAACGACGTCGAGGCCGCTGCGGCACCGTCGAGAGCCTGCGACAGCCGTTCCTCCAGCCGGCGTCGGAGCCGTCGGGTGGCGTCGTCGAAACCGTCCACACCATCCGGTGCACCGACCTCGGCGAACGTCTCGGCGAGCAGTCGCGACTGCTCGTCGTCGGGCAACGACTCGGGGGTGTCGTCGAAACGGGACAGGATCTCGGCGGCGGCGTCCTGGCCGTCCACGAGCACGGCGTGCCGCTCCTCGAGGCGCTGCACGGAGAGCCGTGCAGCGGAACGGCGGTCAGCGGCCTCGTCGAGCGACTTCCGCAGGCGGGCGACCGAGGCGCGCAGGGTCCGGAGGCCGTCGTCGGCGGCGAGGAGCGCCTGGCGTTCCTCGTCGAGGCGGGCGAGCGACGTCTCGACGCCCTCGACGTCGACGGCGGCCCACGTCACGTCGACGACGTGCTGGTGCGCGGCGCGGAGGACGTCGAGCGCGGTGAGGTCCTGCGCGACGTCGGTGCGACGGGCCTCGAGCGTGGCGAGGTCCTGCGCGATCGAGGCGAGTTCCTGCTCGACGGCGGCCACGCGGGCCTCGTTGGTGAAGCCGATGACGTTCGCCTGGCGGCGGTCACCGTGCGCACCACGCCGGCCGTCGCGGAGCTGGCCGGACTCGGTCACGCGCCGGCCACCACCACCGAGCTCCGAGGCGTCGGTGACGCAGCGGGCGTCGGTGCGGTCCGACTCGATCCGCTCCCGCACCCAGGTGCTGAACGGCGAGTGCTTGATGGCGAGCTTGCCGGAGACCATCGCGGGGTCGCCGTCGAGGTCCAGGTGCGGTCCGGTCGGCACACCCTCGAACTGCACGCGGACGGGCAGGCGGAGGGCGTCGATCGCCTCGCTGAACGCGCCGAGGCGGTCCTGGTCGACCAGCAGGGTGCGGGCGACAGGGGCCAGCACGGACTCGATGGCCGTGCGCCAGCGCTCCTCGCCGGGCCGCACGTCGAGCAGTTCGGCGACGAACGGCAGGTCGGCGGGGTCGATGCCGGCGGCGCGGGCCATCGCGAGCCGGGCTTCGTGCATCGGCAGGGGCATCGCGCCCTGCCGGTGCTCGAGCGACTGCCGCTCCTGGCGCAGGGACCGCTCACGGTCGAGCAGCGGGTACTCCTCGCGCGTCAGGGCGTCGCGGCGGTCGTCCAACGACGAGCGCGAAGAAGCGTACGTCCCGAGGAACTCGTGCGAGCTGCGCTGCGCGGCAGTGAAGTGGGCCTCGGTCGCGACGGACGTGCCGAGCACCGCAGTGCGCTCGTCGAACGTCGCCCGGGTGCGGACGACGGCGTCGCGTTCGCGCGTGCGGCGGTCGATGCGGTCCTCGAGCTGGGCGAGCGCGTTGCCGCCCTGGTCGCGCAGCCGTGCTTCGGCGTCGCGCAGCTCGATCTCCACGGCGGCGTGCCGGGCCTCGGCAGCGGCGACCTCGGCGCGGGACGCCGTGCGCTCCCGGCCGTTGCGGTCCACCTCGGCGTCGAGCAGGTCCCGCTTCCGCGAGGCCGTCCAGTGCGCGAACGGGGAGACCTCGGCGCCGGTGGCGATGCCGTCGAGCGCAGCCGCAGCGGCGGAGGCCCGTTCGATCTCGTCGTGCAGCTCGGTGATGGGGGAGAGGATGCGGACCTTGCGCTCCTCGGTGTCCATCGCCTCGTACGCCTCGTCGAGTGCGGAGAAGTGCGCGAGGGCGCGGTCGGCCGCCTCGTAGGTGCCCGGCGTCTCGAGGACGAGCGACTTGTACAGCGCGTCGACCGTCGGCAGGTGCTGCCCGGCCTGGATGCGCGCGAGCAGGCGCATCGCCCGGTTGCCGCCACCGGAGTCACCGATGCCGAGACGGGTCTGCAGCGTGTAGGCGAGTTCCTGGTAGGTGTCGCGGATCACGAGCCCCGGCACGCGGCCGGTCAGCTCGAGGTGGTGGAAGCGCGTCGGCACGTACTCCTCGAGCCGGCGCAGGTCGAAGGTGTCGTCGACCGTCGCCATGGTCATCTGGATGTCGCCGACGCCCCGCGCGCGCTTCGGCACGATGTACGCCCGCAGCACCGTGAAGCGCCGCTCGTCGTCGTTCCGGAACGTGACCGCGGCCGCGCCCCAGGTGGTCTGGTCGTCGCCGCGCAGGTTCACGTCGCGCAGGGCGCCGGACTCGGGGTCGCGGCGGGTGTCGACCTTGCCACGCAGGTACGTGAGCAGGTTGCGCTGGTCGGCGCTGCGCGCGCGCCCGGTGGTGGCATCGTTCGAGGCGCCGTTGAACGGCACGTCGGACGGCATCATCACGGCCAGGTACGCGTCCATCAACGTGGACTTGCCGGTGCCGGACGCGCCGGAGATGAGCGTCGCGGTGCCGGACAGCTCGACCTGGCGGTGGCCGTGGAAGCCGCCCCAGTTCACGACCTGCATCGACTCGGCACGCCACTGCGCGACCGTGTCGAAGAGCGCGGGGATCTGGAAGGTGTCGGTCATGCTTCCGTCTCGCCGTCGTCGTCGGTGTCGGTGTCGGTCTCGGCTTCGCCGTCTGCCGGGAGGCCCGGGTCGGCTCCGTCGGTCGGCTCGCCACCCGGCGTGGCCGGGTCCTCCTGCGCGGTGGTGGTCCGCAGCCACGTGTCCAGTTCCAGCAGGCGCTCCAGGGGGAGCAGCACCTCGACGACGCTGGCCACCCGGAAGCGGTCCGGGTCCGAGGTGCGGATCAGGATGCGCGCCGTCACGAGGCGCTCGACGGCCTTCGCCACCCGGCCCTCGTCGCGCGTGCGGTCGGTCGCGGTCGCCGGTCGGAACCCGGCGACGTGCCCGAGGATCTCGGAGCGGTCGACGACCACCTGGTCCGGACCCGGTCGGGCATCGGCGCGCAGGCGCATCCGCAGGTAGACGAGGACGATCGTCTCCTCGCGGGTGTACGGCAGGTCGCGCAGCAGTGTGGGGAACGTGCGGCGCTGGCTCTCCGAACGGGCCTGGCGCTTCCAGGCGACCTCGCGGTCACGGTCGACGTGCAGCTCGAGGAACAGGTCGTTCAGACGCGACCGCAGCTGGTACTCGGCGTCGAGGACGGCACGCCACTCGTCGGGGTGGGTGCGGGAGCTGACGTACGAGTGCCGGAGCAGCGCCACCAGCGCGCGTCGCTGGTGCTCGTCGAGCCGACCCTCGTCGCCCTCGAAGAGGGCGAAGCTGGACTCGTCGCGGTCGTCGTCCTGCACGACCGTTGCGGGGTCGTCGTAGGGGACCGTCTCGTCGACCGGTGCCGGCGTCGTGTCGCTCACCGTGCCTCCTGTGCGTTGTCGTCGTGGGGATCGCCGACCGGCGCGTACTCGGCAGCGAGCGCAGCGGTGGGCATGTGGAAGGTGACCGGGCTGCCGTCGGGGCGCACCGTGCGGTGTTCGGCGACGTGCGCGGCGGACTCGAAGTCGTCGCGCCCCGTCAGCAGGTGGGCGAGGCCGAACAGTTCGACCGGTCGACGCTGTTCGGGCGGCAGCCCGTGGAAGGCGTCGACGCTCGAGTCGGCCTCGGCGAACCGGAGCGCGGCGCGCAGTTCGGTCAGGAGCGGGCCGCCGTGCTTGCGGAGCATCTCGACGTCGAGGTCCTCGAAGACGTCGTCGTCGGGTTCCTCGATGGGTGGCGGCACGGACTCGGCGTCCGGGTCGTAGAAGCGCTCGCGCAGGGTGCCGACCTCGGCCGATGCCGGCAGCAGCGGGAGCGGGATGCGGTCGCGCGCCCCGCCCTGGTCCATGAGCGTCGCCAGGCCGCGGTTGATCGAACGGATGACGGCGTCGAGCTCGCGGTCGCGGACCACGTCGTGGGCGACGATCTGGTCGCGGAGCGTGGCGGTGAGCTGGCGCCGCTGCGCGAGGACGTCCTCGATGCCCTGGCGGAGGATCGTCACGGTGTTGCGGAACGCGCGACGCTCACCGGCTCCGAGGCCGTCGGCGAAGGAGTGGGACAGGATCGTCGCGATGTCGTCGCGCAGGCGGAGCAGCAGGGCGTCGTCGCGCAGGAGCTCGAAGGCACCCTCGAACGCGCGGCCCTCGGGCGTCGCCTGCATCAGGTTGTCGGTGCGCGCGAGGTAGTCGTCGAGGATCTCGCCGATCGGGCGGACCTCTTGCCGGAAGTCCTCGACGATCGAGCGGTGCATCGTCGCGACGGCCTCTTCGACACGCTTGAAGTCGCTCGGGAGCTGCCGGATCAGGTCGGAGATGTTCGTGTACCCGTCGCGCATCCGGTCGTCCTCGACCGTGACGACGTCGTCGCCGTGCTCGAGGCGTTCACGCTCGGCCTGCAGTTCGGCGATCTGGGCGTCGATGCGGCGGATCTGCACGTCGGGGTCCGGCTCGGCGCGGGCGGCCCAGCGGTGCACGGCGTCGACGATCATCGCCAGCCGGCTCTCGCTGATCAGGGCGCGGTCGGCCGACAGGGCGTCGACGAGGCTCAGGGCCTCGAGCGCGTGACTAGTCAGCGAGTACTGCTCGTCGCCGTCGGGGGAGTTGGAGCGGACCAGCCACTGGGCCGCCACCCACTCACGGCAGAGGGCACGGCCGTTCGGTCGGGGGTCCTGCTCGCTCTGCTCGTGCTGTTCGCTCGCGGGCACGCGTGCACCCGATGCCTGCAGGCGGGCGACGTGCTCCTCGACCTGCAGGTGCATGCGGTCGGCGGGGACGTACTGGACGTCGCGGTCGAACACCGTGCGGAACACGGCGAGGACCGTCGCGCTCGTCGGGCGGGACATGAGGCGCAGGGTCGGACGGTCGAGGACCGCTCGGACCCGGGCGAACTCGAGGTCGACGTCGGTCATGCGCCCCTTCGTCCGATCGTGCTGGTGGTGTGGCCCGCGTGCTGCGGCCCGGTGAGATGACAAGAGCCCGACGCTGCTGCGTCGGGCTCTGTCTCAAGGGTGGGCGATACCAGACTCGAACTGATGACCTCTTCGGTGTGAACGAAGCGCGCTACCAACTGCGCCAATCGCCCCCTGCACTGTTCGTGCGAGTCGATAGTAGCGGAAGTCCGGCGGTGCACCGAACACAGTGCGCTGCCCGGGTGTGGCGCGCAGCTGACGAGGGTGCCCGAACCGGCCGGATCCGCATGAACTCGGGGGACACGCCCGGTGAACGGGAAGGATTTTGGTGGAAGCGCCCGGGTTCGTATAGAGTTTACGTCGTCGCCGCGACAGCGGAAAGACAAGTGCGGATGTGGCGCAGTGGTAGCGCATCACCTTGCCAAGGTGAGGGTCGCGAGTTCGAATCTCGTCATCCGCTCGAGTGTGGGGCTTCTCGAAGCCCTGCGACTCACCAGAGGGTATCCCACCGTTCGGGTACTCACGGAGACGTGAACCTCGATGGTGGGGTGGCCGAGAGGCTAGGCAGCGGCCTGCAAAGCCGTCCACGCGGGTTCGAATCCCGTCCCCACCTCCAGCAACACCCTCCAGATCCTGTGCGAACCCCGGTTCAGACAGGGAATCTGGGCGATTGGCGCAGCGGTAGCGCGCTTCCCTGACACGGAAGAGGTCACTGGTTCGATCCCAGTATCGCCCACCACGAGAAAGCCCCGGCAGGACCACCAGGTCCCGCCGGGGCTTTCGTCGTTGCAGGCGACCGCCGCGCTCGGCTGGCACGATGGCGAGATGGATTCGATGCGTGGGTGGCCGCTGTGGGCCGTGATGATCGTCCTCGCCGTCGCGTTCGGCGGGTTCTGGTACCTGTCGACGTTCGTCACCATGCCCGCCGACGTCCCCGTCGGGATCCGAGCCGCGGCGAGTGCCGTGACAGGCGCCGCGTTCGGCGTGGTCTTCGGGCTCTGGATCGGTCGGCAACGCCGGAGCGTCGGCCCGGCAGCGCGTGATCGTGCGCTCGGCCGAGCGGTCAGGCGCGGAGAACTGCCCGCTGATGCCGACCCGGCGCAGTGGCGCCAGGCGCTCACGCACTACCAGCAGCAGTACCGCCGGCAGCGGTGGTTCGGGCCAGTCGTGTTCGTGGTGCTGATGGCGCTCGAGGTGTTCCTCGCCGTCACCGGGCGGCCGGTCTTCTGGTTCGCGGCGGCGATGTTCCTCGTGTTCCTCGTCGTCACCCTCGTGCAGACACCGAAGGTGCTGCGGAACACTGCCGCGATGCTCGTCGAGCTCGACCGGCGCGACGCGACCGACACGCACTGAGCTACCGGATGCAGTGGTCGTGACCAGACCGACCGGTGCGGTGCGGGGCGGACGCACGCCGCGCCTCCCGGCCGGGGGTGTACGCAGGGCAGTACCGCGTCGACGCGGTGCACGGCGTCGACCACCTCAGGAAGGCGCCCACCAGATGACTTCTCCGTTCGACCTCACCGGCAGGACCGCCCTCGTCACCGGCGGCAACCAGGGACTCGGCCGGGCGTTCGCGTTCGGCCTCGCCGAGGCCGGCGCCCGCGTGGCGATCGTCGGGCGGTCGGCGGACCGGAACGCCCGGGTCGCCGAGGAGGCTGCCGACGCCGGCCACGACTTCGTCACCATCACGGCGGACATCACCGACGGCGAGCAGGTGACACGCATGACCGAGGAGGCGATGACCGCCCTCGGCCGCATCGACGTGCTCGTCAACAACGCCGGCACGTGCCACCACCGGGACGCGTTCGACGTCCCCGACAGCGAGTGGGACGACGTGTTCGACCTCAACGTCCGCGCACTGTGGAAGACGTCGACGGCGGTCGGCGCGCACATGCGCGACGCCGGGTCGGGCTCGATCGTGAACATCGGCAGCATGTCCGGGCTCATCGTCAACCGGCCGCAGTGGCAGCCGGCGTACAACGCGTCGAAGGCCGCCGTGCACCATCTGACGAAGTCGCTCGCGGTCGAGTGGGCGGAGTACGGCATCCGCGTGAACGCCGTTGCACCCGGGTACGTGAAGACCGAGATGGCTCCGGTGGACTCCCCGGAGTTCCGGCGGTACTGGATCGAGGACGCACCGCAGCAGCGGTTCGCCCTGCCCGAGGAGATCGCCCCGAGCGTCGTGTTCCTGGCGAGCGACGCGGCGTCCTTCATCACCGGATCCGTGCTGGTGGCGGACGGCGGCTACAGCGTCGTCTGAGCCGGTTCGGCCGTCGTCTGAGCCGGTTCGGCCGCCGGCGTGCCCGCGCGGGCCATGCCGACGGCGACGAGCAAGGCGGCCACTGCCGTCAGGACGACGCCCGCGACGGTGATCCCGCCCTCGAACGCCGCCAGCCGGTCCGCCGTCCACGACGTCGTCGCGATGCTGCCCGGCACGAGCAGCGCCAGGACCGTCCCGGTCGCCGCGATGCCGACCGCGGTCGCGAGCTCGCTCGAGGTGTCGACGAGCGCCGCTCCGACCGATGTACGGTTCGACGGCAGGCCCTGGAGCACGTTGTTGCCGGCGACGACACCGACGACCCGCATCCCCGCGGCGACGAGGACGAGTGCCGCGGCGACCCAGCCGTACCCGGCACGGCCGCCGACCGTGAAGAGCGCGAGTCCTGCCACGACGGCGCCGGCGCTCAGCCAGGCCGCGCGGCCGAGGCCCACCCGCTGCACGAACGGGCCGACGAAGCGTCCGGACGCCAGGAGCACCACCACCTGCGGCAGCGTCCCGATCGCTGCCAGCGCCGGCGACCAGCCCCAGGCGAACTGCAGCTGCAGCGTCACCAGGTACGACAGGCCGGAGACGGCCAGTCCGGCGGCCGCCTTGTACGCCAGACCGCTCGCGACGAGCGGACGGGCGAGCAGGCGCAGGTCGAGGAGCGGCTGTGCCGCGGTGCGCTCCCGCTGCACGAAGGCCGCCACCGCCGCGACCGTCACGACGACCCCGGTCCACCCCGGCCAGGAGGCGCTGCCCGCCTCGGCGAAGAGGGTGGGCGTCCCGAGTGCACCGACCAGGGCCGTGGTGCCGAACAGCGCGCCGGTCACGTCGATCCGGTCGGGGTGCAGGTCCTCCGGTCGGTCAGCGGGCACGCCGACACGGATGCCGACGAACGCGAGCGCCGCGATCGGGACGTTGACCAGGAGCAGGGTCTGCCACGGTGCCACCGCGAGGGCGAAGCCGCCGGCCGTCGGACCGACCGCGAGCCCGACCAGGCCCGCGGTGGAGATGACCGTGAGTGCCCGGACCCGCAGCGCGTCGGTGTCGAAGAGCCGGAAGGCCAGGGCCATCGACCCGGGCGTCGTCATGGCCGCCGCGAGCCCCATGAGCGCGCGGACCGCGATGAGTTCGCCGGTCGTGGTGACGAGCGTGGTCGCCAGCGCGGAGAGCGCGAGCAGCACCAGGCCGACGAGCATCACCCGGCGTCGGCCGAACCGGTCGGCGACCGCGCCGAACAGGAGCATGAGGGCGCCGAAGACGACCGAGTAGGCGCCGGTGACCCACTGGAGTCCGGTCGTCGACGCGTGGAGGTCACGGCCGATGGTGGGCAGCGCGACGTTGAGCACCGAGTTGTCGAGCATCTCGAACAGGAAGACGGCGGACAGGCCGGCGAGGGCGATCCCGGCGTCGCGGAGCCGGGCGGGGGAACGGGTGGACACGTGCACTCCTTCGATGAAGAAGTGGCGACTCGTCCGAGACCGCGTGTGCATGCCGTGCTGCCGGAGCAGCGAGGCGTTTTGCCCTCTGCCAGGAGCGTACGTCCAGTGGGGCGTCCGCTGCAAGTGAACCGTCCGCTGCAAGTGGGCCGGAACGCGCGTCGGTGTCGTGCGAGCCGCTGCCCACGCGAGCAGGCTGTCAGGAGTGCGCTGCGCTGCGTCCTCCGGCGTGGGCACGTCCCCGAAGGAGATCCGATGAGCACCACCACCCCTCGCCTGCCCGGCGGCACCTGGACCCTCGGCGACGTGCCGGTCGCACGCTTCGGCTACGGCGCGATGCAGCTCACCGGCCCCCGGGTCGTCGGGCCGCCGAAGGACCACGACGAGGCCGTCGCCGTGCTCCGGGACGCCGTCGCGGGCGGCATCACGCACATCGACACCGCCGAGACGTACGGCCCCCGCGTCGTCAACGAGCTGCTGCACGAGGCGTTGCACCCGTACGGCGACGACCTCGTCATCGCGACGAAGGTCGGCGCGCGACGCGATGCCCGAGGCGGGTGGCCGACCGCTCGGGAACCCGACGAACTGCGCGCACAGGTCGACGACAACCTCGAGACGCTCGGCGTCGACGTGCTGGACCTCGTCAACCTGCGGCTCGGCGATGCGAACGGTCCGGTCGCGGGGCCGATCGCCCCGGCGTTCGAGACGCTGGTCGGTTTGCAGCGACAGGGGGTCATCCGGCACCTCGGCGTGAGCAACGCCACGCCGGACCAGGTGGACGAAGCGCAGGGGATCGCTCCGATCGTGTCCGTGCAGAACATGTACAACCTCGCCAACCGGCAGGACGATCCGCTCATCGACCGACTCGCGGAGGAGGGGGTCGCCTACGTGCCGTTCTTCCCGCTCGGTGGCTTCTCTCCGCTGCAGTCCGAGGTGCTCTCGACCGTGGCGACACGGATCGGGTCGACGCCGATGTCCGTCGCCCTGGCGTGGTTGCTCCGCCGGTCCCCGAACATCCTGCTCATCCCGGGTACGTCGTCGCGGGCGCACCTGCGCGAGAACATCGAGGGCGCCTCCGTCGTGCTGAGCGACGACGACCTGCTCGACCTGGAGGGCATCGGCGGCTGAACACCCGGAGCCGGGCGCGTCCGTTACGGTGCTCGTGGGGCGGCACCGGCGCTGCTCGAGAGGCAGGACCGATGACGGACCACGCGGCCACCGCGGCGCAGGAGTTCCTCCGCGCGCACCACGAACGGCTCCGTTCCCTGGTCGACCGGGTGGTGCCGGCGGACGAGTACCCGTCGGCGTCCGAGGCCGGCGCGCTCGACTTCCTGGCCGGTGTGCTGGTCGACCGGCCCGACTGGCTCGACCGTCTCCGTTTCGTCGTCGAGCACGCGGACGACCACGATGGCGTCGACGAGCCCTGGGACGGGGACGATCCGGACTGGACCTGGTTCGCCGAGCTCGTGGCCGCGGGGTACTACGCCGACGCGGGGAACGGCGGGAACAAGGGGGAGCAGTCCTGGGACATGGTGGGGTGGCAGCCCGGTCCGCCGGACGGCTGGAGCGTGCCGGTACCCGTGCCGACCGCAGCACCTGCGGTCGTGCACCCGTCGCAGCTGGCCGACCGGTACGACGCGGTCGTCGTCGGCTCGGGCGCCGGTGGGGGCGTCGCGGCGTGCGGGCTGGCCGAGTCCGGTCGGCGCGTGCTCGTGGTCGAGGCCGGTGGGTGGCCCGGCACCGCGGAACTCAGCCGTGACCACATCCGGAACCCGCGGTCGAGCTGGGGTGTCGCGCCGCGGTCGGGGCCGTCCGACGTCGGCAACCCGCGGACGGTGGCGGACGGTCGGGAGCTGCTGGTGCTCCGGCCGTCGTCGCCGGGGTGGCACAACAACGCGGTCACGGCCGGGGGCGGCACGCGCGTCTTCGGCGCACAGGCCTGGCGGTTCGGGCCGCGGGACTTCGCGATGGCGTCGACGTACGGCGTGCCGGACGGCAGCGCCCTGGCCGACTGGCCGTTCGGGTACGACGAGCTCGAGCCCTGGTACGAGCGCGCCGAGTGGGAGATCGGGGTCAGCGGGGGCGACGTCGACGGACCGTGGTCCGGGGAGCGCTCGCGCGCGCGACCGATGCCACCGCTGCCGTCGGGGGCGGCGCGCGAGCGGCTCGCCGTCGCCGCGGACGCCCTGGGCATCTCGACGGTCGACGTCCCGCTCCTGATCAACTCGACGCCGTACCTGGGTCGCCGCGCGTGCGAACAGTGCGGCATGTGCGTCGGCTTCGCGTGCCCGGTCGACGCCAAGAACGGCAGCCAGAACACCATGCTGACCCGCGCGTTCGCCACCGGGAACGCGTCGATCGTGCTCGGGTCACGGGTCGCCCGGCTGCGCACGGACGGTGCCGGCCGCGTGGTCGGCGTCACGATCGTCGGCACGGTCGACGGCCACGACTGGCGGGCCGAGGTCGACGCCGTCGAGGTCGTCGTCGCGGCCGGGGCGGTGGAGTCGGCACGGCTCCTGCTGAACAGCCGGAGCGACCAGGAGCCCGACGGCATCGGCAATCGTGCGGACCAGGTCGGCCGGCACCTGCAGGGCCACGTCTACGGCGGCGCGATGGGGGTCTTCGACGACGTGGTGGACGACGGTCTCGGACCGGGGCCGTCGATCGCCACCACCGACTACCGGCACGGCGTGCCCGGGCAGATCGGTGGCGGGATCCTGGCGAACGAGTTCATCGCGACGCCGTCGAACACGTACCAGTACCTCGTCGGCACGGGACTCGCGCCGCGCTCCGGGCTCGACGGCAAGCACGCGATGCGGGACCTGGCGCGGCGCAGCATGCGGATCATGGGGCCGATCCAGGAGGTCACCTCGGCCGACGCGCGCGTCCGGGTCGATCCGGCGGTGACGGACCGGCACGGCATCCCGGTGGCGTCGTTCAGCGGTGGGGTGCACCCCGAGGACGTCCGTGCTCGCGACCACACCAGTGCCCGGAGCGGCGACTGGTTGCGCGCGGCGGGCGCCACGCGCGTGGCCGAGCTGCACGGTCCGGTCCGGGGCACGAGCGGTGGCCAGCACCAGGCCGGCACGCTCCGGACGGGGACGGACCCGGCGACGTCGGTCGTCGACCCGTTCGGCCGGGTGTGGGGACACGACAACCTGCTCGTGACCGACGGCTCGGTGCACGTCACGAACGGCGGGGTCAACCCGGTGCTCACCATCCTGGCGACCGCGATGCGGAGCGTCGACGCGATGGTCGCGCAGCACGGTTGACCACGTCACCCGTCCGCCACCGATACGGTGGCGTCCGTGACCGACGACCCTGAAGCCGCCATCGCCCAGCACGTCCACGAAGCGTGGGACGGTTCCCTGCGGCTCGTGCACATCACGATCTCGGACGAGGACGGCGACGCCTACCCCGGCCAGGACGTCGACCGGTGGGTGATCGACGTCCGGGTGCCCATCACCGACGACGAGGCCGAAGCAGTGTCGGTCGCCGAGGTCGCCGCGTACACGAGCCGGTCACCGGAGTCGGTCGAGGCACTGGTGCTCGGCTACCAGGTGTCCGACGTCGACGGGGACTTCGCCGCGGCAATCGTGGTGCCGGACGCCACCGGCGAGACCTTCCTGTCACTGCAGACGCACGCCGCCGAGATGCTCGGCAAGCCGGATCTGCTCGCGCTGGACCGGCTCACCGTCCGTCCGGCGTACCGCGGGCTGCCCGGGCTCGTCCCCGCCGTGCTCGACGCCGTGCGCCGGGGCCCCGCCGGTCGTTCGGCGTCGTGGGTGCTCGCGGACCCCTCGGTGTGGAACGTGCCGTTCGAGGACCAGGACCGTGCGGCCGGCGAGTTCGTCCAGTGGGCGGACACCCCCGTGCTCGCGTCGATGAACGCAGACCACGAGGACCTCGAGCGGTTGGCCGCCGTGCCCCCGACCGGCGGCATCGTCATGGGCTCCCGCTCGGACGAGGTGCACCTCGGCGACGCGCTCGACGAGGCGTTGGCACGTCCAGCGATCGCGGTGGCGTTCGCCCTGCCGCCGAAGCTGCCGGCGAGTATCTGGGCCGCCGCCCCCGAGGACGTCCACGGCGTGCACCCCGACGAGGCCACCGGGTCCATCACCGTCGAGACGCACGACGAGCAGCTCGAGGTCGTCGGTTCGCCGGGCACGGCACCGCAGCTGGTCGGGACCTCGGCCTCGGCCGACGCCGCGACGCAGGACTGGCTCCGGGCGGTGCACCAGCGCTGGTGGCAGTACGAGCCCGGACTGCACGACCGGATCCACGAGGTCGTCGACGAGTACCTGACGTCGGGGGAGATCGAGTCCGTCACCGACGAGCGCGCCCCGCACCTGCACGCACCGGACCTGCCCGTGTTCCGCACCGAGTGGCCCGGGATCGGCGAGGTGCACCTGGAACCCCTCGGCGAGGACACCGAACCCGTCGTGTACGACGCCGTGCTCGAGGTCGGGGATGCCCACGACCACATCGGGGTCGTCGTCGTGCACGAGTCCGGGCACATCCGGGCGTCCCTCCACGACGGGTGGAACCCCGCCCTGGCGGACGTCACCGGTGCGCTCACCCACCTGGTCAGCCTCGGTGCGGGGGAGTTCTTCGCGGACGCGTTGCACGACGAGCTGTCGGCCGGTGCCGAGCACGCGATCCTGACGGGCGACGTGCGCGGGCACTGACCGCAGTCGAGCGCCCGGCCCGTCGCCGAGCGCGGCTCAGACCGGGCGGTAGATCGCGATCGGGGGCGCCTGGTCGTCCCCGTCGTCGTGCGCGCCCCCGGTGGCGAGCCAGGTCCGCCCCTCGTGCTCGATCGTGGTCGGCAGGTCGCCGTGCACCAGGATGCGGATGGCGGGGGTGTCACCGTCGATCAGGTCGACGCCGTGGGCCTCGGTCCCGCCCGGGTTGTCGTGCACGTAGCTCATGCTCCGATCGAACTCCTCCGCGCCTGATGACCGCGCCTGACGACCGCGCCTCGCGACACCGGACACGCCCGGATCTGCCGCAGAACAGGTCGGTGGGCCCGGGATCGGGTACAGTCGACTCCGCACGGCCCGCACGGCCCACACGGCGTGCGAATGCGGATGTGGCGCAGTGGTAGCGCATCACCTTGCCAAGGTGAGGGTCGCGAGTTCGAATCTCGTCATCCGCTCGGACGGAACAGGACCCCCGGGGTTGCTCGACAGAGCAGCACCGGGGGTCCTGTCGTTCCCGGGCGCCGTGAGCGGGCGCATCCGGGGGCGCAGGCTTCGGGTACCCGCGCCCACCGGACGCAGAGGCCGCACTGCCCCGAGTGGAGACGCCGGGTGGGTGGCCCAGCGATGTCCCGAAGAGTCATCCGGAGCATCGTCGCGGTCGGATTGGACCCCAGTTCGGGGCATGCGGTAGACCGCAAGAACTCCGCAGGAGATGCGGTCAGTGATTGCGCTAGCCGCGATCCTCGGGTGATGGAATCAGCGCGGCACGGGTACCGGGGAGGCCGATCCAGCGCGCGGAGCCGGCCTCGACCACCGTGACGAGCACGGTGTCGCACGTCCGGCACCGGGCGACGGAGCCCATCGCCGAGCAGTACACGGCGGTGCGTGCGACCGATCCGCGGGCCCCGCAGCCCGCGCAACAGAGCACCGCCACGGTCGGCTCGGGACCGAGCACCTCGGACAGGACCCCCGCGAGCGCGTTGCCGTCGACGACGATCATCAGCTGCCCCCGAACCGTTCGGCACGGACGTCGGTGGTGTCGTGCCCGAGGTCGGCGAGCCAGCGGAGCACCTGCTCGACGAAGGGCGTCGAGCCGCACACGTACACGACCGCCCCGGCGTCGGGTGGGAAGACCGCGGCGGCGAGTGCATCGCGGGTCAGCCGTCCCGCGGGCACGGCGGACCCGGGTGGAGCGATCCGGCTGTACACGGTGGTCACGTCGAGCGGCGCGTCGGAAGCGACGGCACGGTCGAGTTCGGCTCGGAAGAAGACGTCGTCCGGCATCCGGACGGCGACGAGCAACCGGAACGGTGCGGGGTCCCCGGCATCGGCGTGCGCGGTGACCATGGCGACGAGTGGCACGATCCCCGAGCCGCCGGCGATCAGCTGCACCGGACGCGTGGACGCGCTGGGGTGCCACACGAACCAGCCGCCGAGCGGCCCGTGCACCTCGAGCGCGTCGCCGACCTCGACCGTGTCGACCAGGAACGGGGACACCTCGCCACCCTCGACGCGGTCGACGGCGAGCACGACGTCGGTCCGCTCACCCGACGAGGCGATCGAGTACGAGCGGGACGCCTGGTAGCCGTCCTCGGCCGTGAGCCGCAGGTCCAGGTGCTGGCCCGGGTCGTTCCCCGGCCACGTCGGGACGTCCAGGACGACCCGACGGGCGTTCGGGGTCTCGCGCTGGACCGAGGTGACCGTCGCGGGGTGCCAGGCCGGCCGTCTGCGGGGCGCGGGCCGACCGGCGGGCGCGATCCGGGCCTCCAGGTCGGTGGCCAGGTCGGTGTCGGGAACCGTCACCAGTACCGCTCTTCCTTCCACGGGTCGCCGTGCAGGTTGTAGCCCGCGTTCTCCCAGAAGCCCGGCTCGTCGTCCGCCTGCATGACGATCCCGCTCACCCACTTCGCGCTCTTCCAGAAGTAGAGGTGCGGCACCAGCAGGCGCGCCGGACCGCCGTGTTCGGGCTCGAGCGGTTCACCGTCGGCCTCGAACGCGATCCACGCTTTGCCGTCCAGCAGCTCGTCGAGCGGCACGTTCGTCGTGTAGCCGCCGGTGCTGTGCACCATGCAGTGGTCGAGCGACGTGTCGACGTCCTCGAAGAGGCGGTCGAGGGGGACGCCGCGCCAGGGCATGTCGAGCTTGGTCCAGTGGGTGACGCAGTGGATGTCGACGGTGACGTCCTCGACGCCGAGCGCGTGCACCTCGTCCCAGGTCCAGGTGTGCACACCGTTCTCGGTGCGGATCGAGAAGCTCCACGACGCCGGATCGACGTCGGGCGTGGCACCGGCTGACAGCACCGGCCAGTCGCGCACGAGGGTCTGGCCGGGCGGGATGCGGGTGTCGTCGCGGTCGGCCCGACGGCCACCGAACCCCCTGGTGAACGTCGCCATGATCCTCCTCGGACGGGATGGTCCGATCATGCTCCGTGCCGGCGGCGCCCGTGTAACGAGTTCGTAAACACTCGGACGGACGAGGAGCAGGAGTTGGGGGATCGCCGGTCTCCCTCTATCGTTCACCGGAACGATTACAGGAGGGGCCACCCCGAATGCAGCCCATCGTCCCCGAACACCGGAACGCCCGCGGCCCGAGCCGCCGAGCGCTCCTCACCGGCGCCGCCGGCCTCGCCGGCCTCGGCCTGCTCACCCTCACGGGGTGCAGCTCCGGCGCGAACGCCGGCACCCCCACGATCCCCGAGGCGGCAGCCACCGGCCTCGCCCGACGCGGCGGTCGCCTGCACATCGCGCGCCCGGCCGCCTCGGCCGCCGAGACCCTCGACTCCGCCAGCTCGCTGTCGGCGTACGAGTACCTCGGCGCGCTCTACAACCGGCTCGTCAAGCTCGACGAACAGGGCACCACCGTGCCCGACCTCGCCGAGGAGTGGTCCGCGAACGCCGACGGCACCGAGTGGACGTTCTCGCTCCGCCGTGGCGTCACCTTCCACGACGGCAGCCGCTTCACCGCGGACGACGCCATCGCGAGCATCCGGCACATCCTCGACGAGAAGACCGGCAGCCCGCAGGCCGGGGTCCTCGGCGAGGTGATGGACGCCGACTCGATGCGTGCGACCGACCCGTACACGCTGCGCTTCTCGCTGACCAAGCCGAACGCCGAGTTCCCGTCGCTGCTCACCGCGTACCAGTGCTACATCGTGCCGGCGGCCGCGATCGCCGACATCGGCCGCACCGGGATCGGGACGGGCCCGTTCCGGCTCTCCGCGTTCACCCCCGCCGGCGCCGGCAGCGTCGAGGCGTTCGAGGACCACTTCGCCGGGCGTCCCGCGCTGGACGGCATCGACTTCTACTCGATCCAGGACACCACCGCCCGGGTGAACGCGCTCCTCGCCGGCCAGATCGACCTGATCTCGCAGACGAACCTCGACTTCGCGACCGCTCGGGTGGTGTCGGCGTCCGACCGCGCCACGGTCGCCCGGTCGAAGAACGCCCAGTGGTACACGATCCCGATGCTCGCCACGAGCGACGAGTTCCGCGACCCGCGGGTCCGCCAGGCGATGAAGCTCGCCTACGACCCGCAGCAGATCGTCGACACCGCCCTGCAGGGCACCGGCTCGCCCGGGTGGGACAACCCCGTCCCGCCGCAGCTCGCCGCCTTCGTCGACGACCACCGCGAGTACGACCCGGACAAGGCGAAGGCACTGCTCAAGCAGGCCGGTCACGAGGGGTTCCGGACCTCGATCTACACGTCGAGCTACGAGTCGGTGTTCACGCCGATGGCCGTCGCCTACCGCGACGCCGTCGCCGACGCGGGCATCCGCCTGACCGTCCGCAACGCGAGCTCGGACTCGTACTACACGCAGATCTGGATGCAGAAGCCGCTCATGGTGAGCTACTGGTTCACCGGCCGGCCGATCGACCAGCTCCTCAACCAGATCTTCCGCACGGGGTCGTCCTACAACGAGAGCGCGTGGTCGAACGAGACCTTCGACGGGTTGCTCGACGACGCCCGCGCCGAGATGGACGACGCCAAGCGGCTGAGCCTGTACCAGGACGCGCAGCGGCTCGTGGTCGAGGACGGGGCCGACATGACCCCGATGTTCGGCGACCGGCTCGTGGGGCTGTCCCGCGACGTCGTGAACTACTCGGAGTACGGCTTCGAGTTCGACTACCTCCGGATCGGACTGCGCCGATGACGACCAAGAACACCCCGTCGGACGTCCTCGTCCCCGTCCTCCGCCGGGTCGGCATCGCCGTGCTCACGGTCGTGCTCGCCTCGCTCTTCGTGTTCCTGGCCGTGCAGGCCCTGCCCGGAGACGTCGCGCAGCAGCTGCTCGGGCAGAACGCCACCCCGGACGCCGTGAAGCAGCTGCGCGAGACCCTCGGCCTCGACCAGAACGTGTGGCTCCGCTACCTGCAGTGGCTCGGTGGCGCGGTGCACGGCGACTTCGGCACCTCGCTCGTCAGCGGCGAGGCCGTCGCGCCGACGCTGTTCACCGCCTTCCGGAACAGCATGCTCATCGCCGTACCCGCCATGCTCGTCGGCGTCACGGTGTCCCTGACGCTCGGCGTCCTCGCCGGGGTCCGGCGGGGTCGCCCGTCCGACAAGGTGATCTCGATCGTCAGCCTCGTCGTGATGAGCGTGCCCGAGTTCATGGTCGCGACCGTGCTCGTGCTGCTCTTCGCGATCGGCCTGCCGGTCTTCCCCGCCGTCGTGCTGCGGGGCAGCGATGCCACCGTCGGCGAACTCCTGCCGACGATCTGGCTGCCGATCATCGTGCTCACCCTGGCGATGGCCGCCTACATCGTGCGCACCGCCCGCTCCTCGACCATCGACGTGATGGCGTCCGAGTTCGTCACCACGGCGGAGCTCAAGGGCCTGACGATGCGTCGCGTGGTCTGGAAGCACGCGGTGCCGAGCGCGCTGCTGCCGACGCTGAACGTCGTCGCGCTCAACGTCGCCTGGCTGCTCGGCGGTGTCGTCGTCGTCGAGAACGTCTTCAACTACCCGGGCATGGGCAAGCTCATGCTCGAGTCGGTCTTCAACCGCGATCTGCCGACGATCGAGGCGATCGCGCTCCTGAGCGCCGTCATCTACGTCGTCTGCAACCTCGCCGCCGACCTCGTGGCACTCGCCCTCGACCCGAAGCTGCGGACCCGCCAGCGGCGACCGCGCACGCGCACCCGCACCACGCGCAGCACCAGGAAGGCCGCCGCATGACCGCCACCGCCACTCGCCGCCCCGGACGCGTCGTCCTCGCCGGTGCCCTCGCGCCCCTGCGCGGCTCGACGGCGCTGAGCATCGGCCTCGGCCTCATCGCCCTGCACGTCGTGCTCGCCCTGCTGGCACCGGTCATCGCCGGCCACGACCCGGTGGCCACCAACGCCGGCGACGTCCTCGCCGGCCCGACCTGGACGCACTGGCTCGGCACCGACCAGTACGGCCGTGACGTGCTGTCGCGGACGCTGAACGGCGGCCGGTACGCCCTGCTCGTGACGTTCCTCGCCACGACGATCGCGGTCGCGGTCGGCACGGTGCTCGGCTGCATCACGGCGTACGCGGACAACTGGTTCGACGAGGCCGTCATGCGCGTCGTCGACGCCCTGCTCAGCGTGCCGTCGATCCTCGCCCTGCTCGTCGTCGTCACCGTCTTCGACGCCGGGCTCTGGGTCATCGTCCTCGCCGTCACCGTCGTCTACGCGCCCGCCGTGACCCGCGTCGTCCGCGGTGCCGCCCGCACCGTCATCACGCAGGACTACGTGACGGCCGCCCGGGCCCGGGGTGAACGCGCGCTGTCGATCGTGTTCCGCGAGATCCTGCCGAACGTCCTCGACGTGGTGCTCGTCGAGTACGCCATGCGGGCCTCGTGGATCGTGCTGCTCGTCGCGTCGCTGTCCTTCCTCGGCTTCGGCGCCAACCCACCGACGCCGGACTGGGGGCTGATGGTGCAGGAGAACCGAACGGCGCTGACCGTGGTGCCGCTCGGCACGCTCGCACCGATCGTCGCCCTGGCGACCCTGGTGATCGGGCTCAACCTCGCAGCCGACGGCCTGAGCAAGTCGCTCGGCGTCGACCGCGCCACGAAGGGAGTGAGCGCATGACGCACACCGACAGCGCACCGGCCGCACCGGCGACCGCGACGGACCCGATCGTCCGCGTCGACGACCTCGCGATCTCCTACGCGGCCGGCAAGCGCCTGGTCCCCGTGGTGCGCGGCGTCTCCTTCGCAATCCCCGCCGGCCGCACCCTCGGGCTCGTCGGGGAGTCCGGGAGCGGCAAGTCCACCGTCGCCCGGACCCTGCTCGCGCACCTCCGAGCGGGCTCGACGATCGTCGGCGGCTCGGTGCGCGTCGGCGGCGACGACGTGTTCGCGCTCTCGCCGTCCGGCCGCCGCGAGCTCCGCGGCGGCGTCGCCTCCGTCGTCGCGCAGAACGCCGGCCAGGCACTCACCCCGTCGATGCGCGTCGGCGAGCAGATCCGCGAGGCCCTGCGCGCCCACCGCGAACCCGACGGCCCCGAGCGCGTCGCCGAGCTGGTCCGGTTGGTCCGGCTGCCAGACCCCGACGCGATCGTCCGCCGCTACCCGCACCAGCTCTCCGGTGGGCAGCAGCAGCGCATCGCGATCGCGATGGCCGTTGCCGCACGCCCCCGGGTGCTCGTGCTCGACGAACCCACGACGGCGCTCGACGTCGTCACCCAGGCCGCCGTCCTCGACCTGATCGCGGACCTCGGCCGGCAGCTCGGCATGGCCGTCCTGCTCGTCAGCCACGACCTCGGGGTCGTGTCCGCGATGGCGGACGAGATCGCCGTCATGCGCGACGGCGAGATCGTCGAGCACGCCGCCACGGCGGCGCTCTTCGCCGCCCCGCAGCACGAGTACACGCGTGCCCTGCTGGCCGCGGTGCCGGACGGGCGACGGCCTGGGCCCACGTCGCCGGTTCCGGATCGACGCGCCAGCGGCGAGACGGCCGTGCCGATGGGGGGAGGATCGGGGCGCGTGCCCGAGAGGGCGACCGTCTCGTCGACGGTCGCCTCCACGGCCGGCCGAACCGTTCCTCCCGAACCGCTCGTCCGTCCCGTGGTGACCGCCGAGGACCTGGTGATCCGCTACGGACGCCGCCTGCCGGCCGCCGTCGACGGCGTGTCCTTCACGATCGCGCCGCGTGAGACGCTCGCGGTCGTGGGGGAGTCCGGAAGCGGCAAGTCGACGCTCGCGACGGCCCTCGCCGGCCTGGTGCCGGCCGAGTCGGGCACGTTCGCGTTCGACGACGGGACCGTGAGCGGCGACCTGCGCGAGCCGATCGCCGGACGGTCCCCGGAGCTTCGTCGTGCGGTGCAGCTCGTGTTCCAGAACGCCGACACGTCGCTCAACCCGCGGCGCACCGTGGGCGCGGCGATCGGGCGACCGCTCAAGCTGTTTACGGGCACGTCCTCGCGGCAGCGCGTCGGCGAGTTGCTCACCCGGGTCGGCCTCGGCCCGGAGTTCGCCGACCGGCTGCCGGCGCAGCTCTCCGGTGGGCAGCGACAGCGCGTCGGCATCGCCCGGGCCCTCGCCGCCGAGCCGCGCCTCGTGATCGCCGACGAGATCACCACCGCGCTCGACGTGCAGGTGCAGGCCGGGATCCTCGCGCTCCTCGCCGACCTGCAGCGTTCGCGCGGGCTCAGTTGCCTGTTCATCAGCCACGACCTGGCCGTCGTCCGGGGTGTGGCCGACCGGGTCGCCGTGATGACCGGCGGCCGGATCGTCGAGATCGGACCGACCGAGCGGGTCTTCACCGGCCCGAACCACCCGTACACGTCGACCCTGCTGGCCGCGACCCTCGAACCGGGCAGCACCGAGCTGCCCGACGTCGGCGACGGTGTGCCGCGCTGGCGGCACAGCGAGGGATGGGACGACCACGGCGACGGACACCGCACCCGCAACTGGGAGGACGCATGAGCGACCGGACCACTGCCGCCACCCTCACCGCCATCGGCGCGACGGACTCGCTGCCGGACGGCGTGACCGTCCGCGACGAGTGGATCCCGATGCCCGACGGCGTCCGGCTGCACACCCGGATCTGGTCGCCGGCGTCGCCCGACGGTCCGGTGCCGGTGCTGCTCGAGTACCTGCCGTACCGGCTCGACGACTGGACCGCGCCGCGCGACTCCGAGCGGCACCCCTGGTACGCCCAGCACGGGTACGCGTCGGTGCGGGTCGACATCCGGGGCAGCGGCTCGTCGGACGGGTTCTTCGACGACGAGTACAGCGAGCAGGAGCTCCGCGACGGTGAGGCCGTGATCGCCTGGCTCGCCGAGCAGGAGTGGTCGACCGGTGCCGTCGGCATGTTCGGCATCTCGTGGGGCGGGTTCAACGCCCTGCAGCTGGCAGCGCGCGCCCCCGCGGCGCTCAAGGCCATCGTCACGGTGTGCTCGACGGACGACCGGTACGACAACGACGTGCACTACGTCGGCGGAGCGGTGCTCGGCATCGACATGGCGGCGTGGGGCGCGACGATGTTCGCGTTCAACTCGCGGCCGCCGCGGCCCGAGGTCGTCGGCACGGACTGGGTCGACCGGTGGCGCGAGCGGCTGGAGTCGAACCGCCCGATGACGCCGGTGTGGCTCGCGCACCAAGAGCGCGACGACTACTGGCGGCACGGCAGCGCCGCCGAGGACTACGGCACCATCGGCGCAGCGGTCCTCGCCGTC
The DNA here is from genome assembly GCF_044909335.1 of Curtobacterium sp. AB7. Taxonomy (NCBI): domain Bacteria; kingdom Bacillati; phylum Actinomycetota; class Actinomycetes; order Micrococcales; family Microbacteriaceae; genus Curtobacterium; species Curtobacterium sp. AB7. Next base: position 97,409 of record NZ_JBIYED010000007.1, on the reverse strand, counting down.
GGCGGCTGGGCGGACCCGTACCGCGACGCCGTGCTCCGACTGGTGTCGAACGTGCAGTCCCCGGTCAAGGGCATCGTCGGGCCGTGGTCGCACCAGTACCCGGACCGCGGACTCGCACCCGGACCGTCGATCGGGTTCCTGCAGGAGACGCTGCGCTGGTGGGACCGTTGGCTCCGCGGGATCGACACCGGCGTGGAAGCGGACCCCGCGCTCCGCGCCTGGATCAACGAGGGCGAAGCCCCGGCGACGTACTACGCCTCGCGACGGGGCCGGTGGGTCGGCGCCGAGGCGTGGCCCTCGGCGGCGACGCACCGGCGCGCGCTGCCCCTCGCGACGCTACGCGGCGGCGAGGACGGGCCGGTCGTCGTCCGGTCGCCGCAGCACACCGGCGCCGACGCCGGACGGTTCTTCCCGTTCGGCAACGCGACCGACCTGCCACCCGACCAGCGTGCCGAGGATGGCCGCTCCGTCTGCTTCGACCTGCCCGTCGGCAAGGCGTTCGACCTGCTCGGCAACGCGCTCGTCACCCTGTCGGTCACGAGCGACCAGCCCCGCGCCACCCTGACGGTGCGGTTGTGCGACGTCGCGCCGGACGGCTCGTCGACCCTCGTCACGCGCGGGGTGCTGAACGCGGCGAAGCGGGACGGCATGGACCGGGCGGACCCGCTGGTCCCCGGCGAACCGGCGTCCCTGCCGGTGCAGCTCGTCGCGACCGGTCACCGGTTCGCCGCCGGGCACCGCCTGCGGATCGCGGTGTCGTCGTCGTACTGGCCCTGGGTCTGGCCGCACGGCACCGAGGCCACCGTCACGATCGACCCGACGGCGTCCGAGGTGTGCCTGCCGGTCTGGACGCGCGACACCGACGACGACGTGCGCTTCGACGAGCCCGAGCGGTCGACGCCGCTCGCGATCGAGCGCGTGGCACCGACCGAGCAGCTGCCCCAGCGCACCGTCACGCACGACGTCGAGACGGGCGAGTGGACCCTCGACGTCGACCCCGGGTACGGCGGCGGACGGGTCTACCCCGACGGGCTCGTCTTCAGCGAGGACGCCCGCGAGACGTACCGCATCCGGTCGGACGACCCGAACTCGGCCGTGGCATCGTCGCGTTGGGCGATCGGCCTGGAGAAGCCGGAGTGGTCGGCACGGCTCGAGACGTCCTCGGAGGTCACCGCGGACGCCGAGGCCTTCCACGTCGTGAACACCGTCCGGGCCTGGGCCCGCGACGGCGGCCCGGACGTCCCGGAGGTGCTGGTCACCGAGCAGACCTTCACCGACGACGTCCCGAGGACCTCGGCGTGACCGGCGCGGCGGGTGCTGCGCCGGGCGCGACCGCGGGCGCCGCAGCGGGCCCGGCGGCGGGCTCGTCGCCGCGCATCCGGCAGCGTCCCGCGGTCCGGCGCGCGATGATCGTCGCGGCCGCCCGAGCCGTCATCGTCCGGAACGGCGTCGGCGCGACGGGCCTGCGGGACATCGCCGCCGAGGCCGGGGTGTCCGTCGGCACCGTGACGTACCACTTCGGCAGCGTGGCGGAGATCCTCAACGAGGTCGTCGTGCTCGAGACGGAGCGCTTCTACGGGGCGATCGTCATCGCCGTCGACGCCGAGTCCGACCCCGTCGAGGCGCTGCGGATGCTCGTCGCGCCGTTGTTCGACGACACCGAACAGGTCCGGCAGCACTGGCGGATCTGGTCCGACTACTGGACCGCGGTCGCCCGCCGGCCCGAGGTGGCCGCCGAGTACGCCGAACGGATCCGCGTCTGGGAGGCCTGTCTGGTCCGCGTGATCCGCCGCGGTGCCGACGCCGGCACGTTCCCGGGCGGCGCCGGACCGATCGAACCGGACACCGTGGCCCTGAAGCTCGCGGCCTACAGCGACGGTGTCGCGACGCAGATCGCTCAGGGCGTCCCCGGGCTCACGCACACCGTCGCACTGTCGTGGATGTGGACGTTCCTGGCGCACGAACTCGGAGTGCCGGCTGTGGAGATCGCCGGAACCGGCCAGCAGCCCTTGTGATGAGGTAAGGCTTGCCTTACCGTTGCAGCATGGCACGGACCCGGCGACAGCCCAGCGAACGCATCCTCATCGCCGGTGGCGTCGAGGACCTGCCGGAGATCCGCCGTCAGCTCGAAGAACTGCCGGAGAACGCGTACGGCCAGGTCTTCGTCGAGGTCGCCCTCGACGAGCAGATCCGCATCCTGCCGGCACCGCCCCGGGTGACGGTGACGTGGCTGGTCCGCAGTGCCCGCGCCTCGGCGGTGTCGCCACTCGTCTTCGCCGACCACGGCGAGGCCCTCGCGCACGCCCTGACCGGCTGGGCGGCCGAGTGGTGCGTCGCCGAGTGCGAGCCGCGCACGAGCGTCTGGATCGGGTGCACCGACAGCCCCTGGGTCGAGCGTGCGCGCTCCGCCGTCCAGATCGAGCTGAGCGACGCCGGCTTCGACACGCTCGTCGGTTGACCGCTGCCGGCTGCCGGTAAGGGCAGCCTCCGCTTCCTTGCGGCATACAAGAGAAGCGGGCATGGTTGTCTCCATCGGCAGCACCGAACTGGTCAGGACAGGCCCAGCGATCCGGTGTGACCACGACGCAGGAGGTTCAGACATGACCACGACCACCACCAGCACCACGACCACCACGTCCCCGTTCTCGACGACGCCGGAGCTCGCCGCCGGAGTGGCGCAGTTCCTCGCTCCCGTCGTGATCGACCTCGAGGCACTCGTCGTCAACGGCAAGCAGGCGCACTGGCACGTCCGCGGCCGCAACTTCGTCGGTGTGCACGAGCTCCTCGACGACATCGTCGAGCACGCCCAGGCCTACGCCGACACCGCTGCGGAGCGCATCGTCGCCCTCGGCCTGCCGGTCGACTCGCGCATCGCGACCGTCGCCGCCAACACGACGCTGCCGCCGCTGTCGCAGGGCTTCCAGAACTCCGACGTCACCATCACCGAGGTCATCGCCCAGATCGACGCAGCCCTGCTGCAGGTCCGTCGCGCCGTCGAGGGTCTCGACGAGGTCGACCTCAACAGCCAGGACGTCGTCATCGAGATCGAGCGCGGCCTGACGAAGGACCGTTGGTTCCTGCAGGCGCACCTCGCCGCCTGAGTCGCGACCACCCCCTGACGGGAGGCCCGGTGCCAGCTGGCACCGGGCCTCCCGTCCGTCTGCCGTCGCGCCGCCCACCGCGACCCGCGTCGACCCGGTACGACACTCTCGATGTCGTTCGACAACGACCTCGTCGCCGCTCCGCGTGTGCAACCGTTGCGGGCGCGCAGTTGCGACGAGGTCGATGTCGTACGACACCGGCGATGTCGCTGATTGCGCGCGCGAGTACCCGCGCGTGACCTGCACCCGTGCCCGGCCCTGCGACACCGACGAGGTCGCGCGACACCCCGCCGGCGCGACGCCGAGGTTCCACGGACCGACGGTTCGGCGCGCGAGATGTGCAGATCTCGGAACCTCGGGGGACGTGAGCGGCGCGTCGGGCGGACGGGGGCGGGGACGGCGCGGCGGACGGCGTCGGGGCGACCGGGGAACGGGCACGGCGCGTCAGAGCGTCGGGCGGACCAGGCCGGCCTCGTACGCCAGCACCACGGCGTGCACCCGGTCGCGCAACTGCAACTTCGCCAGCACCCGCCCCACGTGGGTCTTGACGGTCTGCTCCGCGATGAACAGGTCGCCCGCGATCTCTCCGTTGGACCGCCCGCGCGCCATGAGCAGGAACACGTCGCGCTCCCGGTCGGTCAGGACGTCGAGCACCTCGGGGCGCCCAGCGGCGGTGACCGGTCCGGCGACGAACGCCTCGACCAGGTGCCGGGTCACGCGCGGCGCGAGCAGCGCCTCGCCCGCGGCCACCGTGCGCACCGCCGCGACGAGCTCGTCGGCACTCGCGTCCTTGAGCAGGAAACCGCTCGCCCCGGCCCGCAGGGCGTCGAACACGTAGTCGTCGATGTCGAACGTCGTCAGCATGACCACGCGGACGGGTCGGTCCGTCGGCGCCGCCGTGATCCGTCGGGTCGCCTCGATCCCGTCGAGTTCCGGCATCCGGACGTCCATCAGGATCACGTCCGGCTGCAGCCGGATCGCCGCGACCACCGCCTCGGCACCGTTCGCGGCCTCGCCGACGACCTCGACGTCGTCCTGGGCCTGGAGGATCGCCCGCAGTCCCATGCGGAACATCTGCTGGTCGTCCACCACCATCACCCGCGTCATCGGGTCCCTCCGTCGGCTGCCGGTTCGCGGACGGGCATGATCACCACGACCGTGAAGCCCCCGTCCGCCACGGGGCCGTGGTCGATCGTGCCGTCGAGCGCCGTCACCCGCTCGCGCATCCCGGCCAGGCCGAAGCCACCGTCGTCGGGTGGTGCGGCCGGCACGGTGCCAGCGGGTGGAGCGGTGTTGGCGACCTCGACCCGGAGGCGCGAGCCGTGCCTCCTGACCGTCACGACGGTGGACGCGCCGGGCGCGTGCCGGGCGACGTTGCCGAGCGCCTCCTGCACGACCCGGTAGACGGTGAGCTGTGCGAGCCGGTCGACGTCGTCGGCGACGTCGACGTCGAGCTCCACGGGGATGCCGGCGGCGCGCGTTGCCTGCGCGAGCGCGGGCAGGTCTGCGAGGTCCGGCTGCGGGGCGCGCTCGGCGGCGGTGTCGCCGCGCAGGGTCCCGAGCAGCTGGCGCATCTCGCGCAGCGCGGTGCGCGAGGTCTCGGCGATCGCGGCGAACTCGGCGCGGGCCTCCTGCGGCAGGTCGGCCACCCGGTACGGGGCCGACTCCGCCTGCATGTGCACGACGGACATGCTGTGCGCGACGACGTCGTGCAGCTCGCGGGCGATCCGGGAGCGCTCCTCGACGGTGCGGCGCCGGGCCTGCTCGAGCTCGGCGTCGCGGCGGGCGGCGACGAGCTCCTGGCGGATGCTGCGGCGCTGTCCGACGACGACGGCGGCGGCGGCGACCAGGAGCGTGTCGCCGGCGGACACGACGAAGCTCGTCGCCCAGACGGCGGGCTGGTCCCAGCGGCCGGGCGTCACGGCGACCAGCAGCAGGGGGAGGACGGCTGCGACGGCCCAGACGACCGCGGTCAGCCGCCAGGTCGAGCGGACCCCGAGCACGACGAGCAGGACGCTCAAGCCGATGATGCCGGTGACCGGGATCGGCCACGGGCTCGTCTCGACCGGGGCGGTGAGCAGGCCGAGCGCGACGAGTCCGACCAGGTGGGCGGCGGCTGCGGTGCGGGGGACGAACGGGGCGATGCCGATGCTGACCGTGAGCACCGCCGACACGAGCAGGGAGAGCGGGACCGCGACGGCGTAGTACACCGAGGTCACCGGGGCGGCGACGCTGAACAGGGACACCACCGCGACCACGAGTGCGATCCGGGTCGCCAGCGGCAGCCAGGTCGGTCGCGGGCGGAGCAGGGCGGTGGTCACGGTCGGACGATCTCTCCGGTGGGGACGATGCGGGGTGTGGCGGACGGGGCGTGTGCGACGGGTGCGGTGCCCGGGGTGGGCACGTCGGTCGCGGGCACGCCGGTCGTGGGTGCGATCGCGGCGGCCGCTCGTGCGGCACGGGCGTCGCGCCTGCGGCTGATGGTACCGATGACCCGGTCGACCGCGATGCCGAGGCCGCCCGCGACCACCATCGACACCAGGGCGGCGACGAGCGGCTCGTGCAGCACCTGCGACGCGGCCAGGGCGATCCCGACCGACGTCGCGGACCACGCCGTCCCGGCGATCGCACTGATGGCGAGGAAGCGACGGTAGGGCAGCCGGGTCGCGCCGGCGGTCGTGTTCACCGCGACCCGGCCGACGGGGATGTAGCGGCCGACCAGGATCAGGCTGGCGGACCGGCGCTGCATCTGCCGTTCGGCGAACGCGAACGCCGCCGCGATCCGCGGTCGCCGGGACTGCGCCAGGCGCGCGAGTCCGATCCGGCGGCCGATCCAGTACGCCACCGAGTCACCCGCGATCGCCCCCACCGCGGCGGCCGCCAGCACCCCGGCCAGGACGGGCCGGCCGGACGTCGCGGCGATGGCGGCGACGGCGACGAGGGCCGACTCACTCGGGACCGGCGGGAAGAAGCCGTCGACGAAGCACAGGGCGACGAGCACGACGTAGACGAGCGGACTCGCAGCCAACTCGACGACGAACGGGGTGATCTGGTCGAACACGGCGACGCTCCCTCCGCCGACGGACCTCGTCGACGGGTTCGACGGTACGGAGCGCTCGGGGCGTTGCCATCCCGCCTGGGTCTCGACGACCCCCTACTGCGGTATGACCTTCCCGTCCGTGGTCCCCTCGGGGTCGGGCCCGGCTGCGGTCGCTGCCGACGCGGCCGCGGCGTCGCGGATGCGTCGGACCACGGCCGTCGTGGAGTGCTCGGGGACGTAGTCGACCATCACCACCTCGCCGCCGTACCCGCGCACGACCGCCGTCTCGCGGAGCATCTCGGGCGAGTAGTCGCCGCCCTTGACGTAGACCTCGGGGCGCAGCCGTTCGATGAGCGGGATCGGGGTGTCGGTCGCGAACACCGTCACCAGGTCGACGCAGGCCAGGGCGGCGATCACCCCGGCGCGGTCCTCGGCCGGGTTGATCGGACGTTCCGGGCCCTTCAGCCGCCGCACCGAGTCGTCGTCGTTCAACGCGACGACGAGCAGGTCGCCGAGGTCCCGGGCCTGGCGCAGGTACGTCGTGTGCCCACGGTGCACGACGTCGAAGCAGCCGTTCGTGAACACCACGCGCCGACCGACCTGACGGGCCCGTTCCACTGCGGCCGCGAGTTCCTCGTGGTCGACGACGGTGGCTGCCGGTGCCGTCACCGAGTCGAGCAGGGCGGCGGCGCTGCAGACCGACGTGCCGGCCTCGCGGACGACGACGTCGGCGGCAGCCTGGGCAACGGAGACGGCGTCGCGGACGGACGCGTCGACCGCGAGTGCCACCGTCGCTGCGGCGCAGAACGTGTCCCCGGCGCCGGACGCCTGCTGCTCGGAGGCCGGCACCGCTCGGGTGCGGAAGCCCTCGTCCGTGTCGGGCTCGAGCAGCACGGTGCCGTCGCGGTCGAGCGTGACGACGGCCGCGCGGGCACCGGTCCGGGCGAGGACGTCGGCTCGTGCACCCAGGACGGCGGCCACCCGGTCGGCGCCGGTCCCGAGGTCGCGTCCGAGCAGTGCTGCCGTCTCGCCGGCGTTCGGCGTGACGAGGTCGGGTCGCAACGACGCCCAGCGGGGCAGGTCGTGCGCGTCGACGACGATCGACCCGGGGCGGTCGCGGTCGAGCACCGGGACGACGTCCTCGGCACGGACGCCGAGTCCGTAGTCGCAGACGACCGCGGCGTCGGCGCACCGGACGGCTCGGGCGACGGCACGTGCCAACCGCTCGTTGTGGTCGGCGGTCGGGGTGCCGGCCAGGTCGTCGACCCGGACCACGACCCGGTCGCCGCCCACCACGCGGGACTTCGTGGTGGTGCGCGCCCCGGTGATCTCGACCAGGAACGTGGTGTCGACGCCCGCGGCCTCGAGCCGTTCGCGCAGGACGTCGCCGGCCTCGTCGTCGCCGATGAGTCCGACGATCCGGACACGGGCACCGAGCGCGCGGGCGTTCACCGCGGTGTTCGCCGCGCCGCCGGCCACCGCGATGGTCTCCGTGACCCGGACGACGGGTGCAGGGGCCTCGCGCGAGACCCGCTCGGCCTCGCCCACGGTCCACCGGTCGAGGATGCAGTCGCCGATCACGACGACGAGTGGTTCGCGGTCGTCGATCGTGGCGACCACGTCGCGGACGAGCCGGACGTCGACGCTCATCGCGTGCCGCAGGCCGTGCGTACGGGGGCGGGTTCGAGGTGCACGACCGTGGTGGTGGTCATCTCGTCGAGCAGGTGCGGGCCGTACCCGAAACCCGCTCCGGAGGCACGGCGCGGCTGGGCGCTGCCGCCCGGTGCACCACCGAACACCGCGTTGACCTTGACCGTGCCGACCGGCAGTTCCGCGGCGGCGCGCAGGGCGTGACCGGTGTCGTTCGTCAGGACGGTGGCGGCCAGGCCGTACCGGTCGGCGGCGGCGAGCCGGAGCCCCTCGTCGAAGTCCGCCACGACGCGGACCGGCGCGATCGGACCGAAGGTCTCCTCGGTCATCACGAGCATGTCGTCGGAGCACCCGGTGAGCACGGTCGCCGGGTAGAACGACCCGGCACCGTCCGGGGTGACCCCACCGGTCCGTGCCGCAGCACCGCGCTGCAGGGCGTCGTCGACGTGGGACTGCACCGTGCTGCGCAGCCGGTCGTCGACCAGCGGACCGTAGGTCGTCGCGGGCGCGGCGGTGCGGCGCTCCGCCTCGGCCACGAGGGCGGCGACGAAGGGCTCGGCGACGGCGCGGTGCACGTAGACGCGCTCGACGCTGGTGCAGATCTGCCCGGTGTTCGCGAACGCGCCGAGCGCCACCTGGGCGGCGGCCCACTGCGGGTCGACGTCGGCGTCGACGACGACCGCGTCGTTCCCGCCGTTCTCACGGACCACGTGGGCACGGGTCGCGACGGCGACCTCGGACAGCCGGTCACCGGTCGCGGTGGACCCGACGTGCGCGTACACGTCGATGCCGTCCTGGGCGAGCAACAGTTCGCCGGTGGCCCCGTCCCCGTCCACGCCGACGAGCACGCCGTCGGGCAGGACCTCGGCGAGCAGGGCGTTCAGGCGCGCCATGGTGGCGGGGGACCGCTCGCTGCCCTTGTGCACCACGGTGTTGCCCGTCACGATCGCCGCACCGAGGATGCCGCAGGCCACGGCGACCGGGTCGTTCCACGGCGTCAGGGCGAGCACGACCCCGCGGGGGTGCGGGACGGCCCAGTCGGCCGCCCCGAACTGCCCGCGCAGAGCCTCGCCGCGGTGCACCGGCCCGAGCTCGGCGTACTGCACGAGCGTCCCGACCCCGGCCTCGACCCCACCGAGTGCGTCACCCGGCACCTTGCCGGTCTCGCGGGTGTTCAGGTCGGCGAGCTCCTGCGCGTGCGCGCGGACGTGCTCGGCAGCCGCGTGCAGCAGCGCCCCGCGCTCGGCCGGGGCGGTGCGGGCCCAGGAGCCGGCAGCTGCCCGGGCGCGAGCGACCGCATCGCGGACGTCGGCTTCGGAGGCCCGGGGCACGGTCGACGCGACCGTCCCGTCGACGGGGTCGGTCACCACCAGGTCGGTGGCGGCGTCGGCAGCAGCGGGTGCGATCGTCATGGTGTCCTTCCGGAGGGCGTACGGGGGTCAGACGGTGCTCGGACACCGCTGTGTGCCGACTCGATTCCGCGCTTCGTGTCCATCGGTGGCCGTCAGCCGCCCGGTGCTGGACGTCTCACCGGCATCCGACCGGTAGACGAGAGGCGTGCAGCAGATCGGTGTGGGCGGAGAGCGGTTCGACGGCGTGACCGAGATCGCGGTGCTCCGCGGTGGAGGCCTCGGCGACCTGATGTTCGCCGTGCCGGCCCTCGAAGCCCTCGCCGCGGCCTACCCGGACGCGCGTGTCACGCTCCTCGGAACGCCCGCCGCGGCAGCGGTCCTGGGCGGCCGGACGGACGCCGTGCACGCCTTCGAGGAACTCCCGGTCGCACCGGGTGTCCGCGACTCCGGCGACGACGCTCCCGATGCCGAGGACTTCTTCGCCCGGCTGTCCGGCCGGTTCGACCTCGCGGTGCAGCTGCACGGTGGTGGCCGCAACTCGAACCCGTTCCTGCTCCGGCTCGGCGCCCGGCACACCGTCGGCACCGCAACCGAGGACGCCGAGGTCCTCGAGCGCTGGGTGCGCTACGTCTACTACCAGCACGAGGTCCTGCGTGCCCTCGAGGTCGTGTCGCTCGCGGGGGCCGCCCCCGTGACGCTCGACCCGCGGGTGCGCGTGTCCGACGACGAGCGATCGGCGGTCCGCGAGCGGCTGGGCGTCGCGGGGAACGGCACCCGGCTCCTGGCGATCCACCCCGGAGCGACGGATCCGCGCCGCCGATGGAGCCCCTCGCGCTTCGCCGAGGTCGCCCGTGTCCGGCTCGCCGCCGGGGACGACGTGGTGCTCGTCGGCGACGCGTCCGACGTACCGGCGTCGACCGCCATCGTCGAGGCGCTGCCCGCCGACCTCGCCGGACGCGTGCACGACCTGACCGGCGCCGTGCCGCTCCGCGAGCTCCCCGCCGTGCTCGCCGCCGCCGACGTCATGGTCGGCGACGACTCCGGCCCGCGGCACCTGGCGGTCGCCGTCGGGACCCCCACGGTCGGTGTGTTCTGGTTCGGCAACGTCGTCAACGCCGGGCCGTTCGACCGCGGGCGCCACCGCGTGCACCTGTCCTACGTCACGCGCTGCCCGGTGTGCGGGGTCGACGTCACGCAGGTGGGGTGGACAGCCGAACGCTGCGCGCACGACCCGTCCTACGTCGACGAGGTCGACCCGCAGCAGGTCCTCGACGACGTCGCCGACCTGCTCCGCACCGTCTGACCGCCCCGTGCGCACGTTCCCACCCCGTGCGGGATTGACCGCTGCGTGCGGCGCTGCAAGCGCGCACCACGCCGTCAACCCCGCACCGAACGACGCACGCCGCACCGCGCAAGCAACGTGACAAGACGGACGGACGGGAGGCACGGTGCCAACCCGGCACGCGCCTCCCGTCCGCACCGTGCGCGCGTCGCCACCCCGTGTGCGGTTGACCGCTGCGTGCCGCGCTGCAAGCGCGCACCACGCCGTCAACCCCGCACCGAACGACGCACGCCGCACCGCGCAGGCAACGTGACAAGACGGACGGACGGGCGGCCCGGCGCACGACCGGCACCGCGCCTCCCGTCCGCCCCGTGGCAACGACCAACGCGCCAGGCAGCGGCGCGGCGCGGCGCGAGCGCCTACGGCCAGCTCGGCTCCGTTGCGGGCATGATCGACAGCTCCCGGATCTCGCAGCCGGCCGGCTGCGACAGCGCGAAGAGGATCGCGTTCGCGACGTACTCCGGCTCGATGAGCTGCGCGTCCGGACCCGGCTTGTACTGCTCGGTGCGGTCGGCGAAGAAGTTCGTGCGCATGCCGGCCGGGATCACGTTGGTGACACCGATGCGGCCGGCGGTCTCGGCGGCCAGGGCCTGGGAGAAGCCGCGGACACCGAACTTCGACGCCGAGTAGGCGGTGCCGTCGCCGACGCCGCGCAGGGCGAGCGAGGACGAGATCGTCACGACGCGGCCGTGCGCCGCCTCGAGGGCGGGCAGAGCGGCGCGGACGACCGAGGCGGTGCCGATCAGGTTGACCGCGACGATCTTCTCCCAGTTGCCGGAGGAGATCGCGTCGATCGGTGCCGGGGTGTCGATCCCCGCGGCGGTCACGACCGCGTCGAGTCCGTCGTGACGCTCGGCCGCCTGGCGGACCGCCTGCTCGACCGCGTCCGTGTCGGCCACGTCGACGGCCATGGCGTCGATGCCCTCGGACACTGCGTCGACGCGCAGGTCGAGGACGATCGGGGTGCCGCCGGCCTCGACGACCGCAGCGACGACCGCCGCGCCGAGTCCGGAGGCGCCGCCGGTGACGAGCACGCGGCCGATGGGGGTGGTGGGGACGGGCATGGACTTCCTTCCGTAGGGGCGTGGATCCGTCGGACTCAGCCGACGTGTTCGAGCGCTGCGGCGAGCCGGGTCGTCGAGCGGCCGGGGTGGAACGGGACGGTGACGACGCGTCCGCCCCACTCGGCGAGCGTCGCTGCCTCGGGCAGCTCGCTCGCGGTGTAGTCGCCGCCCTTCGCCCAGACGTCCGGGCGGAAGCGGCGGAGCGCCTCGTCGGGGGTCTGCTCGTCGAACACCACGACGGCGTCGACGCAGTCCAGGGCGAGCAGCAGTTCGACGCGGTCGTCCTGGGTCATGATCGGCCGGTCCGGACCCTTGAGCGCTCGCACCGAGCTGTCGGAGTTGAGGCACACGACCAGGCAGTCGCCGAGTGCCCGCGCCGCGGACAGGGTGCGGGCGTGCCCGGCGTGCAGCAGGTCGAAGCAGCCGCCGGTCGCGACGACGGTACCGCCGGCGCCCCGGACGTCGTGCACGGTGCGCAGGGCGTCGCGGTCGGCACCGGGGAGCGGCGCGGGGACGTCGGCGGCGAAGAGCGCGGTGACCCCGCCCGCGGCGAGGTACTCGGACGCCGCGAGGACACCGGCGGCGAGCGCCTCGGCCACGTCGGCGCCGGAGGCCAGCGCGACGGCGACACCGGCCGCCAACCGGTCCCCGGCGCCGCACGGGTCGCCGGCGGTGACGGAGGGCGCCGGCACGAAGCGGCTGTCCGAACGGTCGTCGGCGAGGAGTGCTCCGCGGTCACCGAGCGTCACCGCGACGGCGCCGACGCCCCACTGCTCGACGAGGGCCGCCGCGGCCACGGTCGCGAAGGGCACGCCGTGGCCCTCGACGTCGGTGAACCGGCGGGCCTCGGCGGCGTTCGGGGTGGCCACGGTGATCCCGGGCACGGGTGCGGCGCCCTTCGGGTGCGGGTCCCAGACCACGGGGGTGTGCTCGGCGACGCGCGCGAGGGCCTCCCGCAGCGCCGGAGCGGCGACGACCCCGCGGCCGTAGTCGGCGACGACGATCGCGTCGACGTCGTCGAGGGCGGCCGTCATGGCGTCGGTGGCCTCGGGCACGGGCGGAGTGGCACAGCCCTCGTCGATGCGGACCAGCGCGTGGTCGACGACGCGCACGCGGGTCTTCACCGGCGTCGGGGCACCGGAGGGCCCGGCCACCACGGTGACGTCGGGGAGCAGGTCGCGGAGCTCTTGCGCGCGGGTGTCGTCGCCCAGGACGGTGACCAGGGTGACGTCGTGTCCGTCGCGCACCAGCATCGTGGCGACGAGTCCCGCACCCCCGGCGCGGCGGACGTCGGTCGTGACGTCGACCACGGGCACGGGCGCGTCCGGGCTGAGCCGATCGCTGGTGCCGGCCACGTCGACGTCGAGCAGGGTGTCGCCGACGACGACGATCCGCAGGCGACGACCCGCAGCGCGGGCCGGCGCGGCCGGTCGCTGCGCTGCCGGCTGCTGCGGCGTCATCGTCGGACCCCGCGGCGCAGTGCGGGCTCCATCGCCCGGCACAGGGCGTGCACGAGCACGAGCTGCGCCTCCTGCACGTTGGCGGACGGCCCTGCGATGCAGATCGCGTCGTCCACCGCCTCGGCGAGGGGGTTCGGCCGCGGCCCGGTCATCGCGATCGTCCGAGCGCCGACGGCACGGGCGGCCTCGGCGGCGCGGAGCAGGTTCGGGCTCTTGCCGCTCGTCGACAGCAGGACGACGACGTCACCCGCCCGGGCGTGCGCCGACACCTGCCGGGCGAAGACCTGGTCGAAGCCGTAGTCGTTGCCGATCGCCGTGACGGCCGAGGTCTCCGCGTGCAGCGAGATCGCGGAGTAGGCGGGGCGGTCGCCGTCGAACCGTCCGGTGAGCTCCGAGGTCAGGTGCTGCGCCTCGGCGGCCGACCCGCCGTTGCCCGCGGCGAGCAGGCGGCGACCGGCGACGAGCCGGGCCGCGATGTCGTCGGCCCAGGCGGCGATGTCGTCTCGGTGGTCGACGAGGGAGGCGATCACGGGGACCGCGGCGGCGACGTGGTCGAGCACGATGCGTGCACTCGCGGTCGTGTGCTCGTCGATGCCGGGCTGCTGGTCGATGGTCATCGTGCGGTCCTCTCGGTCGGCTGTGCGGCACGCGGGACCCGTCCGGCGTGGGTGGCGGGGCGCTGCGGCGCACCCGCCGTGGTGGTCGGTGCGGCCACGGCGATCGCACCGGCGAGGAGCCGCTCGTAGACGCGCTCGCTGTCCGCGGCGACCTTCTGCCACGTGTACCGCGATTCCGCACGTGCACGGCCGGCGCGTCCGAGGGCCTCGCGGCGGTCCGGGTCGTCGAGCAGGGCGCCGACGGCAGCGGCGACCGCGGCCTCGTCGCGCGGCGGTACGTGCAGGCCCGTGCCGTCCTCGACGACGGTGTCGATGAGCCCACCGACGCTCGACGCGACGACGGGTCGACCGCAGGCCATCGCCTCGAGCGGGACGATGCCGAACGGCTCGTACCAGGGTGCGCAGACCACGACGTCGGCGCTCCGGTACACGGCGGGCATCTCGTGCTGCCCCAGCTGTCCCCGGAAGGTCACGTGGTCACGGACCCCGAGCGACCGCGCGAGCGCGTCGAGCCGCTGGTACTCGGGGTCGTCCACCAGGTCGGCCCCAGCGACGCCGGCACCGCCGACGACCACGAGTTCGACGTCGCGCCCCTCGGCGACCAGTGCGGCGAGCGCGGCGATGGTCGTACCGACGCCCTTGCGACGGACCAGCCGTGACACGGTGAGCACCCGCTGCCGACGGCCGCGCTCCTCGACGGGTCCGTCGGGCCGGAACAGCGCGACGTCGACGCCGCACGGGACGACGGAGATGCGCTGCAGGGGGACGCCGAGGGTCTTGAGTTCGAAGGCCTCGTCGGAGCACGTCGCGACGACCTGGTCGGCGCTGCGTCCGACGGCCGGTTCGAGCCACTCGCGCTCGGCGGGACTCGTGTCCGCGGAGCCCTGGTGTCGACGCTTCACGACGCCGAGCGCGTGGAAGGTCTGCGCGACGGCGATGCGGGTGCCGCCGGTCCGGGCCTGCACCTGCGCGACGGCATCGAGTGCCGCGTGCCCGGACATCCAGAAGTGGGCGTGCACGACGTCGGGCCGGTCCACGAACCACTCCGCGGCGAGCACCGACGCGAACGTCCCCATGAAGGGGAACAGCTCGTCCTTCGGCACGTGCCGCGCCGGACCGGCGTCGACGTGCACGACGTCGACGCCCGGACGCAGCGGCACCCGGACCGGCGCGGACGCGTCGTCGCGCCGCGTGTAGACGGTCACCTGGTGCCCGCGGTCCGCGAGCGCCCCGGACAGTTCGGCCACGTGGACGTTCTGTCCGCCGGCGTCGACACCGCCCAGCACGGCGAGCGGGCTCGCGTGCTCCGACACCATCGCGATCTTCATCGGAGGCTCCCCTCGAACGTGGCGGCAGCCGCACGGTCGCGGCCGGCGCCGCGGGTCACGGCGTCGTCGAGCAGGTCGTCCCAGTCGGCGGTGAAACGGCCGAGCGCGTGCCGTGCGAGCACGGCCTCCCGTGCCACGGCGCCCCGTCGGCGCGCCTCGTCGGGGTCCTCGATGAGGATCCGGGAGGCCCGCACCAGCTCCTCGACGTCGGTCGCGATCGCGCCGGCCTCGCCCGGCACCGTGCGGGCCGCGTCCGTCGTCGCGAGCACCAGGACCGGCATCGCCAGGTGCATCGCCTCGAGGAGTGACAGGCCGAGCGAGGTCCACCGGTTCGGGTGGACGTACGCGCGGCGTTCGGCGAGTGCCGTGTGCATCGGATCCGAGGGCACGTCACCGCGGGCGACCACGGCGTCGCCGAAGCCGAGCTCCGGCAGCCGTTCGGTGCCCATGCCCCAGACGTCGACGGGGGCCACGGTCGCGAAGCGGGGGAGCAGGTCGGTGCCGACGACGCGGTCCCGACGGACGGGTTCGTTGATGACGACGCCGAGGCGGTCGAGCGAGCCGGTGTAGCGCGGGCCGGGGTCGACGACGCCGTGTTCGACGACCGTGGTGCGCGTGGTGCCGCAGTCCCACATGAGCGCGTTCCAGTGCGTGACGTGCGCGATGGTCAGGTCGTCGCGGTCGCGGAACGGGTGGAGGCTGTTCGGCACGTCGGCGCGGGGCGCGTTGTGCTCGACGAAGACGATCGGCACGTCGCGGCCGGCGAGCAGGCGCTTCGCCGCGTCGAGCTCCTCGGTGCGTTGCAGGACGACCACGTCGACCTCGGCGTCGGCGACGTCGGCGGGGTCGATCTCGATCGCGGACGCCGGCCAGGCGCGCCCGCCACGTCCCAGGCCCCAGGCATCGCGCGCCGGCGTGGTCGGGATCAGGTAGTCGTGCGGGCCGCGGACGAAGGCGTCCATCCAGCCGCCGTGGACGTGCCAGACGAGGATGCGCATGGAGGGCCTTCCGTTCGGGTCGGGGCAGCGGGAGGGTGTCGCGGTGCGGGCGGGTCGGAGTCGAGAAGCCCGAGCAGTGGAGGACGCTACGCAGCACCTTCTGGCGCGCTCCGCAGACTTCTCGGTTCCATCCGCGAAGCGCGGACGAGCAGTCGTTCGTGGGCTGCGAGCACGTCCTCGATGCGCACCGTGGACAGGCACGGGTGCCCGGCGACGGGGCACTCCCGCGCCCGGCTGAGCCGGCACGGCGCGGACTGGTCCCCGAGCAGTTCGACCAGCGGTGCGTACGGCGCCCACTTGACGGCGGGGACGACGGGCGAGAAGAGGCTGACGATCGGTACGCCGACCGCCGCGGCGAGGTGCGCCGGCCCGGTGTTGCCGACGACGACGACCTCGGCTCCGGCCAGGACCGCGGCGAGTTCGGCGGGCGTGGTCCGTCCGCCGAGGTCGATGCCGGTGGTGCCGGCGACGGCGGCCGTGAGGTCGCGTTCACCGGGGGAGCCGGTGACGACGACGGCCACGCCGCGCTCGGCGTAGGCGGCGACGAGCTCGCGGTGGTGCGATGCCGGCCACGACCGGGCCGGCACGCTCGCGCCGGGGTGCACGACCACGTACCGTCCCAGCCCGGCCACGGACCGGGGTGCGACGGCGTCGTGACGCACCGCGAGCCTCCCGTCGTCCTCCGGCGGCAGCCGGAACCCGGCCGCCTCGGCGATCCGCAGCGCGCGTTCGGGCTCGGGGACGTCCTCGGGCAGGTCCTCGCCGGGTCGCAGGCGGACGTCGAGGAGCGCCCCCGGGTGGTCGACCGAGGCCCCGGAGACGCGGGGGACACCGGCGAGGCGGAGGAGCAGCGCCAGGGGCAGCGGCGACTGGTGGAACGAGGTGAGGACGACCGCTTCATCGGGACGCTCCTCGGCGACGAGCGCGCGGAACTCGGCGAGCACGGCGTCGTCGATCGGCCGCGCGGTCTCGGTGACCCAGGGCGCCGCCCACACCCGGACGCGGTCCACGCCGGGCAGCAGGTCGGCGGCCGGAGCGCCCTGCGGTCCGCACAGCATCGTGACGTGCGAGGCCCCGGCGGCGACGGCGCGGACGGCAGGGCCGGCGACCAGGACGTCACCGAACGAGTCGAGGCGCGCCACGAGGACGCGGGGACGGCTCATGTGCGGTCCGTCTCGACGGTCGACGGTCCGGCCGAGGCGATCACCAGGTCGACGGCCTCGGCGAGGGTCGCCGCGACGGTCTCGGCGGCGTCGACCTCCTCGGGCCGCGTGCGCGGGGTCGGCACGAGCACGCCCTGCGCCCCTGCGGCCCGCGCCGCCTGCACGTCGGCACCGATGTCGCCGACCACCACGAGCGCCTCCGGCGGGACCCCGAGTCGCTCGGCGGCGTCGAGGACCATGCCCGGCCGCGGCTTCCGGCAGGCGCAGTCGTCGCCGGCGTCGTGCGGGCAGACGCACCAGACGGCGAACGGTCCGACGAGTGCGTCCACGCGGGCGTTCGTCGCGTCGACCTCCTCGCGCGTCGCGAGGCCCTTCGCGACCACGGACTGGTTCGTGACCACGCCGAGCAGCAGCCCGGCTGCACGAGCCCGCTCCACGGCGCGACGGGCACCGGGGACGGGCACCACCAGGCGCGGGTCGGCGTTGTACGGGACGTCCACGACGAGGGTGTCGTCGCGGTCGAAGAGCAGGCCGCGGATCGCGCGGTCCGGTGCGAGGGGCATGGCATCGGAGTACCGGTCGGCGGCCGCGTGCCGGTTCAGGACAGCCGGGGAACGCGCCCGCTGCCGACGCCACCAGCGGGCACCGCCTACCGTCGCGCCCGTGACCGCACTCGAGACCCTGCCCGCCGCCGACGGACGCCCGGAACTCGTCGTCCTCCGCGCCATCAAGCTCGGCGACCTCCTGGTCGCCGTCCCTGCGCTCCGCGCCCTGCGACGGGCGTTCCCCGACCACCGCATCACCCTCGCGACGACCGCATGGCTGGCGCCCGTCGTCGAGCTCGTCCCCGCCGTGGACGTCCACCTGGCCCAGCACGGCCTCGACCACCCGATCAACGTCCCCGCCGGCACGGTCGACGTCGCGGTGAACCTGCACGGCGCGGGCCCCGAGTCGTCCGACCTGATCGCCGCCCTGCAGCCCCGTCGGGTCATCGGGCACGCCGACCCGACCCACGGCTACGACGGTCCGGAGTGGCCGTCCGACGTGCACGAGCGCGACCGCTGGGCGGACCTGCTCACCTGGCACGGCGTGCCCGCCGACGCCGACGACGTGGCCGTCGACCGCCCCGCGGCACCGCCCGTGGTCGCCGACGCCGCGGTCGTCCACGTGGGTGCGTTCCACGGGGCGCGGCACTGGCCCACGGACCGCTTCGCCGACGTGGTGCGCGGACTGCGGGAGCGCGGTGCCGACGTGGTCCTGACGGGAGGCGCGGACGACGTCGTCCGCGCACGTGCCGTCGCCGACGCGGTCGGCCTGGCGCCGGGGGCGGTCCTGGCCGGCTCCCTGGAGCTGCAGGAGTTCGCCGGTGTCATCGCCGCGGCGCGGCTCGTCGTCACCGTCGACACCGGCGCCGCGCACCTCGCCACCGCCTACGGCGTGCCGTCGGTGGTGCTCTTCGGCCCGGCGCCGCCGGAGGCCTGGGGACCGCCCGCATCGGGTCCGCACATCGTGCTCACCGATGCCTCGGTCCGGCGTGGCGACGTCTTCGCCGAGGACCCCGACCCGGCGATCCTGGCGGTCGGCGCGGCCGACGTGCTCGCCGCGGTGGACCGGCTCGACGTGCTCGGGGTGACCGCACAGGCGACCGACCGGTAGCGTCGACCGAGAGCCACCCGGACACACCGGGCACTCGGAAGGAGTCCTTCGTGTTCGAAGCCGCCAACATCCGTGACTGGATCGGCCTGCCCGTCGTCGACGAGGCCGAGGACAAGGTCGGGACGCTCGAGAGCATCTACTACGACACCGCCACGTCCGAGCCGGCGTTCGGTGCGCTCACGACCGGGATGGTCGGCTTCCAGAAGCTCGTGTTCGTCCCCCTCGTCGGGGCGACCGTCGCACCGAAGCACCTGCGCGTGACCTTCCCGAAGAAGCTCGTGAAGGACGCACCCTCCATCGCGACCGACGGTGAACTCGACGCCGCGACCGAGCCCGAGCTGTTCCAGCACTACGGCCTCGAGTACCGCACGGGCAGCGGCGGCGAGCGTCGCCTCGGACGCCGCTGAGGCCGGAGCTGCTCCGGATCGCCCGCCGACCACTGCGCGCCGCCCTGGCGGTGGTCGGCGCCGTCTGTCTCGTGGCGGCGGGCCTCGGCGGGTCCGTCGGCGCGCCGACGGCCTCCGCGGCGCCGATGTGGCCGGTGCCGGAGCCGTACCCCGTGACCACCGACCCCGCCGAGTCGCTCGACGCGATCCCGCCGGGCAGTGAGTACGTGGCGCTCGGCGACTCCTACTCGGCCGGGTACGGCCTGGAGGACCGCACCGGGCTGCCCACGAACGCGTGCGTGCAGTCGGCGCGCGACTACCCGCACCGGCTCGCGGCGCAGTTCGGGCTCGCCCTGACCGACGTCACGTGCGCCGGCGCCACGAGCGACGACGTCACCACGGGCCACCAGTTCAAGGGGGTCCCACCCCAGATCGAGTCGTTGTCCGACCGCACCCGTCTGGTGACCCTGACGATCGGCGGCAACGACGCGGACCTGTTCGGCACGGCGGCCTCGTGCCTGGCGATCTCGGCGAGCGGCCCGGTGTTCTCGGGCCGCGACGCCCCGTCGTGCGAGAGCACCCTGGTGCAGGACGGCGTCGACCAGCTCGCCGTGAAGATCCAGTCGCGCGTGGCCCTCGGCATCGCCGACACCCTCGGCGCGGTGCAGCGGGCCGCCCCGAACGCCGTCGTCGTGTTCCTCGGGTACCCGGCGATCTTCCCGGACGCCGAGGACACCCCTGCGAAGGGCTGCTTCCGGTCCGCACTCGACCTCGGCACCCTGGCGGGCTCGTTCCCGTCGGACACCTACCCGTTCACGGACACCGACGTCGAGTACCTGCACGGTGTCCAGGACGAGCTCAACGAGGTCTCCCGGTCCGCTGCTGCCGCCGCCGGGGTGCGGTTCGTCGACGTCTTCGCGAGCACGCAGGACCACTCGCCGTGCGCCGCGTCGAAGCGCTACGTGGCCGGGGTGACGCTCACCGGTTCCGGTGACCTCCGGAAGATCGACCTGGAGGCCGGCGCCCTGCACCCGAACGAGCGCGGCGTCACGTACCTGACCGCGCGGATGGCCGCCGCGATCCGCGCCCTCGCCGGCTGATCCCACCGGCGGTCTCGGTCGCCGTGGCCGCTCGGCTGTCCTGGTGCGCCGCCGGCGGGACCACGCAGACCGGGGCAGCGGTCTCGCGCACGACGTCGTGGAGCAACGAGCCCGAGAGCGCGCGCACGTGCCCGCGACCGAGCACCACAAGCGACGCACGGCGGGTGTGCGAGGCGATCGCGTGACCCGGGTGGCCCTCGACCAGCAGCGGACGGAGGCGCAGCGAGGGGTACCGCGCCGTCAGCACGGACGTCACCCGTTGCAGCAGCTCGGCGTTGCTGGTGCGCCACCGGAGCGGGTCCTCGGCGAAGTCGGTCAGTCCCGTCCGGGTGAGCACGGGCATCTCCCACGCGCGCAGGAGCGTCAGCCGTCGGTTCCGCCGGACGGCCTCGTCGACGGCGATGGACACCGCACGTTCGTCGATCGGGTCCTCCACCGCGAGCACCACGTCGCCGTCGATCGGGTGCGGACCCTCCGGCACGACCACGGTCGGGACGGCAGCGCGCTCGGCGACCCGCGCCGGGTCGCCGCCGGCCGTCGATCCGCGCCGGTGGCGGAAGCTCCCGATCACGAGCAGGTCACCGCCGTCCGACTCCTCGACCAGGGCTGCGGCGAACGGGCCCGCGTGCCGGTGCACCTCGACCGCCACACCGGGCAGGGCGGTCCGCGAGGCCTCGGCGAGCTGGTCGGCGACCGGCGTCCGGCCCTCCAGCGCGTGGTCGGCGCCGATGATCCGCAGCCGCTCGACACCGGCACCGGCGCGGGCCACGATCCACCGCAGGGCCTCGTCGTGGGGCATCGCCGCGTCGGCGGCCAACGTCACCGTCGTCCATCGCTCGTCCATCCCGATCGGCCTCCTCCATCGCAGGCTTCGGGGGCGTCACATGGCGCTCCGTGCGCCACACGGTACTCCGGTCGGGGGCGGTGGAACCGGCCGTGCGCGGTGGTGACCGCGGGCGGCGGACGCAGACCGGGCCTCCTGGCCGACCCCGCGTAGTCTCGCAGGCGTGGTGGTGAGCGCCGGACTGTTGCTGCACCGGACCGGTCCGGCCGGGCCGGAGGTCTTCGTCGCGCACATGGGCGGGCCGTTCTGGCGGAACCGACCACGGGCCTGGTCGATCCCGAAGGGCCTCGTCGAACCCGGCGAGGACCCGCTCGCGACGGCGATCCGCGAGTTCGGTGAGGAGATCGGGGTCCCCGCACCCGTGGCCGCCGACGACGTCACGGGCCTCGGCGAGTTCCGGCAGGCCTCGGGCAAGCGCGTGCGGGTGTTCGCCGCCCCGGCGCCGGCGTTCGAGGTCGCCGTTGTGCGGAGCAACACCGTCCGGCTCGAGCTGCCACGCGGCTCGGGACGGTTCGTCGACGTGCCGGAGGTCGACGACGCCCGGTGGGTGCCGGTCGCCGAGGCGCGGGAGCGGCTCGTCGCGGGCCAGGTCGCCGCGGTGGACGCGCTGCTCGTGCTGCTCGACCGACCCGCCTGAATCACGATGTGGTGTCGGTGCGGACCGGGTCCGCGCCGTCTGGATAGCCTGCACGGACGTCGGGGCACGCCGACGTCATCACCAGGGGAGTACACATGCGGCGCTGGCGCGCGGTCACGGCGGGGTTCACCGCCCTCGCACTCGGAGCAGGACTCGCGATCGGCGGCGCGACGAGCGCCTCGGCCGAACCCGCGGGCAACTGGGGCACGTTCACCCTGAGCGGGGCCTCGAAGGCGTACACCGGCACGATGACGTTGGCCGGGTTCCCCGCGACGACGTTCACCTCGAACTCGCGGCAGTCGACCGTGATCAGCGGGGCGTCGACGTGGCAGTCGGCGGGGACACCGGTCGGTGCGGTCTACGGCACGAGTCGTGGGCAGACGTACATGAACCAGCGTCCTCAGGCTGACCGTCCCAACGGCGACTCGGCGTCGACCACCACCTACACGTTCGATGGCGCGACGCCCGGCGCGCAGAGCTGGTCGTTCGTCCTCGGGGACATCGACGCCGACCAGGCCACGATCTCGGCCACGGTGGCCGGCGGCGGTGCTGCGACCGGGGAGCAGCTCGGTTTCAACGGCCGGGCCGGTGGCACGACCGGATACAACTCATGCTCTGCTGCCGTGGCAGGCGGCTGGTCCTGCACCCCGGACCCCGACGGCACGACGGGCCAGGACAAGCCGACGTGGGACGAGGCCACGCGCACCCTGACCGGCAACGCCGCCGCGTCGGACACCGCGGGCGCCACAGCGTGGTTCACCCCCACCGTTTCGCTCACCAGCCTGACCATCACGTACCAGCAGCGCAGCGGGTTCCCGGTGTACCAGACTTGGTTCGCCAACCGCACCGCGGCCATCAGCGGTACCGCGACCCTCGACGGCACGCCGATCTCCGGTGCGACCGTCACCGTGACCGCACCGCGCGGCACCGTCTACACGACGACCACCGACGCCGACGGCAACTACGTGTTCCCGCAGTTGCCGGTGATCGCGAACTACCGCGTCGAGATCACCGCGCCGACGGGTGCTGACGGCCCGGAGCAGCCGCAGCGTGTGTCGCTCGCTGTCGAGGGCACCCCGGGCGGAGTCGACGGGGTCGTCGACTTCGCGTTCGACTCGCCTCCGGCGACCGCAGCGGTGATCGGCACGGTGACCGACGAGGACGGCAACCCCGTGTCGAACATCCCGGTCGTCATCACCGACCCCGACACCGGCGACACGCTGGTCGACACCACGACGAACAGTGACGGTGTGTACACCGGTTCCGACCTGCCCGCCGGCACCGAGCTGGACGTCTCCGTCGCCGACGAGCCGCCGGTGTCGATCACCACCGGTGACGCCGGTGCAGCACCGGTCGAGCCCGAGCCGATCGTCGCCCCGCCCGCCGTCATCGCCACCGTGACCGGTGTCGTGTCCCTCGACGGGACGCCCGTGCCGGCCGGCGTGGTCGTCGAGCTCCTCGACGAGAACGGCGCCGTCGTCGGCTCGGACACCACCGACGCCGACGGCCGCTACACCTTCGCCACGGTTGCGGGCACCTACACGGTCCGCACGGTGGTCCCCGCCGCGGGAGCGACCGGTGACACCGCGAACACCGGCATCGCCGCGGTAGCCGGCACCAGCGTGACGTCGAACCTGCCGTTCGAGACCCCCGCCGCGCCCGAGGTCGTCACGACCGACCAGCCCGGCACCGTCGTGGACACGAACGGCGACCCGGTCGCCGGCGTGGACGTCGTCGCGACGCCGACCGACCCGGAGGCCGGCCCGCCGGTGACCGTGGCGACCGACGACGACGGCGCCTTCGACCTCGTCGACCTGCAGCCGACGACCGAGTACACGATCACGGTCGACGTCGACGGGGCCACTCCGGTGACCGTGGTCACGCCCGAGGAGGGTGCTGCGACGCCGCTCGCCTTCGTGGTCGAGGCCGCCGTGACCCCGGCTCCGTCGCCGTCGCCCAGTGCGCCGACCACCTCGCCCACGGCGGTCCCGACCGTGCCGGCCGCCGGGGGATCGGGCAACGCGCCGGCTTCCGGTTCGGGTGACGTCGGCGACGGCGGGCCGCTGGCCTACACCGGTGCGGACCTGAAGCCGGGGCTGATCGCGGCCGGGGTGCTCGTGCTGCTCGGTGCGGCGCTGCTGACCTACCGCGCGGTGCGCAACCGTCGCCGGAGCCACCTGCAGGACTGATCGGTCACGACGAGGGGCGGGCCCGGCGCGATGCCGGCCCGCCCTTCGTCGTGTTGCTGCACGGCCACGCCGCCGCCCCGACACGCCGCCGCCCCACCCCCGAGGTTCCGAAATCTGCCCATCTCGGCGGTGCCGAGGACGGTTCGTGGAACCTCGACGCCGCGCGCGCGGCAGTTCGTGGAACCTCGACGCCGCGCGCGCGGCATGTCGCCGCTGCCCCTCGCCACACGCCGCCACACCCCGCCGCGACGACGCCACGCCCGGACCTCGCCGCCGGGGTTCCACGACATGCCGCCGCCCCACCGCCGAGGTTCCACGGATCGCCGCCAGGACCGCCGAGATGCCGAGATTTCGGAACCTCGGCGCAGCGCGAGGCCGACGCGGACGCGCCCGACGCCCGCCCCCCGCGCCGCGCTACTGCGTGCGGTGCGTGCGGTGCGAGCCCGTGACCGTCGCGACCGACCCGGTCAGGGTCTGGATCGCGCGACCGACGACGGGCACCGACGTGGTGACCACCGCGAGCGAGGACGTGATCGCCTCGATCGACGACGTCGACAGGTGCTCCTGCCCGACCGTGTGCACCGGGAAGCCCCGACGCGACAGCACGACGACCCCGAGCGACCCGAGCAGCACGGCACCACCGGCGAACGGCAGGTACTGCAACCCGACGATCCCGAGGGCCTGGCCGCCGATGGCTGCGCCGCCGGCGATGCCGATGTTCGACGCACCGTTGATGAGCGCGCCGGCGATGTCGGGGGAGACGCCTCCGGAGCGGATCGCGGCCGCCATGAAGAGCGTGCCCGTCGTGCCGTTCGCGGCCATCCACACGCCGGCGACGACCATCGTGCCGACCAGGGAGCCGTGCACGAACGGCATCGCGGCGAACGCGACGGCCATCACGGCGACGGCGGCGATGAGGGTCTGGCGCGGCGCCCGGTCGACGAACATGCCCGCGAGCCAGAGGCCGATGACTCCGGTGCCGCCCAGGACGAGCAGCACACCGCTCACCATCGAGGCGTCGAGTCCGGCGTCGATCGCGTACGGCCCGACGTAGGTGTAGACGACGTAGTGCCCGGCGAACAGGAGCAGGTCGGCGATCACGACGGACAGCAGCCCGGTGCGCGCCCAGGCCTTCGGGGACCCGATGTGCGGCGACGAGGCACCGCTGACGGCGGGCAGGAACAGCAGCGCCACGGCGGCGAGCACGGCGGCGGCGACACCGATCGAGAACACGGCGGGGCGCCAGCCGATGTGCTGCGCGACCCAGGTGGCGACGGGCACGCCGAGCACGAACCCGAGCGAGCTGCCCGAGTACACGAACGCGATGGCACGGCCGGCCAGGCGCGGCGGCACGATCCGGGTGGCGTACGCCGAGGCGACCGAGAAGAACAGCGCGTGCGCGATCCCGCCGACGACCCGGCCGGCGCAGACGACGGCGAACGACGGTGCGAACGCGATCATGAGGTTCGACACCGTGTAGCCGACGAGCGTCGACACGAGCACGGCCTTGCGGGGGAGCTTCGCGGTGAAGGCGGTGAGCGGGAGCGCCAGGAGTGCCACGGCCCCCGCGTACACGGTGACGACGATGCCCATGGTGGCCTCGGACACACCGAGGTCGGCGCTCATCGTGCCGAGCAGCCCGACGGGCATGAGCTCGGTGGTGATGGCGAAGAACGTCGCCAGCCCGAGGACGGCGATGCCGACGATGGACTGGGTGGTGACGGTGATCGGCCGCGTGTTCGTCGACACGGCCGAGGTGGTGGTGTTGGTGGACACGCTGCTGACCTCCTCCGGGGCACGGGCGAGCGCGCGACGGTGCCGTTCGGGGGAACGACGATGACCGGGAGGTCTGCGGGGCGCGCTCGCTGTGGATGTGGGTGATGTGGGTACGACTCCACGGCGAGTGCGCTCATCCAGTGTTGCACGATGGACCGCAGCCCGCGAGGGGGTCAGAGGAGATTCTCGGAGCGCTCCAACAAACAGCGCGTCCAACACCCGCGCCCTCAGTTCTCGTTCGTCACCCGCCCCTGCACGCCGCCACCCCGCAGCGCGATCGTCAACGTCCCGCTCATCGACTGCGCCGACATCGACACCGAGCCGTGCAGCGCCGCCTCGCGCGGGAAGCACGCCGTCGACGACTCGATCCGGTTCGCCGTCGCCACCAGGCAGATCGTCGACCGGTCCGTGCCCACACCGGCCCACACGGCCCACGGCGTGTCGAACGACCCGCCGTCCAGCGCCCGGTTCGTGAACACGAGCCGCGTGGAGTGCAGGCTCACGGGGGCCTCCACCGGCCCCGGCAGCTGGTCGGCGTACGTCTGCGGCACGTCGAGCAGCTGCTCGAGCGTGACCGTGCCCGCCGTGGGCGTGACGCTCGGTGCCGCCGCGACGTCGCCGCGGACGGGCCCGACGACGGTGCCGGCCGCGAACGCCACACCGACCGCCGCTGCCGCGCCGAGCGCGATCCAGATCCGTGGCCGCTCCGTCCAGAGCAGCGTGCGCCACCGGGACCGTCGCGTCGGTCCGACCGGGAGGCCCGGCTCACCCCCGTCGTCGTCACCCGCGTCGTCGGGGCGGTCGGGTTCTCGGGCCCCGGTCGCCGCCCACGGTCCGGCCGACGTTCGCAGGGAGGGATCCGGTTGCCGGGACGGCTGCGGTTCGGCGGCAGCCGCCGCATGCTGCGGCACCGACCGTTCCGGCGAGGGCGCGGACGGTGGAGCCGTCAGTTCCGGCGACGGGTGGGGCGGTGGAGCCGACCGCTCGGGGGACGCGACCTGGCCGGTGGCCGGGGCCGTGCCTCCCGGCCGCTCGTCCGGTCCCGAGGCGGAAGCGGCACCTGCGCTCGCTCGCCGACCACCCGACCGCCGCCCGCTCGCCAGGTCCTGCAGCGCGATCCGGGCGCGCGCCGCGTCAGCGGGGCTCGATGCCGCTCCCCAGGCGACGGCCTCGAGCCGTGCCCGTTCCGCTGCCACGTCGTCGTGGGCCATGCGCACTCCCGATCTGCCGGTCGCGTGGACTCCCTTCATCGTGGCACTGACGGGGCGGCGGCGCGCACCCAGAACGAGGGGAGTAGGCGTGACGCATGAGCACCGAACCCGAACCGCGGCACGACGCCGACCCGGAGACCCTCGAGCCGCTGAGCCAAGACACCCAGTCCGGCGAGGCCGACTACGTGGCGACGAGCCCCGGCGGGACCGGCACGGAACGCCACGTGCCGACCGCCGACGAGGAACAGGGTCGCGGCACCGAGTACGACCCGGTCGACCAGGGGCCGCAGCAGGAGGGCCAGGGCGGCTGACGCCGGGCCTGCCCCCACGTGCACGTCGCTACCGGATCACCCGGCGCAGCACGGCACGCTCGCCGGCCGTCCACGCGGCGCTGGTCACGACGTACAGCGCGGCGGCGAGTGGTGCGATCGCGGCGAACACGACGGTGATGAACGGCGCGAACCGTCCGATCGCGGCGGTCGCTGCCGCACCGGGCACCTGTGCGCCCGGCTCCGTCGTCGGCACCGGGTTCCAGCGCAGGTTGGCGCGACGACTGAGCTCCACGATGACGGCGAGCACGGCCAGCAGCAGGACGACGACCCAGGCGTGCGCCCAGAGCGGGGACGTCAGCGTGACGACCAGCGAGTGCCCGAGCGGAACCCCGACCAGGGTGGCTTCGAGCAGGGCGTTGACCGTGCCGCCGATCGATGCGTGCGTGAACAGGGCGTAGACGAGGGACAGCACCGGAGCCTGCGCGAGGACGGGCAGGCAGCCGGCCAGGGGTGAGACCTTCTCGTTCGTGTAGAGCTGCTGGACGGCGCGCTGCAGCTGCTCGGCGTTCTTCCCGTGGCGCTTCCGCAGGGCGGCGAGCTGTGGCGCGAGCCGGCGTCGGTCGCGCTCCGCTCGCACCTGCAGGACGGACAGCGGCACGAGCACGGCCCGGACGGCCAGGGTGAGCAGCACGACGGTGATCGCCGCGGCGAACGAGCCCGTGGTGGGGGAGAGCGCCGCGGTCAGGGCGACGACGAGGTCCGCGCCGCCGTGCAGCAGCGGGCCGACGAGGGGCAGGGTGGACAGGTCCATGACGGTTCCGATCGGTGGTGGTTCGCAGGAGGGGTCGCGAGGGCCCGGCCACCGGTCGGTGGTCAGGCCGGGGCGACGACTCCCGGAGCACGCGATCGGATGTGCCCGTCGGCATCGGGGTGGCTCCACGCGATGCGGGTGACCAGGTCCGGTACCGCCGCGTGCTCGACACCCGTCGACCGCAGCCCGAGGACCGCTGCCAGCACCGTGGCGATGACCTGCGCGACGACGACCGCCAGGGCGACGGCCGTCAGGCCGAGCGCGGCCACTGCCAGCAGCGGCAGGACGCCGGCCGCGGGGTCGCCCGCTGTGGGTGCGCCGAGCACGAGCGCAGCGGCGGCACGGAAGATGAGCAGGGCGACGGTCATGGTCGGTTCAGCGTAACGCCCGCGTGCCGCCACGGACAGGACGGCAGCGCGGGAGAGGATCGCCGCATGACCGCAGGTTCGCCGAGCACCCCAGCGACCGTCGCGCTCGACCGAGCCGGGGTGTCGTACACGCCGCACGTGTACGACCACCACGAGAGCGCCACGAACTTCGGCGAGGAGGCCGCCGCCGCCCTGGGGCTCCGCGAGGAGCAGGTGTTCAAGACCCTGGTCGTCTCGGTCGACGGTGCTCTGGCCGTGGCGATCGTGCCGGTGGCGAACCGGCTCGACCTCAAGGCCATCGCGGCGGCGGTCGGTGGCAAGAAGGCGACGCTGGCCGATCCGGCCCTCGCCGAGAAGCGCACCGGGTACGTCGTCGGTGGCATCAGCCCGGTCGGCCAGAAGTCCCGGATCCGGACCGTGCTCGACGAGTCGGCCCTCGGGTACGACAGCATCTTCGTGTCCGGCGGGCGCCGCGGCTTCGACATCGAGGTGGCTCCGGCCGACCTCGCCCGGGTCACCGACGCCATCTCGGCGGCGATCGCGCGGACCTGAGTCGGGTCGCCGCAAGTTTTTTCGCCGCCGGGAATGACCCCGGCACTCCTGCGTTGCATTGAGTCGAAGGCACTCAAGTTCCCCAGGAGGTCCCTTTGCCAGAGACGTTCGGCCCGACCGGCGGCAGTGACTCGTTCGACGAGTTCCTCGCGCGCCTCCTCGCGGCGCAGAACACCGGTGACCCGCAGCGCCCCCGCGCGTTCGGCCGACCGGTGGACATCACGCGGCTCCTCAGCCGCCGTACCCACGAGCTGCTCCAGCACACCGCCGAGTACGCGGTGTCGCAGGGGCAGCACGAGCTCGACGCGCTGCACCTGCTGCACGTGCTCGTCCGCACCGAGCCGTTCGACGCCGTCGTCCGTTCCGCCGGGGTCGACCCCGAGCGCCTCGCCGCCGAGATCGAACAGCGCCTGCCGATGGCCCGCGAGCCGCAGCCCGAGCAGACCGGTCGTCCGGCCCTGACCGGCACGGCACAGCGCATCCTCGTCGAGGCCACCCAGGCCGCGCGGGGCTTCGGCAGCACCTACACCGACCCCGAGCACGTCTTCTTCGCGCTCGTGATTGACCAGGAGACCGTCACCGGGCAGCTGCTCGCCAGCGCCGGTGTCACCCCGCAGGCCATGCAGGACTACGCCCAGCAGGCCGCGGCAGCAGCACGAGGGGGGCGCCCCATGCCAGGAACCGGTGCAACGACCGGAACGGACGAGTCCGGTGCCGTCAGCGACACCCCGACCCTCGACCAGTTCGGCACCGACCTCACCGCGCGTGCCCGTGACGGCCGCATCGACCCCGTCATCGGTCGTGCCGACGAGATCGAGCAGGCGGTCGAGATCCTGCTCCGCCGCACCAAGAACAACCCCGTCCTGATCGGCGAGCCCGGCGTCGGCAAGACCGCCATCGTCGAAGGACTCGCCCAGCGCATCGTCGACGGCGACGTCCCGTCCCTGCTGCAGGGCAAGCGCGTCGTCGCACTCGACATGCCCGGCATGCTCGCCGGCACCCGGTACCGCGGCGACTTCGAGGAGCGCCTGACGAAGGCCATGGACGAGATCGCGGCGCACGCCGACGAGCTCATCGTCTTCGTCGACGAGCTCCACACCGTCGTCGGCGCCGGTGGTGGCGGTGAGGGCGGCTCGATGGACGCCGGCAACATCCTCAAGCCCCGACTGGCCCGCGGCGACCTGCACCTGGTCGGTGCGACCACCCTGAACGAGTACCGCCGGATCGAGAAGGACGCAGCACTCGAGCGTCGATTCCAGCCGGTCACGGTCGGGGAGCCGAGCGTCGAGGACGCCGTCGCGATCCTGACCGGCCTCGCACCCCGCTACGAGGAGCACCACGGCGTCGTCTACACGCCCGAGTCGCTGCGCGCCGCCGTCGAGCTCTCGCACCGGTACGTCACCGACCGGCACCTGCCGGACAAGGCCATCGACCTCATCGACCAGGCCGGCGCGCGCCGGCGGCTCGCCCGCTCGGGTGCTGTCGACGTCGAGGCCCTGCGCGACCAGGTCGCCGAGCTGCTGGCCGAGAAGGACCGCGCGGTCGCCGAGGAGCTGTACGAAGAGGCGTCGCGCCTGCGCGACGAGACGGTCGGACTGGAGGCCCGGATCGCCGCCGCCACGTCGGCGGACGCTCCCCGCGCTCCCCACCGGCACGGCCGCGACGCCGCTGACGCGTCGCCGCGGGACCGGCGGCGTGGGCCCACCCGTCCGGAATCCGTGGGCACCTCGATCACGGAACGCGACATCGCGGGTGTGGTGTCGCGTGCCACCGGCATCCCGGCGACGCGCCTGACCCAGGGCGACCGCTCGCGGCTCGCCGTGCTCGAGCAGGAACTGCACGAGCGCGTCGTCGGACAGGACGACGCCGTCGCGGCGATCGCGAAGGCCGTCCGCCGCAGCCGGACCGGCATGGGCGACCAGCGTCGTCCGGTCGGCAGCTTCCTGTTCCTCGGCCCGACCGGCGTCGGCAAGACCGAACTGGCGAAGGCCCTGGCGTCGTCGTTGTTCGGCGACGAGTCCGCCATGCTCCGCTTCGACATGAGCGAGTTCGGCGAGCGGCACACCGTCTCGCGGCTGGTGGGTGCTCCTCCCGGGTACGTCGGCTACGACGAGGCCGGGCAGCTCACCGAACGCGTGCGCCGGAACCCGTACTCGGTGATCCTGCTCGACGAGGTCGAGAAGGCGCACCCCGACGTGTTCAACCTGCTGCTCCAGGTGCTGGACGACGGTCGACTGACCGACGGCCAGGGGCGCACGGTGGACTTCCGGAACACCGTCGTCATCATGACGTCGAACATCGGCTCGGAGTTCCTGGCCTCGCGGTCGGGCGCCCTCGGCTTCGCGCCGGTGGGCACGACCGACGGGTACGGCGACGACGACCTCCGCGCCCGGGTGATGGGCAAGCTGCGCGAGGCCATGCGGCCGGAGTTCATCAACCGCATCGACGAGATCGTGCTCTTCCGCAAGCTCGACCGGTCGCAGATCGCGTCGATCGTGTCGCTGCTGCTGCAGGACACGGCGCTCCGGCTCGTCGCGCAGGACATGGTGCTCTCCGTGTCCGACGCCGCGGTCGGCTGGCTCGCCGAGCACGGGTACGAGCCCGAGTACGGTGCCCGTCCGCTCCGCCGGCTCATCCAGCGCGAGGTCGACGACCGCATCGCGACGCTCGTGGTCGACGGTGGCGTGACCGCCGGGGACACCGTGCGGATCGACGTCGTGGACGACGTGCTGACGGCAGCGGTGGCGGAACCCGCGACGCTGTAGCAGCCGTTCGACCACGAGGGCCCGGTACCGATTCGGTACCGGGCCCTCGTCGCGCCCGGGTACGGTGCGGGTGGCACTGTGGGTACTGCCGCGCACCGCGCACGGTGCGTCCTCCGTCACCCGGTGCGAGGTTGCCCGCCCCGTGCGCGCCTGCAACCCCGCACCGTGCGCGCAGGCTGCCACCAGTCCGCCAACGTCGCACGGTGCAGCATGGAGGCCCGGCACGCTCGCCCATGTCACTGCGCCCGCCGCCGCGCCCGCAACCGCGCACGCAACCGCGCACGCCGCGCACTGCGCACGGTACGTGCTCCGTCACTCGGTGCGAGGTTGCCCGCCCCGTGCGCGCCTGCAACCCCGCACCGTGCGCGCGGGCTGCCACCAGTCCGCCAACGTCACACCGTGCTCACCCTGTTCGGGAATGCAATTCCGGAGAAATCGAAGAAAGGGGTTGCGCTGTGAATTGCGGTGCCGATAGTGTTCACTCGTCGCGAACCGCTGGACTCCAGCGGGGGGCGACTCCGACAGCTCGAGACCGAAAGGGGGCCGACCATGATGATCACCGCAACCACTCCGTTCCGTGGAATCCGTGGACGCGTCGGCACCCCGTTCCGCGTCCGCTGACCCGGAGCGTTCCGCCTTCTGCCGACATCTGTGTCTTCCGATCCTCGTCTCGTGACGAGTCCGTCGCCTGACACCTCGCGCTGAGCCGTTCTGGCTCGCGTCGAACCGGCTCCGTCGATCGCCGATCGGTCCCGATCCGTGTGCTCCGTGCACGCGATCGGACTGCGTCGATCGTCGCCGGAGAATGTCAGGGGTCGGTGCGACGCTCTCGGTACCGGAATTCATTCAGTACCGCGTCGTCGGATATTCCTCCGGTGACCGCGGAATGCATTCTCACGCATTCATTTTGTCCTGCCCGTGTTCCGGGCATTCCACTCCTGCCCGTGTGCCGGGCAACTCCGTCATGCCCTGAAAGGGATCACCGTGTCATCGAAGACCGCCACCCGTCCTCCCGATACCCGCGCGCCGCGCCACCGGGTCTCCCTCACCGACCGCGTCGCGCTGCGCATCGGCATGTCACTCATCATCTGGAGCCGGCGGACCCGCCGGGTCCACCCGGTGATCGACCACGGAACACGCCTGCAGCTCGACCGCGAGCGGCAGCAGCGCGAGAACGACCTGCTCCTGCAGGCCGCACTCATGCGCGCCTGGCGCTGAGCCGGATCGGACACCCGACCGACCGTCGCACCGTGCGACCGTCGCCGTACCGTGCCCGCTTGGTGGCTCGGTGCGGGGGGACAGCCCCGCACCGAGCCACCGTCGGCGCACCGGCCGACGCAACCCGCACCGTGCGCCGTGCGCCGTACCGACGACCCAGCACGGCGCGACCGACCCCGTAGCGTGCGCCGACGTGTCGGACGCACCCCGGGCCTCCCGTACCGTTGGTGGGTGACCGAAACCGCAGCTGCACTCGTCGAACGCCTGACCGCCGTCGTCCCGGACTTCCCGAAGCCGGGGGTGCTGTTCCGTGACGTGACGCCGGTGTTCTCGGACGCCGTGGCGTTCGGCCGCGTGTGCGAGGCGCTCGCCGCGCCCTTCGCGGTCGGTGCGGGGTTCGACGCCGTCGCCGGCATCGAGGCACGGGGCTTCGCCCTCGCCGGCGGGATCGCCGCGCAGCACCAGGTGGGCGTGCTCACGGTGCGCAAGGCCGGCAAGCTGCCGGGCGAGGTCCTCAGCGAGCAGTACGCACTCGAGTACGGCGAGGCCGAGCTCGAGCTGCGCCCCGGTCAGCTCCCCGCGGGCACCCGGGTCCTCGTCGTCGACGACGTCCTCGCCACCGGTGGGACCGGCGCCGCCACCATCACGCTGCTCGAACGCGCGGGCTACCAGGCGGTCGGGTTCGCCGCGCTGCTCGAGCTCGACGGGCTGAACGGACGCGAGCGACTCGAGCCGCGCCTGCCCGTCACGACGCTCGGCGCCGTGCCCGCCTGAACCCCACGCGCGCACTAGTCTTGACGCACCATTTCGATCGAGGAGTCCCATCATCGTGACCGAGTCAGTCGCCGCAGCGCCGGAGAGCGCCGAGCCCGCAGCCGTGCCCCAGGCACCCGAGCCCCGCACCGCGACGACGACCACGACGGGCACCGAGCTCTTCGACGGTGAGCGCGGCGTCGTCGCGATCCGCGTCGACGGTGTCCTGAAGGACCTCGCTGCCGACGTCGCCGCCGGCGAGACCGCCGAGGCCGTCACCCTGCAGGAGCAGGACGGGCTCGACATCCTCCGCCACTCGGCCGCGCACGTCCTTGCGCAGGCCGTGCAGCAGATCAACCCCGAGGCCAAGCTCGGCATCGGGCCGCCCGTCACCGACGGCTTCTACTACGACTTCGACGTCGCCGAGCCCTTCACCCCCGAGGACCTCAAGGCGATCGAGAAGGGCATGGACCGCATCGTCAAGCAGGCCCAGCGCTTCCGCCGCGTGGTCGTCTCGGACGAGCAGGCGCGCGAGCTGATGGCGGGGGAGCCGTACAAGCAGGAGCTCATCGGGCTCAAGGGTGCTGCGACCGACGGTGACTCCGGCGAGAGCGTCGAGGTCGGCGCCGGCGAGCTCACCGTGTACGAGAACGTCGACCCGAAGTCGGGCGAGGTGCTCTGGCAGGACCTCTGCCGGGGCCCGCACGTGCCGCACACCCGCTGGATCGGCAACGCCGCGAAGCTCATGCGCGTCGCCGCCGCCTACTGGCGCGGCTCCGAGAAGAACCCGCAGCTGCAGCGCATCTACGGCACCGCCTGGCCCGACAAGGACCAGCTCAAGGCGTACCTGGTGCGGCTCGAAGAAGCCGCCAAGCGTGACCACCGCAAGCTCGGTGCCGAACTCGACCTGTTCTCGTTCCCCGACGAGATCGGGTCCGGTCTGGCGATCTTCCACCCGAAGGGCGGCATCATCCGCCGCGAGATGGAGGACTACTCGCGCCGTCGGCACGAGGAGAACGGCTACTCGTTCGTCTACACGCCGCACATCACCAAGGGCGACCTGTTCGAGACCTCCGGGCACCTCGGCTGGTACAAGGACGGCATGTTCCCGGCCATGCACATGGACGAGGCGAAGGACGAGGACGGCAACGTCACGCGTCAGGGAGCCGACTACTACCTCAAGCCGATGAACTGCCCGATGCACATCCTGGCGTACCGGTCGCAGCCGCGTTCGTACCGCGATCTGCCACTCCGGATGTTCGAGTTCGGCACGGTCTACCGCAACGAGAAGTCCGGCGTCATCCACGGCCTCACCCGGGTCCGTGGCATGACCCAGGACGACGCGCACATCTTCACCACGCAGGAGAAGATGAAGGAGGAGCTGACCACGACGCTCGAGTTCGTGCTCTCGCTGCTGCGCGACTACGGCCTCGACGACTTCTACCTCGAGCTCTCGACGAAGGACCCGGAGAAGTACGTCGGGGACGACGAGGTCTGGGACGTCGCGACGAACACCCTGCGCGAGGTCGCCGAGGAGTCCGGCCTCGAGCTCGTGCCCGACCCCGCCGGAGCCGCCTTCTACGGCCCGAAGATCTCGGTGCAGGCCCGTGACGCCATCGGCCGCACGTGGCAGATGTCGACCGTGCAGCTCGACTTCAACCTGCCCGAGCGCTTCGGCATCGACTACACCGCGGCCGACGGCTCCCGCCAGCGCCCGGTGATGATCCACCGCGCGCTGTTCGGCTCGATCGAGCGGTTCTTCGGCGTGCTGACCGAGCACTACGCCGGAGCGTTCCCGGCCTGGCTGTCCCCGGTGCAGGTCGTCGGCATCCCCGTCGCGGCCGAGTACGGCGACTACCTCGACGAGGTCATCGCGAAGCTCCGTTCGCACGGCGTCCGCGCAGAGGTCGACCACTCGGACGACCGCATGCAGAAGAAGATCCGCACGCACACCAAGGCGAAGGTGCCGTTCCAGCTCATCGCGGGCGGCGACGACCGCGACGCCGGTGCGGTCTCGTTCCGCTTCCGTGACGGGCGCCAGGACAACGCCGTGCCCGTGGACGAAGCGGTCGACCGCATCCTGACGGCGATCCGCGAGCGCGCGCAGGTCTGATGACGGACGAGCAGGACCCGCTGGTCATCCGGGACGCCGCCACCGGTGCGGCCGTCCCGGATGCCTTCCAGCGCCTGTGGAACCCGCACCGGATGGCGTACATCGACGCCGGGCGCGAGGGCACGGGCCGCGGGCACGCGGACGACTGCCCGTTTTGCGAGGCACCGCGGAAGTCCGACGAGGACGCCCTCATCGTCGCCCGGGGCGAGCACGCCTACGTGCTGCTCAACCTGTTCCCGTACAACAACGGACACCTGCTGGTCTGCCCGTACCGCCACGTGCCGCTGTACGACGAGGCCACGCCGGACGAGCTCCGCGAGATGGGCGAGCTGACCCAGACCGCGATGCGGGTCCTGCGCACCGTGTCGCACTGCGACGGCTTCAACATCGGCATGAACCAGGGCGAGGTCGCGGGGGCCGGCATCGCCGCGCACCTGCACCAGCACATCGTGCCGCGGTGGCAGTCCGACGCGAACTTCTTCCCGATCATCGCGCGGACGAAGTCGATGTCCCAGATGCTCGGGGACACCCGCCGGCTGGTCGCCGAGGGCTGGCCCGCAGCGGACTAGACTGATCGGCATCATGAGCGACAGCACCAGCACCTCCGGCACCCCTGGCACCTCGATCACCGGCTCCGACCGCGTCAAGCGCGGCCTCGCCGAGATGCTCAAGGGCGGCGTCATCATGGACGTCGTCGACGCCGAGCAGGCCCGCATCGCGGAAGAAGCCGGCGCGACCGCGGTCATGGCCCTCGAGCGCGTCCCCGCCGACATCCGCGCACAGGGCGGCGTCGCCCGCATGTCCGACCCGTCGATGATCGAGGAGATCATCGCCGCCGTGTCGATCCCGGTCATGGCGAAGGCCCGCATCGGCCACTTCGTCGAGGCGCAGGTGCTGCAGGAGCTCGGCGTCGACTACATCGACGAGTCCGAGGTGCTCTCGCCCGCCGACTACGTCAACCACATCGACAAGTGGAACTTCACCACGCCGTTCGTCTGCGGTGCCACCGAGCTGGGCGAGGCGCTCCGTCGCATCACCGAGGGCGCTGCGATGATCCGTTCCAAGGGCGAGGCCGGCACGGGTGACGTGTCCGAGGCCACGAAGCACATCCGCACGATCAACAAGGAGATCGCGGCGCTGCGCCACCTCAAGGAAGA
Organism: Curtobacterium sp. AB7; assembly: GCF_044909335.1. Lineage (NCBI taxonomy): Bacteria > Bacillati > Actinomycetota > Actinomycetes > Micrococcales > Microbacteriaceae > Curtobacterium > Curtobacterium sp. AB7. The sequence continues at coordinate 60,486 of NZ_JBIYED010000007.1, read as the reverse complement.
CGAGCTCTACGTCGCCGCCAAGGAACTGCAGGCGCCGTTCGAGATCGTGCGCGAGGTCGCCCGCACCGGCAAGCTCCCCGTCGTGCTCTTCACCGCCGGTGGCGTCGCCACCCCGGCCGACGCCGCGATGATGATGCAGCTCGGCGCGGACGGCGTGTTCGTCGGCTCCGGCATCTTCAAGTCCGGCGACCCGGCGAAGCGTGCCGCGGCAATCGTCAAGGCCGTCACCTTCCACGACGACCCCAAGGTCATCGCCGAGGTCTCGCGTGGTCTGGGCGAGGCGATGGTCGGCATCAACGTCGCCGACGTCCCCGCGCCGCACCGCCTCGCCGAGCGTGGCTGGTAGCACGACGAGCAGTGTCCGGCCCCGCATCGGGGTCTTGGCACTGCAGGGTGACTTCCGCGAGCACATCGCCTCGTTGACGAAGCTCGGCGCCGACGTGGCGCCGCTCCGTCGCCCCGAGGAGATCGCGGCGCTCGACGGCGTCGTGATCCCCGGTGGCGAGTCGAGCGTGATGGACAAGCTGTCCCGGGCGTTCGGTGTCGCCGAGCCCCTCGCTGCTGCCATCCGCAACGGCCTGCCGACGTACGGCACGTGCGCCGGCATGATCATGCTGTCGTCGCGGATCACCGACGGCATCAGCGGCCAGCAGACCCTCGACGTGCTCGACACCACGGTGCGACGGAACGCGTTCGGTAGCCAGAACGACTCGTTCGAGGTCGACGTCCCGATGCCCGAGCTCGGTGACGACCCGGTGCACGCGGTCTTCATCCGCGCCCCGGTGGTCGAGCAACACGGCCCCGGCGTCCAGGTCCTCGGCGCGCTGGCGGACGGGCAGGTCGTCGCGGTGCAGCAGGACAACGTGCTCGCGAGTGCGTTCCACCCCGAGGTCGCTGGCGAGGACCGCTTCCACCGCCGCTTCCTCGCCATGGTGCGCAGCGCCTGACGCGAGCCGCGGGCCCTGGGCCCGGCCGGCTGCGCGCCGTTACCGGCCGCCTGCGCGCCCGCACCGGCGGGGCGGGGCGGCACCGGGCCTCCCGGCTGGGTAAACTGACCCCGACTTTCCGCAAGACGCAAGGAGAACCGTGTCCGGGCATTCCAAGTGGGCGACGACCAAGCACAAGAAGGCCGTCATCGACGGCCGCCGTGCCAAGTCCTTCGCCAAGCTCATCAAGAACATCGAGGTCGCCGCGAAGATGGGCGGTGCCGACCTGTCGGGCAACCCGACACTCGTCGACGCGATCCAGAAGGCCAAGAAGACCTCGGTCCCGAACGACAACATCGACCGCGCCGTCAAGCGCGGTGCCGGCCTGACCGGTGAGTCGATCGAGTACACGACGATCATGTACGAGGGCTACGCCCCGAACGGCGTCGCGATGCTGATCGAGTGCCTCACCGACAACAAGAACCGCGCAGCGGCCGAGGTCCGGACGGCGATGTCCCGCAACGGTGGCACCATGGCCGACCCGGGCAGCGTCGCCTACAACTTCTCGCGCAAGGGCGTCATCTCGGTCACGAAGACCGACGGCCTCGACGAGGACACCGTCATGACCGCCGTGCTCGACGCCGGTGTCGAAGACGTCATCGACCAGGGCGGCGGTTTCGAGATCATCACCGAGGCCAGCGACCTCGTCGCGGCCCGCACCGCGTTGCAGGACGCCGGCATCGACTACGACTCGGCCGACGCCGAGTTCGTCCCCGGCCTCAAGGTGCCGGTCGACGCCGAGACCGCACGCAAGGTCTTCCGCCTGATCGACGCGCTCGAGGACAGCGACGACGTGCAGAACGTCTACGCGAACTTCGACGTTCCGGCGGACGTCCAGGCCGAGCTCGACGAGGACGAGGGCGAGTAACCGTGCTCCGTGTGCTCGGGGTGGACCCCGGGCTCACCCGGTGCGGCGTCGGCGTCGTCGAGGTCGCACCGAACCGGCGCGCACGACTCGTCCACGTGACGGTCGTGCGCACCCCGGCGGACATGCCGCTCGAACAGCGGCTGCTCCGCATCGCAGACGGCATCGCCGCCGAGATCGACGAGCACCACCCGGACGCGGTCGCCGTCGAGCGTGTGTTCGCCCAGGCGAACGTCCGCACCGTGATGGGCACCGCCCAGGCGGCCGGGCTCGCGCTGCACGCCGCGGCGGCCCGCGGGCTGCCCGTCGGCCTGCACACGCCGTCCGAGGTCAAGGCGGCCGTCACCGGCTACGGCAACGCCGACAAGCGTCAGGTACAGACCATGATCGCGCGTGTGCTCGGTCTCGCCGAGGCCCCGAAGCCGGCCGACGCCGCCGATGCGCTCGCGCTGGCCGTGTGCCACGCCTGGAGGCTCGGATCACCGGACGTCGCCGGCGAACGTGCCACGAACCTCACCCCGGCACAACGCGCGTGGCGCGACGCACAGGGCGGCACCGTCGACTCCCCGCTCGCCCGTGCGGCCGCTGCCGCGGCCCGACCGCGTGGCTCGTCGGCCGCGTCGGTGGGCGGCCGTAGGCTCGGAGCATGATCGCGAGTCTCCGGGGTACCTGCATCGACATCGCCGGTTCCGGCGTGGTGATCGAGGCCGGGGGAGTCGGGTACGCCGTCACCGTGACCCCGGCCCACGCACTGACGATGCGCCACGGGTCCGAGGTGTTCGTCCGCACCGCGATGATCGTGCGCGAAGACGAACACCTGCTCTTCGGCTTCGAGTCGACCGACGCCCTCCAGGTGTTCGACCTGCTGCGCAGCGTCACGGGTGTCGGGCCCAAGTCCGCGATGGGCGTCCTGGCCCACATGGACCCGTCGCAGGTCGCGAACGCCGTCGCGAAGGACGACGACGGCGCCTTCCGCAAGGTCTCCGGCATCGGCCCGAAGACCGCGAAACTCATCATCCTCGCGCTCACCGGCAAGCTCGCGGCGTTCGAGCAGGCCGCCGTCGTCACCGCTGGTCGTGGCACTGCTGCCCACCCGGCCGCGACCGACGTCGTCTCCGCACTGATCGGCCTCGGCTGGCGCGAGGACGCAGCACAGACCGCCGTCGACGAGACCGTCGCGAACGAGCCAGGGGCCGCAGCCATGGGCACGCAGGCGCTGCTCCGCGCCGCGCTCGGTGCGCTCCGGCCCGCCGGTGCCGGTCGATGAGCGGCATCACGTCAGCCGGAGCCGAGTCGCAGGAAGAACTCGCGTTCGAAGGTGCACTCCGGCCGCGCTCGCTCGACGAGTTCGTCGGCCAGCGCAAGGTGCGCGGGCAGCTCGACCTGCTGCTCAAGGCGGCGGGCATGCAGGACCGCACCCCGGACCACATCCTGATGGCGGGTCCTCCCGGCCTCGGCAAGACCACGCTCGCGATGATCGTCGCGCACGAGACCGGCCGCCCGTTGCGGATGTCCAGCGGTCCGGCGATCCAGCACGCGGGCGACCTGGCCGCCGTCCTGTCCTCGCTCGTGCCGGGCGAGGTCCTGTTCATCGACGAGATCCACCGGATGGCGCGCTCGGCAGAGGAGATGCTCTACCTGGCGATGGAGGACTTCCGGATCGACGTCATGGTGGGCAAGGGCGCCGGCGCGACGAGCATCCCGCTCGACCTCGCACCGTTCACCCTGGTCGGCGCCACCACCCGCGCCGGCCTGCTGCCGAACCCGCTCCGTGACCGCTTCGGCTTCACGGCGCACCTCGAGTTCTACGAGAAGGACGAACTCGAACAGGTCCTGATCCGCGCCGCGCACCTGCTCGAGCTCGACATCGACCGATCGGCCCTGCGCGAGATCGCCGGGCGCTCCCGTGGTACCCCGCGCATCGCGAACCGGCTGCTCCGCCGGGTCCGCGACTACGCCCTCGTGCACCGCACCACCAACGGCATGGCGGCCGTCCAGGGTGCGCTCGACCTGTACGACGTCGACGAACTCGGCCTCGACCGCCTCGACCGCGCCGTGGTCGAGATCATGCTGACCCGCTTCGACGGCGGACCGGTGGGGCTGAACACCCTCGCGGTCTCGGTCGGAGAAGAGTCCGAGACCATCGAGTCGGTCGTCGAACCGTTCCTCGTCCGGGTCGGTCTGGTCACGCGCACCCCGCGCGGCCGCATCGCGACCCCGGTCGCGTGGCGGCACCTCGGCCTCACCCCCGGGCAGGGCGTCGGGCCGCTCCCGGGTCTGTTCGACGACACCGACACCACCGACTAGCGGCCGATCGGTCGGGTGACATGCCACGCACAGTGGCGTGCCCTAGACTGCTACGGCCCGAAACCGAGCAACCAGAGAAGGCAACTGCATCATGGGTCAAGAAGTCATCCTCATCGTCATCGTCGTGGCGTTCGCGGCCTTCATGTTCTACAACAGCCGCAAGCGCAAGAAGCAGCAGGGCGAGCTCGCCACCAAGATGGTGCCGGGTGCTCGCGTGATGCTGTCCTTCGGCCTGTACGGCACGCTCCTCTCCGTCGACGACGAGAAGGTCACCGCCGACGTCGAGATCGCACCGGGCACCGTCGTCACGGTGCACCGCCAGACCCTGTCGCGCGTCGTCGACGACAGCGCGTCGGACATCGAGACCACCGCGACGCCGGAGGACGAGGTCAAGCCCGTCGCCGAACTCAACGGGGAGCCGGTCTACGGCGAGCGGGTCGACAACGACCGCCTCGACGAGACCGACTCGAAGCGCAAGTCCGACGACTGACGCCCTCGGCCGCCGGGTCGTCTGACCCGGCGGCTTCCCGCTGCCGTCGTGCCTGAACGCCGACGGTCCTGAACAGAAAGACGAGACGACCGGTGGCACGATCGACACCCGTCAAGAAGGCGCTGCGCTCGCTCACCTGGTTGGTGATCCTGATGGCGATCCTCGCCGGCCTGAACACCGCCGCGTCGATCCTCGCCGGCAGCTCGAAGGACGACACGGACAAGTGGTACCAGGGCGCGAGCTGGGTCCCCGAGCTCGCACTGGACCTGCAGGGTGGCACGCAGCTGACCCTGGCGGCGCAGAACACCGAGGGCGGGTCGGTGACCAAGCAGCAACTCGACCAGGCGGTGGAGATCATCCGCCAGCGCATCAACGCCACCGGCGTCTCCGAGACCGAGATCAACACGCAGGGTGCGAACAACATCGTCGTGTCGATCCCCGGTCGGCCCGACAAGGCCACGATCGACCGCATCGAGGCAGCCGCCAAGCTGACCTTCCGCCCGGTGCTCTTCACCGAGGCCGCGACGAACTCCGCCGTCGGTGACGACGGCAAGTCCACCGCCTCGCCGACGCCCTACTCGCCGCCGGCCTCGCTCGCGGCGACGCCCAGCGCGAAGCCGACGAACGCCAGCGACGTCAACTGGATCACCCCGGCGCTGCAGGACCTGTACACCAACTACAACTGCGCGGCTCCGGACGACGTCACCACGGCGCCGGACGACGAGCCCCTCGTCACGTGTGACGCCGACGGTGCGTCGAAGTACATCCTCGGCCCGGTCGAGGTCTCCGGTGCGAACATCAGCAACGCCACCTCGGGTCTCGCCACCGACTCGCAGGGCACGTCGACGGGCCAGTGGGCCGTCAACCTGACCTTCGACGGCCAGGGCACGAAGGACTTCCGCACCGTCACGAACCGCCTCGTCTCGCTGCAGGCGCCGCAGAACCAGTTCGCGATCGTGCTGGACGGCTCGGTCATCACGGCCCCGTCCACGAACTCCGCCATCACCAACGGCAAGGCGCAGATCACCGGCTCGTTCACGGCCGAGTCGTCGAAGACGCTCGCCGACCAGCTCAAGTATGGTGCGCTGCCGATCAACTTCCAGGTGCAGTCGAACGAGAACATCTCGGCGACGCTCGGCACCGCGCAGCTCATCGGTGGTCTCGTCGCGGGTCTGATCGGCCTCGGCCTGGTGATCATCTACTCCGTCATCCAGTACCGGGCGCTCGCGTTCGTCACCGTGCTCTCACTCGGGGTCGCAGCGGTCCTGACCTACCTGGTCATCGCGATCATGTCGTGGCGGGTCGACTACCGCCTGTCGTTGGCGGGTGTGGCGGGCCTGATCGTCGCGATCGGCATCACAGCGGACTCGTTCATCGTCTACTTCGAACGAATCCGTGACGAACTCCGCGACGGTCGCGCCCTCGAGAGTGCGGTCGAGTCCGGCTGGAAGCGCGCGCTCCGCACGATCCTGGCGTCCGATGCGGTGAACTTCCTCGCCGCCGTCACCCTGTACGTGCTCGCGGTCGCCGACGTGAAGGGCTTCGCGTTCACGCTGCTCCTGACGACGTTGATCGACATCGTGGTGGTCGCGCTGTTCACGCACCCGATGATGCAGCTCATCTCCCGCAGCCGGTTCTTCGGCGACGGGCACAGGTTCAGCGGGCTCGACCCGGCGGCGCTCGGTGCGGTCTACAAGGGGCGTGCGCAGTTCCGCGCCCCCGTGGTGGACGGCAAGCGCCAGCGCAGTGCCGGTGAGGCGCAGCGCCGACAGACGATCGCGGAACGGAAGGCCCAGCAGGCCTCCGGCGACAACGGCTCGACGCCGGACGGGAAGGACGACTGATGGCCAGCTTCAGCCAGTTCGGCAGCGACCTCTACACGGGCAAGCGGTCGTACGACATCATCGGGCGACGCAAGACCTGGTACCTCATCGCGCTCGTCATGATCGTGATCTCGCTCGTCACCCCGTGGCTGCGCGGCGGGTACCAGCTCGGCATCGAGTTCACCGGTGGTTCCGAGTTCACCCTGTCGGACGTCGAGAACACCGACCAGAGCATCGCGACGGAAACCGTCGAGCGGGTCGTCTCGGACGAGATCCCGCGCGTCTCCCAGCTCGGCACGCACGGCATCCGCGTGCAGACCGGCCAGCTCACCGACCGGCAGACGACCGAGGTGCAGGACGCCTTGGCGAAGGCCTACGACGTGCCGGAGAGCCAGGTCGCGGCGACGTTCATCGGCGCCACGTGGGGCGCCGACGTGCTCGCCCAGGCGATCCGCGGTCTGGTGATCTTCCTCGCCCTGGCCGCCGTGTTCATGACGCTGTACTTCCGGACCTGGAAGATGTCGCTCTCCGCGATGGCCGCGCTGCTGCACGACCTGTTGATCACGGCCGGTGTCTACGGCATCGTCGGGCTCGAGGTCACGCCCGCGGCGGTGATCGGCTTCCTCACGATCCTCGGGTACTCGCTCTACGACACCGTGGTGGTGTTCGACAAGGTGCGTGAGAACACCGCGCAGGAGTCGATCCGCACGTTCAAGCAGTCGGTGAACCTCGCGGTGAACCAGACGCTCGTCCGGTCGATCAACACCTCGGTCGTGGCGCTGCTGCCGGTCGCGGCGATCCTGTTCATCGGGTCGTACGTGCTCGGTGCCGGCACGCTCCGCGACATCTCGCTCGCACTGTTCATCGGCATCATCGTCGGCACCTACTCGACGATCTTCATCGCCTCGCCGATGTACGCGCACCTGCGCGAGAACGAGCCGAAGATCAAGCAGGCCGACGCCAAGAAGACCCAGGCGGCCGAGAAGCGCCAGCGCGAGGTCGACGCCGACGCGAAGGCGACCGCCTGATGCCGATCGAGATCACCGAGGTCGACGTCGCCGAGGCGCGTCGTCGGCTGGAGTCGGGGTCGCGGCTGTTCGACGTCCGTGAGCAGGGGGAGTGGGACGAGGTCCACGCTCCCGAGGCCACGCTCGTGCCGATGTCCGAGCTGGTGAACCGCTGGCAGGAGATCGACGGCGGCGACGAGCCGGCGATCATCGTGTGCCACTCGGGTGCCCGTTCGGCCCGGGTGGTCGCGGCCCTCGAGCAGTCCGGTGTCTCCGCGGTCAACCTGACCGGCGGCATGGTCGCCTGGGAGCAGTCCGGCGCCCCGGTGGTCCGCGACGCCCAGGGCGAACCGGGTCACGAGCACTGACCGGACGCGCGTAGTGTTGGCGGATCGAGCTCGGATCGAGCTCTCGGACCGAGTCCTGGGAGGCGCATCATGACGGACACCCGCGAAGAGCCGTCCGCACCGAGCCGCCCCGGCTCCGCCCAGCGGCCGACCAGCCCACTCGGGCCGAACACGACGGGCAACCTCGGGTCGCTCCGCTCGCTGCTGCCGCGCCTGTTCTCCCGCGCCCAGCCGGCCGGCGCCGTGGACACCCTGATCCGCACGGTGCGCTCGCACCACCCCAAGGCCGACGTCACGCTCATCGAGCGCGCGTACTCCGTCGCCGAGCGCGCGCACGACGGCCAGAAGCGCAAGTCCGGCGAGCCGTACATCACGCACCCCGTCGCGGTCGCCCAGATCCTGGCCGACCTCGGCATCGGGCCGATCACCATCGCCGCCGCGTTGCTCCACGACACGGTCGAGGACACCGACTACCAGCTCGACCAGCTGCAGGTCGACTTCGGCGACGAGATCGCCATGCTCGTCGACGGCGTCACGAAGCTCGACAAGGTCAAGTACGGCGACAGCGCCCAGGCCGAGACCGTCCGCAAGATGGTCATCGCGATGTCGAAGGACATCCGGGTGCTGGTCATCAAGCTCGCCGACCGGCTGCACAACGCCCGCACCTGGGGCTTCGTCGAGTCCACCTCCGCCACCCGCAAGGCGAAGGAGACGCTCGAGATCTACGCGCCCCTCGCGCACCGGCTCGGCATCCAGATGATCAAGCTCGAGCTCGAGGACCTGTCGTTCGCGGTCCTGCACCCGAAGCTCTACGTCGAGATCGACAGCCTGGTCAAGGAACGGCAGCCGAAGCGCGAGCAGTTCGTCCAGAACGTCATCGGCACGCTCAAGAAGGACCTGAAGGCCGCGAAGGTCCGCGGTGAGGTCATGGGTCGGCCGAAGCAGTACTACTCGATCTACCAGAAGATGATCGTGCGGGGTCGCGAGTTCGACGAGATCTACGACCTCGTCGGCATCCGGGTGCTCGTGCCCACGGTGCGCGACTGCTACGCCATGCTCGGTTCGGTGCACGCGCGGTGGACGCCGTTGCCCGGCCGGTTCAAGGACTACATCGCGACGCCGAAGTTCAACCTGTACCAGTCGCTGCACACCAGCGTGCTCGGGCCGCAGGGGCGCCCCGTCGAGATCCAGATCCGCACGCACGAGATGCACCAGCGCGCCGAGTTCGGTGTCGCGGCGCACTGGAAGTACAAGCAGCGTGCCGCCGGCCGCGACGTCGGGACCTCGTCGACCACCGACGACCAGGACATGGCGTGGCTCGCCCACATCACCGACTGGCAGGCCGAGACGAGCGACCCGGGGGAGTTCCTCGACTCGCTCCGCTACGAGATCGGCGCGAAGGAGACCTACGTCTTCACGCCGCAGGGCAAGGTCATCGGCCTGCCCGCCGGCGCCACCCCCGTGGACTTCGCGTACGCCGTGCACACCGAAGTCGGACACCGCACCATGGGTGCCAAGGTCAACGGTCGCCTCGTCCCGCTCGAGAGCTCGCTGTCGAGCGGTGACGTCGTCGAGATCTTCACGTCGAAGAACCCCGACTCCGGCCCCTCGCAGGACTGGCTGAAGTTCGTCAAGAGCCCGCGGGCGCGCAACAAGATCAAGCAGTGGTTCACCAAGGAGCGCCGCGAAGAGGCGATCGAGCAAGGTCGCGACGCCATCGCCCGCGCCGTGCGCAAGCAGAACCTGCCGCTCCAGCGGATCATGAGCCAGGACACCATCGCCGAGGTCGCCTCGTCGATGCGGTACGACGACGTCTCGGCCCTGTACGCCGCGGTCGGCGAAGGGCACGTATCGACGCAGTCCGTCATCGAGAAGGTCCTCGGCAGCGTCCAGAGCGACACGGAGACCGACGAGCCGGAGCTCACGTTCCCGCGCCAGGTCACGAGCCGCCAGCTGCGCACGAGCGACAGCGGCGTGCTGGTGCGTGGTGCGCCGGACATCCTGGTGAAGCTCGCGAAGTGCTGCACGCCGGTTCCGGGCGACCAGATCGTCGGGTTCATCACCCGCGGGCAGGGCGTCTCGGTGCACCAGTCCTCGTGCACGAACGTCAAGTCCCTGATGAACGAGCCCGACCGGATGATCGAGGTCGAGTGGGCCCCGTCGTCGAAGTCGGTGTTCCTCGTCCAGATCCAGATCGAGGCGCTCGATCGGTCGGGGCTGCTCAGCGACGTCACCCGGGTGCTCACCGACCACCACGTCAACATCCTGTCGGCGACGGTCTCGACCTCGTCCGACCGGTTGGCGCTCAGTCGGTTCGTGTTCGAGATGGGTGACACCATCCACCTCGACCGGGTGCTGAACGCGGTTCGACGCATCGACGCCGTGTACGACGTCTACCGCGTCAGCGCGGGCTGAGCGGGGTCCACGCACGCGTCAGCGCGCGCTGAGCAGGCCGCGCAGCCGTCGTTCTGCCTGCCGCGCCATCGGGATGGTCCCGAGGTCGCTCAGGCGCGCGCGCAGCTCGTCGACGGACACCGCTCCGATCGTCAGCAGCCCGTCGACGGCCGCTGCCCACTCCGGGTCCCAGTCACCCGGTGTGCGGAGCAGGTCGACGGCGGTGCGCGCCGGCGTCGTCACGACGGTCTGCGCCGACCCCAACCGGACCACGTCGACGGGCAGGAGCGCGACCTCGCGCAGGTGCAGGCCCGGCCCGACCGCGATGCGCAGCTGCGGCGGGACGCTCGCCTCGATCGGGTCCGGTGGCCGCGACGCCGCGCCCCAGATCCACGCAGCGGTCCGGCCGGAGGCGACGAGCCGCGCGTCGCCGAAGACCCACGATGCGGCGGTCGCGCGCAGCGCCGGGTCCTGCGGCGTCGCGGGGGAGGCCCAGCACGGCCCGACGGGCACCAGCTCGCCAGCGAGCACCGCTGCGCGCAGTTCCGCTTCGGGCCAGTCCTCCGTGGTCAGGAGACGGGAACCGGGCACCCCGTCATCCTGCCGGACCGCGACACCCGACCGACACCCCCTGTGGAGAGGCCGGGCACATCGGCGCCGCTCAGCGCAGGACGTCGGCGCGGTGCACGAGTGCAGCGGCGCCGATGAGCGGGCCGTCCTGCGACAGCGCCGTCGGCACGATGCGCACCTTCGTCACGAACCCGAACTCGACGCGCTCCGCCACCGCTTTGCGTGCGTACTCGAACAGGTCCGGCGTGACGTGGGAGAACCCGCCGCCGATCGCCACGACCTCGAGGTCGACGAGGCTCGTCGCCGCTGCGATCGCCTGCCCGAGCGCCCGGCCGCTGCGCTTGACCGCGGCGACCGCGATCTCGTCGCCGGCCGCGTACGCCGCCGACAGTTCTTCGCCGGTGGATCCGTCGAAGCCCTGGCGCTGCGCCCAGGCGACGGTCTTCGGGCCGCTGGCGATCGCCTCGAGGCAGCCGGTGCCGCCGCAGGCGCACGGGTCGTCGTAGCCGCCGCACTCCACGTGCCCGATGTGCCCGGCGTTGCCCGTCGGGCCGCTGACGGTGCGGCCGTGCAGGATGAGACCTCCGCCGACACCCGTCGACACGATCATGCCCATGACGTGGTCGTACCCCTGCGCCGCACCGACCCAGTGCTCGGCCAGCGTGATCGCCAGGCCGTCCATGCGCAGCGTGACCGGTACGTCCTCGGGCACGAGCGCGGCGATGCGGTCGCGCAGCGGGTGGCCGCGCCACACCGGCATGTTGAGCGGGGAGACGAGGCCGTGCTCCTCGTCGACGGGGCCGGCCGAGCCGACCCCGACGCCGACCAGGGTCGCGTCGGTCGGGACCGTGGCGAGCGCGCTCGTCACGACCTCGTCGACGGCGGCCTGCAGCTCGTCGGACGTGCGCTGCGGCCCGGTGGGGCTCCGGAAGCGCGTGCCCGGCAGGACGACGCCCTGGTCGGTGACGAGAGCGGCCTCGACCTTGGTGCCGCCGAGGTCGACGGCGAGTGCGAGGGCGGGGGGCTGGGGTGCGGTGCTGGACATGCGCGCTCCGATGCGGTGGTCTGGAGGCCCGGGGCGGCTCCCGGACGCGGCGTCGCGTCCGGTGCGCCCCGACCTGGCAGGTGGTGGGTCGGTCGGGTCAGGTCGTCGTGCGGTGGATCAGGTCGTGTCGCGGTGGGTCAGTAGGAGCTGGTGTCGTCGCCCTGCGACGACGCGGCACCGGTCTCGACGCGGTGCGCGACCTCGTCGAGGATGCGCGCGGACGCACTCGTGCCGATGCGGTTGGCCCCGGCGTCCACCATCTCGAGCAGGGTGTCGAGCCCGCGGACACCGCCCGAGGCCTTGACGCCCGTGTCGGCACTGACCGTGCGGCGCATCAGTGCGATGTGCTCGGTCGTCGCCCCGCCGCCGGCGAACCCGGTGGAGGTCTTCACGAACGCGGCACCGGCGGACTCCGCGGCACGCGAGGCTGCGACGATCTCGTCGTCGGTCAGGAACGCGGTCTCGAGGATCACCTTGACGACGGTGGACCCGGCGGCGTCGACGACGGCGCGGACGTCCTGCTCGACGCGCTCCCAGTCGCCGGACTTCGCGGCGCCGATGTTCTGCACCATGTCGAGCTCGAAGGCACCGTCGGCGAGGGCCTGCAGTGACTCGGCGACCTTGGCCGCGGTGGACGTGGTGCCGTGCGGGAAGCCGATGACCGTCCCGACGCCGACGCCGGTGCCCTGGAGACGCCGGACGGCGTAGGCGACGTCGCTGGGCCGGACGCACACGCTGAAGACCCGGTACGCGGCGGCTTCGTCGAGCTGGGCGTCGACGTCCGAGCGGGTGAGCTCGGGCTTCAGGATCGCGTGGTCGATGAGGCCGCGGACGGCATCGGCGGTGACGGGGAAGGCTGCGTTGTCCACCCGACAAGCCTACCCGTCAGGCGCGCCGCGTAGCGTTCCGGGCATGCAGGTCCTCGTCACCGGCGCCACCGGGTACATCGGCGGTCGTCTCGTCCCCCGTCTCCTCGAAGCCGGACACTCCGTGCGCGTGTTCGTGCGCAACCCCCGGAAGCTCCAGGACGTCCCGTGGAGCAGCGACGTCGACGTCGCCGAAGGAGACCTGCAGGACGCCGACGCGGTCCGCGCCGCGGTCGACGGCGTCGAGGCCGTGTACTACCTCGCCCACGCGATGGGTGCCGACGGCGACTTCGAGTCCGCGGAACGGCAGGCGGCGGAGACGATGGCGCACGAGGCGAAGCGCGCCGGTGTCAGCCGGTTCGTCTACCTGGGCGGTCTGCACCCCGACGGCGACCTGTCGAAGCACCTGCGCAGCCGGAAGGAGGTGGGGGAGATCCTGCTCGGCTCCGGCGTGCCGACGGTCGCGTACCAGGCCGGCGTCGTCATCGGTTCCGGCAGCACCTCGTTCGAGATGATCCGGCACGTGACCGACGTCCTGCCGTGGATGCCGGCTCCGCGCTGGGTGCGCAACCGCATCCAGCCGATCGCCGTGCGCGACGTCCTGTACTACCTGGTCGCGGCGCTCGACGTCCCCGCCGACGTCAACCGCACCTTCGACATCGGTGGCCCGGACGTCCTGCGCTACGGGCAGATGCTCAACGGCTACGCGGTCGAGGCGAAGCTGCGGCAGCGCCCGATCACGGTCCTGCCGGTGCTCACCCCGCGCCTCGCCGCGCACTGGTTCAACGCTGTCACCCCGATCCCGCGCAAGCTCGCGACCCCGATCATCGAGTCGCTGCAGTTCGAGTGCGTCCAGCGCGAGCACGACATCGACGACGTCGTCCCGCAGCCCGAGGGCGGGCTCACGTCGTACCGCCGCGCCGTCCGGCTGGCCCTGAACAAGATGCGCTCCGGCGAGGTGACGACGAGCTGGCGGAGCGCCACCCTGTCGAGCGCCTCGGCCGACCCGATGCCGACCGACCCGGACTGGGCCGGCCACACCGTCTACGTCGACGACCGGAAGCGTCACTCCAGCGCCTCGGCGGAGGACGTCTGGCGCGTCGTCGAGTCGATCGGCGGCGAGAACGGCTGGTACTCGTTCCCGCTGGCCTGGGTCGCACGCGGCTGGATGGACAAGGTCGCCGGCGGTGTCGGGCTCAGCCGTGGCCGTCGCGACCAGGACCGACTCGAGCAGGGTGACGCACTCGACTGGTGGCGCGTCGAACGCCTCGAGCGCGGTCACTACCTGCGGCTCCGCGCTGAGTTCAAGTCACCCGGGCGTGCCTGGCTCGAGATGACCGTCACCCCGAACCCCGATGGCGGGAGCGACTACCACCAGCGGGCGATCTACTTCCCGCAGGGGCTGCCCGGCCGGCTGTACTGGTACGGGATCCTGCCCTTCCACGGGATCATCTTCCCCGGCATGGTCGAGCGCATCACCGCGGCCGCCGAGCGCGAGTCGGACAACGCCGAGTCGACGCAGCGCAACCGGACCCAGCACAATGGGAGTCCGGAACCGGCGAACGAGGAGGCAGCATGACCGAGGAACGCAGTCCCGTCCTGTTCCTGGGGGACAGCATCACGGCCCAGGGGTCGTGGGACACCTGGCTCCCCGACGAGCAGACCCTGAACCAGGGCATCAGCGGCGACACGACGGACGGCGTGCTCGCGCGGCTCGACGCGGTCGTCGCCGAACAGCCCGAGGTGATCGTGCTGCTGATCGGCACGAACGACTTCGGCAACCACCGCGCGAGCGCCGAACACGTCGTCCGCAACGTCGAGACGATCCTCGTCACCCTGCGGCGCGAGCTGCCCGGTGTCCGCCTGCTGCTCGTCTCCGTCCTGCCCCGCCAGGCCGAGTACACGACGAAGATCGAGGAGGCGAACCGGCACCTCCGCCAGTTCGTCGCCACCTGCCACGCGCAGTACCTCGACGCCTGGCCCGCGCTGGCCGACGGCGACCACCTCGACGACCGCTTCACCGACGACGGCCTGCACCTCACCGACGAGGGCTACCGGGCCTACCTCGGCGAGCTGGTCCCCGCGCTCGAACGTGTGCGGGGCCTGCCGCCGATGTCCCGGTCCTTCACGGCCATCGACCTCGACGAGGCCCCCGCCTGATGGCTGCCCGCAAGGGACGGCCCCCGGTGGGGTCGTCGCAGAACGGTGTGCCCGCCGCACCGGTCCGACCGACCGCGGGGACGACGAACACCCGGGCCACACCGGGGTTCACCCGGCCGGCACTCGCGCCGTCGCTCATCGCCGCGATCGTCCTGCTCGCCTGCGTGGCGATCATCGACTCGTCCGGCTTCGTCTTCGCCCGCTGGGGCATCACGGTGCTGTCCCTCATCGTGCTCGTCTTCGCGGTGCGCGGGAAGACGTGGTGGGCCGCCGTGCTGATGGCCGCCGTCGCCGTCTGCTGGAACCCCCTGGTCACGGTGCCGATCCCCGGCCAGGTGTGGGCCGCGTTGCAGATCCTGGTTGCCGCCCTGTTCATCGTGGTGGGCATCGCCGTCAAGGTGCCGCGCGAGGCGGACGCACCCCGGGCCTCCTGACCGGCGCCGGCGACCGCCTGCAGAACCGACCGGGCGGGCGGACGGTAGGATCGCAGGGTCGGGTACAGGACCCGGCAGCACGACCCGAAGGGCATGGATGAACGACGAGACCGAGCCGGTGACCGAGAGTCCTCTGCTGAACCCTCGACCGTCCTCCGGCGGTCTCGACCGGCCCGACGTCGTCGTCCGCAAGGGCCGACTGACGCTGCTCAACGGCCACCTGACGCCGCAGCAGTCGATGATCGAGGACCTGTTGTTCCTCGACGACGCGTTGACCGAGGCCGACGTCGACCACCTGCTCATCCGCGGCAACGACGAGCGTCCGGTCATCGCGATCGACGAGCGCGACCGACAGCGTGCGGAGAGCGCCGTCATGGCCGCCGCCGTCAACGAGCCGTTCTACGCGAAGCCGCCGGGCGAACCGGCCGTGCTCGTGCAGGACGACGGCCTCGGGCCGGTCGACGAGCCGGTGTTGCGCGTCTTCCGCCCGCGTCTCGAGCCCCTCGGTCGTCTGCGTTACGGCGCCGAGACGAGCGTGCAGCTCGAGTTCTGGCGACTCACCGACACCGAGGTGCTCGCGCCCGTCGAGAACGCACTGATGCGCCGCAGCCTGCCGGTCGACGAGTTCGTGCTCGTCGACATCGAGCGCTACGGCCGCACTTGGCGCACCGTCGAGCACATGTTCGACGACCACGTCTCCGACATCCGGTTCCCGATCGACATCGTCTTCTCGTGGGTCGACGGCAACGCCATCGAGTACCAGCGCGCCCGCCAGGCAGCGCAGGCGACGGCCGTCCTCGGCGAGGGCGACGACGCCCCCGCACGGTTCCGCCAGATCGACGAGCTCAAGTACGCACTCCGCTCGGTGCACACCTTCGCACCGTGGATCCGTCAGATCTACATCGCCACTGACTCACCCGCGCCGCACTGGCTCGCCGACCACCCCAAGGTCCGCATCGTGCGCAGCGAGGAGTTCTTCGCCGACCCGTCCGTGCTGCCGACGCACAACTCCCAGGCCGTCGAATCGCAGCTGCACCACATCCCGGGCATCAGCGAGCACTTCATCTACTCGAACGACGACATGTTCTTCGGTCGCACCGTCGACCCGTCGATCTTCTTCAGCCCGGGGTCGGTGTCGAAGTTCATCCTCGCCACCACCCGCATCGGCCTCGGCGTGAACAACGCCGCGCGCAGTGGGTTCGAGAACTCCGCGCGGGTCAACCGTCGCCTGTTGCAGCAGCGGTTCGGTGCGGTCACCACCAGGCACCTCGAGCACGCGCCCACCCCGCTCCGGTCGTCGATCATGACGGAGATGGAGCACGAGTTCGCCGATGAGTTCCGTGCCACGGCGGCGTCGCGCTTCCGTGCTGCCGAGAACATCTCGGTGACCAACTCGCTCTACCACTACTACTCGTTGCTCACGGGTCGGGCGATCGTGCAGGAGAACGCGGACGTCCGCTACATCGACACCACGATGCAGTCCGGGCTGCGGTCGCTCGACGAGCTGCTCAAGAAGCGGAACGCGGACTTCTTCTGCCTGAACGACGGCAGTTTCCCCGAGGTCAGCGACAAGGAGCGGACGCAGCGCGTGACCGACTTCCTCGAGCGCTACTTCCCCTTCCCCGCGCCGTGGGAGCGCGCCGGCGCTTAGGACGCGCCAGCGTCCTGCCGGCGCGCTCCGGGCGAGCCCGCGCGCCCGGCGCCGAAGCCCGGCCACGCGCTCCGGGCGAGCCCGGCGCCGGGATCGAGCCACGCGGTTCGGACGCAATCGCGCGCCGACCGGTCGCGACTGCCCGCCACCTACACGCCGAGCGGTCACAGACCGTCGGTTGCGCCGCCCGCAGTCGACGGATCGTGACCACGCGACGCGGCACCGGCGGTGTGTCGCGACCATCTCGCGCGCCGGGAGGCTCGTGGCCAGGCCGCCACGGGCCTCCCGGCCGATAGGCGACCGCTCCACCGCCCCGGCCGATCCAGGCCGGTGCAGGCAGGTCCAGGCCGGTCCAGGCCGGTCCAGGCCGGTCCAGGCCGGTCCAGGCCGGTCCAGGCCGGTCCAGGCCGGTCCAGGCCGGTGCCACGCTCGCGGTCGGTCACGACACCCCGTCGGCAATGCGGCGAGTGGTTGCAATCCGTCGCCAGAAGCATCGCCGGGCGACGGAACGTGACCACTCGACCCCGGCGCGGCGGGGAGTCGTGACCACGCGCCCACACTTGCTGCGCAGAAGAGGTCGGGTTCCCATGACGGACCCGACCTCTTCTGCTCACGAAGTGCGGCGACCTACCGGTGCACGGGGGAGACCGGCACCGAGTCGAGCGTGAAGACCGGGATGCTCGAGGTCACCGGAGCCGGCTCGACCGCGGGCGGGATCGTGACCCCGTGCGCTGCGAGTCGGGCCTCGGTCTCGACGGCCGACACCGGTTCGCCGACCGTGGAGTAGTGACCGATGGGGACGACCGAGTGCACGACGTTGTGGCCGTAGACGTGCACCAGGTTGAACGACTGCGCGCCGTCCCGCCCACGCGTGCCACCCTGGAACTCGGTGAGGTCCTGCGTGTAGCAGGTGGCACTGGCGACCGACACGGGGATGCCCGCGAAGACCGCGCTCGTCGAGTAGTGCAGGTGTCCGGCGATGATCGACAGGACGTCACTGCCCTCGATGACCTCGGCCAGGGCCTGCTGGTCGCGGAGCTCGACGAGGACGGTCAGGTCCTGGACGCTCGGCACAGGCGGGTGGTGCATGGCCAGGATCGTGCCGTGCGGCGCAGCCTCGGACAGGACCTCGGCCAGCCAGTCGAGCTGCTCGGGGGAGACCTCGCCGTGGTGGTGGCCCGGGACGCTCGTGTCGAGGGTGATCACCCGGAGACCGTTGACGTCGTAGACGAAGTCGACCGGACGGTCGGTGGGGTGCAGCCCGAAGAGCTCCTGACGGAACGCGCCGCGCTCGTCGTGGTTGCCCATCGCCCAGATCACCTGGGCACCGATCCGGCGGGCAGCCGGCTCGACGATTTCGCGGACGCGGGCGTAGGCACCCGGTTCGCCCTTGTCGGCCACGTCGCCGGTGACGACGATCGCTTCGGGCCGGGTGCCTGATGCCTCGATGTCCGCGACGATCTCGGTGAGCCGGGCGGCGGAGTCGACCCCGCCGTACAGATCGCCGTCGCCGGAGACGAGGTGGGTGTCGCTGAGGTGGAGGAGGAAGTGGTTCGGCCTGGGGTGTTCGGCCGTCCGGCTGTCCATCGGGGTCTCATTCCGTTGGCGGATGCGTGGTGCAACACGTTGCCACACCGTCCTGGACGAGTCCAGCACGTGTCGGTGAACCAGCCGTGAACTGGGGGCGGCGTTTGCCCATCGCACGCAGAAACCCCCGCCACGTGGTGGCGGGGGTTCCTGTCGTCGTGCTTAGTGCTTTTTCTCGACCTGCGGGGCCTGGTGGCTGCCCTCGAGGTCCGGGCCGTGGTGGGCAGCGTGCGCTGCCTCGAGCTCGGCCTTCGAGACCGGCTCGATGCGGTCTTCGAAGAAGAAGCGGGAGACGCTCGCACGGGCCTTCTGGACCACGGTGATCTGCCCCTTGGCGTTCGGGCGGATCATGAGCGGCTTGTACTCGTTGAACTGCAGCAGCTTCCAACGCTCGTACTCGTCGAGCTGCTCGTGCACCTCGATGTACTCACCGTGGGGGAGTCGGACGATGCGACCGGACTCGTAGCCGTGCAGGACGATCTCGCGGTCCTTCTTCTGGAGTGCGAGGCAGACACGCTTCGTGATCCAGAAGGCGACGAACGGGCCGAGGACCGTCGTGGCCTGGATCACGTGGATCACGTGTTCGATCGACACCAGGAAGTGGGTCGCGATGATGTCCGACGACGCCGCAGCCCAGAGGCTGGCGTAGAGCGTGATGCCGGCGGCACCGATCGCCGTGCGGGTCGGGGCGTTGCGCGGGCGGTCCAGGATGTGGTGCTCGCGCTTGTCGCCGGTGATCCACGACTCGAGGAACGGGTACAGCAGGATCGCGAGGATGAGCAGCACCAGGACCGCGATGGGCGCCAGGATGTTGAACGACACCGTGTAGCCGAACCACACGACCTCCCAGTGCGGCGGCACCAGACGCAGTGCGCCGTCGGCGAAGCCGATGTACCAGTCGGGCTGGGTACCGGCGGAGACCGGCGAGGGGTCGTACGGGCCGTAGTTCCAGATCGGGTTGATCGTGAACATCGACGCGATGAGGGCGATGATGCCCGCGACGATGAAGAAGAACCCACCGGCCTTGGCAGCGAACGCCGGGAGGATCGGGACACCGACGACGTTGTCGTTGGTCTTGCCCGGGCCGGCGAACTGGGTGTGCTTGTTGATCACGACGAGCACGAGGTGGACACCGAGCACCGCGACGAGGATCGCCGGCAGCAGCAGGATGTGCAGCGTGTAGAGGCGGCCGACGATGTCGGTGCCCGGGAACTCGCCACCGAAGAGCAGGTAGGCGATCCAGACGCCGATCACCGGGACACCCTCGATCATGCCGACGATGATCCGCAGACCGTTTCCGGACAGCAGGTCGTCGGGGAGCGAGTAGCCGGTGAAGCCCTCACCCATGGCGAGGACCCAGAGCAGGAAGCCGAAGACCCAGTTGAGCTCACGCGGCTTGCGGAAGGCGCCGGTGAAGAACACGCGGGCCATGTGCAGCATGATCGACGCCACGAACAGCAGGGCTGCCCAGTGGTGGACCTGGCGGACGAAGAGCCCGCCGCGGATGTCGAACGAGATGTCCAGCGTGGACTGCAGCGCCGTCGACATCTCGACGCCCTTGAGCGGGACGTACGAGCCGTTGTAGACGACCTCGGCCATGGAGGCCTGGAAGAAGAACGTCAGGAACGTGCCGGAGAGCAGGACGACGACGAAGCTGTACAGCGCCACCTCGCCGAGCATGAAGCTCCAGTGGTCCGGGAAGATCTTCCGGCCGACTTCCTTGACGAGCCCCGAGATGCTGGTGCGCTCGTCGATGTAGTTGGCGACCCCGCCGATGATGCGGGATCCGCGCTCCGGAGCCGGCTTGTTCGCCGTGCTGCTCGGTGCCGTGGTGGTGGGGGTGCTGGTCATCAGCGTTCACGCTCCCAGAAGGACGGTCCGACCGGCTCGTGGAAGTCGCTCTGGGCAACCAGGTAGCCGTCGTCGTCGATCGCGATCGGAAGTTGGGGGAGGGGGCGTGCGGCCGGACCGAAGATGACCTCGCAGTTGTTCGAGACATCGAAGGTGGACTGGTGGCACGGGCACAGCAGGTGGTGCGTCTGCTGCTCGTAGAGCGCGACCGGGCATCCGACGTGGGTGCAGATCTTGGAGTACGCGACGATGCCGTCGTAGCCCCAGTTCTCGTGGCCCTTGGACGGGTTGAGGTCCTTCGGGTCGAGACGCATGAGGAGGACGGAGGCCTTGGCCTTTTCCTCAAGCATGTGCTCGGAGTCGAGCATGCCGTCCGGGATGACGTGGAACACCGAACCGATGGTCACGTCCGAGGCCTTGATCGGCAGACCCGTCGGGTCCTTCGTCAGGCGCAGGCCCTGCTTCCAGAAGGTGTGGCGCAGGAGCTCGTTCGGGTCCTCGGCCGGAGCGAGGTCGCGGACCAGGACGATGCCCGGCAGCGGGAACGCGGCCAGCGCACCGATCATCGAGTTGCGGATCAGCTTGCGACGGCTGAAACCGGACTCCTTGTCGGCCAGCTGGAAGGCCTCGACGGCCTTGGCGCGCGTGGCGTCCGTGCCGCGGGTGCCGTGGCGGAGCTCGGTGATCTCGCGGTCGACGACGAGCGACTTCGACCAGTAGACCGCACCGAGACCCAGCGCGATGAGCGCGAGGGCGATCGAGAGGCCGAGGAAGAGGTTCGCGGTGCGGACCGTCCCGAAGTCGTTCGAGTCGATCGGGAACGCGACGTAGGCCGCGATCGAGAGGACGCTGCCGACGATCGAGAGGTAGAAGAAGGTCGCGACCTGACGCTCGGCCAGGCGCTGCTTCTTCGGGTCGACGTCGGTGCGGCGCGCGCGGTGCGGCGGCTCACCCGGGTTCTCGAACGGGTCGGTGGGCAGCACCGCGATCCCGGGGGAGGTGGTCGTGCCGTGCTTCTCGACAGCCGAGGACGAGTTCAGCGTCTCGTCGTCGTGCTCTGCCATGGTGTTCCCTTCAGTGTCGTTCGACACGGACGATCAGTTGGACTTCGCGGTCAGCCAGACGGTCATCGCGACGACCGCGCCGAGTCCGAAGATCCAGATGAACAGGCCCTCGGCCACCGGGCCCAGGGAGCCGAGTGCGAACCCGCCGGGCGACTTGTTGTCCTGCACGTACTTGAGGTACGTGATGATGTCGGCCTTCTGCTCCGGCGTGAGGTTCAGGTCGTTGAAGACGGGCATGTTCTGCGGGCCGGTCTGCATCGCCTCGTAGATGTGCTTGCCGGAGACCGTCGACAGGTTCGGGGCGTACTTGCCTTCGGTCAGGGCACCGCCGGCGCCCGCCACGTTGTGGCACATGGCGCAGTTGATGCGGAAGAGCTCGGCACCCTCGGCCGCGTCGCCGTCCTCACCGTTGGTGAGTTCGGTGGACGGAACGGCCGGGCCGGGGCCCAGCGAGGCGACGTACTCGGCGAGGGCGTCGACCTGCTCGTCGGTGAACTGCGCGGGCTTCTCTTCGGCCTGCGGGCCCTGGGCTGCCATCGGCATGCGGCCGGTGCCGACCTGGAAGTCGACCGAGGCGGCGCCGACACCGATGAGGGACGGACCCTCGCTCGTGCCCTGGGCGGAGAGGCCGTGGCAGGTCGCGCAGTTCGAGGCGAAGAGCTTCTGGCCCTCGTTCACCTTCGACTGGCTGGTCGCCGCGACGGTGCTCGTGCTGTCGTCGGCGTTGGCCGTGGAGCTGAAGAGCGCGTACGCACCGCCGGTGGTCATGAGGCCCACGACGATGAGCGAGACGGTCGCCATCGGTGAACGGCGGCCCTTCTTGGTCTTGGTTCTGTTGAACATGTGCTCGGGGGTGTCCAGTTCCTACTTGAGAAGGTAGATGACGGCGAAGAGGAAGATCCACACGACGTCGACGAAGTGCCAGTAGTACGACACGACGATGGCGGTGGTCGCTTCCTTGTGACCGAAGTTCTTCGCGGCGAAGCCGCGGCCGAGCGTCAGCAGGAAGGCGATGAGGCCGCCCGTGACGTGGAGGCCGTGGAACCCGGTCGTCATGTAGAAGGCCGAGCCGTAGGCGCTGGAGGAGAGCGTGACGCCCTCGTGCCAGAGGTTGGCGTACTCGAAGATCTGGCCGCAGACGAAGATCGCGCCCATCGCGTAGGTGACGAAGAACCACTCCGTCATGCCCCAGTGGCGCGGGTTCCAGCTCGTGCGGTGCACCTGGAAACGCTCTGCAGCGAACACGGCGAACTGGCACGCGAAGCTGGACAGCACCAGGATGATCGTGTTCACCGAGGCGAACGGCACCTCGAGCTTGGAGGTTTCGGCCGCCCACAGCTCGGGGGACGTGCTGCGCAGCGTGAAGTAGATCGCGAACAGGCCGGCGAAGAACATGACCTCGCTGCCCAGCCACACGATCGTCCCCACGGCAACGGCGTTCGGCCTGTTCAGGGCCGGACCGCTGGCGGATCTGGAGAGAGGGGTGCTAGTCACGTCCTCCATTATGGCCGAAACCCCAGACAGTGTTTTCGCAGGAGACTGGCGGGTCTCTCGAATTCACTACGATCGAGCCATGCCTGACGCACTCTCTTGGCCTGCAGTGATCAGCGCGCTCATGGCGCGCGAGGACCTGACGATCAGGCAATCCACATGGGCCATGGAGGAGATCGTGCACGGGCGCGCCACCCAGGCACAGATCGCCGCGTTCGCCGTGACGCTCCGCGCGAAGGGCGAGACCGTCGACGAGGTGGTCGGGTTCCGCGACGCGATCCTCGACGCCGCCGTTCCGCTGGACGTCGACCCGATGGCGTTGGACATCGTCGGCACGGGTGGGGACGTCGTCGGCACCGTGAACGTCTCGACCATGGCGGCGATCGTCATCGCCGCCGCCGGGGTGCCCGTCGTGAAGCACGGCAACAAGGCGAGCTCGTCGAAGTCCGGTTCGAGCGACGTGCTCGCCGCACTCGGGCTCGATCTCACGATGGACGCCGCGCGTGTCGCGGACACCTTCCGGCGTGTCGGACTGACCTTCGCGTTCGCCAACGCCTTCCACCCGGGCTTCGCGCACGCCGGGCCGGTCCGCCGCGAGATCGGTGTGCCCACGGTGTTCAACTTCCTCGGGCCACTCGTCAACCCCGCACGGTGCGAAGCGAACGCCGTCGGCGTCGCGCAGCTCGAACTCGTGCCGATCATCACGGGCGTGTTCCAGACCCGCGGCGCGACCGCCCTGGTGTTCCGGGGGGACGACGGCCTCGACGAGCTCACCACCACCGGCCACAGCCACATCTGGGAGGTCACCGGCGGGCGCATCATCGAGCACGACCTCGACCCGCGCGACCTCGGCATCGCACGTGCACGCACCGAAGACCTCCTCGGTGGCGACCCCGAGCACAACGCCGGCGTCGTGCACCGCGTGCTGTCGGGGGAGACCGGCCCGGTACGCGACATCGTGCTGCTCAACGCCGCAGCCGGCCTGGTCTCGTTCCGTCTGGCGCAGGACCCGGCCGAGTCCGACCGGCCGATCCTGCAGCGCTTCCGCGAGCAGCTCGCGGTCGCGGCCGAGGCGATCGACTCCGGCGCCGGCACCCGCAAGCTGGCGGACTGGATCGCGGTCCCGAGCGCGACCGACGCGCAGTAGACGCAACCGACGGGAGGCCCGGTGCCGGTTCGAGGAACCGGCACCGGGCCTCGCGTCGGTGCGTTCAGTGCACGCGGTCAGCGTGCGCGTGCGTCGCTACTGGACGTCCTCGTCGACCCAGTCGAAGGTCTTCGTGACGGCCTTCTTCCAGAGGCGGAGCGTGCGCTCGCGCTCCGCGGCGTCGAGCTGCGGCTCCCAGCGCTTGTCCTCCTGCCAGTTGGCACGGAGCTCGTCGAGGTTGGCCCAGAAGCCCACGGCGAGACCGGCCGCGTAGGCCGCGCCGAGCGCCGTCGTCTCGGCGACCACCGGACGCACCACCGGCACGTTGAGGATGTCGGCCTGGAACTGCATGAGCTCGTTGTTGGCGGTCATGCCGCCGTCGACCTTGAGCTCGGTCAGGTCCACTCCCGAGTCGGCGTTCACCGCGTCCAGGACCTCGCGGGTCTGCAGCGCCGTCGCCTCGAGGGCCGCACGTGCGATGTGCCCCTTGTTGACGTAGCGGGTCAGTCCGACGATGGCACCGCGGGCATCCGGACGCCAGTACGGCGCGAAGAGCCCGGAGAACGCCGGCACGAAGTACACGCCGCCGTTGTCCTCGACGGTCTTGGCCAGCGCCTCGACCTCCGGGGCACTGCCGATGAGACCGAGGTTGTCGCGGAGCCACTGGATGAGCGAGCCCGTGACGGCGATCGAACCCTCGAGTGCGTAGTGCGTCTCCTGGTCGCCGAGCTTGTAGCCGACGGTGGTGAGCAGGCCGTTCTCGGAGCGGACGATCTCGGTGCCGGTGTTGAAGATGAGGAAGTTGCCGGTGCCGTAGGTGTTCTTCGACTCGCCCTGGTCGAACGCCGCCTGACCGAAGGTCGCGGCCTGCTGGTCGCCGAGGATGCCCGCGATCGGGACCTCGCGGAGCAGGTTGGACGACTCGACGTGGCCGTAGACCTCGGAGGAGCTGACGATCTCGGGGAGCATCGACTTCGGCACACCGAAGTCGGCGAGGATGTCGTCGCGCCACTGGAGCGTCTCGAGGTCCATGAACAGCGTGCGGGACGCGTTCGTGACGTCGGTCTTGTGGACGCCGCCGTCGACGCCACCGGTCAGGTTCCAGAGGACCCAGGTGTCGGTGGTGCCGAAGAGCAGGTCCCCGGCCTCGGCCTTCTCACGCGCACCCTCGACGTTCTCGAGGATCCACATGATCTTGGTGCCGGCGAAGTAGGTCGCGAGCGGCAGGCCGACGATGGCCTTGTAGCGGTCGGTGTCACCGTCGGCGAGCTTGTCGACGATCGACTGCGTGCGGGTGTCCTGCCAGACGATCGCGTTGTAGATCGGCTTGCCGGTGGTCTTGTCCCAAACGACGGCGGTCTCGCGCTGGTTCGTGATGCCCACGGCGGCGACGTCGTGACGCGTGATGTCGGCACGCGACAGTGCCTGACCGATCACCTCGCGGGTGTTGTCCCAGATCTCGGCGGGGTCGTGCTCGACCCACCCGGCGCGCGGGAAGATCTGCTCGTGTTCCTTCTGCCCGGTCGAGATGATCGAGCCGGAGTGATCGAAGACGATCGCTCGGGTGGAGGTCGTGCCCTGGTCGATGGCGACGATGTAGTCGGCCATTGGTGCTCCTTACGGGTGTTCGGTGCGGTGAGCGGCACGCGATCGCGGGCCGCTCACCCCGGGGTTGGGGTGGTTCAGCTGACGACGGGCAGCAGGGCGTAGGACAGCCCGGCGGCGAGGGCGCCACCGACCAGCGGTCCGACGACGGGCACCCAGGCGTACGACCAGTCGCTCGAGCCCTTGCCCTTGATGGGCAGGAAGGCGTGCGCGAGGCGCGGGCCGAGGTCACGGGCGGGGTTGATGGCGTAGCCGGTCGGGCCACCGAGGCTGACACCGATGGCGATCACGAGGAAGGCGACCGGGATCGCGCCGAGCTGCGCCGGGGTCTGGCCGTTGGTGAAGGCGATGACGACGAACACCAGCACGAAGGTGCCGATGATCTCGGTCACGAGGTTCCAGCCGTACGACCGGATCGCCGGTCCGGTGGAGAAGACGCCGAGCTTGGCGGCGGGGTCGGGCTCCTCGTCGAAGTGCTGCTTGTAGGCGAGCCAGACGATGACGGCCCCGATGACCGCACCGATGAGCTGGGCGAGCCAGAACAGGAGCATGGCGCCGACGGTGATGTTGCCGAGGATGGCCTGGGCGAGGCTGACGGCCGGGTTCAGCTGGCCGCCCGACTTGTACGACACGGTGACACCGGCGAAGACCGCGAAGCCCCAGCCGATCGTGACCATGAGGAAGCCGGCTCCGAAGCCCTTCGACTTCGAGAGGGACACGGCGGCGACGACACCGCCACCCAGGATGATGAGCATCGCTGTACCGACGAGCTCGGACAGGAACTTGACGCCGATGTCGTCCATCGGTGACCTCCAGTGCGTGAGGTGGGGGTCCGGTGGTGCTGCGCCGCACTCCCCGTTGAGTGATTGAGGCCGAGCATAGTGACGCGGAGAACGACGGGGCGATGAATTCCTGAGGGAAGTCCGGGATCGTGCACGAACGTGCAAGCGCCGTGCGCTGCAGGGGATCGTGAGCCGGTGACGCGTCCCCGTCGCGCTGCACGAACGTGCAGACCGGACGAACGAGCGCCCGGGTGTCGGATGTAGATTGGGCGCACTCCGGTCGACGACGGCGGTGTGGAGTTCGCCTCGGCTCGGCCCCGTACCCGTGGAGGCACGCGCATGAAGAAGCTCATCAACGACCCGCAGGCCGTGGTCGACGAGACCGTCCGGGGGTTCGCCCGGGCACACGCCGGACACGTCGTCCTGGTCGAGGACCCGATCCACCTGCACCGGGCCGACGCCCCCGTCGCCGGCAAGGTCGGCATCGTCAGCGGAGGCGGCAGCGGACACGAGCCCCTGCACGCGGGCTTCGTCGGGTACGGCATGCTCGACGCCGCCGTGCCGGGCCCCGTGTTCACGAGCCCGACGCCCGACCCGATCGTCGCAGCCACCAAGGCCGTCGACGGCGGTGCCGGCGTCCTGCACATCGTGAAGAACTACACCGGCGACGTGCTGAACTTCGAGACCGCCGCCGAGCTCGCCGAGCTGGACGACATCCGCGTCGAGGCCGTCGTGGTCGACGACGACGTCGCCGTGCAGGACTCGCTCTACACGGCCGGTCGCCGCGGCGTGGCCGGCACCGTGGTCGTCGAGAAGTGCGCCGGCGCTGCTGCCGAACGGGGCGACGACCTCGACGCCGTCGCTGCGGTCGCCCGCCACGTCAACGACGTCACGCGGTCGATGGGCCTGGCCCTGGCGTCCGGCACCGTGCCGCACGCGGGGGAGCCGTCCTTCGCGCTCGCCGACGACGAGGTCGAACTCGGCATCGGCATCCACGGGGAGCCGGGGCGCGAGCGCATCCCGATGGCCCCGGCCGACCAGCTCGTCGACCGGGTGCTCGAACCGATCCTCACCGACCTGGACGCTCCGGCCGGTTCCGAGCTGCTCCTGCTCGTCAACGGCATGGGTGGCACTCCGCTGTCCGAGCTCTACATCGCCTACCGCCGTGCCGCCGAGGTGCTGACGGACCGCGGGTACGACGTCACGCGTAGCTTGGTGGGCGACTACGTCACGTCCCTCGAGATGCAGGGGTTCTCGCTCACCGTCACGGTGCTCGACGAGGAACTCACGGCACTCTGGGACGCCCCGGTGGAGACCCCGGCACTGCGCTGGGGTCGCTGAGCGGCCGCCATCGGCCGCTCGACCACCGACCACGACACCGAGCCCACCGGGCCGGACACACGAAGGGAACCGCATTGGCGCTCGACACCGCATGGGCCATCGACTGGGTCCGTCGCACGGCTGCGACGATCGACGAACACCGGGCAGAGCTCGTCACGCTCGACCGCGAGATCGGTGACGGGGACCACGGCGAGAACCTCGACCGCGGGTTCCGCGCCGTGCTCGAGGCAGTCGACGGCGGGTCCTTCGACACGCCCGGCGCCGTGCTGAAGACGGTCGCGACGAAGCTCATCTCGACCGTTGGCGGCGCCGCTGGTCCGCTGTTCGGCACCGCGTACCTGAAGGCAGCCCAGGCTGCTGGTGACGCGTCCGAGCTCGACGCCGACACGCTCGTCGCCGTGCTCGCCGCTGCCCGCGACGGCGTGGTCTCGCGCGGCAAGGCCGCCGTCGGCGACAAGACGATGGTGGACGCCTGGACCCCCGCGGTCGACGCCGCCACCGCAGCCGCCGCAGCCGGTGACGAGCCGGCAGCGGTGCTCGCCGCCGCGGCCGACGCCGCCGCCTCGGGCGCCGAGGCCACCGAACCGCTCGTCGCCCACAAGGGGCGCGCGAGCTACCTCGGCGAACGCGCCGTCGGGCACCGCGATCCGGGTGCACAGTCGACGGCGTACATCCTGCGTGCCGCGGTGGACGCGGCGACGGGCGCCGCCGCGTGACCGTCGGCATCCTGATCGTCTCGCACAGCGCCGCGATCGCCTCCGGCACCGTCGAGCTCGCCCGCCAGATGGCGGCCGACGTGCCGCTCGTCGCGGCCGGCGGGACCGACGACGGCGGCATCGGCACGTCGTTCGAGGCGATCACCGCCGGCATCGAGGAGCTCGCCGACGCCGACGCCGTCGTCGTCCTGTGCGACCTCGGCTCTGCCTACCTGACCACCGACACGGCGCTCGACTTCCTCGACGACGACGTCCGCGCACGCGTTCACGTCTCACAGGCACCCCTCGTCGAGGGCGCGGTCGCCGCGGCCGTCGCGGCCCAGACGGGTGGTGACGCCGAGGCAGTGCTCGCTGCCGCGGCATCCGCCGC
Source organism: Curtobacterium sp. AB7 (assembly GCF_044909335.1). Classification (NCBI taxonomy): domain Bacteria; kingdom Bacillati; phylum Actinomycetota; class Actinomycetes; order Micrococcales; family Microbacteriaceae; genus Curtobacterium; species Curtobacterium sp. AB7. Next base: position 31,587 of record NZ_JBIYED010000007.1, on the reverse strand, counting down.
AGGGTCCGCGGACGACGCGAGCAGCGCCTCCCGTCCGTCCGGTGACCAGCCGGGAGGCCCGGGGCCGGGTGACGGGGCTGCCAGCGTCGACGACGTGGCCGCGTCCGCGAGCGTCGACCTCGTGAACGAGACCGGCCTGCACGCCCGCCCCGCGGCGGAGTTCGTGAAGACGGCAGCCAGGTACGACGCAGCGGTGCGCGTGAACGGCGTGGACGCCAAGAGCCTGCTGGCGATCATGGCGCTGGCGCTGCCGAAGGGTGCCACCGTGTCGATCGAGGCGAGCGGGACCGATGCGCAGGTCGCGGTCGACGCACTGGTGGAGCTGGTGCGGAGCGGTTTCGGCGAGTAGGCGTCGCCGCCGCTCAGCTTCCAGCCGAGTCTCGCGTGAGGCGACAGTCCTCGCCGTGCTGAGCGCGAGAACGGTCGCCTGGGCCGAGTCTCGGCCCGCCCGGGCCGAGACTCGGGGTCAGCGGATGGACACCGTGCCGGCCAGGTCGAGGTCCGACGGCCCGCCGGTGACGCCCGCATCGGCGAGGAGCGTCGCGCCGAACACCGCGCTCCAGAACGTCCGGGAATCACGGCCGACACCGCTCGGACTCGTCCAGCCGTGCTCCGCGACGACGCGCTCGAGGTAGCGCTCCGACTGCCGGAACAGGACCGCGAGCAGGAGTCGCACGCGCTCCCGCTGGGCGTCGTCGTCACCGGCGGCGGCCAGCGCGCGCACGACGAGCAGTGTCGACGGCATGGCGAGCGCGGTGCGTGCGAGCACCTGACGGAACGCGTCGGTGGACCCGGCTCGCCGACCGGCTGCCTGCAAGCGCGTCGTGTCGCGGAGGAAGAGCGCGAAGGCGGCGTCGAGGACGAGGCGGTCCTTCGAGCCGTAGTGGTGCGTGATCTGGTTCGGGTAGACCCCGGCCGCACGGGCGATCTCGCTGACGGTGACGGCGTGGCGTGCGGCGCTGGTTCCGCCCGCGTCACCGGCTGCCCCTGCGCTGAGGAGTCCGGCGGTCGCGGCGAGGATCCTCGCCCGGGTCGCTGCGCCACGGGTCGTCCCGGTGCCGTCGGTGGTTGCCATCTCTGAATTGTACGTGGTACAACTCCACTTGTTCAACGTACAAGAAGGAGCACTCGTGGACATCTCCATCTCCATCACCGGCTACGGCGCCGTCTCCCCGTTCGGCCACGGCGTCGCGCCGCTGTGGGAGGCCTTGGTCGCCGGACGCTCCGGCGTGCGCGAGTTGCACCGCGACGGACAGTTCTGGGAGCGGGTGCCGATCACGGTCGGCGCCGACGCGGCACTCGACGCCGAGTCCGCGCTCGGTCGCGTCCGGGCGAACCGGCTCGACCGCAGCCAGCAGCTCGCGCTCGTCGCCGCCGGCGAGGCCTGGGCAGACGCCGGCGCGCCCGCCGTCGCGGGTGACCGCCTGGCCGTCGTCGTCGGGACCGGCATCGGGGGAGTGGAGACGCTGCTCGACGCGCACGACGTGCTCGGGACCTCGGGTGCTCGTCGGGTGTCGCCCCGGACCGTCCCGATGCTCATGGCCAACGGGGCCGCGGCGCAGATCAGCATCGAGTACGGCGCCCGCGCCGGTGCGTACACGACCGTCTCGGCGTGCGCGTCCGGTGCCGAGGCGATCGCGACCGCCGCGCGGCTCATCGTCACGGGGGAGGCCGACGTCGTCATCGCGGGCGGTACCGAAGCAGCGGTCACCCCGGTCACCATGGCCTCGTTCGCGCAGTCCCAGGCCCTCGCGAAGCCCGACGGTGACGACCCCACCACGTTGTCACGACCGTTCGACGCCGACCGTCGCGGGTTCGTGCTCGGCGAGGGTGCCGGGTTCGTCGTCCTGGAACGGGCCGCGCACGCCGCCGCCCGCGCACAGCGGTCGCACGGCACGCTCGCCGGGTGGGGGATCACGTCGGACGCCTTCCACATCACCGCCCCACTCGGGGACGGCAGCGAGCAGGAACGCGCGATGACGGCGGCGATCCGGATGGCCGGCCTCACCGGGGCGGACATCGACCACGTCAACGCGCACGCGACCGGGACCCCGGTCGGGGACGTCGGCGAGGCAGCGGCGATCGGTCGTGCGGTCGGGACCGGTGCGCTCGTCACCGCGCCGAAGAGCGCCATCGGGCACATGTTCGGTGCGGCGGGAGCGGTCGAGGCGATCCTGACGGTCCGGACGCTCGAGACCGGGGTCGTGCCGCCGACCCTGAACCTGCAGCACCAGGACCCGGCAATCGACCTGGACGTGGTGGCGGGGACCGCTCGGACCGCGACCATGCGTGCGGCGCTGGGCAACTCGTTCGGGTTCGGCGGGCAGAACGCCTCCTTGGTGTTCACCGCGGTCTGAGGGGCGCGGGGGCCGACGTATCCTGACTGCCATGAGCATGGAAGGCGTGGCCTGGAGCTCGCTCTACAAGATCTCCACCGCCAAGGACGGCAAGCACGGCATCTCCCGTGAGTCGGTCCGGCGGATCATGACGTTCGCAGTGCCCTACCGGGCCAAGCTGGTGGTCTTCATCGTCCTCTCCGTCGTGGGCGCCGTCCTGGCGGTCGCGACACCCGTGCTCGCCGGCCGGGTGGTCGACGTCATCGTCGCCCGTGGCGCGCTCGGCACGATCACCTGGCTCGCGGTCGTCATCGCCCTGGTCGCCGTGGGCGACGCAGGGGTGTCGCTCGCGACGCGCTGGTTCTCGGCACGCATCGGCGAAGGCGTGATCCTGGACCTCCGGACCGCCGTGTTCAACCACGTGCAGAAGATGCCGATCGCCTTCTTCACCCGCACACGCACGGGTGCCCTCGTCAGTCGCCTCAACAACGACGTGATCGGCGCACAGCAGGCCTTCAGCGGCACGCTGTCCGGCGTGGTCACGAACACCGTGGCGCTGATCCTCACCCTGACCGTCATGCTCAGCACGTCCTGGCTCGTGACCGTCCTGGCGATCGTCATGCTCCCGGTCTTCCTGGTCCCCGCGCGCCGCATGGGCAGCCGCCTCGCCGCGCTGCGTCGCGAGGCCGCCGACCACAACGCCGCCATGAGCACGCAGATGACCGAGCGCTTCTCCGCGCCCGGCGCCACCCTCGTGAAGCTGTTCGGCCGTCCCGACGAGGAAGCGGAGGAGTTCCGGGTGCGCGCCGCCCGCGTCCGCGACATCGGCGTGCGGAGTGCCCTGCTGCAGTTCGTCTTCGTCACCGCCCTCACCCTGGTCTCCGCCCTCGCCCTCGCGCTCGTCTACGGGGTCGGCGGCGCCCTCGCGCTCGGTGGCCAGCTGAACACGGGCGACGTGGTGACGCTGGCCCTCCTGCTCACCCGCCTCTACGCACCGCTGACCAGCCTCGCGAACGCCCGGGTGGAGATCATGAGCGCGGTGGTCAGCTTCGAGCGCGTCTTCGAGGTCCTCGACCTCGAACCGCTCATCCAGGAGAAGCCCGACGCCGGCACCGTCCCCGACGGCCCGGTGGCGGTCGAGTTCGACGACGTCCGTTTCGCCTACCCCGCTGCGGACAAGGTGTCCCTCGCCTCGCTCGAGGAGGTCTCCACGCTGGACACCCGCGGCGGTGACGAGGTGTTGCACGGCGTCTCGTTCCGGATCGAACCGGGGCAGACCGTCGCCCTCGTCGGCACCTCCGGAGCCGGCAAGTCCACGATCGCGCAACTGCTCTCCCGCCTGTACGACGTCGACAGTGGCGCCGTCCGGCTGGCCGGGTCGGACGTCCGCGACGTCACGTTCGCCTCCATGCGGCACACCATGGGGATGGTGACGCAGGACGGCCACCTCTTCCATGAGACGATCCGCTCCAACCTGCGCCTCGCGCGGCCCGAGGCGACCGAGGACGAGGTGTGGGACGCCGTCCGGCGCGCGCGGCTCGAACCACTCATCCGCTCCCTGCCTGACCAGCTCGACACCATGGTCGGGGAGCGTGGTTACCGGTTGTCCGGCGGCGAGCGCCAGCGGATGACCATCGCCAGGCTCCTGCTCGCCCAGCCGCGCGTCGTCATCCTCGACGAGGCCACCGCGGCGCTGGACTCGACGTCCGAGGCCGCCGTGCAGGCTGCGCTCAGCGAGGCGCTCGAGGGGCGGACGGCGATGGTGATCGCCCACCGGCTGTCGACCATCCGCAGCGCGGACCTGATCCTCGTGGTCGAGGACGGGTCGATCGTCGAGCGTGGGACCCACGAGGAACTGCTGGCCGTGGGCGGACGGTACGAGGAGTTGCACCGGACCCAGTTCGCCGTGCAGAAGGACGTCGCGGCCGATGAGGAAGCGCTACGCCCGAGCTAGGTCCTCAGGTCACGGCGCCGTGCTGAACTGCTGCAGTCCGGTGACCCGAAGCAGGTCGAGCTTCGCGGCGTCCTCGGTGCCGGGGACCGCGGTGTAGAGGACGATCCGCAGGTCGCCGCCCGGCACCGTCAGCACGTCGCAGTCGATCTCGATGGGGCCGACCGGCGTGTGCACCTGCTTGCGGCTCGCCCGGTGCTCGGCGATGCGCCCGGTGTCCCAGCGGCGTTCGAACTCCGGCGACTCCCGGCGCAGCCGCGCGACGAGCTCGGCCAGGTCGCGGTCGGCGGGGTAGCGACCGGACGCCTGACGGAGGTCCGCTGCGAGGTCGCTCGAGAACTCTTCCTGGTGCTCGTCGTCCCACTCGACGCCGTCGTGGGCGTGCATGAAGTGCCGCCACACCAGGTTGCGCTCGATCCCGACCGCCCGCGAGGGGTCTCCGTTCAGCGCAGCCCACAGGTCGTTCCACAGCACGATGTCGTGCGTCGCCGTGAACACCGCGATCGGGACGTCGCCGAGCCGGTCGACGAGCCGCTGCACCCCGGGGGTGATGTGCCGCGGGACGACCTGGAGCGACGGGGGAGCGACGCCGGCGACCCTGCACAGGTGGTCGCGCTCGGCGGCGGTGAGCCGGAGCGCCGTGGCGAGGGCGCCGAGCAGCTGGGGTGAGGGGTTCAGCGCGCGGCCCTGCTCGAGCCGGACGACGTAGTCGACGCTCACCCCCGCGAGCGCTGCGAGTTCCTCGCGCCGGAGACCGGGGGTCCGTCGGCCGGGCCCGGCCGGCAGGCCGACCTCTTCGGGACGGACACGGTCGCGCCAGGAACGCAACACACTCGCGAACTCGCTCATGCCCACCATCCTCGCCCCGCGCCTCCTGTCCTTCCTGGTACTGGTGGTCCCACCGTCGCACGGTGCCTGGGGGAGTCAGCCGCTCGGGCGGAGAGTGGGGGCATGACAACGACACTCATCACCGGAGCCAACCGCAGTCTCGGGCTCGAGACCGTCCGCCGCCTGGTCGACGCGGGCCACACCGTGTACGCCGGCATGCGCGACCCCACCACGGGCGACGAGGCGCGTGCCCTGGGCGCCCAGGTGGTCCAGCTCGACGTGACCGACCAGGACAGCATCGACGCCGCGATCGCCACCATCCCCGCCCTCGACGTGCTCGTGAACAACGCCGGCATCCTCGGGACGTCGTTCGGGGTCGACGACCTCGACGCCGCCGCGATGGCCACCGTGCTCGACACCAACGTGACGGGCATCGTCCGGGTCACGCAGGCGGCGCTCCCGCTCCTGAGGGCGTCCGACCACCCCGTGATCGTGAACGTCGCCTCGGGCGTGGGGTTCGCCAGGTGGTTGACGACCCCGGGCCACGACGAGTACCCGGTGCCGGCTGTGCCCTACGCCGCGTCGAAGGCCGCGGTGATCGCGCTGACCGTGCAGTACGCGAAGAACCTGCCGGAGTTCCGCATCAACGTCAGCGACCCCGGGTACACCGCCACCGAGTTCAACGGGTTCGGTGGACACCAGACGATCACCGAGGGCACCGACGCGACCGTCGCGCTCGCCACGGTCGGGCCGGACGGGCCCACGGGGGAGTTCCACAACCGGGATGGCCGCATCGAGTACTGACGCTCGCCGGGCGCGGACGGTCGCGGTATCCGCTTCAGTCGTGCACATCGGCACCGAACCCCGGCCCAGGGCGCATCATCCAGCCCTCCGGGTCGGGGAGCGGACGGAACCCGAACCGCTCGTACAGGCCCTGCGCGTCGGCGGTGAACAGGGCGAACCGCTTCAACCCGAGTGGCTCGATCGCCTCGGTCACGCCCTGCACGAGGGCGACGCCGACGCCACGGCCACGAGCGTCCGGATCGACGAACACGTCGGCCAACCAGCCGAACGTCACCCCGTCGGTGATCACCCGGGCGTACCCGAGCTGCGCGCCCGTCGCGGTGTCGTAGACGCCGAAGTTGCGGGACCCGGCGATGACCGCGTCCTGGGTGGCACGACTGCGACCCCGCGCCCAGTACGACTGCTCGCTGAGCCAGCGGTGCACGCGGTCGACGTCGAGGTCGGCGGGGTCGGCGGAGAAGTGCAGTGCGTTCGGTTCGTCCATGGGTCCAGTGAACCGGCCGTCGCCGTCGGCGTGCAACGGCCGATCCGTCGTCTGTGGACAACACGACAGCACCGTCTGGGACGATGGCGGGATGCGCGCAGTCCAGTACGACCAGTTCGGATCCGCCCCGTCGATCGTCGACCTGCCCGATCCGGTGGCACCGGACCACGGGGCCGTCGTCCGGGTCGCGGCCACCGGGGTGTGCCGCAGTGACTGGCACGCCTGGAAGGGACACGACGACTCCGTCTCGCTGCCGCACGTCCCCGGGCACGAGTTCGCCGGTGTCGTCACGTCCGTCGGGGACGCGGTGACCCGGGTGTCGGTCGGGGACCGGGTGACCGCGCCCTTCGTGTTCGCCTGCGGGACGTGCCCGGAGTGCGTCGACGGCGCCACCCAGGTGTGCACGCGCCAGCAGCAACCCGGGTTCACGCTGCCCGGTTCCTACGCCGAGTCCGTCGTCATCCCGCACGCCGACGTCAACGTGGTCGCGCTCCCGGAGACCGTGGGCTTCGCCGAGGCCGCGGCACTCGGGTGCCGGTTCGGGACGGCCTACCACGCCCTGCATGCCCGAGGTCGGGTCGCAGCAGGGGAGTGGGTGGCCGTGTTCGGCTGCGGCGGAGTCGGCCTGTCGACGATCATCGTCGCGGTCGCGGCGGGCGCGCAGGTGATCGCGGTCGACGTCTCGTCTGCGGCACTCGAACGTGCCGCAGCACTCGGCGCCGTCACCCTGCCGATGGACGAAGCGGCAGTCGCCGCGGTCCGTGCTCGGACCGACGGCGGCGCGCACGTCTCGATCGACGCCTTCGGCAGCCGGGCGACCTCCGTCGCAGCGGTCGCATCCCTGCGCCCTCGAGGACGTCACGTGCAGGTCGGCCTGCTGCTCGACGACGAGGCCGAGCCGGTGATCCCGATGGGTCGCGTCATCGCCGATGAGCTCGAACTGCTCGGCAGCCACGGCATCTCGGTGGGGGAGTACGCGGCGATGCTCGCCGACGTCGTCACCGGGCGACTGCGTCCGGACGACTCGATCGGCCGGACCATCGGCTTCGACGACCTGCCCGGCGCGATCGTGGCCATGGACCGTCCCGCCACGTCGACCGGGATGACCGTCGCCGTCTTCTAGCCGTCCGCGCTGACGCGGAGCAGCTGCACGGTGGCGTACCGGACGGCGTCCGATGCCTCGCGCAGGTCGTGGTCGAGCTGCATCGCGATCTGCTCGTCGGCCCACACACCACCGGCCTCGATGGTGTCGAGGGGGTGCACGGGCCGCTCTGGTCGGTTCGCCCAGTCCGCCAGGTGCGTCGTGCGGTCGTCGCTCAGGGGGACACCCAGTGCGGCGTCGGGATCGCGGTGAGCGCGGTGCGCCTCCGCCTCGACCGTGTCGATGTCGATCGGGGGAGTCAGCCCGGAGACCCGGTAGCGGTCGGCGATCTCGTGCCACCACTCGGTCGCCCGTCGCACGTGCCCCTCGGCTCGACGGACCATCTGATCGGTGATGTCGGCCTCGTGCTCAGCGTCGGTCTCGGCCGTCAGGAAGCCGTCCGAGTACCCGAGGATCCCCACGAGGTCGTCGGCTTCGGACCGGAGCAGTGGACGTGCGCCGTCCTCGACCGACTCGACGGTCGCGGCGTCCCAGTGCCAGCCGCGCAGCCGCATCCGGAGGGCCAGGTCGTCAGGATCGGAACCGGCCAGTCGTTCGCGGACACCCCGGAGGTTCCGGCCGATCTGAGCATCGGTGAGTGTCATGGCGACGACGCTACGCATGCGACGCCGTCGGCGTCTCGGCGGTCACCGTGCCGTCGAACGGTACACCAGCCCGAGCGCACCGCCGGCGAACGCCTCGGAACTGACCAGGTGCAGGTCGAGCTCGTCCGGCAGCCCCGCGAACACGCCGTCGCTGGAGCCGAGCGCCACCGGAAGCACGGCAAGCCGGTACTCGTCGACCAGGCCGGCGCGGACGAGGCTGCGACCGAACTCCGTTCCGCCCTGGGCGAGGACGTACGCGTCCGACTCCTGCTTGAGCGCTGCCACTTCGGCCTCGAGCAGTCCGGATGCGACCCGCGCACCGGTCCAGGTCGCCGCCGCGGGGGAGCCACGGTCGGGGACCGCCACTGTTCGCGGATCGAAGTCACGCTGCGTGGTGAAGACGACCTTGGGGATCCGGTTCATCGGTTCGGCGATCGGCCCGGGTGCCGCCGGCCAGAACGCTGAGACAGTCTCGAATGTCTTGCGGCCGAAGGCGTGCAGGTCGGCACCCGCCACGGTGTCGAGCACCCAGGCCATCGAGTCCGGAGTCGGCGCGACGACCAGCCACGAAACCATCCAGCGACATCGACATCTTCAGCACGAGTTCACGCACGAGGAGCCCCTGTCCGAACCCGAGTTGACATAATATGCATTATCGGCTCATGCCTGCGGACGGTACCGGGCGCTTGGTGAGCAGGAAAGGTCGAGTCCCACGCGCGGACTCGACCGTTCCTGCTCACGAAGCACATCGTCGGGCGACAGTGTCAGTCGGCTGGCTTCGTCGGGACGTCGTCGGCGTCGATCTCGAGCGCCGCTGGTTCAGCGCCCTGTTCCTCCAGGTTCTCCTGGTCGGTGTCCGGCTGCTCCGGCGTCTCGCTCTGGGTGGTCTCTTCGGCTGGGTCTGGCTGGCTGTAGCTCATGCGCCGGACGGTACGCCGAACGGGCTGGGGACGCATCGGGCTCCATTCAGAGCGCGTCACTGTCGGATGGCCGGTCGACGCCGCGGGAGGAACGATCACGTGCGGCCGGACGCCGGGTGGTCGACGGTGGCTGGATGGCCGTCGGGCAAGCGGTCGCGAGCCTCAGACACATCACCGGCCTCGAGCCCGACCTCGACCGTGTGCGCGCTGCCTTCACCGGGTTCCTCGCCGAGGGGCGAACCGCCGGTGACCGGACCAGACGCGAAGCCGTCGAGTGAGCAGAAGGGATCGAGTCCAGATGACGGACTCGACCTCTTCTGCTCACGATGCACGCCCGCGGACGTCACGCGTGCGCCCTCGGACGGGCCTCCCTCACGACTGGGTGAGGATGACCGCCGTCAGGATGTAACCGACGATGCCGATGACGATCGCGACGGCCGACAGGATGATGCCGGCGAGGACGGTGCCGCGGCTCCCCCCGCGCTTGCGCGCCAGGATGCCGAGCACGAGCCCGATGATGCCGGCGATGATGCCGATCAGGGCGATGAAGATACCGCCGACGACGCCGACGATGCCGAGCACCAGGGAGACGACGCCGAAGGTGTTGGACTGAGCGGGCGCGTTGCCGGGGTTGGACATGGGAGCTCCTTCGATCAGGACGCCGATCCAGGCCGGGTAGCCGATCGTGAGCGTCGATCAAACGCTATCGGAATCGCACCGGCAACGTTCAGGTTCCCTGGACGAACATGTCCCCTGCTTCAGGCGCCGACGTAGGCCGCCAGGTGCTGGCCGGTCAGGGTCGAGCGGGCGGCGACGAGGTCGGCGGGCGTGCCCTCGAACACGATCCGTCCGCCGTCGTGCCCCGCGCCCGGCCCGAGGTCGATGATCCAGTCGGCATGCGCCATCACGGCCTGGTGGTGCTCGATCACCACGACGGTCTTGCCCGAGTCCACCAAGCGGTCGAGCAGCCCGAGCAGCTGTGCGACGTCCGCCAGGTGCAGTCCGGTGGTCGGTTCGTCGAGCACGACGGTGCCGCCACGCTCACCGAGATGGGTCGCCAGCTTGAGCCGCTGCCGTTCTCCGCCGGACAGCGTCGTGAGTGGCTGCCCGATGGTCAGGTACCCGAGTCCGACGTCGGCCAGGCGCGCCAGGATCGTGTGCGCAGCAGGCAGCACGGCCGGACCGTCGGCGAAGAACGCCACGGCCTCGGCGACGGACATGCCGAGGACCTGGCTGATGTCCTTGCCACCGAGCTGGTAGCCGAGCACCGACTGGTCGAACCGCTTGCCGTCGCACTCCACGCACGGGGTGGCGATGCCGGCCATCATCCCAAGGTCGGTGTACACGACACCGGCGCCGTTGCACGCGGGGCAGGCGCCCTCGGAGTTCGCGCTGAACAGCGCGGGCTTCACGCCGTTGGCCTTCGCGAACGCCTTGCGGATGGGCTCGAGCAGTCCGGTGTACGTCGCCGGGTTGCTGCGTCGGGAGCCGCGGATCCCGCTCTGGTCGATGGCCACGACACCCTCGCGATGCGCGAGCGACCCGTGGATCAGCGTGCTCTTGCCGGACCCGGCGACGCCCGTCACGACGGTGAGCACCCCGGTGGGGACGTCCACGTCGACGTCGTGCAGGTTGTGCGCCGACGCACCGCGGATCGCGATCACCCCGTCGGACCGGCGGACGGCGGTCTTCACCGAGACGCGGTCGTCGAGGTGCTGACCGGTGATGGTCCCGCTCCCCCGCAGCCCCTGCACCGGGCCCTGGTAGCAGAGCGTCCCGCCGCCGGAGCCGGCGCCCGGGCCGAGGTCGACGACGTGGTCGGCGATCGCGATGACCTCGGGCTTGTGCTCGACCACGAGCACGGTGTTCCCCTTGTCGCGCAGCCGCAGCAGCAGGCCGTTCATCCGCTCGATGTCGTGCGGGTGCAACCCCGTGCTCGGCTCGTCGAAGACGTACGTGACGTCGCTGAGGGACGACCCGAGGTGCTTCACCATCTTGACCCGCTGCCCCTCTCCCCCGGACAGCGTGCCGGTCGGGCGGTCGAGCGAGAGGTAGCCGAGACCGATCTCGACGAACGACTCGAGCAGGTCGCGGAGGCCGTCGAGCAGCGGCGCGACGCCGGGGTCGTCGACAGCACGGAGCCACGGCACGACGTCGGTGATCTGCATCGAACAGACGTCGGCGATGCTCTTCCCGCTGATCTTCGACGAGCGGGCTATGTCGTTCAGCCGGGTGCCCCCGCACGCCGGGCACGTCGTGAAGGTCACCGCACGGTCGACGAAGGCGCGGATGTGCGGCTGCATCGCCCCGCGGTCCTTCTGCAGCATCGAACGGCGCACCCGGGCGACGAGCCCCTCGTACGTCATGTTGATGCCGGCGATCTTCTGCTTCGTGGGCTCGCGGTAGAGGAAGTCGGCGCGCTCCTGCTCGGTGAAGTCTCGGATCGGGGTGTCCTTGTCGAAGTACCCGGACTCCGCGTACATCCGGACGTTCCACCCGTCGGTGCCGTAGCCGGGGATCGTGATCGCCCCGTCGCCGAGCGCCTTCGAGTCGTCGAACAGCTGCGTCAGGTCGATGTCGTTGACGAGCCCGCGCCCCTCGCAGTCGGCGCACATGCCACCGAGCCGAGTGAACGAGACCTTCTCGGCCTTGACGTCCTTGCCCTTCTGCACCGTGATCGCTCCCCCGGCGGTGACCGTCGCCAGGTTGAACGAGAACGCGTTCGGACCGCCGACGTGCGGGTCGCCCAGACGACTGAAGAGCACGCGCAGCATCGCGTTCGCATCGGTGGCGGTGCCGACGGTCGACCGCGGGTCGGCGCCGATGCGCTCCTGGTCGACGACGATCGCGGTGGTCAGTCCGTCGAGCAGGTCGACGTCGGGTCGCGCGAGCGACGGCATGAAGCCCTGCACGAAGGCGCTGTACGTCTCGTTGATCATCCGCTGCGACTCGGCGGCGACGGTGCCGAACACGAGCGAGCTCTTGCCGGACCCGGACACACCGGTGAACACCGTGAGTCGACGCTTCGGCAGGTCGACGTCGATCCCCTGCAGGTTGTTGGCGCGGGCACCGCGCACGCGGATGCGGTCGTGGCCGTCGGCGGCGTGCACGCTCCGGCTCGGAACGGCGTCGTCTCCGGAACTGGTATGCATGTCGATCAGGGTACCGGCGGGTACCGACACCGACAAGGCAATCCCGCACCGTGCGTTGGACGCACCCCACCACCGGACAGGAGGCACGGGTCAGGACCGCTCCGCGCCTCCCGTCAGCACCGTGCGCACGTCCTCACCCCGTGCGCGCTTCCGCGCACCGTGCAGCGCCACAAGCGCGCACCACGCCACCAACCCCGCACCGACCGACGGACCCGGCACCGTGCAGACGACGGCCGAGTGCAGACGACGGCCGGGTGCAGACGACGGCCGGGTCAGGCCGCGGTGAACCGACGCACCAGCTCCGGCAGCTCCGCCGGTTCGAACGGTTCATCGGTGGCGTCGAGCTCGTCGGCGGTCCACCAGCGCGACGCGAGGATGTCGACCCGCTCGTCGTCGGTCCACTCGGCGTCCGACAGCTCGAAGCCCGGTGTGCGCACGACGTAGAACTCGCTGTGGCCGCGGTCGTGGTCGGCGAGGTCCCACTCGACGGTGAAGTCCCAGGACCAGACCGGCTCGCCCGGGTCGTCGATGACGATCCCGGTCTCCTCGCGCAGCTCGCGGATCGCCGCGTCGCGGTGGGACTCCCCCGGGTCGACCCCGCCGCCGGGCGTGATCCACCGGTGGGCACCGTCCGACGACGGCGAGTTCGTGTCCATCAGGAACACGCGCCCCTCGGGGTCGAGCAGGATGATGCGGGAGGTTCGGCGCAGGCCGGGCTTGGCAGTCACCCGCCCGACGCTAGCCGACGAAGCCGCTGACGTCGCCGACGAGCTTGGTGTGGTCGGCGGGGATCGGCTCGATCGCGGCGAGGGCGATCTCGGCGGCGAACTCCGAGACGCTGTAGAGCTTGCCGACCTCTTGCCTGCGGCCCTCGATCGCGCCGGGGTTCAGGCGGTTCAGCAGGGTCGCGGTGATCGTGCCCTCGATCATGTCGCCGGAGACGACGACGAACTCGATGCCCGCGGCCTCGAGCTGCGGGATCAGCTCACGCAGGGCGAGCTCACCGGCGCGCTTGCTCTTGGCGACCGGGACGTACTCGTCCATCGTCTCGGCGGTCTCGACGAAGTGGGCCTGGTGGCTCGTCACGAACACGACGCGCGACCCGGCGGGCATGTGCGGCACGGCGGTCTGGAGCATGTCGACCTGTGCGTCGCGGTTCAGGCGGAGTGCGTAGTCCTCGCCGAGGCCGGACTCCATGCCGCCCGAGGCGTTCAGGACGAGCAGGTCGATGCCGCCCCACTCCTGCACGACGGTGTCGACGAGCGCCTGCACCGATTCGTGGTCGGTCAGGTCGGCGCCGATCGCCAGGGCGGAGCCGCCGGCCGCGACGACCTTCTCGGCGATCTGCTCGGCGCGCTTGGCCTTGTTGCGGTAGTTCACGACGACCTTGGCGCCGGCGCTGGCCAGGTACCCGACGGTGTCGGCGCCGATGCCGCGCGACGAGCCGGTGACGACGGCGCGCGTGTCGGTGAGGGATCCGGGGGCGAGGGGGTTGCTCACAGTCGTGTTCTCCAGGTCGTGTTCCGGCCGGTCGGCCGCACCGAGCCTACCAATCGCCTGCACGGCCGACCGACCCTCCTGATATGTTGAACGGAGTTGTACCGGCCGTCGCGACGCTGCGAGCCACGGCGCGCGACCGAGGGAGGGAGATCGCGTGAACGGAATCGATTGGATCCAGACCATCGTCTGGATCGGACTCGTGTTGCTGCTGGGAGTGGTCGAGATCTTCACCCTCGACTTCATCTTCATCATGCTCGCGGCCGGAGCCGCCGGTGGGTTGATCGCCGCGCTGCTCGGCGCCCCGTGGTGGCTGTCCGCCATCGTCTCCGCCGTGCTCGCGCTCGTGCTGCTGTCGCTCGTGCGACCGCGCCTGCTGGTCATGCTCGGCCGAGGCGCCGACCCGCACCGCACGAACATCGAAGGGCTCATCGGGCTTCCCGGCACCGTCGCCGTCGCCTTCACATCCTCTGCTCCCGGCCAGGTCCGCCTGGCCAACGGCGAGACCTGGAGCGCACGGTTCGCCGTGGGCGCCATCGACCGCACACCGCCACTCGGCACCCCCGTGGTCGTCGAGTCGATCGAGGGGTCGACCGCGGTCGTGCGCCTCGCAGAAAGGGCCACCTCGTGACCATCTCACCCGGGACGATCGCACTGCTCGTCCTGATCCTCGTCGTCGTCATCTTCGTGATCGTCGTCCTGGCCAAGGCGATCCGCATCGTCCCGCAGGCCACCGCGGGCATCGTGGAACGCCTCGGCAAGTACCACAAGACGCTCTCGCCGGGCCTGAACCTGCTCGTGCCGTTCATCGACCGCCTGCGCCCCCTGCTCGACATGCGCGAGCAGGTCGTGTCGTTCCCGCCGCAGCCGGTGATCACCGAGGACAACCTCGTGGTCTCCATCGACACCGTCGTCTACTTCCAGGTCACCGACGCCCGCGCGGCGACCTACGAGATCGCGAACTACCTCGGTGCCGTCGAGCAGCTCACCACCACCACGCTCCGCAACGTCGTCGGTGGCCTCAACCTCGAAGAGGCCCTGACCAGCCGCGACAACATCAACGGTCAGCTCCGCGTCGTGCTCGACGAAGCGACCGGCAAGTGGGGCATCCGCGTCGGCCGTGTCGAGCTCAAGGCGATCGAGCCGCCCGTGTCGATCCAGGACGCCATGGAGCAGCAGCTGCGTGCCGAGCGGAGCCGTCGTGCCGCGATCCTGCAGGCCGAGGGCACCAAGCAGTCCCAGATCCTCGAGGCCGAGGGGCAGCGGCAGGCCGCCATCCTCGCAGCCGAGGGTGACGCCAAGGCCCAGGTGCTCCGCGCCGAGGGTGAGGCCTCCGCCATCGCCACGGTCTTCGAGGCCATCCACACCGGTGACCCCGACGACAAGCTGCTCTCCTACCAGTACCTGCAGATGCTCCCGAAGATCGCCGAGGGCACCGCGAACAAGCTCTGGATGATCCCGAGCGAGTTCACCGAGGCACTGTCCGGCATCGCGAAGGGCTTCTCCGGCGGACGGAGCGGCAGCGGCCCGGTCGCCGGCGCCGGCACCGGCGGGGACTTCCTCTCCCGCATCTCCAAGCTCGCGAACGAGAGCCTGGCGAACACCGCCGCTGCCGGGTCGGCCGACACGACCATGCCGCGTGCGGATGCCACCGCCGCGGACATCGTCCCCGAGTCCGACCTCGACGCACGACTGGCCGAGTCGAACCGGAGCGTCGACGCGCACCTCGCAGCCGCCGATGACGCGACCGCCGAGAAGGTCGACGACGCACCGGCCCCGCAGGCCGACGCTGCGCAGCACCCGAACGACGAAGCATCCGGGCACCGCACCAGCGACGGCTCCGGCCGACGCTGACCCGCACCACCACGAACGACGATGCCCGCCCCGGGGAACCGGGGCGGGCATCGTCGTTCGTCAGGTGCTGGTGTCAGGCACCGCGTCGTGCACGGAGGACCTGCAGGCGCTCTTGGAGGAGCTCCTCGAGTTCCTCGCGCGAGCGACGCTCGAGCAGCATGTCCCAGTGGGTACGGGGCGCCTTGACGTCTTCTGCTGCGACCTCGACGGGGATGCCGTCGTCACCGAGCAGGCGTCCTTCGCGGCCGGAGCGTGGCTCCGACCAGGTCTGGGGCACGTCCGCGTCAGCGGAGAAGACGATGTCGAAGGTCTCCCCCGAATCGGTCTGGTAGACCGCGCGCTTGCGGTCCGAGAGCTCGACGCCCTCTTCGCTCTGGAGACTCTGACTCCCGAGCCGCATGCCGCGGAGACTCCGATCAGCCATGTGTGTGCTCCTCTCGCTCGTCTGCCCTCCACAACACTGTCCCACGCGCCGTCGTTCCCGACTGGGCGCATTCACAGTCCGTTCCCAGTGCGTGGTCCGGGCGCTCAGGTGCGCGGCGGTGGATCAGGAGCGCGTACGGCGTCCCCACGGCGCGCAGGCGAGCAGCACGAGGAGCCCGCCGAGCGACAGGAACAACGCGATCGACCCGGACGCGAGCGACGCCGGGGTCGTCGAGGTGCCGAGCGGCACGTCGGTCACCATCGAGGTCGCGGTGTACTCGGGGACCCGGTCGATGGTGCGTCCGGACGGGTCGATGACCTGCGAGGCGCCGACGGTCGAGATGTTGACGAGGGAACGACCGGTCTCGATCGCCCGCATCCGTGCGATCTCGAGCTGCTGCAGGTTCTCGTCGGTGCCGGAGAAGTCGGCGTTGTTCGTCTGCGCGAGGATCACCTGCGCTCCGCCGCGCACCATGTCGCGGGACAGCCGGTCGTCGACGATGTCGAAGCAGATCGCGATGCCCGCCTTGATCCCCGCCACCGGCAGCACGTTGGGTTTCGTGCCCGGCGTGTAGTCGCGCTGCAGCAGGCCGATGAGGGACGGCGCGAGCTTCGAGAAGAACCACCGGTCCGGCACGTACTCGCCGAACGGCACCGGGCGCTTCTTGTCGTAGGACGACTGCCACCCGTCGGCGGTCCACACGAACGACGTGTTGTGCAGCACCCCGGACGGGGTCTGCGTGATGGCGCCGGCGACCAGCGGCGCCCCGACCGAGTCGACGACGGCGTCGAGCGACGACGCGATCACGGGCTGCTGGCGCGGGTCGAACTCGGCGGAGGCCTCGGGCCAGACGACGAGGTCGACGCCCTTCGCCTCGACGTCGGTCGCCGCGACCTGCGCCGCCAGGACCTCACCCGGCGCAGCACGGTCGAAGTACCCGGCCGGCCCGTTGCCCTGCACCGACTCGATCCGGACGGTGCCGGACGTCGCGGTCGGCCAGGCCGGCACCGCCAGGACGGCGGCGACGAGCAGGCCGGCGGTCGCGACCCGGACCGGCAGCCGCAGGGTCGCGCCCGGCGCCCGCGGGGAGACGAGGGCGAGTGACACGACGACCGCGACGCAGTAGACGACCACGAACGTCACCCCGAGGACGCCGACGTACGCCGCGAGGTGGGTGAACGGCCCCTGCGACTGCGACAGGCCGACGCGCCCCCAGGCGAAACCGCCGTACGGCCAGCTCCCCGAGAACCACTCGCGTCCGGTCCACAGTGCGGCGACCACGGCCGGGAGGCCCCACACGCGTCCGGCGGTCGAGGGCACCGCGCGCGCGACCCAGCGGTACGCGAGGGCGATCGCGACGCTGCCGAGGGCGAAGAACGCCGCCTCCAACAACGCCAGTGCGAACCACGGGACAGGGCCCAGGTAGCGACCGGCCCACGAGATGGCCGGGATCCAGAACGCGGCACCGGCCACGTAGCCAAGCCACGCGGCCCTGCGGGCGCGTTGCCCCATCGCCGCGAGGAGCATGCAGGCCAGCGCCGGGGAGGCCAGGAACCACCAACCGGGCGACGGGAACGCGAGCGCGAAGAGCAGCCCGCCGATGACGGCAAGGGGCAGCGCGGTGCCCAGCGGGAGCGCCGCGAACGGGCCGTCCGCGTCCGCACCGCGGCCCACACGCGCGGGCACCCCACGCACACCGGTCTCCGGAACCCGCACCGTGCCTCCCGTCAGACCGCGGCGTAGGCGACGATGCCGCGGCGCACCGCGTCGGTCGCACGTCTGGCGGTCTGGGCGAGGTCGTCGTCACCGGCGTTCCGGATCTGGTCGAGCAGGTCGATGACCTGCTTCGACCAGCGGACGAAGTCGCCGGCGGGCAGGTCGAGGGTGCGCAGGACGTCGTCGAGTGCCGAACCGGAGGCCCAGCGGAACATGCCGACCGCCATCGCCGGGGTGGGCGGCACCGAACCGGCCAGACGAGCGTCACGTTCGATGTCGTCGAGGCGCGACCAGATCGTCAGGGTCTCGTCGAGGGCCGGTCGGAACGCGCCGCGCGGCAGTGCGTGCTCGGTGCCGGGGGCGTCGTCGCGACGGGGCTGGTAGATGATCGTGGCGGCCATCGCGGCGAGCTGCGCCGGCGTGAGGTCCTTCCAGACGCCCGCCTCGAGGCACTCGGCGACGAGCAGGTCCCGGTCACCGTAGATGCGCTGCAGTCGGCGGCCCCCGGCGGCCACGGTGGCCTCGCCGTTGCCGGCGTCCACGAGGTAGCCGAGCTGCAGGAGCACGTCGGTGACCCGGTCGAACGTGGTCGCCACGGCACCGGTGCGGGACCGGATCTGCTGGAGCAGCTTGTCGTTGACGCGCTTGAGCTTCCACCAGCGCTCCGCCCAGCGGGCGTGCGCCTCGCGGTCGGGGCAGGCGTGGCAGGGGTGGCGCTGCATCTGGCGACGGACCGCCGTGATCGCGGCCTGCCGCTCCTGCCGCGCGCCGTGCGAGGCCTCGCGCCCACCGGGCACGTTCGTGCGCTCGAGGTCGGACAGCTCGCGGCGGAGCGTCGAGTACTCGGTGAAGTCGCCGAGGTGGCACTGCATGGCCTCGCGGTAGCCCTCGAGGGACTCCTGCTGCGAGCGGACCTTACGGGCCAGGTCGACCACGGATCGGTCGGCCTGGAACTGCGCGAACGAGGTCTCGAGGACCTCGCGCGTGCGCTGCCGACCGAACTGGTCGATCAGGTTGACGGCCATGTTGTACGTCGGCTTGAACGACGAGTTCAGCGGGTAGGTGCGGCGGCTGGCCAGCGAGGCGACGGCCTGCGGGTCGAGGCCGTCGGTCCACTGGATGACCGAGTGCCCCTCGACGTCGATGCCACGGCGTCCGGCACGCCCGGTGAGCTGGGTGTACTCCCCCGGGGTGATCGGCACTCGGGCCTCGCCGTTGAACTTCTCGAGCTTCTCGAGCACCACCGTGCGCGCGGGCATGTTCACACCGAGCGCCAGGGTCTCGGTGGCGAACACGACCTTGAGCAGCTTGCGCTGGAAGAGGTTCTCGACCACTTCCTTGAACGCGGGGAGCATGCCGGCGTGGTGCGCGGCGACACCGCGCTCGAGCCCCTCGAGGAACTCCCAGTAGCCGAGGACGGCGAGGTCCTCGTCCGGCAGGGTGCGGCAGTGGTACTCCGCGGTCTCGCGGATCTCGTTGCGCTCCGGGACCGTGGTGAGCGACAGGCCGGAGCGCAGCACGTTCCGGACGCCCTGGTCGCACCCGGCGCGGCTGAACACGAAGAAGATCGCGGGCAGCAGCATCCGCTCGTCGAGCATGTGCGCGATGCGTTCGCGGTGCAGCTTCTCGGTGCGCGGCCCACGGCGATCGTGGTATCCCCCGCGCCCTCGTCCGCCACGGTGGCCGCCGCCGTGCCGTTCGCTGCGCGACGCACCGCCGACCATGCGGAGCAGTTCGGGGTTGACACGGTTCGTCGCGGCCGCACCGCTGGAGTCGAACAGGTCGACCATCTTCGAACCGACCAGGACGTGCTGCTCGAGCGGGACCGGGCGGTCTTCCGACACGATGACGTCGGTGTCCCCGCGGACGGCCTGCAGCCAGTCGCCGAACTCTTCCGCGTTCGAGACCGTGGCACTGAGCGAGACCAGCCGGACCTCGGTCGGCAGGTGCAGGATCACTTCTTCCCACACGGCGCCGCGGAACCGGTCGGCCAGGTAGTGGACCTCGTCGAGGACGACCCAGGCCAGGTCGTCGAGCAGGTCGGAGTCCGCGTAGATCATGTTCCGCAGGACCTCGGTCGTCATCACGACGACCCGCGCCCGTGGGTTGACGTTGGTGTCACCGGTGAGCAGGCCCACCTCGGACTCGCCGTAGACCTCGACCAGCTCGGCGTACTTCTGGTTGCTCAGGGCCTTCATCGGCGTCGTGTAGAACACCTTCGCCGTCGGCTGCCGCATCGCCAGCCAGATCGCGAACTCGGCCACGATCGTCTTGCCGGCACCGGTCGGCGCGGCCACGAGGACGCTGCGGCCCTGGTCGAGCGCGTCGCACGCGGCGAACTGGAACGGGTCGAGGTCGAAGCGCAGGTCGGCGCGGAACAGCTCCAGGTTGCGGGAGCGATTCCGGACCTTGGCGGCGGCGAAGCGCTCGGCCGCGCTGAGGTCCGCGCCCGTCACAGGCCGTACTCTTCGTCGAGCTTGGCCTGCTTCTTCGCCATCCGTCGGTCGTGGAACCATGCCACGACGCAGGCGGCGATGTAGAGCACGACCATCGGGACGGCCAGCAGGAACATCGAGATGACGTCGGCGCTCGGCGTGACGATCGCGCAGAAGACCAGGATGCACAGGATCGCGATGCGCCAGGACTTGATGATCGCGGCGGCCGACAGGACCCCGACGAAGTTCAGCAGCACGATGAAGACCGGCAGCACGAACGCGATGCCGACAGCGACGATGAGCTTGATGACGAAGTCGTAGTAGGCCTTCGCGTCGACGATCGAGGTGTCCTGGCTCGACACGAAGCTGCCGAGGATGCCGACCACGTGCGGCAGGATGTACCACCCGAAGTAGCACCCGGCGAAGAAGAGCGGGATCGCGGTGCCGAGGAAGCCCCACACGTACTGCTTCTCGCGCCGCACGAGGGCCGGCACGATGAACGCCCAGATCTGGTAGAGCCAGACCGGGCTGGCGATGACGATGCCGATCGTGATCGCGATCTGCAGCTTGAGGTCGAACGCACCCGTGATCATCGGGAAGTTCAGCTCAGCCGTGTGCCCACCGACCTTGGCGAGCTCGGCCACCGGTGCCCGCAGCGAGTCCAGCACGAACGGGGTCAGGAACCATCCACCAACCGCGGCGATGACCACGGCGATCACTGCGCGGAACAGGCGGTTGCGCAGCTCGATGAGGTGCTGCCCGAGCGACATGCGGCCTTCGGCGTCGGTGTTCCGGCGCCCTTGCCGCCTCGCTCGCCCGCGCGCGGTCGTCGAAGCCATGGGTCGATCCTACGGGGTGGGGACCGACAGTTCGGCGCGCTCCGTGCGAACGCACATGCAGGAGCGGTCGACGGGGGCGGTCAGTCGTGTCGGTCGGCCGCGTCGGTCGGCCGCGTCGGTCGGCGAGCGGCTGCGTCAGCCGGCGGCGAGGGCGGCGGCGGCGAAGTCCCGCACCGCGTCCCGCGCTGCGGGCGGGTCGAGCACCACGGCACGGCCGGGCAGCCCCGCGACGAGCCGGACCACGCCGTCGAAGCCGCTCGACGCCGCGAGCCGGATGCGCACGCGCGCCTCGGCGTCGGGAGCGTCCGCGGTGTCGGCGAGGAAGTCGGCCACGAGCGGCAGCGACGACGAGTCGAGCTCGACGGTGACGATGACGTCCTCTGCCGACTGCTGGAACAGCGTGTCCGGGATCACCACCTGGTCGGCCGACTTCTCCACCGCACGGTCGTCGACGCGTGCACCGGACATCCGGTCGAGGCGGAAGGTCCGGAGCGCCTGCCGGTCGAGGTCCCAGGCGCGGAGGTACCAGTCGGTGTCGATCGACTCGACGCGCAGCGGGTCGACCCGGCGGGTGCCGCCCTGGGTGCGCGGACCGGCGTACTCGAAGGACAGCCCGCGGCCGTCGGCCATCGCACGACGGATCGTGGCGAGGGCGACGTCGTGCAGGTCCTGACCGACCGCGACCGTCGACGCGGCACCGCCGGCACCGCGCGACAGCTTCGCCATGAGTGCTCGGATGGCGTCGCGATCAGCGGCCTCGGGCAGCGCGGAGAGGTACTGCAGCCCGGCGATGAGCGCAGAGGCTTCTCGCGCGGACAGCCGGGGCGAGTCGTCGATCGCGACGAGGTTCGTCAGGACGATCATCTCGTTCTGGTCGAAGTCGTCCCACGCGATGTCGAACAGGTCGCCGTGCTGGTACTGCATCGTCTCACCGGGGACCCCAGACACCGCGATGAGCTCCACGGCTCGGCGGATGCGGGCCTCGGGGACGCCGAAGTGGCGCGCGGCCTCGGCCACCGAGACGCGCTCGCGGTCGATCAGGTACGGCACCAGGGCGAGCAGGAAGGCGAGCTTGTCCTGCGCCTGCAGGGGTTGGGCGTCAGCCACGGGCGGGGTCCTCTTCGTCGCTGTGGTCGCGCACGAGCGCGCGGAGCCGCTCGACGACGCGCAGCCGCAGGTCCTCCGGCTCGAGCACCCGGACCTCGGGTCCGAACGCCGCGAGTTCCTCGGCCAGGATCTGCGGGTCGACGTGGTGCAGCACGAGTGCGCCGTCGGCGTCGGTCTCGGTGTCACGACGGCGCGCGAGCCGCCGCTCGGCGTCGGATCCGGGGGTCACCGCGATGCGCGCCGTGCGGGCGGACCAGATCCGTTCGAGCTCGGCGAGCGTGCGCTCCCCCGCGCCCACCGGGGCGGTGTGCTGCCCGACGTCGTACTGCGTGACGGGTCCGACGATGCGTGAGAGCAGGTAGTTCTTGTCCGAGTCCGTGGCGAACTCGTGGGCGGCGAGCATCCAGCGGCCGCCGTGCTGCACGAGGGCGAGCGGGGCGACCTCGCGACGACGGGCCTCGTGCTGGCCCGGGGTGATGTAGTCGAACCGGACGGCGGCACCGCGGTCGAGGGCGGAGCGGAGCGGCTCGAACGCCGCGTCGCGTGCCCGGAGTCGCGGGGCGTAGGCGTCGACGCCGAGCTGGAGTGCGCCGTCATCGTCCTCGGAGCCCGCGGACCGCACCTTCAGCAGCCCGCGACGGGAGTCGGCGGACAGGGCGCCTTCGCGCCAGGCCATGGCGGCCAGCGACAGCAGGGCGGACTCGTCCGGGGTGAAGCGGACATCAACGGGCAGGTCGTACTCGCCCTTCGGGATCCGGTAGCGCAGCGTCTGGTTGTTGCCGGCGGCACCCGGTGTCTCGATGGTCTCGAGCGGGATGCCGAGCTCGCGGACGTCGTCCTTGTCACGCTCGAACTGGCGCTCGAGCGAGGCGTTGTCCCCACCCGGCGTGAACCGCTGGCGGTAGCCCTGCACGTTGGTCAGGATCTCCGCCTTGGTCAGCCCGGACTCCGTCGAGAGCAGCGCGAGCACGAGGCTGAACAGCCGCTCCTCTGCGGGCACACGGGGCACACGGGTCGCTGGCACGAGGCGATCCTACGGCAGCGCGGGTGCACCGGAGCGCACCCGCGCCGCGGTCGGTGGACGGTGTGGGAGCGTCAGCTCGACATCGCTCCGAGCACGTCGATGACGTACGCGTAGGCGGTGCCCTGCTGGTTCACGACGGCCAGGACCTGGTCGCCGACGTGGTGCCCGACGATGGCGCCCCGCACGCCCTCGTCGACCTGGCCCTTGGTGAGCGGCACGGTCTGCGCACCCGAGCCGTCGGTCCAGCTGGAGCCGGCCACGGACGGGTCAGTGCCCCACGTCACGGCGGTGTACTTGATGACCGCGGTGTCCTTCGCGGTGAGCACGCGACCGGACCCCTTGCGGAGCAGGTGCGTCTCGTTCGACTTCGGCGCGCTCCACGACGGGATCGTGATGCCGGGGGCGCCGGACGGTGCGAGCACGACGGCGGGCATCTTGTCGCCGGCGAGCTGCGGGGTGCCGGTCGCGCGGGCGTCGAAGGCCCGCTTGACGTCGATGACGGCGATGACGGCGTCCTCGGTCTTCGTCGACGAGCCGCTGTCGGTGGTCGCGCTGGTGTCCGAGCTGCTGAGGGCGCTCTTCGGCAGTGCGACGGCCAGGCGGTCGCCGACCTGCGCGCACTCGAGCGATTCGCCGAGGGCACCGTAGTTGCTCGCGCCGGCGGTGATCGGAGCCGTCTGCCCCGAGTACCCGCTGGTCTGCGCGACCTCGCCGGTGGCGCCGTCGACGAGCGTGTACTCGATCAGGACGGGCGTGCCGTCGTCGATGGTGCGGCCGTTGCCCTGCTTCAGGACGGAGACCTGCGTGCCCTTCGTGGTGAGTCCGCTCGGGATCGACACCTTCGGCTCCTTGCCGAACGCGCCGGTGGCGGTCACCGCTTCGGACGCCGCACCGGGTGCGGCGCAGCTCGAGGGGGTGGTACCGGCGCCGTTCGAGGCGCACGCCGTGAGCGACGCCACGAGACCGATGGTGACCAGGAGTGCGGGGATGGTGCGCACGGACCCTCTTTCCGTTCGATGCAGGACGGGCACGTCCGTCAGCCTACCGTTCGCCGTCGGTCGGCTCGGACGCGTCGCTGACGGGCTCGGACCCCTCGGCGGCGGCTGCGGACCCGGCCTCGGCAGCGGCGACCTTGCGGGCCTGCGCCGCCGACTGCCGTGCGACCTTGCGGAGCTTCTTGTCGCTCGTCGCGCGCTCGCCCACGGCGCCGGGGGTCCAGGCCTCGATGTCCTCGTCGGAGAACTCGACCTTGCCCGCGCGGCGCTTCAGGTTCGGCAGGACGGTTCCGTCGGCGAGACGGCGGGCCGTGATGAGGAACCCGGTGTGCCCGACCATGCGGTGGTCCGGTCGGACGGCGAGCCCTTCGACGTGCCAGGTGCGGACCAGGGTCTCGCTCGGCATCGGGTCGGTGAAGCGGCCGGTGTCGCGCAGGGCCTCGGCCGTGCGGGACAGCTGGGTGACGGTCGCGACGTAGCAGACGATGAGCCCGCCGGGCACGAGGGCGTCGGCGGCGGCGTCGACGCACTCCCACGGCGCGAGCATGTCGAGGACCACGCGGTCGACGCTCTGCTCGTCGACGGCGCCGGGGAGCTCCTCGACCAGGTCGCCGACGGTCACCGACCAGTTGTCCGGGACGGCGCCGAGGAACGTGCCGACGTTGCCCTGCGCGATCGCGGCGAACTCCTCACGACGCTCGAACGACTGCAGCTGCCCCGTGGGACCGATCGCCCGCAGCAGGAACAGGGAGAGGGCACCCGATCCGACGCCCGCCTCGACCACCCGGGCGCCCGGGAAGACGTCCGCGAACGCCACGATCTGGGCGGCGTCCTTCGGGTAGACGATGGCGGCGCCACGCGGCATCGACATCACGTAGTCGTTGAGCAGCGGGCGGAGGGCCAGGTACTCGTCGCCCGTGCTGGCACGGATCACCGAGCCGTCGGGCTGGCCGATGACGTCGTCGTGCCGGAGGACGCCGCGGTGCGTGTGGTACTCGCCAGCGGTCTCGAGGGACAGCGTCGTGAGCTTGCCCTTCGGACCGGTCAGCTGCACGCGGTCGCCGGCCCGGAACGGGCCACGCGGCGGCGTGTGGGGTGCGCCACCGGCGGTGTGCGGCAGGGCCGCTGTCGGGTCGTCGGTGTGGCTCATCGGGTGACTCCCTCGGTGTCCGCAGCGTGCGCCGGGTCAGGAGCCGGGCCTCCCGTCACGGCAGCGCGTGCGGCCAGCGCCGGCCCCGTCAACTCGACCAGGCGGTCGACGTCGACACCCGACAGGGTGGTCAGGTGCACGTCACCGCCGGCGATCTCGGACAGCGGGACGATGTGCTCCACGGCGACCGTGACGGCGCCGGAGGCGACGGCCGAGGCGACGCCGGTGGCGGAGTCCTCGATCGCGACGCACGCGGTCGGCTCGACGCCGAGCTGGGCGGCGGCGGCGAGGTAGGCGTCCGGGAACGGCTTCGGACGGTCCACGTCGTCCCCGGCCACGACGACGCGGAACCCGCGCTCGCCCAGTGCCTCGGCGGCGACGAGTGCCATCTTGCGGCGGGACATCGTCACCAGCGCGGTGGGGATGCCGCGGGCGTGGAGCTCCTCGACGAGTTCGCGAGCACCCGGACGCCACGGCAGCTCTCCTGCGCGAAGGTGCTCCATCACGTAGTCGGTCATCCACTGGATGATCTCCTCGACCTCCATGTCGACGCCCTTGGCGCGGAGGAGCTCACCGGAGCGCTCGAGGCCGGAACCGACCAGGGACAGGCCGTCCTCGTGGGTCCACTCGGCGCCGTAGCGGTTCGTCAGGTCGACCTGGGAGCGCTGCCAGATCGGCTCGGTGTCGATGATCGTGCCGTCCATGTCCCACAGCACGGCTGCGGGCGGGACGAGGGCAGGAGGATGCGCGGTCACGGGCGACGAGTCTACCGGGGCCGTTCCGCTGGGCGCGGACGCGCATGCCCGCGGGCGCCCCCGGGGCCTACAGTGGATGCCTGCATCGTGTCCGGCCGGGTGCCTCGTCGTGCCCGCCCCGCTCCGCTCCACCACCAGGAGGTCCGCTCCGTGCCACAGCACTCCCCCTTCAGCGACGGCCGGTTGCTCGTCGTCGCCTTCGAGGGCTGGAACGACGCCGGCGAAGCCGCGAGCGGACTCGCCCGACGCATCGTCGAGTCCCTCGAGCTCGACGAGCTGCGCGAGCTCGACGGCGAGCGGTACGTCGATTACCAGTTCAACCGTCCGACCATGGGGTCCGACGAGACCGGCGCCCGCGGGGTGCAGTGGCCCCGCATCGTGCTGCACGGCCCCGGAGCCGAGGGCCGTCCGGTCATCGGCGCCACCGGCTCCCCGACCGACCGCGACGTGTTCGTCCTCGTCGGTCCGGAGCCCTCGCGCACCTGGCGCGGCTTCTGCGCCGAGATCATCGACCTCGCCGACGTGTACTCGATCGACGCCGTCGTCTTCGTCGGCGCGATGCTGGCCGACGTCCCGCACACCCGCCCGATCTCGGTCTTCGTGTCGAGCGAGAACGCCGGCGTCCGCACCGCGTTCGACGTCGACAAGTCCTCGTACGAGGGCCCGACCGGCATCCTCGGCGTCCTGGCCGACGCCATGGACAAGGCCGGGCTGACCACGCTGTCGCTCTGGGCCTCGGTCCCGCACTACGTGCACAACTCGCCGTCGCCCAAGGCGACCCTCTCGCTGCTCGACAAGATCGAGGAGCTCACCGACGTCACGGTGCCGCGCGGCACCCTGCTCGACGACGCCACCGAGTGGGAGGACGGCATCGACGCCCTCGCCGCCGACGACGAGGACATGGCCTCGTACATCGGGCAGCTCGAGCAGGCCCGCGACACCGTCGACTCCCCCGAGGCTTCGGGCGACGCGATCGCGCAGGAGTTCGAGCAGTACCTGCGGCGGCGCGAGCACAAGGACGGCAAGGACGGCGGTACCGCTGGTGGCGAGGGGCCCTGGCGGCCCCCGCAGCCGCCCCAGCAGTAGTCCGCGCGCGGGGCGTGCGCGGGGCGTGCGGGGCGTGCGGTCACGACACCCCGCTCACTTCCGCCGAGTGTGGTCGCGAACTGTCGGTTGCCGCTCGCTCAGGCGACAGTTCCTGACCGACCGGCGAACGGCACACGACGTGTTGCGACCGCACGGCGGACGGGAGGCACGGGACGGGGCCGCCACGGGCCTCCCGTCCAGGGGTCGCGAGCGGTCACGGCACCCCGCTCGCCTCCGCAGGCTGGTCCCGAATTGTCGGTTGCCGCCCACCCAGGCGACAGTTCCTGACCGACCGGCGACCGGCACACGACGTGTCGTCACCTGACAACGCAGGCCGACAGCCAGCCCGACTCGGCTCGGCTCAGGCCAGGCGGATGCCGAGCAGCGCGTCGATCAGGTCGGCGAGCTCGGGCGAGCACGCCGTGCCCCCGGCGATCGCGGTGTCGACCGCGGCGACCGCACCCGGCGTGTCGAGGTCGTCGGAGACCCGAGCCCGGATCCGCGAGGCGGCGTCGGCCGCGTCGTCGACGTGCCCGGCAGAAGCCCCCGATGCCCACGCGTCCCAGGTCGCGAGGCGCGTCGTGGCACTCGTGAGCTCGGCGTCGAACCACTCCCAGTCGTCGGAGTACTTGTGCGACAGCAGCGCCAGCCGGATCGCCCGGGGGTCCGCGCCGTCGTCGAGCAGCCCTCGCACCGTGACGAGGTTTCCGAGCGACTTCGAGATCTTCGTGCCCTGGTAGGCGATCATCCCGGTGTGCACGAACGCGTGCGCCAGGGGCTGGTGCGCCAGGGCCGCTGCGTGTCCCGCGCTCATCTCGTGGTGTGGGAAGACGAGGTCGCTGCCGCCGCCCTGCACGCTGATCGGCAGGCCGAGACGGTCGCCGGCGATGACACTGCACTCGATGTGCCAGCCGGGCCGGCCGGGGCCGATCTCGGAGTCCCAGCTCGGCTCACCGTCGCGGGCCGCACGCCAGAGCAGCGGGTCGAGCGGATCACGCTTGCCGGGGCGCTCCGGGTCGCCGCCGCGCTCGGCAGCGAGCGTGAGCATGGTCTCGCGGTCCAGGCCGCTCTCGTCGCCGAGCGACCACGCGTCGGTGGGGTGGTTCACGTCGAAGTACAGGTCGTCGCCCTCGGCGTCCGGGGTGGGGACCTCGTAGGCGGAGCCGGTCTCCTGCAGGAACGCGACGGCCTCGGCGACGCGGTCGACCTCGTCGGTGACGGCGACGAAGTCGTCGGGCGGCAGGATCCGGAGCGATTCCATGTCGCGGCGGAAGAGGTCGATCTGCGACGCGGCGAGCTCGCGCCAGTCGACGCCGTCGCGGGTGGCGCGCTCGAGCAGCGGGTCGTCGACGTCGGTGACGTTCTGTGCGTACTCGACGTCGAGGCCGGCGTCGCGCCACGCACGGCCGAGCGTGTCGAACGCCAGGTAGGTCGCCGCGTGCCCGAGGTGGGTGGCGTCGTACGGGGTGATCCCGCAGACGTACAGCGCAGCGCGCTCGTCGCCCTGCGTCGGGTCGACCGGCTTGCCGGTGGCGGTGTCGTGCACGACGGGCCGCGGCGCTGCGCCGGGGACGTCGGGAACGGACGGGGCCTGCCAGGCCCTCACGGCTGGATCACTCCGAGCGACAACAACACGATGAGAACGATACCGAGTGCGATGCGGTAGACGACGAACGGCATGAAGCTGCGCTTGCTGATGTAGTTCATGAACGCCGCGATCACCACGAAGCCGACGACGAACGCCACCACCGTCGCGATGAGCGTGTCGGCGAGCCCGAACGGCGCTCCGTGGTCACCGAGACTCGTCGCGGCCTCGTACAGCCCGGACAGGAACACCGCGGGGACGGCCAGCAGGAACGCGAACCGCGCCGCTGCCGGTCGCGTGTAGCCGAGTGCGAGCCCCATCGACACGGTCGCTCCCGAGCGCGAGACCCCGGGGACGAGTGCCAGCACCTGCGCCAGACCGATCAGGATGCCGCCACCGAAGGTCATGTGTTCGATCCGACGTTCCTTGCGGCCGACGACGTCGAGCACACCGAGCACGATGCCGAAGACGATGAGCACGATCGCGACGATCCAGAGCGAGCGGAACGTGGTCTCGATGGAGTCCTTCAGCAGGAGCCCCGCGATGCCGATCGGGATCGTGCCGAGGATCACGAGCCACCCGAGACGCACGTCGGGGTCGCCCTTCGGGACGTCGCGCCGGAACACGGAACGGAACCACCGCCCGATGATCCGGGTGATGTCCTTCCAGAAGTAGATGAGCACCGCGGTCTCGGTGCCGAGCTGGGTCACCGCGGTGAAGGCCGCGCCCGGGTCCTTCGCGTCGGGCAGGAACAGCCCGACGATGCGCAGGTGCGCGCTGGAGGACACCGGCAGGAACTCGGTGAGCCCCTGGACGAAGCCGAGGAAGATCGCCTCGAGGATGTGCACGCACGGGCCTTTCGGGGGAGGTCGGTCAGGACACCGCCACGAAGGCGACCATGAACAATATCAGTACGTGGCCAGGAGGTCCCCGAGAACACGCCGACCGAAGGCCAGCGCGTCGAGCGGCACCCGCTCGTCGACGCCGTGGAACATCGCCGGGAAGTCCACGCCGGCGGGCAGCTGCAGCGGCACGAAGCCGTACCCGGCGATCCCGAGGGTCGACAGCGCCTTGTTGTCCGTGCCGCCGGACAGCAGGTAGGGCAGCACCGGTGCGCCCGGGTCGTGGCGGCCGAGGACGTCACGGACGGCGTCGACGAGCGGTCCGCCGAAGCCCTGCTCGAGGCCGATGTCGCGGAAGGACATCACGACCTCGACCTCGTCGCCGGCGAGCTCCCGCACGCGCGCCAGCACCGACTCCTCGTCGCCGGGCAGGCAGCGGATGTCGACGAGCGCCTCGGCCGTGTCCGGGATCACGTTGTGCTTGTACCCCGCGGTCAGGACCGTCGGGTTCGTCGTGGTGTGCAGGGCGGCGTGGATGAACCGCGAGGCCGACCCGGTCGCGAGCGCGACCTCGTCCGGGCCCGTCACGGTCGGGTCGACGCCCAGAAACCGAGCGACCTCGGCGACCATCGCGTCCGTCGTGGCGGACAGACGCACCGGCCACTCCTCACTGCCGATCCGGGCGACGGCCGCGGCGAGCTTCGTCACGGCGTTGTCACGGATGACGTGCGAACCGTGCGCAGCGGTGCCGCGGGCGACGAGCTTGATCCACATCAGCGCCTTCTCGCCCGTCTGCAGCAGGTAGGCGCGACGGTCGCCGAGGGTGATCGAGTACCCGCCCACCTCGCTGATGGCGGCACTGGCCCCGGCGAAGACCTCTGGGTGGTGCTCGACGACGTGGTGCGAGCCGAGGACTCCCCCGGCTTCCTCGTCGGCGAAGTACGCGATCACCAGGTCGCGCTCGGGAGCCCCCTGCGCCGCGATGACGTCCGACAGCGACGTGAGCATCATCGCGTCCATGTTCTTCATGTCGACGGCGCCCCGCCCCCACAGCGAGCCGTCCTTCACGACGCCGCCGAAGGGGTCCACCGACCAGTTCGCCGGATCGGCCGGCACGACGTCGAGGTGCCCGTGCACCACGAGGGCCGGCTTGTCGCGATCGCGACCGGGAACCCGCGCGACGACACTGACGCGATCCGGCTCGGACTCGAACAGCTGCGGCTCGAGGCCCAGCCCACGCAGCTTGTCCTCGACGTAGTGCGCCGCCTCGGTCTCGCCGCGCGACTTCCCCTCGCCCCAGTTCGTGGTGTCGATGCGGATCAGGTCGCGCGCGATCGCCGCAGTGGCTTCGAGCTCGGTCGCGGTCGCGGTCGACTCCGGGTTCGTCATGCCTCCACGGTATCGGTCCCCACCGACGAGCCCCGGCCCGGTGACGCCGCAGGACGCGCCGGGAACCCAGCCCTCTGGACGCGCCCGGGATGCGCGGCCGTGTTCATCGGGCGTTCAGACCCGTGCTAGTGTTTTCTCTCGGCAGGGACGCCGGGGAAACCCGGGGAAATCGCCACACATCCAGTCCGGATGGCGGAATTGGTAGACGCGCTAGCTTGAGGTGCTAGTGCCCGTATTAGGGCGTGGGGGTTCAAGTCCCCCTTCGGACACAGAAACATGCGGTGCCCCCTGACCTTTCGGTCCGGGGGCATTTTCTGTTGTGCCTCCCGCCGAGTGCCGCCATCGCTGCGCTCACGGCCAGGGGTGGGGGCGCGGCCATGGATGGGGTGACAGCCAGATCGCTACGGTCGCGGCCGAGCGACAAGATCGACGTCGTACGACCTCGATGGTGTCGTTGCGGGACGGGTCGGGGCGCGGGTTGCAGCGCACGCACCGACGGACGGACAGGAGGCGGGGGGGGCGCGGGGGCCCCCCCCCCCCCCCCCCCCGGGGGGGGGGGGGGGGGGGGGGGCGGGGGGGGGGGGGCGCCCCCCCCGGGGGGGGGGGGGGGCCGCCGGGGGGGGGGGGGGGGGGGGGCGCCCCGGCGGGGGGGGGGGGGGGGGGGGGGC
>NZ_JBIYED010000006.1:0-196648 GCF_044909335.1 Curtobacterium sp. AB7 | reverse complement strand
TGCCGAACGCGGCACCGCCGAGCACGAGGGCGCCGGTCGTGGCGAGGGTGATGGAGGTCTTCAGGCTCTTGCGCATGGTGATCATTCCTTTGCTGAGGTGTCGCGCTCGGCGCGGCTGCTGTGTGCGCGCCGAACACACCCTGGTGCAGGGTGGAGAACCAGCAATGTGCGGCTGGTGAGCGCTCCGGGTGGTTCCCGGTCTGTGCAGGTGATTCGGGGGCCTCGGCGAAACGGTTTGGACCGATCTGTCTCCGTTACCGGTCTGTGACCTTCGCGCCCTGGGCGCGACCAGTGGACGGACGGGAGGCCCGGTGCCAGCTGGCACCGGGCCTCCCGTCCGTCGTCGTCGTGCGTTCAGAACGCCTTGCCGGGATTCAGGGTGCCCGCCGGGTCCAGGGCGTCCTTCACGGCCCGGTGCATCGCGAGGACCCGCTCGCCGAGCTCCTGCCGCAGGCCCGGCAGCTTGAGCAGGCCGACGCCGTGCTCTCCGGTGACGGTGCCACCGAGTGCCAGGCAGTCCGCGACGATCTGCTCGAACGCCTCCTTCGCGCGGGCCTTCGCGGCGGCGTCGCCCTCCGGAGCGATGATCAGCGGGTGCAGGTTGCCGTCGCCGGCGTGCGCGATGTTCGCGATGGTGACGTCGTGCGCTGCCGCGGTCGCCTGGATCCGCCGCAGCATCTCGGGCACCGCGCTGCGGGGCACGCAGATGTCCTCGGTGAGCACCGGGCCGAGCCGCTCGAGTGCCGGGTACGCCAGTCGCCGTGCCTGGAACAGCCGGTCGATGTCGTCCGGGTCCGTGGCGCGCTCGACGTCGGTCCCGCCGGCCTGCGCGAAGACCGCTGCGACCTGGTCGGCGAGCTCGTCCCCCGCGGCACCACGCTCGTCGACCCGGGCCAGCAGCAGGGTGTCGACGTCGGACGGCAGCCCGAGGTGCATCCATTCGTCGACGGCCCGGAGACAGGTCCGGTCCACGATCTCGAGTGCGGCGGGGATGATCCCGGCACGCGAGATCGCGGCGACGGCGTCCCCGGCGGCGCTGAGCGAGGGGAAGTAGCCGATCACGGCGCGTTCGTCGCGTCCGGCCAGGGGGAGCAGCTTGACGGTGACCGACACGACGATGCCGAGCGTGCCCTCCGAGCCCACCATCAGGCCAGCCAGGTCGTACCCGGCCACGCCCTTCGCCGTGCGGCGCCCGAGCTCCACCACGGAACCGTCGGCCAGCACGACGGTCATCCCGAGCACGTAGTCGCGGGTGACGCCGTACTTCACGCAGCAGATCCCGCCGGCGTTCGTCGCGACGTTGCCGCCGATCGTCGAGATGGCCGAGCTCGCCGGGTCCGGCGGGTACCAGAGTCCGTGTTCCGCGACGGCAGCCCGGAGCGCGTCGTTGATCACACCGGGCTGGGCGACGGCGTAGCGCTCGTCGGTGTTCACCTCGAGCACCGCGTCCATCAGCTCGAGGGACAGGACGACCGATCCGGCCATCGCGTTCGCCCCACCGGACAGACCGGTCCCGGCGCCGCGCGGTACGACCCGCACGCCGGCGGCTGCCGCCCACCGGACGGTGGCGACGACGTCGTCGGTGCTGCGTGCGAGGACGACGGCGAGCGGTGCCGTGGAGTCGGCCCACTCGGCATCGTCGTGGCGGTACCGCTCGAGCGACGCCGGGTCGCGGAGGACCTGGCCCGGCCCGAGCAGGTCGTCGAGGGCGGCGGTGTCGACGGCGTGACTGGCGGTCATCGGTTCGGGGGTCCTTCCGGGCGCTGCGGTGCGGCGCCGACGACGATACCGCGCTGAGTGGACGACCCGTGTCGTCTGCCAGGGACGCCGGACGACGGTGAGGCACGCGGCGGTCCCGTCGCGGTGAGCAAGGAGTGTCCATGTACTTCCACGCACAGACCTGGATCAACGAGATCGCCGACGGCGAGCCCGACCCGGCCGCCGCCAACGCCCTGCAGGAAGGGCTCGGCGGGCAGTTCGGCGAGATGCGCACGATGATGCAGTACCTGTTCCAGGCGATGAACTTCCGAGGACCGGCGGCGAAGCCGTACCGCGACCTCATCCAGGGCGTCGGTACCGAGGAGATCAGCCACGTCGAGCTCATCGGCACCACGATCTCCCGCCTGCTCGACGGCTCGCCCGAGTACACCGGCAAGCTCACCGACCCGCTGGACAAGCCGGGTGCGAAGGGTGCGACGCCGCTCAACATCGCGCTCGACACGAGCAACATCCACCACTACCTGGTCGGCGCGCAGGGTGCTCTGCCGGTCGATGCGGCGGGCAACCCGTGGAGCGGCAGCTACGTCTACAACTCCGGCAACCTGCCGCTCGACCTGCTCTACAACCTGATGCTCGAGTCCACCGGTCGCCTGCAGAAGTGCCGCATCTACGAGATGACGGACAACCCCACCGCGCGCAGCACCATCGCCTACCTGATCGTCCGCGACCAGGCGCACGAGAACGCCTACGCGAAGGCACTCGAGACCCTCGGCGTCGAATGGAAGACCCTGCTGCCGATCCCGAAGACGAACGCCGAGCGGTTCCCGGAGGTCAAGGAACTCGTCGACCTCGGGCTGCAGAGCAAGCAGTACAGCTTCGACCTCGACGGGGCGTCGGAGGCCGGCAAGATCTTCCGCGGGGCGTCACCGTCGAAGGACGGCACGGACCTGACCGCGACCGAGCAGGCCCCCGCCGGTGTGCCGTCGTTCATCGCTCCGGAGCGACTCGAGGAGTTCGCTCCCGGGCTCGACGCCGACCTGCTGGCACTCATCCAGCAGACCGCCGAGCTCGAGCTCGACCAGGCGGAGACGCCGCTCTACGGGCCGGTGGTCTGAGTCCGCCTGCGCTCGCGGATCAGTCGAGGCAGAACTCGTTGCCCTCGACGTCCTGCATCACGATGCAGGACTCGTCGACCTGATCCGCGAGCATGCGGCGGAACTGCGTCGCGCCGAGTGCGACGAGGCGGGCGCTCTCCGCGTCGAGTGCCGCGAGGCGCTCCTCGCCGACCAGACCGGTGCCGACCCGAACGTCCAGGTGCACGCGGTTCTTCACCGTCTTGCCCTCGGGTACCCGTTGGAAGAACAGCCTCGGGCCGGCGCCGGTCGGGTCGACGCACGCGAAGGCCGAGTCCTGGTGCTCGGGCGGCAGCGAGGCGTTGAAGGCCTGCCAGTCGACGAACCCGGGCGGGGGAGCAGGGACCTCGTAGCCGAGGACCTCGCACCAGAACCGGGCGACCCGCTCCGGCTCGGCGCAGTCGAACGTCACCTGGACCTGTCGCACCGTTGCCATGCGCGCCAGGGTAATCCGGCCGCGCAGCCGGTGCGAACCGGTTCTGCGACGGACCACGAGTTGATCGACGAGTGGTCCGTCGGAACACTCGTGTTCCGACTCGTGTCACTACGGTCCGGTGACGAACTGCTCTCGCACGACCGTCACCGTCGCCGCGTCCACGCCGACACTCAGGTGGAGCGGCGGCCGGTCGAGGACCAGTCCGAGCGCAGAGCGGACGCGAACGGCCTCGGTCCTGGTGAGGCGCTCGCCCACCCTGTCCCGCCTGGTGACGAGCGACGCGAGGATCGCGAGGTCGTTCAGGTGTCGGTCCGCACGTGCTCCTTCGCCGATGAGGAGCGCGGACGCCTTGGCGACCAGTGCCCCCTGCAGGGTCGGTCGGTTCAAACGCCCGGCCCGGCCCGAGACCTCGACGTCGATCGTCTCCGATCGGTCGAGTGCCCCTTGACCGCCCGGCGCTGCGATCGTCCGACCACCCGTCACGCCGACCCGGTTGTCCGCTCGTTCGCCGAGGAAGCGTGGGATGAGGACGTCGATCTGGGCGTCGCCCTTCAGCCATCGGTGTTGCACGCCACGTGTCCCCTCGAGCACGGGCGGAGCTTCGCCGGCAGACTCGAACCCCAGCGCGCTGAGCACGGCGGTGAAGTCGTGGAGGACTCGCGGTCGTGCGCGGACGTCGAGCACGGCGTCAGCGTCTTGCGTTGGCCGGGGCGGAACGGCGCCTCGCTCCCAGCACAACGAATGCACCATCTGCCCGCCGACGAGCGCCCATCCACTCGGGTGGCGTTCGTGGACCTGGAACAGCGCGTGCCACGCTGCGGCCTGGGCCGACGTCATGGCCGGAGCGACGATCGTCACGACGTGGCCTGGAGGAGCTCCGCAACCCGGGACCGTTCGCGGATTCCGTCGTGCCCCGCGAGGTCGACCAAGAGCAACCCGAGCGGAAGCGGCGATGGGGGCTTCTGATCAGATACGTGCAGCAGGACGTTGGGCTGGTCGGACGGGCGGAGGAGGTATTCACGCCGGAGTGCATCGGCGTCGCCGGCCGCGACTCGAGCCTCGAGCTGCCCGGCCGCGGCGATCTCCGAGCGGGGATCGCTGAAACCCGACTTCACCAGGCGACCGTCAGCGGCGAGGTCCTCGAGGTCGGCATCGGCCACTCGGAGACGAAGTGCAGGGACCGGGCGAATCCAGGCTCCGAGCATGCGGTCCGGTTCGGCGCTCCGAAAGAGTTCGTCCCGGTAGCGGCGAAGACGGACCCGCTCCGGCGCTGAGAGGCCATCGATCGGCTGACCGGAGAGCGAGGCCAGCAGGTTGCTGCGCATCCGTGCACCGAGCGGTCGACTCGCGGCAGGACGATGCTCCGACGATTGGTCGACGAGCCACTGGCCGCCGACCTGGCGTGCTCGGATCGATCCCCCTTCGATCAGCGACCGGACGCGTCGCGGTGACAACCCCGCGCGGACCGCGAACTCGGCGACACTCTCCTCAGCCATGTACACAAGTGTACCGATGGCGGAACAGAAGTGTAAGTCAGTGCTTCCCGCGGAGGCGACCGACTCCGAGGACGATCGCCACGACGACCATGCCGAGGACGACGCCGGCGAGCGCCGAGACCGCGGTGTCGACGACCCACGTGATCACCGGGCCCGCGGCCTCGATCGCGTGCTCGATCGTGTGCAACAGGTCGTACGGGCCGTGCCAGAAGGTCTCGGCGAGGTTCGCGATGACCAGGTGCCCGCCGACCCAGAGCATCGCAACGGTGCCGATGACGCTGATGACCCGGAAGACCGTCGGCATCGCCCGCACGATCCGTGCTCCTGCGCGTCGCGTCCGGCGGACCGAGTTCTTCATCATCTGCAGACCGACGTCGTCGATCTTCACCAGCAGGGCCACGGCACCGTAGACGACCGCGGTCATGACGAGTCCGATCACGATGAGGGCACCGAGCGTCGGCCAGAGCCCGAGGTCGGGGTCGAGGCCGGCCAGGGCGATGAGCATGATCTCGGTGCTCAGGATGAGGTCGGTCCGGATGGCACCGAACACGAGCTTCGGTTCGGTGACCGAGTCGGTGGTGCCTGCGCCGTGGTGGACGCCGAACCACTCGGTGACCTTCTCCGCGCCCTCGAAGCACAGGTACGTCCCGCCGATGAGCAGGAGGTACGGCAGCACCCAGGGCGCGAACGCGGTGAGCAGCAGCGCCAGCGGGATGATGATGATGAACTTGTTGAACAGGCTGCCGAGCGCGATGCGCCCGACGACCGGCAGTTCCCGGGCCGGCGCGAGTCCCTGCACGTACTGCGGGGTGACCGCGGCGTCGTCGATGACGACACCGGCGGTCTTCGCGCTCGCTTTCAGGGCCGCGGAGAGGATGTCGTCCACCACGGCGAGCAATCCGACTGACATGACTTCGTTCTCCGCTCGTCCGGGCCTGTGACGGTGCTCAGCGTAGTGGGCGCAGCGCACCCTGAACGCCGTCGGGGTGCCGTCCGTAGGCTGACGGCATGGCTGACTTCACCGCTGCACAAGCCGCCGTCGTGCGGATCGAACGCGCCGAGGAGGGGCGTTGGGACCTCACGGTGATCAGCGACTCGGGCGTGAAGATGGGGCACGGCGTGTACTTGTTCGACGCCGCGCACGACGACGCCGAGGACGAGCAGGCCGCCGCGCTCGACTTCGTGCGCGACTACGGCTTCCGGTTCGAGCGCGACGCCGTGCAGGCCGACGGCGCGGATGCCTACTGGGCGCCGCTGCTGCCGTCCGACCAGCAGTGACCGGCTACAGGGACGCGATCAACCGCTCGACCCGCATCCGGATGTCGTCGCGGATCGGGCGGACCTGCTCGATCCCCAGCCCTGCCGGGTCGGCGAGGTCCCAGTCCTCGTAGCGCTTGCCGGGGAACACCGGGCAGGCGTCCCCGCAGCCCATGGTGACGACGACGTCCGACTCGCGCACGGTCTCGGTCTCGAGCACTGCCGGTCGGGCGTCGGCGATGTCGATGCCCTGCTCGGCCATGGCCTGCACCGCGACGGAGTTGACCTGGTCGGCGGGCTCGCTGCCGGCGGAGAACACCCGGACGCGGTCACCGGCGAGGTGCTGCAGCCACCCCGCGGCCATCTGGGAGCGTCCGGCGTTGTGGACGCACACGAACAGGACGGCGGGGCGATCGGTCATGCGCCCATCATCCCAGCGAGGGCGGCCGTCACCCCAGCGAGGGCGGCCGTCATCCCAGCGCGGACGCCTCGAACCCGATCAGCCACGTGACGCCGAACGCGTCCCGCACGGTGCCGTCCCAGTCACCCCACGGCCGTTGCTGCAGGGCGTCGACGACCGTGCCGCCTTCGGCGAGCGCGTCGAACCAGCGCCGCAGGACGTCGGGTTCGTCGGCCCCGAGGAGCGAGAACAGCAGGCCGGTCGCCGCGAACGGCTCGTCGGTCTCGCTCGCGTCGGCGGCGAAGAGCTGCAGCCCGCCGGTGAGCTGCCCGTGGGCGACCGCGTCGGCCGGGCCGTCGGTCCGTGAGAAGTCGGCGTAGGTCGCGATCTGGACCTCGCCGCCGAAGACCCCGCGCCAGTGCTCGAGGGCCCGCCTGGCGGTGCCGGCGAGTTGGAAGTACGGCGACGGTCCGGTGACGTTCATGCCCGGACGATACCGCCGGGCGACGGCGCGCGCATCGACGCGCTGTCGCGCGACGTCCGTGGGAAGCGCGCGATGGGCTGAACCCGGCCGGGTGACGGACGGGAGGCCCGTGGCACGCCCGCCACGGGCCTCCAGTCCGTCCGGTGCTCGCGTCCGGGGCGCGTCTCAGGTGAGCAGGGCGAGGGCGCGGTCCACGACGTCCTCCGGACGGCCGTCGCCGTGCAGCGCCCACCAGGTGAGGGCCGCGCTCGCCGCGGCCGCCAGGGCGTGCGCGCGCACCGACACCGCGAGGTCGTCGGGCGTCGCGCCGTCCCGCTCGGCCACGAACCGGATGATCGCGTCGGTCAGGCTCGTGACCGTGGCCGCGCCGACGTGTTCGAGCGAGGGGTTCGCCCGGATGACGCGGAGTCGGTGGCGGGTGACCTCGACGGCGTCGTCGGGGAAGGTCGCGCCGATCCGGTAGGCCGCGCGCAGGGCGACCGACGACGACTCCGTGGCCGGCCGCTGTCGGAGTGCGTCACCGAACCGCGAGGCGAACTCGTCGAGCCCGCCCCAGACGAGCGCCGCCTTGTTCGGGAACAGCCGGAACAACGACCGGCGGCTCACGCCGGCAGCTGCGGCGACGTCGTCCATCGACACGGCGTCGAAGCCCTGCTCGTCGAACAGCCGGAGCGCCACGAGGGACACCGCGTCCGGGTCGATCGTGCGGGGGCGTCCCGTCGCGTGCATGGAGTCCTTTCGGCACTGAGTGCTATAACCATCGTGGCGCAGCGAGCGCCTCTCAGTGAGGAGACGACATGACCGACAGCACCGCCGGACGTTTCACCGGCAGGACCATCATCGTCACCGGGGCGGGTTCCGGCATCGGACGCGCCACGGCGACGCGCATCGCGAACGAGGGCGGACGGGTGATCGCGACCGACGTCGTCGCCGAACGCCTCGACGTGCTCCGCTCCGAACTCGAGGGCCTCGAACTCGAGACCGTCGTCGGGGACGTCGCCTCGACCGAGACCATCGACGCGCTCATCGCTGCCGCGGGCGATCGCATCGACGGTCTGGCGAACGTCGCCGGCATCATGGATGCCTTCCTGCCGCCGAGCGAGGTCGACGACGCCACCTGGGACCGCGTCTTCAGCGTCAACGTCACCGGACCGATGCGCCTCACCCGCGCCGTCCTGCCGCACATGATCGCCGCCGGCCGCGGCGCCGTCGTGAACGTCGCGTCCGAGGCCGCACTCCGTGCATCGGCAGCGGGTGCCGCGTACACGGCGTCGAAGCACGCGATCGCCGGGTTCACCAAGAGCGTGGCGTTCTTCCACGGGCCGCAGGGCATCCGGGCGAACGCGGTCGCGCCGGGTGCGGTCGCGACGAACATCGAGGCACCGATGCGCAGCGAGTACGCCGCCAGCCGGGTCGGGCCCATCATGCAGGTCGCGATCCCGCCGGTCGCGCAGCCGGAGCAGCTCGCCGCGGCCATCACCTGGCTGCTCAGCGACGACTCCGCCAACGTGAACGGCGCCGTGCTGCCGAGCGACGGCGGGTGGTCGGTCGTCTGACGAGAATGCTCAGATACGAGTAGAAATCTACTAGAAGTGGTAGACTTCTACTCGTATCGATCGGAGGTCCCGATGCAGTTGCAATCCCCCTTCACGACGGTGACCACCTCCGTGGACGGCGATGTGCTCGCCGTCCTGGCACGAGCGCCAGGACCGATGACGATCGCGGACATCTGCAGCCTGGTGCCGGACCGGTCGTACGCCGGGGTCCGGAACAGTGCGGATCGGCTGGTCGAGCAGGGTGTCGTCGACGGGCACCGGACCGGACGGACGAAGTCGTTCAGCCTGAACCGGGAACACCTCGCCGCCGATGCGATCACCGCTCTGGCCGATCTCCGGCGCGCGTTCCTCGAACGACTCCGATCGGGCTGTCGACCGATCCCCCTCCGGTACGCCGCGCTCTTCGGATCCGGCGCCCGTGGTGAGATGCGGCCGGACAGCGACCTCGATGTCTGCTTCATCGTCGAGCGCGGCCGACGTGCGGAGGCAGAGGACCAGATCCACGCGGTGTGCCGTGCGGCCGGTCGGTGGACCGGGAACGCCGTGCGGCCGGTCCTCTTCGACGAGGACGAGATCGACGGCATCGACCCGCTCCTCGCATCGGTCGCCGGGGACGGGATTCCCATCGCAGGCGATGGTCGATGGCTGTCCCGGAAGCTCCGTACCCTGACTGGATGACCCCGCGAACTGGCACCACCGCACCGGGCGACGAGTCGTTCCGGAGGGGCCGGCTCGCCAAGGCGACGGAGTTCCTCGACGCTGCAGAGGCCCTCCGCGCGCTCGGCGGTGATGCAGGGGTCTTCAGTGCCGGATCGCAGTTCGCGAACGCGTTCGTCACGCAGTGCGTCCTCAGCGGCATCGCCGCGGCTGACGCGATCTGCGTCGCTCGGACCGGCGAGTACTCGCGATCGGGAGCACACGACGAAGCGGTGCCCGTGCTGCGTGCGGCTGCTGGACAGTCGGTTGCGAAGCACCTCGAGGTGCTGCTGGCGGTGAAGACCAAAGCCGAGTACAACGCGCGGTGGGTCAGCGACATCGTGCGCGCCGGGGAAGCGGCCGAGGCCCTCGAGGCGGCCGCGCGGTCGGTCTGACGCGCCGGTCGATCCGGAGCGGCTGGCCCGCCTACACTGCCGACATGACCGAGGTCCCCGTCGCGCGCTCCGAGTGGGGCCGGTTCGCCCCCGACTCCGTCGAACGCCGGATGCTCGAACACACCGGCACCGCCCTCGGTCTCGTCCTCCGCCCGCGCACGGTCGTGCTCGACCGCGCCCGGGTCGAGGTCGAGGGCATCGACGACGCCGACCACGTCGTCGTGCAGCTCGTCGCGAACCAGGGCGCCTACAAGCCCGCCTGGCGCAACAAGGTGATGGCGGACCTGTTCAAGCTGCTGTGGCTGCGGCAGTCGGTCCCCGGGGTGGAGCGGGCCGTGCTCGTCGTCGCCGAACCCGCGGCGAGGGCGCTCGCCGGGTGGGTGGCGGTGGCCGCCGAGGACCTCGGTGTCGAGGTGCTCGTCTGGGACGGGCAGACCGCGGAGCCCTCGCCGCGCTGACCCGCTCACTCGTTCACACGTTCGCAACACATGTGGTCCGACTCCGTAACACGGGCGTCCTAGCCTCGACACCAGCAGCGGATTTCCGCGTCGCAGACCAGCCCGAGCTCGCGACGCACGCTCTCCGCCATACGAGACCGAGCCTGCGTGCTCGCCGACGGTATGGAGGAACGGATGACCACATCAGCGGTCCGCGTGGACGCGGTGCGCAAGGTGTACGGCAGCGGCCCGAGCGCCATGGTGGCCCTCGACGACGCCCGGTTGACGATCGAGCCCGGCAAGTTCGTGTCGCTCATCGGACCGAGCGGCTGCGGGAAGTCGACCCTGCTCCGCCTGGTGGCCGGGCTCGAGCCCGCCGACCGCGGTGACGTCCGGGTGCACGGTGTCACGCCGGCCCAGGCCTGCGCGGCGAAGCTCATCGGACTCGTGCCCCAGGCGCCGGCGCTGCTGCCCTGGCTCACCGTGCTGCAGAACGTCTCGCTCGCCGGGCGCGTGAACCCGGGCGCCGGTCGCCGCCGCGCCGCCATCGAGGACCTCGAGGAGCGCGGCACCGGCGCCGGCCCGGACATGCGCGAACTCCTGCGGATGGCAGGACTCGGCGAGGCGATGGACAAGCTCCCCGCGCAGCTGTCCGGCGGCATGCAGCAGCGCGCCGCGATCGTCCGGGCCTTCGGCCTGCGCCCCGACGTCCTGCTGATGGACGAGCCGTTCTCGGCGCTCGACGAGTTCACCCGCGAGAGCCTGCAGGACCAGCTGCTCGACCTGTGGGACGAGCTGCGCACGACGGTGCTCTTCGTGACGCACTCGGTGTCCGAAGCCGTCCGGATGTCGGACACCGTCGTCGTGATGGCGCCGCGCCCCGGCCGGATCGTCGACGTCATCGACATCGACCTGCCCCGCCCGCGCAACCAGCGATTGTTCGAGGAACAGCGGTTCCACGAGTACGAAGACCTGGTCCGGACCCGGTTGCACAGCGCCTGGCGCATGACCGATGCGGCCTGAGGGAGACGGGACCATGAGCGCCACCACCACCTCCACGCCCGCCGCGACCGCCACCACGGCCGACGCCGAGCGACGCTCTGCCCGTCGACCGGTGCCGGGTTGGCTCCGACCGACCGTCTGGTTGCCCCTCGTCGTGATGCTCGCCGTCCTGGCGGTGCTCTGGCAGATCGGCGCGACGGCGATGCCGTACCTGCTGCCGCCGCTGCCCGCGGTGGGGGAGACCCTCGCCACGCAGCTGCCCTACTACCTGCAGAACGCCGGCATCACCCTGGCGGAGTCACTCGTCGGCCTGGCAATCGGGTTCCTCGCCGCCTTCGTGCTCGCGGTGCTGACGAGTGAGCTGCCGATCGTCCGCCGTGCGGTCATGCCGATCGCCATCGTGCTGAACGTCACGCCCCTCGTCGCGATCGCCCCGGCCCTGGTGGTGGCGTTCGGGTTCGGGCCGCTGCCGAAGCTCGTCATCACGGCGCTCATCTGCTTCTTCCCGATCCTGATCAACACCGCCGCCGGCCTGCGGTCCGTGCCGCAGCCCGTGCTGCAGGTCTACAAGACGATCGATGCCTCCCGGTTCGAGATGCTCGTGCACCTGCGGATCCCGAACGCCCTGCCGTTCGTGTTCGCAGCCCTCCGGATCGTGTTCCCGCTGTCGATCATCGGCGCGGTCGTCGCGGAGCTGTCCGCCTCGGGTTCGACCGGCGGCCTCGGCACCGTGATCAGCACGGCGTCGTCGATGAACCAGCTCGAAGTCGTCTACGCGGCGATCGCGATCCTCGCGGTGATGGGCGTGGTCCTGCTCGGACTCATCACGCTCGTCGAGCGGTGCGTCCTGCACTGGCACCGCACCGCGAACGACTGACACGCGGTCCCTCGGCCGCACCCCGCGGCCGCCCCGCGGCCCTGCCGCACCTCCCGCCGGCGCGAGCCTGCCCGCGCGACGTCAGCCGCGCCTCCAGGCCGACGTCCGGCGACCCACCGACCCACCCGCACCACCTGCACCCGCACCCGCCCTGCACCACCCATCCCTTCCCACAGGAGTGACCATGCAGCACAGCACCATGCAGCACAGCACCATGCAGCACCGCACCAAGGCCGCACTCGCGGCCCTCGCCACCGCCGTCGTCGCCCTCGCGCTCACCGGATGCAGCACCGGCTCGAGCGCCGGCACCACCTCGTCCGAGGGCAGCGCGATCTCGGCCGAGCGGTGCAAGGAGAACAAGGAAGCCGGCAAGATCACCTACCTGTCCGGTTACCAGTACCAGTCGTCGGCGTCGATCCTCGAGTACATCGCGGCGGACGAGCTCGGCTACTTCAAGGACCTCTGCCTCGACGTGACCCTGAAGCCGGGCTCGGGTGACACCGCCCAGAACACGAAGCTCCTCGCCAGCGGCCAGGCCACCGTGTCCGCCGTCGCCGAGCAGGACCTCATCCAGGCCCGTGCGAACGGCATCGACATCACCGGGATCTCGTCGTACTCGAACGCCGGCCTCGACGTCCTGATGACGAACAAGGACATCACGAAGCTGCCGCAGCTCGACGGCCAGGTCGTCGGCCACAAGGGCTACGTCCCCGCTTCGGTCCGGGCGATGATGGAGAAGGCCGGCGTCGAGTGGGACTCGCTCACGCTCGTCAAGGAGGGCTACGACCCGTCCGTCCTGCCCCGCAAGCAGAACGGCCTCGAGGCCCTGACGGGCTTCGTGTCGAACGAGCCGAACCTGCTCAAGGCCGCCGGTGACGACGTCACCGTCTGGCAGCCCGTCGACTACGACATCCCCTCGTCGATCGGTGCCATGGCCGTGAACCCCGCCTTCGCGAAGGCGCACCCGACCGCGGTCGAGGAC
The DNA here is from genome assembly GCF_044909335.1 of Curtobacterium sp. AB7. Taxonomy (NCBI): domain Bacteria; kingdom Bacillati; phylum Actinomycetota; class Actinomycetes; order Micrococcales; family Microbacteriaceae; genus Curtobacterium; species Curtobacterium sp. AB7. The sequence continues at coordinate 183,778 of NZ_JBIYED010000006.1, read as the reverse complement.
GTCCTGCGCGCAGCCCTGCACGCCTACGACTTCTGCTCCGCGAGCGAGGCGAAGACCAAGCAGTGCGTCGGGTACGCCGCGAAGCTGTCCGGCGCCACGTACGACACCGCCCAGAACACCAAGATCTGGACCACCGAGACGAAGGTCATCGCGGACAACCCGACGCCGGACCAGCCGCTCGGCGGGATCGACCCGGAGAACGTGACGAAGCTCGTCGACATGCTGCACCAGTTCGACATCGTCAAGAGCTCGGTCACCGCCGACGACGCGAAGGGCTGGTTCACGAACGAGTACATCGACGCGATCACGAAGGACGGCGAGACCGTGTGGCCCGCACCGTGAGCCCCATCGTCACCGAGCGTTCCGCAACGACCAGAAAGGCGGCGTGAGATGCCCGCGAAGGAGTACGGGATCTTCCTCCCGATCGGCAACGGCGGGTGGATGCTCTCCACCACGGCGCCCCACCCCGAGGCGACCTACGCCTGGAACAAGCGCGCGGCGCTCCACGCCGAGACGATCGGCCTGGACTTCGTGATGTCGATGGCGAAGTGGCGCGGCTTCGGCGGCTCCACCGACCACTGGGGCCGCTCCCTGGAGTCGATGACGATGATGGCCGGCATCGCCGAGGCCACCGAGCGGGTCAAGATCTGGGCGACGATGCACGCCAACGTCCACAACCCGGCGGTCGCCGCGAAGATGTACACGACGCTGCAGGACGTCTCCGGCGGCCGGGCCGGCATGAACATCGTCAACGGCGCCTACGCGGCGGAGTTCGAGCAGTTCGGGATCTGGGACGCGGCCCTCAGCCACGCCGACCGGTACCGGATGACGGAGCTCTGGACCGAGGCGGTCACGCGCCTGTGGACCGAGGACAGCGTGACGATGCACACACCGTACTTCGACCTCGACGCGTGCGAGTCCCGCCCTCACCCCGCATCGCGGCCGACCATCATCAGTGCCGGCAAGTCCGAGGCGGCCCGGGCGTTCCAGGCGAAGCACGCCGACGGCGCCTTCCTGGCGGCGGACAGCCTGGACGATATGCGCGACCTGTCCCGCGACGTCCACGACCGTGCCGCCGCCGAGGGACGCGAGTGCCGCACCTACTCGATGCTCACGGTCGTGCAGGACGAGACCGACGCTGCAGCCCAGCGCAAGGTGCGCGAGTGGGGTGCCGGCGTCGACCGCGAAGCACTGGCGTCGATGCGGGCGTCGTGGGGCGTCCCCGCCGAGCAGGCACGTGCCTGGGCGGACGGCGCTGCCGGTGAGGACGCGTTCCAGACCGCGTACGTCGCCGGGTCCGCCGAGACCGTCACCGAGCACATCGAGTACATCGTCGACCGGGGCGAGCTCGACGGCCTGATGCTGATCTTCCCCGAGTACGACCAGGACATGGTGCTGTTCGGGGAGACCGTCCTGCCGGCGCTCCGCCAGCACGACGCGGCGGTCGTCCGGTGACCGGGGGACTCGACGCGGGTCGCGACCCGCGGCTGGCACAGCTGGTGTCAGCAGCGCTCCCGCCCGCGCTCGTCGTCGTCGACGTGCAGCGTGACTTCGGTGAGCCGGCGCGGATCGCCCCGTACGGACTCGACGACCGCGCGTCCGTCGCCGTCGACGCCGCCGTCACCCGCATCGGTTCGCTCGTCGACGAGGCCCGCGCAGCGGGCGTCCCCGTCGTCTGGGTCGAACTCGGCAGCGACCCGGCACGGCCGTGGCGCTCCAGCACCTGGCTGCGCGGCGGTGACCCGGCCGGACCCATGCCGGACGACGAACCCTGCCGGATCGGCACGGAGGGCGCCGAGTGGTACCGCACGGCGCCCGCGCCCGGAGAGACACGCGTCGTCAAGCGCGGCTACAGCGGGTTCCTGGGCACCGACCTGGAGGCCCGGCTCACCGCCGCAGGGATCGGCTGGGTCACCGTCGTGGGACTCACGACCGAGTGCTGCGTCCTCGCGACCGCGCAGGACGCGATGCAGCTCGGCTGGCCCGTGGTGGTCCCGCAGGACGCCACCGCCGCGTACGACACCGACGTGCACGACGCCGCACTGACGCTGATCGACCTCAACGTGGGCGTCGTGACCGACGCCGACGAGACGGTGGCGCTGTGGCGCGCGGCTGCTGCGTCTGCGTCTGCGTCGGTGTCGGCTTCGCCGGTGGGTGCCCGATGAGCGGCATGCACCTGGCCTACGACCTCTCCTTCACCCACACCGAGGGGCGGTGGGCAGCGGCCGGCAGCTGGGTCGGGCAGGACTTCCCCGACGTCCGCATGTACATGGAGGTCGCCCGGACCGCCGAACGCGCGGGCGTCGACATGCTGTTCTTCGGCGACGGGTCCGGTGTGCCGAGCACGTGGCGCGGCAGCATCGACCCGGCCGTCGAGTGGGGCATCCAGTGGCCCCGGCAGGACATGTCGCCCGTGATCGCCGCGATGTCCACCGTCACGGAGCACATCGGGTTCGGGCTCACCTACTCGTCCACGTTCACCCACCCCTTCTCCGTCGCCCGACTGCTCAACTCGCTCGACCACGTCACGGGCGGGCGGATGGCGTTCAACGTCGTCGCCTCGTCGCGGGGCGCGGACGCCGCGAACTACGGGTCTGACCACCTGATCGACCACGACCTGCGGTACGAACGGATGGAGGAGTTCATCGGCGTCTGCCGTGCACTCTGGGACTCCGTCGCCCCCGACGCGATCGTCCGTGACCGCGCGACCGGCCGGTTCGCCGATCCGGCCGGGGTGCACCCGATCGACCACGACGGCCGCTTCTTCAAGGTGCGCGGCCCGCTCGCGAGCGTCCCGAGTCCGCAGCGCCACCCCGTCGTCGTGCAGGCCGGCAACTCGCCGCGCGGCATCGCCGCCAGTGCCTCGTTCGCCGACCTGGTGTTCGGGTTCGGGTCGAGTGTCGCCGGACAGCTCCGGCACCGGAACGCCCTCGATGCAGCGCTCACCGACGCCGGTCGGGACCCGTCCGGCGTCGGGATCCTCTGGGCGACCCAGGTCATCGTCGGAGCCACCGACGCCGAGGCCGCCGCCCGCCGCGACTCGCTGCTGTCGTTCTGGAACCGCGAGGCCGTCGGCACCTTCATCTCGCACAACGCCGGGTACGACTTCTCCACGCTGCCGGCGACGTTCCGGCTCGGCGAGCTGCGCGACGAGATCGTCGCCGCGCAGGCGAGCCCGGCCGGCCTGGTCGGCAGCCTGGTCGCCGAGTTCGGCGAGGACCACACCATGGACCGCGACGACTTCTTCGAGCACGGCTGGCGTGCCGCGACGGGCCTCGACCACATGCTGGTCGGCGTCGCCGCGGGGGTCGCCGACGCCCTGCAGGAGAACTTCGCGGCCACCGGCGGACGCGGCGGCTACATGCTGTCCAGCCCGCTCGGCATGCCCACCGGGTTCGCCGACCTGAGCGAGCTGCTCGTGCCGGAGCTGCGTGCCCGAGGTGCCCTGGCGCCGCGGTACCCGGGGTCGACGCTCCGCGAGAACCTGGCGGTGTGAGGTGACCCCGGCCCGTCGGTGGCTCGCGCTCGGCGGGCTCTGCCTCGGCTTCTTCATGCTGCTGCTGGACAGCACGATCGTGTCCGTCGCCCTGCCGGACATCGGCAGCGACCTCGGCACCGACGCGTCGCTGTCGGTCTGGGTGAACAGCGCCTACCTGTTCGCGTTCGCCGTACCGCTCCTCGTCGCCGGTCGGCTCGGCGACCGCTTCGGGCACCGCCGGGTCTACCTGCTCGGACTGGCGGTGTTCACCGTCGCGTCGGTCGGGTGCGCGTTCGCACCGGGGATCGGCGCGCTCATCGTCTGGCGCGCCGTGCAGGGCGTCGGCGCCGCACTGCTGACACCCCAGTGCCTGACGGTCATCCGCTCGTTGTTCGAACCACCCCGGCTCGCCGTCGCGCTCGCCGTCTGGAGCGCCGGCGGCGGTGCGGCGACCGTCGCCGGCCCGATCGTCGGCGGCGTGCTCGTCGAGGCGTGGGGGTGGCCGTCGGTCTTCCTGGTGAACGTGCCCGTCGGCATCGTCACCGCCCTCGCCGTGCTCCGGTTCGTGCCGGTGTCCCGACGCACCGCGGTGCCCCTGCCGGTGCTCGCCGTCGTCGGGGTGACCGCCGGGGTGTTCGCGGTGGTCGTCGGTGTCCAGGGCACGGGCGACGGCGTCCTCGCCGCACCCCTGCCGCGGGTCGGTCTGGTGGTGCTCGGCGCACTCGTCGTCGCTGCGGTGCTCACGATGCAGCGCCGCGCGGGGGACCGGGCGCTCGTCCCGCTCGGGTTGTTCCGTGACCGCGGGTTCGTGACCGGTTCGTGGGGCGCGACCGCCGCGTCGTTCTGCGTCGGCTCTGCCCCGATCCCGCTCATGCTCGACCTGCAGGACGGACGTGGTCTCGGACCGGGTGCCGCGGCCCTCGTGCTCGTGCCGATGGGAGTGGCCTGCCTGGCGGCCGCACCGTTCGTCGGCCGCACGACGAACACCGCGGGCCCCCGTGCGACGGCGACCATCGGCGCCGTCCTGCTCGTCGTCTCGGTGGCGCTCACCGCCGTGCTCATCGGGACCGGGGCGCCCCTCTGGGCGGCGGCGACGGCGTTCACCGGCTTCGGGGTCGCGAACGCGTTCGTCTGGTCACCGTTCTCGCTCGCGGCGGTGCTCGGGGCCGGACCGGCGACCATCGGTGCGGCGTCGAGCACGTTCAACACCGTGAAGCAGCTCGGTGCCGTGTTGGGCAGCACGGTCACCGCCGTGCTCCTCGCGGTGTCGACCGACGCGATTGCCCTCGGCGCCCTGGCGCTGGCGGCCGTCGGGGCACTCGTGGCGGCGGCGTCCCTGCCAGGGCGAGCGCCGGCGGTCCTGACCGGCGCGGTCGTGCACGGCGCCGGGGTCGGGCACGGGCTCGGGTTCCCGACCGCCAACCTGCTGCCCGACGACGGCGGCGCGGTGCCGTCGGACGGGGTCTACGTCGGCTGGCTCACCGCGCCGACGTGGTCCGGTGCCCGTGAGGCCCTCGTGTCGATCGGCAGCAACAGCACCTTCGCCGACCGGCCGCGCACCGTCGAGATCCACGTGCTCGACTTCGACGGCGACCTGTACGGCACCCCCGTCGAGCTCACCGTCGGTCGTCGGCTCCGGCGGCAGCGCACGTTCCCCGGGCCGGACGCCCTCGTCGCCGCGATGCGTGCCGACGAGCGCCGTGCCCGCACCCTGCTCGCCCGCTCCTGAACGAAGGAACCACCATGCAGCACGACTTCATCGACGACCCGCTCGACATCCGAGAGGCGATCGCCGAGGTCCCCTCGGTCGTGGCCGCCATCGCCGCACGGGTCGAGGGCGTGCCGGTCGTCATGGTGGCGACGTCGTTCACCGTCGGGGTCTCGTACGACCCGCCGCTCGCGACGATCGCCGTGCAGCACTCGTCGACGACCTGGCCTGACCTGGCCGGGGTGCCGGTGCTCGGCATCTCCGTGCTCGCCGAGGGGCACGCGGCGCAGACCCGGCAGCTGGCCTCCCGCGATCGGTCGCAGCGACTGGTCGGCGTACCGCACGTCGATACCGGGTCGGGGGCCGTGCTGCTCGACGGCGCCCACTCGTGGCTGGAGTGCTCGGTCGAGGCCGTCCACCGCGCGGGCGACCACGACATCGTGGTGCTGCGGGTGCTCCGCTTCGCCCGCGACCGCGCCAACGCGGCGCTCGTCTGGCACCGGCCCGCTCGGCGGCCAGCAAGCGCCACCGCCTGACGTTCTTTCCCAGAACGCGGGCGATGGGAAGCGGAATCGGGCGTACCTGGTCAGAAGTTCTAGCCCGGTACGCCCGAAACGACCCGGTACGCGGCACGACCCCGCGCGACGCCCCTCAGGAGGCCAGCGCCGCCATCTCGCGCACCACGGCCCGGAGCCGCACCGCGAGCTCGTCGTTGTTGCGCACGGAGTCGCGGTGGGCGGCCTCGCTGAGCGCCGACATCACGAGCGTCACCGCCGTACGTGCGGTCTGGTCGTCGGTCCTGGTGCCCACGACGCTGAGCAGGGACCGACGAGACTCGGCCATCCACTGCATGACCATCGAGGACATCTCGGGCCGGAGCACCAGCAGCTCCTTCATCCGTCGGCGGTCCTGGGACAGCGGTACGGTCGCCGCGACGAGGGTGCAGAGGTCGTCGACCAGGCCGCCACGAGCCTCGGTGAACCATGCTGCGGAGGGCTCCGGGACCTCGACCGAGTCGAGTCCGAGGGCGGCGTGCGCCTTGGACGAGAAGTAGTTGAAGAAGGTGCGGGGCGAGACATCGGCATCGGCGCAGATCTGCTCGATGGTGACGCCGTCCAGCCCGTGCGCGGACACCAGTGTCAGGGCCGCGTCGTGCAGCGCCTGCCGGGTCTGCTGCTTCTTGCGTTCCCGCAGGGTGCACGGCTCCGTCGCCGCTGCAGCTGCCGGGGTGGTGATCACGTGGACTCCTGGTGGTGGGGGGTGGTGGGCCGCCCGTGCCGGAAAGGGGGCACGGCACGGACGGCCCGGTCGGTCACCGACGGTGCGTCGGTGTGGATCCGGTCGAACCCGATCCGGTCGGACCCGATCCGGTCGGACCCGAGCCGGTCGAACCCGAGCCGTTCGAACCCGAGCCGGTCGGCACGGACCCGGTCATCGGACCGGTGAACGAGCCGGCGTCGGCAGCGGCGGCGCCGGCTTCAGCCTCGAGCTGGGCCTCGGCGGACAGGTCGGCACGCTCCTGCAGTGCGGAACGCTGGCGCAGCGGCGGCACCCGGAAGAACCAGGTGAGCACGAACGCGAGCAGGATCACGCCGAGGCCGACCCAGTAGATCGTCACGGACGAGGCGTTGAAGCCCGCCATGAACGGCCGGGTCAGGCGGCTGTCGGCACCGGTCAGGAACGACGTGTCGTTCGTGCTGGTGGCGCTGTCGCTCGTGGTGTTGCCGTCGTCGATCTTCTTCGCGAGCTCCGGGGTGAGCTCGTCGACCCAGTAGGAGCGCTGCGAGGCGTTCGACCAGTCGACGGACACCGCGCCGCCCTGCACGCTGGCGTGTGCCTGGTCGGCGACCTGCTCGAGGGCGGACTGCTCGGCCGCCGGCGTCGCCGCTGCGACCTGCTGGTCGATGACGGTCTGTGCCGAGGCGGCGGGGACCGCACCGGCGGCGACCTGCTGCTGCACGGCTGCCGTGACCTGCTCGGTGACCGCGGCGTCGGCGGCCTGCGTCGCCTTCGCGGAGGCAGCGTCGAGCTGCGACTGCACGGTCTTCGTCAGCGGGGTGACGACGGGCGTCCAGATCTTGTCCATCGCGCCCTGGTTCGCCTTCGCACTGGCGACGGTGGGGTTGAGCGCGGCGTCGAGCGCCGGGCCGAGGTCCTTCTCGTTCGCGGTCGCGTGCAGGATGTTCGCCGGCATCACCGAGAACAGGATGGACAGCAGGACCGCCGTGCCGAGCGTTCCACCGATCTGCCGGAAGAACGTGGCGGACGACGTGGCGACGCCCATGTCACGGGCCTCGACGGAGCCCTGCGAGGCAAGGGTCAGCGACTGCATGACCGAGCCGAGGCCGAGGCCGATCAGGAACATGCCGATCATCAGGAACCAGAGCGGCTTGTCGATCGACATGAAGGTCAGGACGACGTAGCCGGCGGACACGAGCGCGGTGCCGATGACCGGGAAGATCCGGTATCGGCCGACACGGGCGACGATCTGACCGCTCGTGATCGAGGCGATCATGAGACCGCCGACCAGTGGGAGCGTGGCGAAGCCGGACTCGGTCGGGGTGAGCCCCACGACGATCTGCAGGTAGAGCGGGATGGTGAGCATCGCACCGAACATCGCGAAGCCGACCAGGAACCCGATGACGGTCGCCATCGAGAACGTGCCCGAGCGGAAGAGCTTGAGCGGGATGATCGCCGCGTCGCCCATCTTCGACTCGATGAGCAGCAGCCCGACCAGGCCGACGACCCCGACGACGTAGCAGGCGATGGCGGCGGGGGAGCCCCAGCCCCAGATGCGGCCCTGTTCGGCGACGAGCAGCAGCGGCACGAGGGTGACGATGACGGCGGTCGCGCCCCACCAGTCCACCTTGGGCTTCGCGTCGTCGGCACTGTGCACCTTCGGCAGGTGCAGGAAGACGATGACCATGAGGAGCGCGGCGACACCGATCGGCACGTTGATCAGCAGGACCCAGCGCCACCCCGTGATCCACAGGATCTCGGAGGAACCGGCGAGCAGGCCGCCGATGAGCGGCCCGATGACGGACGAGATGCCGAACACGGCGAGGAAGTAGCCCTGGTACTTCGCACGCTCACGCGGGGCGAGGATGTCGCCCATGATCGCGAGCGGCAGGGACATGAGGGCACCGGCACCGATGCCCTGCACGGCGCGGAAGGCCGCGAGCATGAGCATCGAGGTGGACATCGACGACAAGACGGCGCCGAGGATGAACACGACGATGCCGAAGATGTAGAGCGGGCGGCGGCCGAAGATGTCGGAGAGCTTGCCGTAGATCGGCGTCGCGATCGTCGAGGTGATGAGGTAGGCCGTGGTCACCCAGGCCTGCTGGTCGAGGCCGTGCAGGTCGTCGCCGATGGTGCGGATCGCCGTGCCGAACACCGTCTGGCCGAGGGACGACAGGAACATGCCCGCCATCAGGCCGTAGATCACCAGGAGGATCTGGCGGTGGGTCATCAAGGGCTGCGGGCCGGTCCCGCCGGAGGCTGCTGGGGCCTCGGCGGTGTGCCGACCGTGCTGCACCTGGACGGGTGCGGTGGCGGTCATCGAACTCCTTTTTCGTGCTGTGTAACTTTGCAGACCGCGCAACGATACATCTGTTGCTTCCGGCAAGCAACTAAATGTGCCCACTACGCTGGCCCCATGTCCGACGACCGGCGTGCCGCCGAGCGACTCCTGCGATCCCAGCTCGACCGGCTGTGGGTCCGGCAGACCCTGCGTTCCTCGCTCATCGAGTCCCGCGGCGGCCTCGACCCGACCGCCCGGGTGATCCTGCGAGCCGTCGCCGGTCACGGACCGGTCCGGGCAACCGCGATCGCCGACGCGACGGGCCTGTCCCGCCCGGTGATCAGCCGCCGGGTGGCGTCCCTGGTCGAGGCCGAGCACCTGGTCGGCTCGCCGGACCCCGCCGACGGCCGAGCGACCCTGGTCTCGCTCGCACCCGCAGGCAAGCAGCTGCTCGACCAGCTCGACGCCGCCGGCGCCGAGGTCTTCGACGACCTGACCGAGGAGTTCGCCTCGGACGAGCTGCGCTCGCTCGCCGAGATGCTCACGCGGCTGAACGACCGGGCCGACGCGGTCCTCGGGATCGGCACCTCACGCCCGTGACGTGACCACGACATGACCGGGAGGCGCGGGGCGGGCCCGCCCCGTTCCTCCCGTCCGGACGCCCTCCGGTCACTGCGGAGCGTGCATTCGAGATACCGTTGGTGTATGAGCACGGACACCGCCACCACCACCGAGACCACCGACGAGGGGCCCGTGGTGACCTTCGCCGATCTCGGCCTGAGCGATGCTGTGCTCAAGGCCGTCAAGGACATCGGCTACGAGACCCCTTCCGCCATCCAGGAAGCCACCATCCCCACACTGCTCGACGGCCGCGACGTCGTCGGCCTCGCGCAGACCGGAACCGGCAAGACCGCCGCCTTCGCGCTGCCGATCCTGTCCCGCATGGAGCCCGGCAGCAAGAAGCCGCAGGCGCTCGTGCTGTCCCCGACGCGCGAGCTCGCCCTGCAGGTGTGCGAGGCGTTCGAGCAGTTCGCGTCCCACATGAAGCACGTCCACGTCCTGCCGGTCTACGGCGGTCAGGCGTACGGCGTGCAGCTGTCCGCCCTGCGCCGCGGCGTCGACGTCATCGTCGGCACCCCCGGTCGCATCATGGACCACCTGGCGAAGGGCACGCTCGACCTGTCCGAGCTGAAGTACCTCGTGCTCGACGAGGCCGACGAGATGCTCAAGATGGGCTTCGCCGAGGACGTCGAGACGATCCTGGCGGACACCCCCGACGACAAGCAGGTCGCCCTGTTCTCCGCGACCATGCCCGCTCAGATCCGCCGCATCTCGCAGCAGTACCTGACGGACCCGGCCGAGATCACCGTCAAGACCAAGACGAAGACCGCCGCGAACATCACGCAGCGCTACCTGATGGTCTCGTACCCGCAGAAGGTCGACGCCCTGACCCGCATCCTCGAGGTCGAGGACTTCGAGGGCATGATCATCTTCGTCCGCACCAAGAGCGAGACCGAGACCCTGGCCGAGAAGCTCCGGGCCCGTGGATACGCCGCAGCCGCGATCAGCGGTGACGTCGCCCAGGCCCAGCGCGAGCGGACCGTCAACCAGCTGAAGTCCGGCAAGCTCGACATCCTCGTCGCCACCGACGTCGCCGCCCGTGGCCTCGACGTCGACCGCATCACCCACGTCGTGAACTACGACATCCCGGTCGACATCGAGTCCTACGTGCACCGCATCGGCCGCACCGGTCGTGCCGGCCGCTCGGGTGACTCGATCAGCTTCGTCACCCCCCGCGAGCGTCGCCTGCTCTCCGCGATCGAGCGCCACACGAAGCAGCCGCTCACCCAGATGCAGCTGCCGACGATCGACGACGTCAACGAGACGCGCCTGACCCGCTTCGACGACGCGATCACCGCGGCGCTCGAGGACCAGGGCCGCATCGCCGCCTTCCGCGACGTCATCGCGCACTACGTCGATCACCACGACGTCCCCTCGGACGACGTCGCCGCTGCCCTGGCCGTGGTGGCGCAGGGCGACTCGCCGCTGCTCCTCACCGCAGCCGACGACGCCCTCCGCACGCAGATGGAGCGCGACGCCCGCCGTGGCGAGCGCGACGACCGCGGTGCACGCGACGACCGTGGCCCGCGCAGCGACCGAGGTGGCGACCGCGACCGCGACCGTGCGCCCCGCCGTTCGCAGCCGATGACCGCCTACCGCATCGAGGTCGGCCGTCGTCACCGCGTCGAGCCCCGCCAGATCGTCGGTGCCCTCGCGAACGAGGGCGGCCTGCGCCGCGACGACTTCGGCGCGATCCGCATCCAGCCGGACTTCTCCATCGTCGAGCTGCCCGCCGACATGGACGGTGGCGTGCTCGACCGCCTGACCGACACCCGGATCAGCGGCAAGCTCATCGAGATCAAGCCCGACCGCCGTGGTGGCGGCCGCCGCGACGAGCGTCCGGAGCGCAAGCCGCGCTACTGACGCGGCCACCTACTGACGGGAGGCGCGGTGCCAGCTGGCACCGTGCCTCCCGTCCGTCTGTGAGGTGACGTTCCGCGCATGGGGTGACGTTCCGCGCGTTGGATGCAGGGGGTCCCGACCGCCCACGCGCGATTCGTCCTCCGATCGCGAGTGGGATGGGACGTTCCGCTGCGCAGCCTTGCGGTGCGGGGAACCGCACATCACGCCCGGACCCGTTCCCCTGGCTCCTGAGCGGTGCTGTGATACCGGAAGCCGTGACGCAGGGAGCCGCGGGGAAGAGGGGAACGCACGTGTACCGAGCACTCATCACCGTCGCAGCAGCGGCGGCGCTCGTCATCGGGGGAGTGGCGCCGGCGACGGCTGCCCCCTCGTCTCCGTCCTCGGCGCCGGGTGCGCCGACCTCCGTCCGGGTCTCGGGCGCTGCCGACAGCGCCACCGTCACCTGGGGTGCCCCGAAGTCCGGCGCGAAGGTCACCGGGTGGACCGTGGCGATCGCCCCCGTGCAGCAGCAGCCCGACGACGGCGTCGACCGGCTGCCGGCGAAGGCACGGTCCGACCGGTTCGGTGACCTCACCCCGAAGACGACCTACACGTTCTCGGTGCGGGCGGTCAGCGGCAAGAAGGCCGGGCGCGCGGTGGCCGTCCGCTACACGGCACCGGCCGTCGTGGAGACGACGCAGTCGCTCTTCGCCCTCGACGCGTCCGGCAACGTCGTGCGGTTCGCCGGGGACGGTTCCGGCACCGGGAAGGTCGTCGCAGCGAACGGGACCGGCTTCACCGCGGACGACGTCGGTGACGTGTTCACCCCGTCGGCCGACCACACCTCGATCCTCTTCCACCCCGCTGACGGCAGCGCGACGCGGACCCTGGCGACCGGCCTGCACCTGACGCCCGACCTGCGTTCCGACGTCGCCGGCAACCTGTACTGGATCGACTCGGTGACGGGTGCGGTGCAGAAGCTCCCCGTCGGCAGCTCCACCGCGGCCACGGCCGTCACGTTCCCGGCCGCGCAGAACTCGGCGTCCCGCTCCCAGTGGGCCGTCGGCCGTGACGGCACCGTCTCCGCCTACACGAGCACGGCCACCGGGGGCCTGGTCAACACCGCCAGCCCGACGGGCACCGTGACGAAGCGGACGGTGGCGTTCCCCGCCGGCCAGACGTACGGGTACCTGTCCGGGCTGCTCGCAGACGGGTCCGGAACCCTCTACGTGTCCTTCCAGTCGCCGGGCGGCTCGGGGTACTTCGGCTGGTACGCCCTGCCCGCCCGCGCCACGGCGTTCACCGTGATCGAGCCGCGGATCGCGTTCGAGTACGCGGCGGTCAACTCGACCGACCTCACGATCCTGCAGTCCGCGCAGTGGTGCGCCGCGATCAGCGAGGGGAGCCCCGGCGGCTGCCACGTCGACCGGACCCTGACGCACCAGTTCGTCCGCAACGCCTCCGGCGCGACCACCGAGCGCACGACGAGCGGGATCACCGCGAACGGTCGTGCACCGTACGTCGGGGCGACGGATGCCCAGGGCGACGTCTTCGTCGCGATCGACGGCGGCGCGACGCCGGGGCTCTGGCGCGTGCCGGCCTCCGGCGGGGCTGCGCAGCAGCTGTCGTCGGCGCAGTACTCGCGGCTGCTGGTGATCTGACCGGCAGACCGAGGCAGGACGGGGTGGGACGCAACGGCGCGTCCCACCCCGTCCTGTGTCGCGGGGTGGGCGGCGTGCGGCGCGCGGGACGTGCGGGCCCCAGGTTCCAAGATCTTGGATCCTCGACGCTCCCTGCGCTGATCCGTGGAACCTCGGCGGCACACCTGCGGCGTGTTGTGGAACCTCGGCGCCACCGCGCCCCGCCCGGCACCCCGCCCGGCACCCCGCCCACGGCACCCCGCCCACGGCACCCCGCCCGCCGCACCCCGCCCGCCGCGCCCCGCCCGCCTCACCCCACCCCCGCGACGGTCCGGCGGCACACCTCGTCCCACGGGGTCGGCTCGATGCCGAACACCGTGCGGCTCTCGGCGTCGTCGACCACGTACGGCGCTGTCCACTGGTAGCTCATGTCGGCGAGCTCCCGCATCATCGGCGACACGAGCCCGAGCGCACGGATCGCCACCGCGGGCATCCGGCGGACGGGCACGGGTGCCTTGCCGGCCGAGGCCAGCACCTCGGTCAGTGCCTGCCGCTGGGTACGAGGAGCGTTGCTCGGCACCATCCACGTGCGGCCGTGTGTCCGCTCGTTCGAGGCCGCCGCCATCAGGGTCCTGGCGACGTCGAGCACGTCGGTGAAGGTGTGCGGCAGGTCGGTCCTGCCGATCATCGTCACGGCCTTCCCCCGCAGCGCGGCCGGCAGCACCCGCGTGACGTGCCCGTTCGCCCCGATGCCCGGCCCGACGTAGTCCGAGGCCCGGACCTCGACCGCGCGGACCCGTCCGGCCCGGTGCGCCGCCAGCGCGTCCGCCCACATCCGCGCGCGGAGGATCCCCTTGTGGTCGGTCGCCGCGTCCGGGGTGTCCGGGTGCATCGGTCCGTCGACCGGGCCGTACGGGTACAGGTTCCCGGTGATGGCGTAGACGGCTCCGGTCCGCTCGGCAGCGGTCAGCATCGACGCCGCGAGCGGTGGCCAGGTGCGCTCCCACTGGGTGTAGTCGCCGGGGTTCGCGCAGTTGTACAGCACGGCGGCGCCGTCGGCTGCCCGGGTGAGCGCCTCGGCGTCGGAGGCGTCGAGCGCGAGGTGTCCGACCCCTGACAGGCCGGTGTCGCGGCCCGAGCGTGTGGCGACGGTGACGTGATCGCCGCGTTCGGCGAGCAGTGCGGCGACGTGGCGGCCCACCGGGCCGGCGCCGATGACGAGGTGGTGGTGCGACATGGTCCCTGCTTCCGTCGGTTCGCGAGAGCGGTGCTCTCGCAACCAGGATGCGTGCTCGGCGACGAAAGAGCAAGAGCACTGCTCTCATTTGTGTGCAGTGCTCTCGTGTGTCATGGTGGCCGGATGGCCCCGACAGCACGCGAGCTCGCCCGGCAGACGGTGCGGGCGGACATCCTGGCCGCCGCGCGCACCCGCCTCACCGACGAGGGGCCCGCAGCGCTCAGCCTCCGAGCCGTCGCCCGCGACGTCGGCATGGTGTCGTCCGCGGTGTACCGCTACTTCCCGAGCCGCGACGACCTGCTCACCGCGCTGCTCATCGTCGACTACGACGAACTCGGCGCAGCGGTCGAAGCTGCGGACGCCGCGGCCGGCCCGGAACCGGGTGCACGCTGGGTCGCCACGTGCCGCGCGATCCGATCGTGGTCCGTCGCGCACCCGGGCGACTTCGCGCTGCTGTTCGGGTCGCCCGTGCCGGGCTACGCCGCACCGCGCGAGACGATCGCGCCCGCCGCGCGGACGACGCTCGCGCTGGTGCGGGTGGTGGCCGACGCGGCCGCGCCCGGCGGGGACGTCACGTCGGCATCGGGAGTGGACGGGAGGCCCGGATCACCCGCCGCGCCCACGGCGGCTCCCGGGGCGGCCGGTCCCGCCGTCGCGGACGCAGTGACCACCCTGCGGTCGTTCGGCATCGCCCTGCCCGACGAGGTCCTGGTCCGCACCCTGATGGCCTGGTCGACGGTGTTCGGGACGATCTCGTTCGAGCTCTTCGGTCACTTCGTCGGCTCGGTGTCCGACGGCGCCGCCTACTTCGACCAGGTGATCGCGCGGCTCGCCGACGACCTCGGGTTCGCCGCAGCGTTCTGACCGGTCGTCTGGTCGGTCCGGGCCGTTGTCCACGACTCGCACTCGGGGCCTGACAGAGTGCCGGTCGCTGCGGTAGACAGGTCCTTACGCCGAGGTCGTGCCCGACGACCGGAGCGGACGGACGGCACGGTGCCCCCTGGGCAGCGGCCGGACGACACCACACCCGGGCGCGCGCTGCGGCCGGGTCCGCGCGGATCAGGAGGCACCCTTGCGACGCAGCTCGGCCGACGGCCCCGCAGACGGAGTGACCGGGTGACCGCGCTCGAGGTCAGCCGCCAGGACCGCCGCCGGCTCACCACCGGCACGGCCCGTCGTCGGCTCGTCACGGTGCGGACGGTCGCGCTCCTGGCGTCGATCGCCGGGGTGAACTACGTCGTCTGGCGCTGGGCCGCATCGGTGAACTGGCACTCCTGGTGGATCGCCGTGCCGCTCATCCTGGCCGAGACCTACAGCGTGATCGACTCGCTCCTGTTCGCGTTCGGGGCGTGGCGCCTGCGCGAGCGCGGTGAGCCCCCGACGAAGCCGTCCTCCGACGTCACTGTCGACGTCTTCATCACCACCTACAACGAGCCCGTCGAGATGGTCGTGCGCACGGCCCGTGCGGCGCAGGCGATCACCCACCCGCACACGACGTGGATCCTCGACGACGGCAACCGCCCCGAGATGCGTGCGGCCGCCGACTCGCTCGGCATCGGCGTCATCACCCGTGGCGCCGACTGGATCGACCGTCCCCGGCACGCCAAGGCCGGCAACCTCAACAACGCCCTGCTTGCGACCCAGGGCGAGTTCCTGCTCATCCTCGACGCCGACCAGGTGCCCGAGCCCGGCATCCTCGACCGCACGCTCGGCTACTTCAAGGACCCGCGGATGGCGCTCGTGCAGACGCCGCAGTGGTTCGAGAACGTTCCCGAAGCGGACCTGCTCGGCAGTCAGGCGCCGCTGTTCTACGGGCCGATCCAGCAGTCGAAGGACGGCTGGAACGCCGCCTTCTTCTGCGGGTCGAACGCGATCCTGCGGCGCGAGGCCCTGATGCAACTCGGCATCTCCCGCTACGTGGTCGAGGTCGAGGCCTCGGTGCAGCGCACGATCACGACGTCGCGGAAGCTGTTGGCCCGTGCGCGTGAGACCGAGACGGATCCGCGGGTGCTCGGTGCGCTGGACGAGGCCGAAGCCGTCGTCGACCGCGCCCGCGACCAGGTCCGGGCCGGCGAACCGCTCGGCGACGTCACCTACGCGTTCCAGCGGGGGATCGACACGATCGCCTTCCGGTTCGCCGCCGCCGACCTCGAGTCCGTGCGGAACGACCTGCAGGAACTCGCCGCGATGTCGACCGACGCGAACACCTTCGCCGGGCTCGACGACGCCGCGCTCGACGTGCTCGGGCGGCGCGACGCATCGCCGGTGGCGGCCATCGAGTCGATCGCGGTGCTCGCACGGGCACTCGACGTCAACCGCGACGACGAGGCGCAGCCGATCATGCCGCTGGCGACGATCTCGGTGACCGAGGACATGGCCACCGCCATGCGGCTGCACGGGCTCGGCTGGAAGTCGGCGTACCACGACGAGATCCTGGCGAAGGGCCTGGCGCCGGAGGACCTGCCGACCATGCTCGTGCAGCGGCTCCGCTGGGCGCAGGGCACCATGCAGGTGTTCTTCCGCGAGAACCCGCTGGTGCAGAAGGGCCTGTCCTGGGGCCAGCGTCTGATGTACTTCTCGACGATGTGGAGCTACCTGTCCGGGTTCGCCGCGATCGTCTACATCGCGGCCCCGGTGCTCTGCCTGTCGTTCGGCGTCGTGCCGGTGCAGGCCTACAGCGTCGACTTCTTCGCCCGGCTGATCCCGTTCCTCGTGCTCAACCAGCTGCTGTTCTGGGTGGTGGCCGCCGGCAGACCGACGTGGCGCGGGCAGCAGTACTCGCTCGCGCTGTTCCCGGTGTGGATCGAGGCGGTGACGAGTGCGTTCGAGAACGTGTTCCGCGGCAAGCCGCTCGGGTTCCGGGTCACGCCGAAGGTGCGCGACGAGACCGAGCAGAAGCCCCGGTGGGACCTCGTCAAGCCGCAGCTCATCGCGATGGGGGCGCTGGTCGCGGCACTGCTCCTGATCGGCATCCGGTACCTGACGGGCCAGGCGTCCGGCATCGCGCCGCTCGTCAACACCGCGTGGGTCGTCTTCGACCTGTTCATCTTCAGCATCGTGATCCGGGCCGTGCGCTACCGCGGCCCGAGCACGGGGATCCAGTCAGAGCACGAGTCGAGCACCGCCGGAGGACCACTGTGAGCGCCGAGACCACCTTCGACGTCGCCGCGACGCCCGTGTCGCTCGACGAGGTCCAGGACCGCTTCGGCGTCTGGTGGGACGGACTCGGCATCGACGACGCCCGGCTCCGCTTCGCGCTGGAGACCGCGCTGGCCGAGGTCGCCGCGAACATCGTGGAGCACACCACGCGGGCCGACCAGGAGACCGGTCGGCGCTACACCGTGCGGCTCGAGGCGACCGATCGGGCACTCACCGCGGAGCTCACCGACAACGGTCTGCCCGTGGACATCGACCTGAGCGCCGTCACGATGGCCGACGTCGAGCATGAGAGCGGACGCGGCCTGGCGCTCGCGATCGCCGCCCTCGACCGTCTGGAGCACCGGCACGAGCACGGACACAACGTCTGGACGCTGGTGTGCGACCGGTGAGGCTGCTGGCGGCCCGCGTGGTCGCCGTCCTCGTCACGATCGCGACACTCCTGCTCGGCGGAGCGCTGCCCGCGTCCGCGATGACGGTGCACGCGGCCGCGGCGACGGAGCCCGCGAGCGGCACGACCTGGTTCGGTCCGGACCTCGACTGGGGCGACGACTCCCCGGCGGGCTACGAGGGACGGCTCGGCGCGACGCCGTCGATGTACGGGGTGGAGATCGACTACCCGCTCGACCGCTCGGCCCGGCGGGAGCTCCTCCGCGCGACGCGTGCCGCGGCGACGCAGGGCGCGGTCCTCGTCGTGAGCCTCGAGCCCGGGCAGTCGCTCCGGTCACTCGACGCCGCCGACGCCCGCGCCGTGAACACCGTGTTCCAGGAGATCCACGACCAGTACGACACCCAGGTGCTCGTGCGGTTCGCGCCGCAGATGAACGGCACGTGGGTTCGTTGGGGACAGCAGCCGACGCAGTTCGTGCAGGCGTTCCGGACGCTCGCGACCGCGGTGCACGGCGGCGACTCCGAGGCGCGCATGGTGTGGTCGCCGTCGTACGGTGCGGGCTACCCGTTCGGCGAGTCCGCCGGGCGCCTGGCGGACCTCTCCGCGACCGACGTCGCGAAGCTCGACACCAACGGCGACGGTGAGCTGACCGCGGCCGACGACCCCTACGAGCCGTACTGGCCGGGCGACGCCGCGGTGGACTGGGTCGGGTTGTCGATGTACTACTTCGGCAAGGGCAAGTCGACCGAAGCCGCTGGTCGTGACGTCCCCCTCACCCGCAACGACGTGCCGGAGCGCGGCGAGGTCGAGTCCCGGTTCGACGAGACGTGGGGCTACGAGCAGCAGCAGGCGGACAGCTTCTACGACCGGTTCGCCGTCGACGGCGACCGGCCGATGCTGCTCGACACCGGTGCGTTGTACGACCACACCCGCCGGGGCGACGCAGAACTGCCGGTCAAGCAGGGCTGGTGGCGGCAGGTGATCGCCTCGGTCCAGGACCGCCCGTTGGTCCGGGGCGTGACCTTCCTCGAGACGAACCGCCGCGAGCCCGAGGCCGGAAACCGTGTCGCCGACTGGCGCGACACCGCGGTGCCGGGGATCGCCGGTTCGTTCCGCACCGACCTCGAGCGCGGCGACCACTTCGCCTTCGGGCCTGTCACGGACCGCGTCACCACGCACCAGGGCAACACCGCGACCGACCAGCAGTACGACACCGGCGGCGACCAGATGGCGTGGATCGTCTGGGTCGCGGTGGGCTTGGCGGTGGTGTTCCTGCTGAGCGGGCTGTTCGGCCGGTTGCTGCCGAGCTGGCGCTACCCCGACGACGGGAAACCCGGGCGCGACCTGCGGCTCGACCTGTTCCGCGGGTTCATCATCCTGGCGGTGGTGATCACCCACATCGAGATCGGCGGGCCGTACTCGTACCTCACGCTGCACGCGGTCGGTGCGATCACCGGCGCCGAGATGTTCGTGTTCCTGTCCGGCATGGTCCTCGGCATGACCTACCCGTTCGCCATCAAGAAGTTCGGCGAGTGGGCGGCTGCGATCGGGGCGTGGAAGCGTGCCCGCAAGCAGTACCTCGTCACGCTCGTGGTGATCGCGGTCGTCTTCGCGCTGAGCTTCGTCCCGTTCCTGAACACCGACGCGATCACGACGTTCACCGACCGGGGGACCGGTACCGGGGGCGTCGGTGCCGAGGGCCGGGTGTACGACCTGTACCCGAACGCGATGCAGCTGCTCGGCTACCCGCCGCCGTGGTACGCCATCCGACAGTTCCTGCTGCTCGAGATGGGCCCGTGGCCGTTCAACATCATGGGCCTGTTCGTGGTGCTGAGCCTGTTCATCCCGCCCCTGCTCTGGCTGATCCGCCGCGGCTTCTGGTGGGTGGTGCTCGTCGTGAGCTGGGCGCTGTACGTGTTCCAGGCGCTCAACCCGGAGTTCCGCCCGCTGAACTCGCAGTTCGAGGCGGTGTTCCCGCTGCTCACCTGGCAGGTCGTGTTCACCCACGGACTCGTGCTCGGGTACTACCGACGGCAGATCATCGGCGCGCTCACCGGGCGGCTCGGCAAGGTCCTGGTCGGCATCGGCGTCGGCGGCTACGCGGCGTTCCTGGTGTACGTCTGGGCGGCGAACCACGCCGGGTTCACGCCGGTCCCGTTCCCGGCGTCGATGTACGAGGACCTGTACAACACGGCGTACCAGCGGGTGGACCTGCAGTGGGGCCGACTGGTCGACATCGCGTTCTTCGCGATCGTTTCGTACGCGATCCTGACGGTGTTCTGGAAGCCGATCTCGACGGCGATCGGGTGGCTCTGGATCCCGATCGGGCAGGCGAGCCTCTACGTCTTCGTCTGGCAGGTGTTCTTCGCGCTGGCGATCGCATCGATCCCCGGCGTGCCGTGGGGCGACTTCTGGATCGGCTTCGTGGTGCACTCGGCGTTGATCCTGCTGGCCTGGTACATGGTGCGGAAGAAGTTCCTGTTCTCGGTCATCCCGCGCTGACGCGCGCACCGACGGACGGGAGGCCCGTGGCGGCGTCGCCACGGGCCTCCCGTCCGTGTCCGGGTCGCGTCAGCGGACCGCGACCACCAACGGCGTCGGGTTCACCGGGTCCGGCGGGACGGGGAGCGAGCCGCGGATCTGGTTCTGCGCCTGGCAGTCGCTCGTGCAGTTGGTGGCACCCTGCGACAGCTCGACGGCGTCCTCGCCGAGCACGCCGCCCAGCCGGCCACCGGGCTGGACGGTCCACGTGGTGGTCGTCGCGGTCTGCGACGTCTTCGTGGCGACCTGCGGGCTGTCCTTGCCGAGGAGCATCTGGTGCGAACCACTGCCGGACGCCACGGCCGCGACGCCGTCACCGAAGTTGATCTTGCCCGTGTACGGGTTCGTGAAGTAGAAGAGTCCCGCACCGAGCGTGTGGGTGAACGTCACCGGGCCGGCGAACTCGGTCTCCATCTGGAAGACGCCGCCCTGGGCGCCGTCCTTCGCCTGGATCTTGTACTTGCCCAGACTCGTCGAGAAGATCGCGACCAGAGTGTCGTCCTTCACGTCGAGCGACGCCAGCTCGGCGCCGGCGAGTTGGCCGGCGGTGAGCGACGGGACCTTCGAGGCGAACACCACCGTCGGCTTCGTCACCATCCGCTGCGTGTCCGCCGCACCGGTCAGGGTGTAGTCGTACACGCCGAGGTCGGCGATGCGGATGTCGAAGCCGTTGTGCTTGCCACGGACCTTGATCGAGCCCGAGACGGCGACGCCTTTGACCTTGAAGTCCTTCCCCACTGCGGGGTTCGTCGTGGTCCCGTTCACCGTGACGGCGTAGTCGCCACCGGTCGAGGTCTTGCCGGACGCGTTCGCGGGGGAGACCCCGACGAGGGCGGCTGCGGCCACGGCGCCGAGGGAGACCGCGGCGGCGATGCCGGTGAGTCGGCGGCGCGTGCGCACGGTGTGCGTGGAAGCCGGGTTCGTGGGTGCGGCGTGCATGGGTGCCTCCTGGGGAGGGGCCGGGGTGGCCCGTACACGTCGATCGTCGCCGGACCCGGTCGACGGCACCATCGGACCTTGGTACTAGTACCCGGTCACCAGCCGTGGTCGCGGGCCCAGAGTGCGGCGCTCGTCCGGTCGGCGACCCCGATCCGCCGGAACAACGAACCGACGTGCACCTTCACGGTCCGTTCGGCGATCCCGAGTTCGGTGGCGATCTGCCGGTTCGACAGTCCGCGAGCGAGCCGCACCAGGACGTCACGCTCGCGTGGGGGCAGGTCCGGACCTGGGTCGGCGGGCGCGGCCCCGGGCAGGAGCGCACGGGCCACCCGCGGGTCGATGGGCGTCTCGTCCCGGCCAGCGGCGCGAACCGCGGCGACGACCTCGTCGGGGGAGGCGTCCTTGAGCAGGTAGCCGGTCGCGCCCGCGGCGAGTGCGGCTCGGACGCGGTGGTCGTCGGAGAACGTGGTGAGGACGAGCACCCGGACATCGGGCAGCAGGGCGCGCACCTGCCGGGTGGCCTCGACCCCGCCGGCGCCCGGCATCGACAGGTCCATCACCACGACGTCGGGTCGGAGCGCGGGGGCGAGCGCCACGGCGTCCTCGCCCGTCGACGCCTCGCCGACGACCGCGCAGTCGTCGGTCGTCGCGAGGACGGCGCGCAGGCCGCCCCGGACGAGGGCGTGGTCATCGACCAGGAGCACCCTCACCGCAGGTCCTCGGCGTCCGCGGGGACCTCGAGCTCCCAGGTGGTGCCGGTGCCGGACCCGGTGCGGAGGCGCAGGGACCCGCCGGTGTCCTCGGCGACCTCGCGCAGCAGCGTCGTCCCGAGGTGCCCGGCGCGGGTCGAGCCGACGACGACCGCCGGGTCGAACCCGGTGCCGTCGTCGGCCACGACCACGCGCACGACGGCTCCGGACCGGTCCACCGTGACCTCGACGCGGCTCGCCCCGGCGTGCTTGACGGTGTTCCAGACGGCCTCGCGGACGAACCGCACGACCGCGAGGAGCGCCGCCGGCGAGGCGTCGACGACGTCGGGCGAGCGGATGACCGTGGTCAGTCCGGCGGCGCGAGCCCGTGCGCAGGCGTCCTCGAGCGCGGGAGCGAGTCCGTCGGGCGTCGGGGCCGCTGGACGGATCGTCGACATCGACGTCCGGAGCGATGACACCGCCGACCGGAGCACGACCGCGACGTCGCGCGTGGCGGGGTCGGCGCCCAGCGACAGGGCGAGGCCGGCGACGTCCTGCACCGGGCCGTCGTGCAGTTCCGCGGCCATCCGGCGACGTTCGGCGGCCTCGGCGTCGAGCGCGCGGCCGAGCAGCCGTTCGCGCAGCCGCTGGCCGGAACGGATGCGGACGAGCAGCCAGAGCAGCAACGGGACGAGCAGTGCGAGCACGACGGCGACGACGCCGAACGCCAGGGCGGCGAACGACCCCCGCAGGTCCGCAGCTCGGGCGAGCACGTCGTCGTAGGGCTGGTACGCCTCGAACAGCAGCGCTTCCCCCGAGGGCGTGTGCACCGCCTGGTACGCCTCGAGCAGCGGCCCGTGTCCGCGTTCGTAGCGGTTCTCAGGCTCGTCGAGGTCGGACACCTCGGCGTCGGACCGGTCGGACTCCAGTGCCTCGAGGTCCTCGGCGGACAGCGGGAACCGCTCGCCGACCAGCCGCCGTTCATCGGACCACAGGACGGTCCCGTCCGCCGCCCAGAGCTTCATGCGCACGGCCGATCCGGCCCGGAGCTCGCCGGCGACCGCGTCATCCAGTCGAGTTCGGGCGGCGGCGTGATCGGCGTCGGTCGCGGCCGGGTCGGCGATCACGTCGAGCAGCGCCGGTTCGACCACGACCCGTGCCAACGCCGCGGTGTCGGTGGTCGCGTCGCGGACGGCGAACGACTCGGCGATGCGCTGGGAGACGAGTGCCCCGGTGGTCGCGACGGCGGCCCCGCCGACCACGGCGGCGAGGACGACCCCGACGAGGACGCGCCCCCACGGAGTCCGCCCCGTCCGTCGCCGCGGGTCGGCGGCCACCACCACGACCGGCTGCGCGGTCGTGCCACTGTCCGACGACCGTTGTCCGTGCACAGGGACACCGTAACCGGCGCGCCGTGATCGTGGAACAGGCGGACGGGAGGCCCGTGGCGGCGTCGCCACGGGCCTCCCGTCCGTCCTCGGTCGCGTGCACCGCACGCGCCGCGCCCGACAGGAGCGGTCGCGGTCCCGACTCGCCGCTCACGTCCGCCGAGGTTCCGATCGGGAGCCTGACGGCCGCCGACATGCCGAGATCTCGGAACCTCGGGGGAACACGCGCGGGCGTGCCGCGCGGGCGTGCCGGGCGGGTCGTGCGCCTACGACGTGGGCACGGACGCACTCAGCGCCTCGCGCACCGAGCCCCACGCGGCCAGGCGGTCGCGGACCGCCTCGTGCCGCTCGGCGGCGAGTGCGTCGGCGTGTGCACGCTCGAGCACCTCGTCGATGACGATGCGCTGCCCGGTGCGGGTCGAGGCGATCGCCGCCTCGACCATCGCGAGGCTCATGACGTTGCCGTGCACCTCGCCGTCCGGGGTCTCGCCCGAGCGCACGGCGTGCACGAAGGACGTCAGCGCCCCGGCGATCTCGTGCCCCACACTGGCAGCGGCCGACGGCGCACCGGCGGTGCCGTCGAGGTCGCTGGACGGGTCGTGGTCGCCGTCCCACAGCGCCGTGCCGGCGGCACCCGAGGCCCGCCAGTCGCCGTTCCACGAGGTCTCGGCGCCCGGTGCGCACCACGAGCCGTCGTACACGTACCGGACGTCGTCCTCGAAGGCGAAGACCGCTGCTGCCGCCGCGTCGCCGCGGTACCAGGACCACGACGGGTTCCACGACTCGCAGTACACCGACACCGGGTCGCGTTCGAGCACGTAACGGGCGGAGTCGAACGCGTGGATCGCCATGTCGAGCAGCAGGACGTCGTCCATCTGCTCGCGGAAGCCGCCGAAGTGCGGGGCCTTGGCGAACCGGGTGCCCAGGCCGCCGATCGCGCCCAGACCGCGCACGTGCTGACGGAACGCGACGAGCTGGTCGTTGTAGCGCCGCGACTGCGACACCATGAACAGCTGTCCGGTGGCCTCGGCTGCCGCGGCGAGCGACAGTGCTTCGGCGACGGTCTGCGCTGCGGGCTTCTCGCCGAGCACGGGGAGACCCGCGTGCAGAGCCTGCAGTGTGACGGGGTGGTGCGCGACCGGGACGGTGATGTCGAGCACCGCCTGTGCGCCGGTCTCGGCGGCGAGCACGGTCAAGTCGGTGCCGACGGGGATGCTCGGGTCGCCGGCGTGTTCGGCACCGGCCCGGGCGGCGTCGAGGTCGAGGTCGACGATGCCGACCAGCTCGACGTCGGGGTCGGCTGCGACGGTGCCGAGCCAAGCCCGACCCATGCCCCCGGCGCCGACCTGCAGGACGCGGAGCGCGGTCACGCCTGCGCCCCGGCGTGGTCGTCGACGGGGGCGTCGCCGACGGCGGCGTCCTCGACAGGGGCGTCCTCGACGGGCGCGTCGTCGAACGGGCCGCGGTAGTGCTGCCCATCGAAGTACTCGCCGAGGTCGTAGCGGCGGAGCGTCGGGATCTCACGCTCGCGCTCCGGCCGCGCCCACTCGGTCGCGTTCGCGATCACGCGGCGGACGTCCTCGTGGTGGTACACGGGGAAGTCCTGGTCGCCGGGCGAGAAGTAGAAGATCTTCCCCAGGCCGCGGCGGTACGTCATGCCGCTCCGGAACACCTCGCCGCCGGTGAAGCCCGAGATGAAGACGAGCTCGTCGGGGGTCGGGACGTCGAAGTACTCGCCGTACATCTCCTGCTCGGGGATGACGATCGGGTTCGGGACACCGCGGGTGATCGGGTGCTGCGGGTTGACGGTCCAGACGAGTTCTTGGTCGTGCTCGCTCCGCCAGCGCAGGGTGCACGTGGTGCCCATCAGCTTGCCGAAGATCTTCGACCAGTGGCCGGAGTGCAGGACGACCAGGCCCATGCCGGACAGGACGTGCTTGTGCACCCGGTCGACCACGGCGTCGTCGACGTCCTGGTGCGCGGCGTGCCCCCACCAGGTCAGGACGTCCGTCGCGGCCAGGACCTCGTCGGTCAGGCCGTGCTCGGGCTCCTGCATGGTCGCGGTCCGGACGACGGCCTCGGGCAGGTTCTCGCGGATGCCGTCGGCGATCGCGCCGTGCATGCCGTCGGGGTACCGCTCGGCGACGTGCTGCTCGACCTGCTCGTGGACGTTCTCGCCCCAGACGGTGATGCGCAGCGGGGTGGTGGTCATGGTGTGCCTTTCTGGCTGGGTTGCGTGGTGGCGTCGGTCCGGGGCCGTCACTTGACGGCACCGCCGAGGGCACCAGCGGAGATGTACTTCTGCGCGAAGATCAGCAGGACGGCAGCGGGCAGGGACGCCAGCACCGAGGTCGCCATGACGGGCCCCCAGTCGGTGACGTTCGACCCGATGTAGTTGTAGATGCCGAGCGTGATCGGTCGGACCGCGGTGGTCGACGTCAGGGTCAGTGCGATGAGGAAGTCACCCCACGCGCCGAGGAACGTGAAGAGCGCCGCGGTGACGATGGCGTTCCGGCTGATCGGCACGACGATCGACACGAATGCCCGGAAGTCGCTGGCGCCGTCGACGAGTGCCGCCTCGACCAGGCTCGGCGGGATCGACTCCATGAACGCCCGCATGAGCAGGATGGCGAACGGCACCTGGACCGCGCTGTCGGCCAGGATCAGCCCGACGTAGCTGTTGAGCAGCCCGATGTTGTTGAACAGCGTGTACAGCGCGTTCGCGATGACGATCGCCGGGATCATCTGGGTGATGAGCAGCACGAGCAGGAACACGCGGCCGCCGCGCATCCGGAACCGGGCCAGCCCGTAGGCGGCCGGCGTCGCGATGGCCAGCGTCAGCAGGACGGTGCCGAGGCCGATGATCATGCTCGACAGGAAGTTCTGCCCCTGCTGGGCGAACGCCGCCTCGTACCCGGCGAAGGTGGGGGAGAACGGGAACCACGTCGCCGTGGCGGCGCCGGACGTCGCCTGCAGGCTGGTGTTCACCATCCAGTAGACGGGGAACACCATGATCGCGAGGAACACGCACCCGAGGATCGTGAACGGGATGCCCTTGGCGGAACCGCGCGGGCGGGGTGCCCGGGTGGTCCGCTTCGTCGTGATCGCGCGGGTGGCGGTGACGGTCTGGTTCGCGAGTCCGACGCTCATTCGTCGACCGCCTTCCGGGAGATCGCGATGTAGACCATCGCGAAGACGAACGAGACGACGATGAGCACGTTGCTCACCGCGGCTCCGATGCCGAACTGGAAGTTGATGAACGACTGGTGGTACGCGTTCGTGGCGAGGGTCTGCGTCGAGTTCGCCGGCCCGCCGCCGGTCAGGCCGAGGATGATGTCCACGACCTTCAACGTGTAGACGACCCCGAGCACGACCACGACGCTGACCACCGACCGGATGCTCGGCCACGTGATGTACCAGAACGCCTTGAACCCGGTGGCGCCGTCGAGCGACCCGGCCTCGTAGAGCTCCGGCGGGACGGACTGTAGGCCGCTGTACAGGATGGTCGTGTTGAACGGGATGCCGAGCCACACGTTGACGCCGATGACGGCGATGAGCGCGAGGCTCGGGCTGACCAGCCACGGGACCGGGGCGATGCCCACCAGGCCGAGGAGCTGGTTGAGTGCCCCGCTGTCCTGGTCGAGCAGCCACTTCCACACCGCGCTCGAGGCGATGAGCGGCAGCAGCCACGGCAGGAGCAGCAGCCCCCGCAGGAAGCCCGACAGCGGGAAGTGCCGGCGGAAGAACAGCGCGAGGCTCAGCCCGATGACGAACTGCAGGATGATCGAGCCGGCCGTGAACAGGGCGGTGTTCACGAGGCTCGTCGTGAAGACCGAGCTCTGGAACACCGAGATGTAGTTGCCGAGCCCCACCCAGGGGGCTTCGCCGGTGAAGAAGGTCGCCGTCGTGTAGTCCTGGAAGGACATGATGATGTTCTTCACCACGGGGTAGCCGAAGAAGACGGCCACGAAGACCGCCGCTGGCACCACGAAGAGCCATCGGGTCACGCCGGATCGGAACCGGGCTCGTCGCTGCCCGGGTCGGGGGGTCACCACGGGCGGGATCGTCCGTGGTCGTGTCTGTGTCGAGGCGCTCACGCCGGGGTCCTTTCCTGCACGCCGGAGGGAGCCGACCGGTCGGCCGGCTCCCCGTGGACTACTGCTCTTGCGACTGCGCCTGCTTGAGCGCTGCCTCGGGGCTGGCCTTGCCGGTGAGGGCGAGCTGGACGGCGGTGTAGATCTTCGTGGCGGCCTTGGGCCAGTCGGGTCCGAGCTCACCGGTGCGGGCGCGGGCGGTCTGCACCGTGGTGACGAAGGACGCGACCTGCGGGTGGTCCTTCGCCCAGGCGGCGCCGGCCTCGAGGTTGGTCGGCACGTTGCCGCTCACCTCGGACAGGGTCTTCTGCATCTTCTGCGAGTGGAGGCAGCCGACGAACTTGCCGGCGAGCTGCATCTTGTCCTTGTCGCCGGTCTGCGGGACGGTGAACGCCTCGCCGCCGAGCGGTGCGACCGTGGCCTCGCCGGTGCGCGTCGGGATCGGCACGCTGTCGAACTCCAGGCCCTTCTTCTCGTTGAGCGCCGGCAGCTGCCAGGGACCGTTGATCATCATCGCGGCCTTGCCGGCCAGGAACTGGTTGTTGACGTCCGCCTGGGCCCAGTTGATCGAGCTCTTCGACATCGAGCCGTCGTCCTGCAGGTCCTCGACGAGCTGCAGCGCCTGGGTGGCGTCCGCGGTGGCGATGTCCTTCTCGTCGCCGCCGTTCGACCAGAAGAACGGCAGGAACTGCCAGGTGCCCTCGTACGTGTTGATGTTGCTCATCGCGAAGCCGTAGGTCGAGCCCTTGGTGAGTGTCTTCGCGGCGGCCTTGAGCTCGTCCCACGTCTTGGGCGGCTGGACGCCGGCGTCCGCCAGGAGCTTCTTGTTGTAGTAGAGCGCGATGGAGTTCGTGTTCGACTGCAGGCCGTACAGCTTGCCCTTGTAGGTGCTCGCCGCCTTCACGCCGGGGACGTCGCCGTCGGCGTCCAGACCGTAGTCCGACAGGTCGGACAGGGCACCGGAGGAGGCGATCTGCTGGACGTCGGGGTTGTCGAGCATGAGGACGTCGGGCAGCGTCTTCGACGATGCCTGCTGCAGCACCTTCGCGATCAGGCCGGCGCCGGCGACGTGGTTGATCGTGACCGTCGCGCCGACGTCCTTCGCGCACTGCTTGTAGACCGGGTTGTAGTTCGCGTCGTAGTAGTCCTCGATCGTCAGGGCCTTGCTGCCGCCCGACGAGGCCGATCCGGAGCCGGAGCAGCCGGACAGGACCAGGGGGATCGTGGCGACGACGGCGACTGCGCCGACGAGGGCGCGCGTCCGGCGGGACATGGAGGGGAATCTTTGCTTCATTGCAGAGCTCTTCTCTTGACGGATGCTGGGGCAGGCACGCATCGACGAGGCCGCTGACGTCATCGTCGCTGTGCTCCTGGGGCGAGAAGCTAACAGATAAGCGCTTCACCTGTAAAGCGCTTTTCTGTCTTCCCGCGCGCTAGGATCAGCGCCATGGCCACGATGCAGCAGGTCGCCGATCGGGCGGGGGTCTCGATCGCCACCGTGTCCTTCGTGGTGAACGGGACGAAGTACGTGACCCCCGGCACGACCGCGCGGGTGAAGACCGCGATGCGCGAGCTGAAGTTCCGCGGCAACGTCGTCGCCCGGGCCCTGGCGAGCCGGCGGACCCGGATCATCGCGCTGCTGTTCCCGACCACCGGCAACCGCTTCAGCCCGACGACCTCGCAGTTCTTCATGAGTGCGGCGGAACGGGCGTCCGAGCGGGGACACCACCTCGTGCTCTGGCCGGTGGACCCCGCTGGTGACGACCTCGACGACCTCGTCTCGGGCGGGCTCGTGGACGGCGTCATCCTGATGGAGGTGCGGATGGACGACCCGCGGGTCGCTGTCCTCACCGAACTGGGCGTGCCGTTCACCCTGATCGGCCGGACCCGTGACAGCAGCGGTCTGCCCTTCGTCGACATCGACTTCGAGACGACCATCGAGGACAGCCTCGACCACCTCGAGACGCTCGGGCACCGCCGCTTCGGACTCGTGCTCGAGGACCTCGAGGGCACCCCGATGGCCGGCTACGCCCCGCACCTGCGCGTCGAGGCGACCTTCCGGCGAGCGATCGCCGAGCGCGGGTTGGCCGGAACGGTCGTCACCGCCGGGCCGGGCAGCGACGGCGGACGCCAGGCCACGAGCGACCTGCTCGCGGCGGACCCCGACGTCACCGCGCTGCTCGTGATGAAGGACGACTCGTCCGCCGGCGTCCTGGTCGGGCTCTACACCGCCGGCCGGCGGGTCCCCGAGGACGTCTCCGTGCTCAGCATCGCGTCGTCCGAGGCCAACGCCGACCAGCACTACCCGCGGCTGTCGACCATGGTCGCGCCGGGACAGGAGCTCGGGATCCGAGCCGCCGACGCCCTCATCGAGCAGCTCGACGGCACGTCCGACGACCTGCCGCACTTCCTGCTGCCGTGCACGCTCCGCACCGCGGAGTCCACGGCCCCCGCGCCCGCCTGACCACCTGACGGCCCCATCCGAGTCTCGGCGCCGCGTCCCCGAGACTCGGGCGCAGCGACAGTCCTCGCGCCGGCGCCCCCGAGGACTGTCGCCCACCCCGAGACTCGACCCGCGCCCGTGACGTGGCCAGGAGACCGACGGGAGGCGCGGGGCGGGCCCGCACCGCGCCTCCCGTCCGACGGGTGGTCGCGTGACCCGCCCGCGAGACTCGCGCACAGCGACTCGCCTCGCACCGTCAGCCCCAAGGACTGTCGCCTACCCCGAGACTCGGCAATGCGCCCGCCCACCCACCGGCCGATCGTGATCCTGGTGCTCGTGTTCCGCCGCTCGATCGTGTCGGGCCTCACCTCCGGTGCGGTCAAGGGGTGACGCGTCCATTGATTCCTGAGGGATAGTCCGCCAGGATCGGAGCAGACGTCGATGGCGACGGCCGGGACCAACCACCCCGGCCGTGGCCGCCACCGATCGGCGTCACGGATCAGGAGACTCGTCATGGCTGACAGCACTGCGCCCCCGCGCACCCGCACCCACGGCCGTCGCGCCGCGGACGACACCGCCCGCCGCACCCGGCGCCGCAACCGGGTGTTCGCACTCGCTGCCGGCGGGGTCCTCGTCATCGGTGGCGCGGGCTACACGCTCGCGTCCTGGACGGACACCGAGTGGGTGTTCGGCGGCGACGGCTCGGGCGGGCCGGGCGTCGGCACCTCCGGATTCGAGGTCGAGCAGAACGTCACGGCACCGTTCGCCGCGGCTGGCTTCACCTCGGACGAGACGAACCCGGGCCAGGCGCTCCGGTTCACCGTCGACGCGCTCGCCCTGTCGCCGGGCACGGCGACCTACGCCCCCGTCGCGCTCCGCACCACCGCCGACTCGATCGCCGGCGACCTGGTGCTCCGAGCAGCGGTCCCGGCGTCCGGGGTCACGGTCTCCGACGCCGACGACGTGCTGTGGAACGCCCTGCAGGTCCGGGTCGCCGCGATCACGGACACCACCGCCGTGTGCGACGCCACCGCGTTCGACGTGCCGTGGACGAGCGTCGCGTCCGGGCCGCTCGGCACGGCTGCCGCGACGATCGCGCGGCCCCTCGCCGCTGCCGGCGGGTCGACGCAGGTGTACTGCTTCGAGGTCTCGCTGCCGGCGTCGCCGACGCTGCCCGCCGGCACCACGGTCGACGCACTCCAGGGGCGGACGGCCGCGCCCGCGTGGCAGTTCGCCGCCGAGTCCGACTGAGCGCGGCCGTGCGCGGCCCCACCGCGCCGACGTCCTCCGACGAGGGCGCGGCGCCGCCCCGTCGTCCCGCCGACCGCGTCCGCTCCGTCGTCCTGACGGTCGCCGGCGCGATCGGACTCACGTGCCTGCTCGCCTGGGCCGCCGTGGCGTTCACCGGGCTGTCGTTCGTCGTCGTCACCACCGGGTCGATGGCCCCGACGATCCCTGCGGGCGGGCTCGCCATCACGCACCGCGTGCCCGCGGCCGAGATCACCGACGGGGACGTCGTCACGGTCCCACGTGCGGGGTCGGCCCTGCCCGTCACCCACCGGGTGGTCGCGGTGGACCGGGTCCCGGGGGACACCGCGGCGCGGTCGCTGACCCTGCGGGGCGACGACAACGCATCGGACGACCGCGACCCGTACGTCGTCCGGCACGCCGGACTCGTGCTCGCGCACGCGCCCGGCCTGGGCTCGGTGCTCGTCGTGGTCACGAGTGCCCCGGCCCGTGGGCTGGCGGTCGCGGTCGTCGGCGTGCTCGTCGCGTGGGCGTTCTGGCCGGCCCGGCGGGAGGACTCGTGACCCGCGTCCTCGCCACCTCCGCGGCGGTCGCCGCGGTGCTCGTCGGTGCGACCGGGATCGGCACGACGGCGGTGGCGGTCGCCGCGACGGACTGGAGGCCCGTGGCCGAGACCGGCACGCCGGGCCGGCTGGTGCTGCACACCGGTCCGGAGCCCCTCGTGCTGCCCGGGGCGGGGCACGACGGCGACGTCACGTGGCAGGTGCGGACGAGCGTCGACGAACCCGGCCCCGTCACCCTCGACCTGCAGCTCACCGGGCGGGGCGGGCTGCCGGGCGGGACGGACGGCGTGCTCGTGTCGGTGGCGACGTGCGACCAGCCGTGGGGCGACCCGTCCGGTGCCCCCACGTGCGGAGGACAGGTCGCTGCCCTCGTCGACGCCGTCCCCCTCGTCGACTGGGCGGCCACCGTGCCGTCGGTCCGTGTGCCCGATGCGGACGGCGACGGGGCGGCGTACCTGCTCGTCCGGTTGTCCCTCGGTGACGCCGCGACCACGGTGCCCCGGACCGCCGAGGTCGGCGTCGGCGTGACGGCCCGCGGCGGGGATCCCGTCGTGTCCGGACGCCCGGCGCACGGCAGCGGCGAACGCGACGGAGACGGCGCTGGCGTCGGCCCGGTCGTGCTCGCGATGACGGGTGGTGGGTTCGCGGGGCCGGTGCTCGTCGCGGTCGCGGCCCTGCTCACCGGCGTCGCCCTCCGGCTCCGACGCCCCAGGAGCCGGTCGTGAGCCGGCGTCCGCTGCACCTGCGCCGAGGCCGGATCGCGGTCGTCACCGGCATCGTCGTCGCAGCAGCCCTGGTCACGCCCACCGCCGTGCCGAGCACCGCGTCGTGGTCGGACCGCGAGTGGGCGCACGGGGCCGTGGGGACGTCGTCGTTCGACTGCGGCACCGACGCGGACTACACGTCGACGGCCTCGAGCCGGTTCCTGGGCGGGAGCATCGCCGGCATCGACCTCGACGACGTCGCCACCGTGCGCGGGGTCGACGTCGCGAAGACCGGCGCCGCACCGGCATCGGTCGAGCCGGCCACCGCGCCCGAGCTCGGCACCGGCGGCCGCCCGTTCACGCAGGCGTTCGGCAACCCGCTCGACGTCGGGCTGCTCGGCGACGTGGCGGGCATCGACCTCACCGGTCTCGGCCTCGGACTGCCGGCCGGTTCGGCCGGAGCGGTGAACCAGGTCGCGACGGCGTCGGGAACCGGAGAAGCCGTGGCGGCGTCGGGGCTCGTCGCGGACTCCGGTGGCGTGCTCGTCACACCGACGACCCCGTCCGGCGACCTGCCCGACCCGGCCTCGATCACGCTCGGCCGCGCACTACCAGGCATCGCGGACGTCACCGACGTCGGGCTCGACGTCGGGGCCGTCGGTGCGAGTGCGCAGCTCGCCGGGTGCGACGCCATCAGCCAAGACGTGTGGGGCGGGGTCGTCCAGCGCACGCTCGCGACGAACCTGCGTGCCGCGGTGCAGCAGGTCGCAGCCGACAGCGGTCCCGCCGGGCTCGAGCGCGACTACGGGATCGCGAGCCTCGACCTCCGTGTGGACAGCCCGCTCGTCGGAGCGCTCGTCACGGCGGTGAACGACACGGTGGTGCAGCTCGACGCCGCGGTCGACGCGCTCGGCGGGCAGGACGGGGTGCTCGCACGCACGATCGACCAGGGCGTGCTCGGAGTGCTCGGCGGGCTCACCGGCAGCCTCGGGCTCGGCACCATCGGGGGCACGGTCGAGATCACCGGGCCGGACCTGGCAGGCGCGGTCGCGCCGCTGCTCGCCGAACCCGTGCAGGACGCCGGCGGCACACTGTCGCTCGACCTGTCGGCCGGATCCGTCCGGGTCGACCTCGCGCACCTGCTCGGCGACGACGAGCACGGGCTCAACGACCTGCCGCCGAACCACGAGGTGGTGCTCGACGCCGTCACCCTCGGTGCGCTGGCCGACCGGATCGGGCAGGTCGTGGACGCCTGGGCGGGGAAGATCACGACCGCCCTGACGACCGCGCTCGGGGCGCTGCACGTCCGGATCGCGCTCGCCGCCGACCTCAGCGCACCCCTGGTGCTCGGCATCCGCGTGAAGATCGCCACGCTGTCGATCGGCGTCGACACCGGGGTCGCGGCGCTCATGGCTGGGCAGACGAAGCTGTCGGTCGGGGTCGCGCTGGTCGGACTCGACCTGGGCGGCCTGCTCGGCGTCGTGACCGGCCTCGCGACGTCGCTCGTGGACCCGTTGACCCAGGCGGTGGTGGGGACGCTCACGACCCGGTTGTTCGCGCTCGTCGGGACGCTCGGCACAACGCTGACGACGACGATCGGCGGCCCGGTCGTCCGTGCGCTCGGGACGGTCCTCGCGCGGCTGCCCGGGGTGCTCTCGCTCCGGGTGAACGTGCAGCAGGACCTCGCCGCCGCCGCGACCCCTGCCGGCCGTGCGACGACCGGGCAGTACACGCAGACCGCACTCCGCCTGTCGATCGCGGACGCCCTGGTGCCCGGGGGACTGGCCCGCGTCGACCTGGCCAGCGCCGTGGTGGGGCCGAACTCCGTGCCGCTCCTCGATGCCGCCCGTGCCCGAGATAGGTAGCATCGTTACCTAGCTGCGCATGGCGGACAATCGCCGGAGCCGCACGCTGACCGCCCGTACCCTGCCCTCAGGGGCTCGGGGCGCCGAGGTCGACGGCCGCGATGATGCGGTCGACGATCCGGACGAACCGGACCCTGTCCCGTTCCGAGAAGGAGGCCAACAGCTCGTGCAGGTGCTTGTTCGTGCCGTCCATGGCGATCGAGTAGTCACGCCTTGCGGTCTCGGTCAGCTCGATGTGCCGACTCCGCCCGTCGGCCGGGTTCGGCACACGGCTGAGGTGTCCGCTCTGCTCGAGTCGGTCCACCATGCCGGTCACCGCCGGTCCGGTCAGGCCGAGGTGCTGCGCGAGGTCCTTCACGCGGACGGTCCGGTCGGCCGCTTCGGCGCGGGACACGAACTGCAGCACGGTCAGGTCGCTGCCGGACACGTCGAGTTGCTCGCGCAGCCGCGCTCGCAGCGCGGACACCGCTGCTTCGAGTCGCGTCAGTGCCGCCACGAGGTCGAGATCGCTCACGGGAGCGCCCCTTTCGAACCGGTCGGGTATGCGCCACCGTACGCCGTGCTCACCGGGTCAGCGTATCCACATAACGAGTCGCGCGGTCAGGTTCGGGTGTCCGGCACGGGGGCGATGCACCGTGACTGACCCCTCCGAGGCCCCGCGCGCCGGTGGGCGCGCGAGCGAGCCGGTCCGCTTCGAGGTGTCCGGCATCGATCCGCAGTCCGCGGCGCGTGACCTGGCCACGGTGCACGGTGCCGAGCAGTGGTCCGCCCAGCAGACCGGCAGCGAGTTCGTCTACCGCTACACCGCGGTCGGCGACACGGAGATCAGCATCCGTCGGTCCCAGATGCGCGGCGTGCTGCGCGGTGCGATGCCGATCAGCACCGACTACATCGTCGCGTGGATGACGAGCGGCAGCGCCCACCTCGACGTCGCCGGGCAGCGGGTGGACCTGCACCGGAACGTGCCGACGCTCCTGCCCTGCGACACCGCGTTCGTCTTCGCAGCCGAGGACCACGACCAGCGCCTGGTGCACCTCGACCGGGAGCTCGTGCACCGGATCGCCGGCGAACAGCTCGACCTGGGGGACCGGCCGCTCCGCTTCGACCACGCGCGCGAACCGGACAAGGCGATGTACGGCCGGTGGCAGGGTGCCCTCGCCGCGCTGTCCCGCGCGCTCCGTGTCGGCGGCCCGGACTCGGAGACCTGGACCGAGGCGAAGTCGCTCGCGATCGCCGCGTTCCTCGAGACCTTCCCGCCGCAGCTCGACGACTTGCCGGCGGAACTGGCCCTGCCGCGGAACGCCCGGCTGCGCGCCGCCGTCGAGTACGTCCACGCGCATGCGTCCGAGACCGTGACCATCGCCGACCTCGCCGCGGTGGCCGGCCTGAGCGTGCGGTCGGTGCAGGAGTCGTTCCGTCGGGTGTTCGACGTGTCCCCGCTCACCTACCTGCGGGACGTCCGTCTGGACCGCGTGCGCAGCGAACTCCTCGCACTCGACCCGCAGGTCGGAGCGATCGGGGACGTCGCCCGACGCTGGGGGTTCGCGCACCTCGGCCGGTTCTCGGCGTCGTACGCGGCACGGTTCGGCGAGTACCCGAAGCAGACCCTGCGCCGCTGATCAGCGATCAGGCGCGCGGCGCGGGGCCGGTGCTGGAACGCACCCGCAGCGTGGTCGACAGGCGGACGTGGTCCGACGCGGCCTCGCCACGGAGCATCGTCAACAGCATCTCGACCGCGCGGGACCCGAGTTCGGCAAGCGGCTGCGAGACGGTGGTGAGGGGTGGTGCCGTGATCGACGCCTGGGGGACGTCGTCGAACCCGACGACGGACAGGTCCTCCGGCACCCGCAGGCCGAGCTCCGCCGCGGCCCGCAGCACACCGACGGCCGACGAGTCGTTCGCGGCGAACACCGCGGTCGGTCGCTCGTCCATCGTGAGCAGGTCCCGCGCCACGGCCGCGGACTGCTCCTCTTGGTAGTCGCCGTCGCGGACGAGCCGCTCGTCGATCGTGAGTCCGGCGGCGGTCAGTGCGGAGCGGTACCCGGCCTCGCGCAGCTGGGCGGACGCCAGGTCGACGCGGCCGCGCAGGTGCGCGATCCGGGTGTGCCCGAGCGCGAGCAGGTGCTCGACGGCCTGGACGGCCCCGCCCTCGTTGTCGGCGTCGACCGTCGCGTGGCCCTCGGGTCCGGTGTGCGGGTCGATCGCGACGACCGGGATCGACGAGCTCGACAGGGCCGTGGTCGGGGTGACGACGATGGCGCCGTCGATGAGGGTGCCGGACAGGCGTGACAGCGACCGGCGTTCCCAGCCCGGACGGTCGGCGCCGGTCATCAGGCCGGCGTAGGCGAGCAGCTCGTAGCCGGTGCCGGTCGTCGCGCTCGAGATGCCGCGCAGGAGCTCGGTCGAGAACGGCTCGAACTCGGGCACCAGGATGCCGACGACCCCGGTGCGGGAGCTCCGCAGGCTGCGGGCGACCAGGGACGTCTCGTAGCCGAGGTCCGCGACGACCTGCTGCACGCGGATCATCGTGGCCGCGGCGACGCCGTCGCGCTGGTTGATGACCTTCGACACGGTGGGGATCGAGACCCCCGCGACCCGTGCGACGTCGCCGATCGTCACCCGGCCGGCACCGGGACGCGCGCCGAGTGCCGAGTCCATGTGCTCACCGTACCGCTGATGCGGCGTCGAAACGGCGTAGAAAACGTTATCGATATCGATTGACAAGCGGCAGGAGCACCTGGCACGCTCTCCGCAGCGGCAGTGGATGTCGCTGCATGTCAACGACGACACGAGGAGTTCCACGATGACGAGGAAGATCCGTGCCGCGGCAGCCATCGCGCTGATCGGGGCGACAGCACTGGTGGCCACGGGCTGCTCGGCAGGCGGCAACGCGGCCGACGACGGCAACGGGATGGTCACGATGACCTTCTGGCACAACTCCACCACCGGACCGGGCAAGGCCTACTGGGCCTCGACGGTCACGGCGTTCGAGGCGAAGTACCCGAACGTCACCATCAAGACGCAGGCCATCCAGAACGAGGACCTGGACGGCAAGCTGCAGACCGCGCTCAACTCGGGCGACGGACCGGACGTCTTCCTGCAGCGCGGTGGCGGCAAGATGGACGCGATGATCGCCGCCGGGCAGCTCATGGACATCTCCGACTCGATCAGCGCCGACGCGAAGAAGTCGATCAGCGCCGGGACCTTCGCGGGCTACGAGAAGGACGGCGCCACCTACGCCATGCCGGGCGCCGTGCTCCCCGAGGGCATCTGGTACTCGAAGGACCTGTTCCAGAAGGCCGGCATCGACGGCACCCCGACCACGATGGACGAGCTGAACGACGACATCGCGAAGCTCAAGGCCGCCGACATCGACCCCGTCGCCGTCGGCGCGAAGGACGCCTGGCCCGCCGCCCACTGGTACTACAACTTCGCGCTGCGCGAGTGCAGCCAGAAGACGCTCGAGGGCGCGGCGAAGTCGCTCAAGTTCGACAACGCCTGCTGGACGAAGGCCGGCGAGCAGCTCGAGGACTTCAACGCCACCGAGCCGTTCAACAACGGCTTCCTGACCACCGCCGCGCAGCAGGGTGCCGGCAGTTCCGCCGGTCTGCTCGCCAACCACAAGGCCGCCATGGAGCTCATGGGGGCGTGGGACCCGGGCGTGATCAGCTCGCTCACCCCGGACGGCAAGCCGCTGGCCGACCTCGGCTGGTTCCCGTTCCCGACCATCGACGGTGGCAAGGGTGACCCGAAGTCGATGATGGGCGGCGTCGACGGCAACTCCTGCTCGGCGAAGGCCCCGAAGAAGGCCTGCACGGACTTCCTCAACTTCATCGTGCAGAAGGACAACCAGGAGGCCTACTACACGGCGTTCCAGGCCATCCCGGTCAACCAGGAAGCCCAGTCGGTCGTCGACGCGGACTACCTGAAGTCGGCCCTCGCCGCCTACCAGGAGGCCCCGTTCGTCTCGCAGTACCTGGACACCCTGTACGGCCAGAACGTCGGCAACGCGCTGAACACCAGCGTCGTCGACCTGCTCGCCGGCAAGGGCAGCGCGAAGGACATCGTGGACACCACCAACCAGGCTGCGGCCAAGGGCTGACCATGACCCTCGACACCTCGCTCGGCACGACCCCGGCCACCGGGTCGGACACGGCCGCGGGGACGTCCCCGGCGGGGAGCGGTACGCCGCTCCCCGCCGGACGGCGGTCCACGCGCCGCATCGCGGACTGGCGGAAGCGCGTCGAGATCGCGGTGCTCGCCGGCCCCGCGGTCATCGTCTTCGTCACGTTCGTGATCCTGCCCGTGGTGCTGGCCGCCTACTACGGGTTCTTCAAGTGGCAGGGCTACGGCCCGCCCACCGACTTCGTGGGGCTGCAGAACTACCTGATCATCTTCCAGGACAAGGCGTTCCACGCGGTCCTGATGCACAACGGCTTCATCGTCGTGCTGTCCCTCGTGCTGCAGGGGCCGATCGCCATCGTGCTCGCGCTGCTGCTCAACCAGAAGATGCACGGCCGCGGGCTCGTCCGCGTGCTCGTGTTCGTGCCGTACGTCATCTCCGAGGTGATCGTCGGCACCGGCTGGAGCCTGATGCTCCAGTCGAACGGCGCGGTGAACGACCTGCTCCAGGGCATGGGCCTCGGCGGGCTGCGGGCCGACTGGTTGTCCAACCCGGACATCGCCATCTGGACCCTGCTCGTGATCATCTCGTGGAAGTACATCGGCTTCGCGGTGATCCTGTTCCTGGCCGGCCTGCAGAGCATTCCCGAGGAGCTGTTCGAGGCGGCGGCCATCGACGGTGCCGGCTACTGGCAGATCCAGCGGCGGATCACCCTGCCGCTGCTCGGCCCCACCATCCGGATCTGGGCGTTCCTGTCGATCATCGGCTCACTGCAGCTGTTCGACCTCGTCTACATCATCTGGGGGCAGTACATCTCGTCGACCGCAGGCACCTCGACGATGGCGACGTACATGGTCGCCAACGGTCGCACGTCCGGCAACTTCGGTTTCGGCAGCGCCGTCGCCGTGGTCATGTTCGTGATCTCGCTCGCCGTCGCCCTGATCTACCAGCGCTTCGTGCTCCGCCGCGACACCGCGGGTGCACTCACCGAGAGGAAGAACTGATGGCCACCACGAGCATCGTCGCCCCCGGGCGGCGGGCCACGCGGGAGCGGCGGTCCAGCGCGGCCATCGGTCGCGCGAACCCGCTCACCTACCTGGTGGCGATCCTGTTCGTCGCCGCCAACCTCGCCCCGGTGCTGTACATCGTGCTGGGCGGCTTCCGGACGAACTCGCAGATCACCACGAGCCCGGCCGGGCTGCCCGCGCCGTTCGAGCTCGGCAACTACGGATCCGTGCTGTCCAGCGGGATCTTCTGGCAGCAGCTCGCGAACTCGACGATCAGCGCCGTGACCACCACCGCGGGCGTCGTCGTGCTCGGCCTGATGGTGAGCTTCGTGCTCGCCCGCTACCGGTTCGCCGGCCGCGGTGCGCTGTACGCCCTGTTCGCCGCCGGTCTGATGTTCCCGATCACCGTCGCGATCACGCCGCTGTACCTGCTCGTGAAGGACCTGGGGCTGACGAACAGCCTGGCCGGCGTGATCCTGCCGCAGATCGCCTTCGCCCTGCCGACCACGGTCATCATCCTGGTGCCGTTCCTGCGGGCGATCCCCGACGAGCTCGAAGAGGCAGCGTCGATCGACGGCGCAAGCCGCCTCGGGTTCTTCTTCCGCATGGTCGTGCCGCTGTCGCTGCCGGGTGTCGTCACGGTCGGCATCCTGGCGTTCATCGCGAGCTGGAACAGCTACATCCTGCCGCTGTTCATCCTGAACAACGAGGGCAGCTACACACTGCCGCTCGGCGTGCAGGCGTTCTCGTCGCAGTACTCGGTCGACACGGCCAAGGTGCTGGCGTTCACGTCGATGTCGATGATCCCGGCACTGGTGTTCTTCACCATCTTCCAGCGCCGCATCGTCGGCGGCCTGACCGGGGCGGTGAAGGGGTGACGACGACGGACGCGACCCGGGACACCGGACGCCAGCCGCGCCTCCAGGCCGACCACGACGCACCCGACGCGACCGGACCCGACCGCGCCACCGCCCTGCTCGCCGCCATGACCCTCGACGAGAAGGCGGCGCAGCTCGTCGGCTACTGGCTCGACCAGACCGGCGTCGTCGCGCCCATGCAGGGTGAGATGGCGGCGGCCGCCGACGGCCGCACCCTGGCGGACATCACCCGCGACGGCATCGGCCAGTTCACCCGCGTCTACGGAACGCGACCGGTCGAACCCGACGACCGCGCGGCCTGGCTGTGGGCGGAACAGCGGCGACTCAAGCGCGAGACCCGGCTCGGGATCCCAGCGCTCGTGCACGAGGAGTGCCTGACCGGGCTCGCCGCGTGGAAGGCCGCGACGTTCCCCACCCCGCTGGCGTGGGGTGCTGCCTTCGACCCCGCCCTCGTCGAGCAGGTCGGCGCCGCCATCGGCGCGTCGATGCGGCAGCTCGGCGTGCACCAGGGGCTCGCCCCGGTGCTCGACGTGGTGCGCGACCCGCGATGGGGGCGGGTCGACGAGTGCATCGGCGAGGACCCGTACCTGGTCGGCACCGTGGGGACCGCCTACGTTCGCGGCCTGCAGGCGGCCGGCGTCGACGCGACGCTCAAGCACTTCCTCGGGTACTCCGCCTCGCAGGCGGGGCGGAACCACGCGCCCGTGCACGTCGGCGCGCGCGAGGTCGCCGACGTGTACCTGCCGCCGTTCGTGATGGCCCTGCGCGACGGGGGCGCCCGGAGCGTCATGAACTCGTACGCCGAGATCGACGGCGTGCCCGTCGCGGCGAACGGCGAACTGCTCACCGGCCTGCTGCGTGACGACCTCGGCTTCGACGGCACCGTCGTCGCGGACTACTTCTCGGTCGCGTTCCTCGAGGTCATGCACGGCATCGCCGCCGATCGTGGCGACGCCGCGGCGCTCGCGCTCGAGGCCGGCATCGACGTCGAGCTGCCCACCGGGGACGCGTACCTCGCGCCGCTCGTCGAGCGGGTGCGGTCCGGTCTGGTCGACGAAACCCTCGTCGACCGCGCCGTCCTGCGGGTGCTGCGGCAGAAGGAGCGACTGGGGCTCCTCGACCCACAGGCGTTCGAGGACGAACCGCCCACCGGGATCGACCTGGACACGCCGCTGCACCGGTCGTTGGCGAAGCAGTTGGCGGCGCGGTCGCTGGTGCTGCTCTCGAACCACGACGTGCCGGCCGGCACGCCTGTCCTGCCGCTGCGCGCCGGAGCGTCCGTCGCCGTCATCGGCCCGAACGCCGACCGCGCCGAGGCCCTCCAGGGCTGCTACTCCTTCGCGAACCACGTGCTCGCGTCGCACCCCGACCTGCCGCTCGGCTTCGCCATCCCGACCGTGCGCGAGGCGATGGTCGACGCCCTCGGCGACGATGCCGTGCGTTCCGCCGCGGGGTGCGCCGTCACCGGGTCCGACCGTGCCGGGTTCGCGGACGCCGTCGCGGTGGCCGCTGCGTCCGACGTCGCGGTCGTCGTCGTCGGCGACCAGGCCGGACTGTTCGGCCGCGGGACCGTCGGCGAGGGCAACGACACCGAGTCGCTCGACCTGCCGGGTGTGCAACGCTCGCTCGTCGAAGCGGTCGTCGCCACCGGCACGCCGACCGTGATGGTGCTGCTGACGGGGCGGCCGTACGCCATCGGGTGGGCGCTCGACGGCGACGCCGGGGCCGACCACGGTGCCGGTGGCTCGCTCCGTCCCGCGGCCGTCGTGCAGGCCTTCTTCCCCGGCGAGGAGGGCGGCACCGCCATCGCCGACCTGCTCACCGGCGCCGCGTCACCGTCCGGCCGCCTGCCCGTCTCGCTGCCGCGTGCCGCCGGCGCCCAGCCGTACACGTACCTGCACCCGAGGCTCGGCGGACCCTCGGACGTCACCGCCGCCGACTCGACCCCGGTGCGTCCGTTCGGCTTCGGCCTCGGGTACACGACGTTCGCGTACGAGGAGCTGACGGTCGACGCGTCGGTGCCTTCCGACGGGTGGTTCGACGCTTCGGTGACCGTCCGGAACACGGGCGCACACGCGGGCGAGGACGTCGTCCAGCTCTACGGCCACGACGTGCACGGCAGCGTCACCCGACCCGAGGTCCAGCTGCTCGGCTACGCGCGCGTCGCGCTCGCCGCGGGGGAGTCCACCCGGGTCCGCTTCCGCGTCCCCGTCCAGCGGTTCGCGTTCACCGACCGTCGCATGCGCCGGGTCGTCGAACCCGGGGACGTGCAGGTCTGGGTCGCCTCCCACGCGGCGGCGTCACGACCGGGAGGCACGGTACCGGCAGGTGGGATCGTCGCGTCCGGCGGCGGGGCGGTCCGACGGCCCGTTCCCGGCTCTGCGACATCGCGCGCCACGGTCGAGGTCACGGGGCCGGTGCACGAGGTGACGCTGGACGACCCGCGGGTCGTCGAGTGGGAGGTCGGATGATCTGACGCCGTGCTGGCGGGCCGGCGGACCGTGCGGTCGGATCAGGGCGCACGATCCGCCGGCTTCGGCGGCGCTACTGCCGACCCTGCTGCGTCGCCCCGGGCAATGGCGGCAGGGGGCGATCGCTGTCGGCGACGCGGGTCAGCCGTGCTGCCAGCGGTCGGAAGAGCGCCGACAGCAGCACCTTGTCCGCCACACCCCGGGCGGCGAGCCCGAGCCGGGTCTGCGGGTACGCGAAGTGCACGATGCCCTTCGGGATGCCCTGGATCTTGTCGACGAGGGGGCGCATCCACGCGTCGAAGGCGTCGAGCGCGCGGTCGAGATCCTCGTCCGCCGTGACCGATGCCGCCAGAACGTACCCGCTCGTCAGGGCGAGCGAAGCGCCACCGCCGCCCATCGGCGTCACGCACCAGGCCGCATCGCCGATCACGCAGACACGGCCGCGGTGCCAGCGCGGCATCCGGATCTGGGTGAGCTCGTCCAGGTAGACGTCGTCCGAGCCGTCGAACCCGTCGAGCACGCGCTCGGTCTGCCAGCCGGCGTCGGCGTAGCGGGTCCGCAGCGTCGCCAGGGCCTCCGACCGCGAGCGGCCGACCAGGTCGTCGCCGCCGGCGTAGGCCAGGATCGCCCGGGTCGTGCCGTACGGGTCCGGGCGCAGGTGGACCTGACGGCCGCCGACGGCGTTGTACCAGCGCCACCGGTCGTCGTCGGACGGCGTGCGCGGGATCGTGCCGAAGACCATGGTCACCCCGAGGTCGCGCTCGTCGACCTCGCCCTCCGCGGCGAACAGCCGGTCGCGGGTGCGGGAGCGGACGCCCTCGGCGATGACCACGAGGTCGGCGTCGAGCACCCGTCCGGCGTCGGTGGTCACGGTTGCCCGGCGTCCGCCGACGTGGTCGACGACGTCCTGGATCGTCTCGCCGTAGACGATGTCGACGTCGGCGGGCAGGTCGTCGAGGATCACCCGGGCGAAGTCGCCGCGCAGGACCTCG
This sequence comes from Curtobacterium sp. AB7, assembly GCF_044909335.1. Lineage (NCBI taxonomy): Bacteria > Bacillati > Actinomycetota > Actinomycetes > Micrococcales > Microbacteriaceae > Curtobacterium > Curtobacterium sp. AB7. The sequence continues at coordinate 140,237 of NZ_JBIYED010000006.1, read as the reverse complement.
AGTTCGGCGGTGGCACCGTCCGGACCGTCGGAGGGCAGCTCGGACCGGACGGCACCGTCACGATCGACGATCACCGTGCCGGTCTCGGTCGTGTTGCGGGCGCGGACGGCATCGACCAGGCCCATGCGGTCGAGTACCTCGCGGGCGACCCCGCGGACGTCGACGTTCTGCCCGCCGTCGCGGAAGGACGGCGCACGTTCGATCACCGTCACCTGCCAGCCGACGTGGCGCAACCACCAGGCGGCGGACAGGCCTGCGATGCTGGCTCCGGAGATCACTGCGTGCTGTGAGGTCATGCTTTACAGTAAAGCAACTGCACAGTAAAGGAACCTGGATGCCCGACATCGACCCCCTCACCACGGTGTGGTCCGACGACGAGGTGGCCGTCATGCACGCGCTGCGCGACTGGGCCGTCACCTTCGACGAACTCCAGCGCCACCTGTCGTCGTGGATCGGTCTGCCCGGTTCCGACGCGAACGCCCTCGGGCAGATCGTGTGGGCGGACCAAGCCGGCGAGCCACTCTCCCCGGCGCAGTTGGCCCGGCGGATCGGCATGACGTCGGGCGCCACGTCGGTGTTGCTCGACCGCCTTGAGGGTGCCGGGCACGTCACCCGGCACCGCGAGAGCGTCGACAGGCGTCGCGTGACCCTGCGGCCGACCGAGTCGGCGCGTGCGGAAAGCGGGCGGTTCCTCGCGTTCTCCGGTGCCGAGATCGCCGCGACGGTGCGGGACGCCGACCCGGAGGAGACGCGGGTCGTCCTGGCGTTCCTGCGGCGCATGACCGACGCTGCCGCGTCGGCGAACGGTCGCCTGCAGGCGCGCTGAGGGGACCGACGGGCCGCGTCGCCGCGCTCAGTGCTCCTTGACGAGCGCCTCGACGTTGTTGCCGTCGGGGTCGCTCACGAACGCCGTGTAGGCGCGGTACTCGGGCCAGTACCGAGGCTCGTGGCGCGAGACCCCGCCGGACGCGACGGCCGCCCGGTGGAACGCATCGACCTCGGTGCGGCTCGCCGCCTCGAACGCCAGGTGCAGACCACGGGTCACCGCCGCCGTCGTGGGTGCGGTCTCGAGCGAGACGCTCGGGGTGTTCTGGCCGGTGGTCCAGTACTCCGCGACGGACTCGGTGCGGTAGCCCGCCTCGACCCCCAGCGGCGCGAGTGCCGCCGTGGAGAACGCCTCGCTCGCGGCGAAGTCGCTGGCGAAGACCCCGAGGTGGTGGATGAGGCGACGGCTCGGCATGGCTCGAACCTAGCCGCCCGGTCGAGCCGTTCGCACGTGCCAGACTGGCCGGGTGACGACGGGGACCGACGACCTGCCGGAGCGGCGCCCCACCGGTGGCCGCCTGCCGACCATGCGCGACGTCGCCGAGCACGTCGGGATGTCCCGGCAGCTCGTCTCGCTCGTGCTCCGCGGGGCCCCCGGTCCCAGTGCGGCGTCCCGCGACCGGATCCTCGCGGCGGCCGCTGAGCTCGGCTACCGCCCGCACACCTCGGCCCGGCTGCTCCGCGAGGGCCGCACGCGACTCATCGGCGCGGTCTTCAGCATGCGCAACCCGTTCCAGGTGCGCTTCGTCGAACGGCTCTTCGCCCGTGCGGCCGAGCAGGGCTTCGGTGTCGCCCTCGGGCCCGCCGATGCCGAGCGGACCACGGACCAGGTCGTGGCCGACCTGCTCGGCGAACGCGTCGAGGCCCTCGTCGTGTTCAACCCCGACCCCGACGCGACCGCGCTCCAGGAAGCGAGCCGCCTCGTGCCGGTCGTGCTCCTCGGTGAGTGGACGGATGCCTCGTACGCCGACAACGTGCACGTGGACGAGGTCGGCGGGCTCCGCGCGGCGGTCGAGCACCTGGTCGACCTGGGCCACCGACGCATCGCGTACGTCGGTGGCGAGGACGGGCTCGTCGGCCTCGATCGCGCGACCGCCTACCGCGACGCGATGCAGGGCGCCGGACTCGCAGCCGAGACCGACGTCGTCCCCAGCGGCTTCAGCGAAGAAGGTGGCGCCGCAGCCGCCCGCACACTCGTCGCCCGCGACGCCCTGCCGACCGCCGTGATCTGCTGCGGGGACCAGTGCGCCACCGGCCTGCTCGCCGTCTTCGCGCAGCACGCGGTCGACGTACCGGGGCGGGTGTCGGTGGTCGGCTTCGACGACAGCTACCTCGCATCGCTCAGCTACCACCGCCTGACGTCGGTGCACCAGGACGTCGAGGCGACGGTCGACGCGGCGCTCGCTGCGGTCCTCGACCGGACCTCGGGAAACGGTGGTGCGCGGCGTCGTGTCGCGACACCGACCGGGCTCGTGGTGCGCGAGTCGACGGGGCCTGTCGCGCGCTGACGCGGAACGACATCATCGTCGTCGCACGACGTCGGCCTTGTCGTTCCGCATCGCCCGCACGTTGACTTGGCTCGTGCTAACCTCGCCACCATGATCCCGAGCGCCCTGCCTGCACCCGACGTCTTCACCGCCGACTCCGGCGAACCCGCCCTGCGTTGGGGCATCATCGGCCCCGGTTGGATCGCGGGTGAGTTCGCCGACGCGCTCGGTGCCCACACCGCCCAACGCGTCGTCGCGGTGGCCTCGCGTTCGCTCGACCGGGCCGAACGGTTCGCCGCGGAGCGGGAGGTCGAGACAGCGCTCGGCAGCGTCGACGCGCTGCTGGCACGGTCCGATGTCGACGTCGTGTACATCGCGACGCCGCAGAGCGACCACGCGCCGACCGCCCTCGCCGCGATCGCCGCCGGCAAGCACGTCCTGGTCGAGAAGCCCTTCACGGTGACCGCTGCCGAAGCACGTGCGGTCGCCGATGCCGCCCGCGCAGCCGGCGTGTTCGTCATGGAGGCGATGTGGAGCCGCTACCTGCCGCAGGCCTCGGTGCTCCGGACCCTCCTGGCCGACGGTGCCCTCGGGGACGTCCGGTCCGTCCTCGCCGACCACGGCCAGGCGATCCCGTTCGGCCCGGAGCACCGCCTGTTCCGTCCGGAGCTCGGCGGGGGCGCGCTGCTCGACCTCGGCATCTACGCCGTGCAGTTCGCCTCGATGGTGCTGGGGTCCCCGGACCGCGTGACGGCACGGGGCCGGATGACCGAGTCCGGCGTCGACGCCTCCGGTTCGCTCGTCCTCGAACACGGCGCCGCCCAGGCCGTCCTGCACACGACCATCGCCGCGCGGACGCCGACGACCGCGTCGATCGCCGGCACCGAGGGCACGATCGAATTCGCCGGACCGTTCTACAACCCGACGACCTTCACGATCGCGGCAGCAGCACACGGTTCGCCCGTCCTGCACTGGCAGGACCCGACACCACTGCGGGGCTTCTCGGCCCTGGCCTGGGAGGCCACCGCCCTGGCACGCTTCGTCGGCGAGGGGCGGACGGAGTCCCCGCTGCACACCCTCGACGAGACGATCTCGATCCTCGAGACCGTCGACACCGCCCGCGCGCAGATCGCCGCGGGCTGAGCAGGAGACGACGATGTCCGATCGCATCACCACCCTCGAACAGCAGGAGCGCGACCTCGTGCTCGACGCATTCACCCACGACGACGCCTGGGAGCTGGGCTCCCTGATCCGCGGCATCGCCCACGAGGCCGGGCACGCCGTCGGCATCGACATCCGCCGGCCCGGCCTCTGCCTGTTCCGCGCGGCGACCCCGGGCATCACCCCGGACCAGCACGTCTGGATCGACCGCAAGGCCGCGGTCGTGCTCCGGATGGAGCAGTCGAGCGCCCTCGTCGACGCGCGGCTCTCCGCCGCCGGGGTCGATCCTGCTGCGATCGGATGGCTCGGTACCGAGTACGCCGTGACCGGGGGGTCGTTCCCGATCCGGGTCCGCGGAGCCGGGGTGGTCGCGGCCGTGACGGCCTCCGGCCTGTCCTCGATGGAGGACCACGACCTGGTCGTCGCTGGCCTGCGCGCGTTCATCGCCTCACGTCCCTGACGTGACCAGATGCGGACGGGAGGCCCGGTGCCAGCTGGCACCGTGCCTCCAGTCCGTCCCACGGTCGCGTGCGCGACCCGCGAGGTTCCAGGACTTGCCGCTCACGTTCCCCGAGGTTCCGCGAACGGCGCCGGATCGCCCCGAGATGCGACGATTTCGGAACCTGGAGGTGCCCAGCGGACGACCCGCGCGCTCAGGCGGGCAGCGGCACGAAGTCGAACTCCTGGAACGACGCGACCTCGTCCGCCCAACGGGTGGCGACGAAGCGTTGGTGCGCGGGGTGTGCGTCGTACGCCGAGTAGGTGTCCTGGTCGGCGAACACCATCGAGAACTGGAACCGGAAGTCGCTCTGCGTGGACACCTGGCGCGACACCGTGAAGTCCCGCACGCCGGGGATCGCCGGCAGGGTGTCGCGGGCGGCCTCGAGGAACGCGGCCTCGTGCGGGGAGCCGGCGGCGTGGACGAGCGTGAAGCAGACGGTGTGGACGATCATGCGGGTTCTCCGGTGGGGTAGTCGACGAAGGCGAAGGCGGACCCGTCGGGCGCCCACCCGTTGACGTTGAGGGTGCCCTGCCCGCCGTCGAGCTCGACGATGGTCTCGGCTGCCTGCCAGACCTCGGGTCCCCAGGCGCTGACGGATCCGTCACCGGTGACGAGGCGCAACCGCACGCGCTTGTCGGCCGGGTGCCCTTCGGTGCCGGGCGGGAACGACAGGTAGACGGCGGCGTCGTCGGTCGGGGCGGGATGTGGGAACCAGTTGACGTGCTCGTCGACGGTGAGCTGCTCGATCCCGGTGCCGTCCGGGCGGATCCGGGCGATCTGCGCGTGTCCGGGCGCCCGCTCGAACTGCTCGGTGTTGAACAGGATCCACGCGCCGTCCGGGGTCCACTCGGGGCCGTCGGCGGCAGCGGGCTCCGTCGTCACGGCGCGGTCCGCGCTGCCGTCGACGCCCATCACCCGGATGGTCCCGGACGACCAGACGGCGTCGCCGGAGGGGTCGAGCCGCACGTACGCGAGCTCGGAGCCGTCGGGGCTGACGCCGTGCAGGAAGTGCAGGCCGCCGTCGTCCGCGGTGACCCGGGTCGCTGGGCCGCCGGCGAGCGGGGCATTCCAGATGTGGAAGTCGTTCGCGCTGACGTGCACGGTGACGCCGTCAGGGTCGAGCACGTGGTCGTTGTTCAGGGGCGGGACGCCCTCGATCGCGACGCGCTCCGGAGCTGCGGCACCGTCGGCCGGCATCGTCCAGAGGACCCCGTCACCGTTCAGCACGAGACGGCCGTCCGTGGTCCAGTTCGGCGCTTCGTAGAGCCGCTCGGCCGACTCGTGCACGGTGGTCACGCTGCGGTCGGCTCGGTGCCAGATCCGGATCCGGCAGGTCTGGCCCGGTGCGAGCACGCGACCCGGGGCTGCATCGTCGAGGGGCATGGCACACCTTTCCACAGTGAATGTTGGCTCGTGACAACCCTACCGGTTCAGCGAGCCTGGATCGTGGCCAGGAGCGGTCGTCGCGCGGAACCCCCGGTCGAGGAACGCGATGATCCACTCGAAGCTCGCGTCGACGTCGGTGCGCATCTGGAACCCGCCGGACGTCTCGATGGTCGCGAAGCCGTGCAGGACGCTGCGCAGCAACCGGAGTGCGTGCACCTCGTCGGCGGGGTCGAGTCCGTAGCCGCGCAGCGCCGCTGCGAACGAGGCGAGGGTGCGCTCCAGGGCCACGGCCAACGGGTCGTCCGGCCCGGTGGGACGGATCCCGACCGTCGCCTCGTACCGGCCGGGGTGCCGCTGCACGTACCGGCGGACGGTCTGTGCGGCCGCCTCGACGGCATCGCGCCCGGCGAGTCCCTGCATCGCGTCGCGCAGGTCGTCGCCGAGTTCGTTCGCGGCGAGGATCGCGATCCGGCGGGTCAGGTCGGTGAGCCCGTCGACGTGCTTGTACAGCGACGGCGACTTCACGCCGAGCCGTTCGGCGACGACGCTCATGCTCAGCCGCGCGAGCCCGATCTCGTCGGCCAGCCCTGCCGCCGCGGTGGTGACGGCGGCGGGGTCGAGTCCAGCCCTAGCCACGGTGGCCACCGACCGGCGCGAGCGTGCGGCCGAGGAAGGGGAGCACGAGTGCGAGGACCTCGGTCGGGGTCTCGGTGTGCGGGTAGTGCCCGGCACCGTCGATGACGGCCAGCTCGCCGAGCCCGTCGGGCAGGTCGGCCAGGATCCGCTCGCCCTCGGCACGAGGGACGGCCCAGTCGGGGTCGGCGCTGCCCTCGATCACCAGGACGGGGCACCGCACGTCCGACAGCCGTGCACCGGCGTCGGCGGGCGAGGTCTTCGTCATCGCGCGCAGCACCGCCATCCGCTCGGGCTGCCGCAGTGTCGACTCGATGCGGCCCAGTTCCTCGATCCAGTCGGTCGGCTTCGTCGGCACGGCGAGGTCCAGGTAGGCCAGCCAGCCGGCCAGGCTCCCGGTCGTCATCACCTTGGCGAGCTGCAGAGTGCCGGCTCGGTGGCGGCGGTTCCGGACCAGGCCGCCGAGATCGAAGGACTGCTTGCGCGTGAACGGCGCGAGCTCGACGATGCCGGTGACGACGTCGGGGGCATCGGCGGCGGCGATGGTGGCCGCCCCACCGCTGATCGACTGCCCGACGATGACCGCGGGGCCGCCGAGGTGCCGGACGACGGCGACCAGGTCGCGGGCGATGTCGGCGCGCTGGTACGACGCCCAGTCGGCGCTCGAGTCGCCGCACCCGCGGATGTCGACGTTCGCCACCCGGTAGCCGGCGGCGACGAGCTCGGGGACCAGGAACCGGTACGCGTGCCGGCTGTCGCCCATGCCGTGCGCGAGGACGACGAGCGGGCCGTCGCCGGTGACGTCGTACGCGATGGTGCCTTCGTCGGTGCGCAGGTGTTCGAGCATGACTGCCTCCATGGCTCAGTGTGTTAGCTAAAAGCTAAGACCGTTAGCCGACGTTGTCAAGCCCGCCACGGCAGTTGCGTCGCGCGACGGTGGACGGGAGGCCCGTGGCGGGCCCGCACCGGGCCTCCCGTCCGCTCGTCGGTCGCCGTCAGTGCACCGTGTCCAGCGTGTCGGACAGGTCCAGGGACCAGACGGCGACCCCGGTCAGGCCGAGCCGCTCGGCGAGGGCCACGCGCTCGCGCAGCGACCGCGCGTCGGACCACCACAGCACCTCGCCGCTGGGCAGGGTCGCCGTCCACTCGCCCGCTGTCGCGTTCCAGGTCGGGGTGGTGCCGGCCTTCCGGACGCGACGACGGGCCTGGTCGTCGGACAGCTGCCCCGCCGGTCGCGGCCCCTGCCAGTGGTAGCCGTACCCGGCGACGCCGAGCACGATCTGGTCGGCGGGCGCGAGGGTGGCGAGCGCCCTGGCGGACTTCGTCGCCCACGGCAACGACCCGACCGGCCCCGGCGCGTCCGGCTCCCACGGGCCGTGTTCGTCGTAGGCCATCAGTGTGAGGTGGTCCAGCGGAGCGCGGAGTGCCCTGATGTCGTACCCCGTGCGCGCGTACCCAGCCGCGGTCGTCGACGCCGACAGGGCGATGTCGAGCCGGACGTCGTCGCCGACCGCCGTACGGAGCTCCCGCGCGAAGGCGGTGAGCCCGGGAGCGTCGGCTGCATCCAGCGCCTCGAGGTCGATCATGACCGAGTCCCACCCACCGGTCTGCACGTCTGCCGCGAGGGAGCGGACGACGTGCGCGCGGTTGGCGGCCGACCGGAGCATCCGCCGGGCGATCGGTTCGCTGAAGTCGCCGTCGGCGTAGTTGCTGACGAGCAGCTGCGCCGCGAGCCCGCGGGCGTGCGCCCGGTCGCGCTGGGTCCTGGCCTCGTGGGACGGTGCGGTGACGCGCGTGCCGGTCCGGTTCACCAGCAAGCCGTCCACGCCGACGACGTCCACGGCAGCGGCATTGGTGTCGATCAGCATCGGATCGGCGCCTTCGGGTTGGAAGCCGGTCACGTCGAAGTCCGTGGTGGTCCGGTCGTTCGCGGCGACGTTCGCGGTGCCCGTGCACCCGGTCAGGACGAGTCCCGCGGTCAGGGCGACGGCGAGGAGGGCGGAACGCGGCCTGGTGATCACGCTCCGAGTGTCTCAGGCCGGAGCGGCCGCCGCGTCGACCGGTGTGCTGAACTGCTCGACCAGCGTGCGCTTCAGGACCTTGCCGCTCGGTCCGAGGGGCAGGGCGTCGACCACGTGCACCACGCGCGGGAACTTGTACGCCGCGATCTCGTCGGACACGAAGTGGACGAGCTCGTCGGGGGTGACGGTCGCGCCGGCGCGGAGCACCACGGCAGCCTCGATCTCCTGGCCGTGCAGCTCGTGCGGCACACCGAAGACCGCTGCCATGGTGACGTCCGGGTGCGTCGCCAGCACTTCTTCGACCTGCCGCGGGTACACGTTGTAGCCGTTGCGGATGATCATGTCCTTCGTGCGGTCGACGATCGTCAGGTACCCGTCGTCGTCCTTCGTGCCGAGGTCACCGGTGCGGAACCACCCGTCGACGATCGCGGCGTCGGTGTCCTCCGGGCGGTCGAGGTACCCGTTCATCAGGTTGTGGCCGCGGATGACGAGCTCGCCGATCTCACCGTGCGGCAGCAGCACGATCGCGTCGGGCGTGGCCGGGTCGGCGATCTCGACGTCGACACCCCACACGGGCGTCCCGATCGTCCCCGGTCGCGACGCGCGACCGACGTGGTTGAAGGTGGCCACGGGCGACGTCTCGGTCAGTCCGTAGCCCTCGTGGATCGGCGCATCGAACACGGACTGGAACCGCTCGAGGACGGCCAGCGGCAACGACGCGCCGCCCGAGATCGCGTAGCGCAGGTCCGGTCTGGCGTCGCCTCGGGTCGCGGCGTCGAGCAGTGCCATGTACATCGTCGGCACCCCCATGAAGATCTCGCAGCCGTGCTCGACCATCGCCGACAGTGCTGCGTCGCCGTCGAACTTCGGGAGCATCACGATGGTGGCGCCCGCGCGGAACCCGGTGTTCATCGTGCAGGTCTGACCGAACGTGTGGAACAGCGGGAGCGCCCCGAGCAGGACGTCGCCGCGGTGCATGTCGAAGGTGCTCATCAGGTTCGTGTTGACCTGTTCGAGCAGGGCGAAGTGCGAGCCCTCGGCACCCTTCGGCTTGCCGGTGGTCCCGCTCGTGTACAGGATCGTCGCCGTGTCGAAGGGGTCGCGGGGGACGTAGGTGTCGAGGGGCTCGGCCGCCGCGGCCAGGGCCTCGAGGCGGTCCGGGCCGTCGTGGTCGTCGTGGTCGGCCGGAGCGAGGACGGTGATGACGTCGACGCCGGCGAGTTCGGCACCGGCTGCGCCCTCGGCCAGCAGCGGGGCAGCGCAGACGAGCAGCATCGCGCCGCTGTCCTGCAGCAGGTACTCGATCTCGCGCCGCTTGAGCAGCGCGTGCACGGGGACGACGACGGCGCCGAGCGCGAGGGTGGCGTAGTAGACGCGGGCGAAGTCCGCGACGTTCGGCACGAGCATCGCGACGCGCGATCCCTCGGTGACCCCGCGGGCGCGGAGCGCTCCGGCGTAGGCGAGGGTCTCGGACCACAGTTCGGCGTAGGTGGTGCGGTGGTCGCCGACGATCACGGCGACGTCGTCCGGGTACCGCACGGCGGACTCGGCCAGGATCGCGGCGACCGAGGCGGTGGCCCGGGTCGGTCTGGGGGTGCCGTGGTGGGCGGCGGTGGTGGGCTCGGTGCGCGTCATTCCGGTCTCCGTCTTCGGTGACGAGTGGTTCTCCGGATCATACGTGCGGTCAGAACGTCGTGCGCTCCTCGAACACCGACATGATCATGGCCGCTCCGAGCCGCGCGCTCCGGGCGGGCTTCGCCGATCCCTGCACGGCTGACTCGACTCGGGCGCCCTCGACCAGCAGCGACAGGGTCTCGGCGATGTGCGCCGGCATGTCCGCACGGGTGCAGAGCAACGTGAGGTGGCTCTCGACGTCGCGGAAGTGCTCGGCCGCGAGTGCGGCGATCTCCGCGTCCTGCCGCCCGAGCTCGGCGTGTCCGTTGATGAACGCGCAGCCGCGCCACCCCTCGTCCGCGAAGCACTCCTCCAGGTAGCTGAAGATGCCGAGGATCTCGTCACGGGGATCCGCCGAGGTGGTGGCGATGTGGTCCAGGGCCCGACGCCACGCGCCGTGCCAGCGTCGCAGGACCGCCACCACGAGCGCCTGCTTGGACGGGTAGGCCGCCGTCAGTTCGTCCACGCTCATGCCCGCGTGCGCGGCGACGTCCTCGAAGCGCACCGGGATCACGCCGTGCGCCGTGAAGAGGTCGTCGGCGGCCTTGGATGCGGTGCGCTGCGCGGTCGTCTCGATGGCCGGGGGCGTGAGTGTGAGGAGCGTCATGAGGAAGTGGGGTCGGGGGTCAGGCTGCGAAGAAGTCCGCGTAGGACGGGTCCGCGTGACCCATGTGCGCGCTGAGACGGGCCTGGACGATCTGGTCGAGGTCGGCGGGTGGGGTCAGCCCACGCCGGCGCCACTCGAGGGGGCTCTGTCGGAGCTGTTCGAGCGTGCTCTGGTCAAGCATCGTGGCGTTCCTGTTCTGCGAAGAGTGCGGTCATGTCGATGGCCTGGGTACGGACGTCCTCGAAGGCGTCGCCGTCCCGGATCACGCGGAGAGTCCGATCACGGCGGCTGCGGAAGCGAGGACGCTCACCGAGACGATGCCGGTGGTGACCGCTGCGATCTGCAGGGTGCGCTGACGCTGCGCGTCACGGAGTTCACTGAACGTGCCACGGTGGCGGTTCCGTCGGCTCTGCGCCGAGGCCGCTTCGAAGGCGTACTCGGGGGCGCTGATCGGGTGGACCGGAGCTGCGGTCACGGTGGTCATGTCGTCCTCGTGTTCTCCTGAGCGGCCCGATGCCGCTGGATGAGACGACCGTACGAGCAGGAAGTCCGTCGGTGTGCGCCAGGACCGATGACTCGACGGATCGCGGATGTCGGCAGTGGCCCGGCGGTCGAAATCCGGACATCGTCCCGTCGCCGTGCACATCCGGTCCACGCGTCGGCGGGCGCGGGGAGCGCTTCTCGGACAGTGGTGCGGACGGGCGGCCCTGCGTCCGTCACACTGCACTCGGTGAACCGATGACAGACGAACGAGCTCGCGTGCAGGACGACGTCCGGTCCGCCGACGTCGACGAAGCACGCGACTTCCTGGTCGGGGCGTACGACGCCTCCGAGTGGCGCGCCGAGACGACCGCGCAGCCGTTCACCTTCCGGTACTCGGCGGTCGGTGACTCGACGATGACGTTGCGCGCGATCCGGTTCGACGGGCACCTGGACGGCGTCATGACGCCGTCGGACGACTTCGTCGTGCAGTGGATCACCCGGGGCACCGGCTTCATCGGCGAGGGCGACGACCGTCTCGTGAGCGCCGTGGGCCGGCCGCAGCTGTGGCCGCAGGACGGCGCCGCGTTCACGTACCAGGACTACGACCAGCGTCTCGTCCAGATCAACCGGGCATCGCTCGAGGAGGTCGCGGGCGAGCGCGGTGCGGCGTCGGGCGGCGTGCAGCTCGACCACACCGTGCAACCCGACGACCGGGCGGTGACGATGTGGCGGAACACGGTCAAGCTCATCTCGCACACGGTGCTCGATCGGCAGGTCTCACCGCTGTTGCAGGCGGAGATGGGCCGGCTGGGGGCGCTGGCGCTGCTCGAGCTGTACCCGGTCGTCTCGGCCACGCTGCCGGACGAACTCCTGCTTCCGCGCAACGCGCACATCCGCCGGGCCGTCGAGTACGTGCACGAGCACGCCCACCTGCCGATCACGAGCACCGACCTGGCCGAGGTGGCCTCCCTGAGCCTGCGTGCTCTGCAGCAGGCGTTCCAGCGGCAGCTCGGGGTGAGCCCGAACGGGTACCTGCGCGGGGTCCGTCTCGACCGCGTGCGCGACGAGCTCCTGCACGCCGACCCGGCGGGGACGAGCATCGCCGACGTCGCCCGGCAGTGGGGGTTCGCCCACGCTGGTCGGTTCTCGGCCGCCTACCTCGAGCGCCACGGCGAGTACCCCCGGGACACGGTGCGGCGGGCCTGACCTCGGTCGGCGCCCGCGGATGCGTCCCTGAGAGCTCCGACACACGATCGGGGGCGTCCTACCACCCCGACACGGCACCGTGAGACCGTGCTGATCCGCCGAGCCGTCGCCCCCGTCGTCGTCTCCGGGGTGGTGGTGCTCGGCAGCGCGTTCGTCTTCGCCCCGTGGCTCGGGATCGCCCGCGCGCCGGTGCTCGCGGCGGTGCTGCCCGCACGCGCGGTGGTGTCCGTCTGCGTCGTCGTCGCAGCCGTGGTGCTGATCGTCCTCGGCGTCGCGCGGCGCCGGTCGCGTGTCATGGCCTTCGCGGTCGGTGCCGTGCTCGTCGCCCTCGCGGGAGCCAACGGTGCGGTCCTCGAGACGAGGGGCTTCGACGCCGGTCCGCCGCACGTGGCGGGCGGCCTCCGCGTGTTCGAGTGGAACACGAACGGCGGTCTCGTCGGGCCCACCGCGATCGGGCGCGCAGCCTCGGCGGGCCGTGCCGACGTGGTCGTGCTGCCCGATGCCGGCTCGTCCGCCGCCGCCGAGGCCGTCGCCGCCGCGATGGGATCCGGTAGCGGACCGATGCGCGTGTTCGCCGAGCCCGGCGCGCAGGTCGCCGTGCTCGTCCGGGACGACCTCGCCGCGCAGGCCACGATGCACCCGGGCATCGACCCCGTGAAGACCCTGGTCGTGTCGGTTCCCGGAGGCCCCGTGATCCTCGCAGTGCACGCACCGCAGCCCCTCCTGCGCGGACTCGCGGGGTGGCGTGCGGACCTCGACTGGGTGCGGCGGCGGTGCGCGGACGATGCCGACGTCATCGTCGCCGGGGACTTCAACGCATCGGTGGACGCGTTCGGTGGCGGCGGACTCGGATCCTGTCAGGACGCCGCGTCGACCGTGCACGCGGCAGGCCTCGGGACCTGGCCCACCTCGGTCGTCCCGGCGCTCGCGATGCCGCTCGACCACACCCTGGTGAGCCCGGCGGCGGGCGCGGTGCGGTCGTGGACGGTCGTCAGGACCGAGGACGGGTCAGGAGCTCGGCACCGACCGACCATCACGGTCATCGGTGTGCGGGCCTGGTGAGCCGCTCGCTCGCGCCGCGGTCGGCCGCACCGGTGGGATCGGAGACGGTTCAGGAACGCTGCACGGGTCAGACCACACCCCGTGACCGCAGGAACGCCACCTGGCGTTCCCAGTGCCGGAAGCCGCCGCCCTCGTGCCCGTTGTACGGGTAGACCTCGATCTGGCGATCGTCCGGGCCGAGCGCGCCGGTCGACCCGAGCGCGTTGAAGGCGGCGAAGGTCGTGCGCGGCGGCACGACGTCGTCCATCAGGGCCACGGAGAACAGCGCCGGGGCGGTGATGCCGGCGGCGTGGTTCACCCCGTCGAAGTACGCCGCGGTGTCCCAGACCGTGTCGGCTGCGTCGCGGTGGACGGACAGGTAGGTCGCGATCTCCAGGTACGGGCCGCCGACGGCGACGTCCGTGCCGTTCTCCCAGTCGCACAGGAACGCGACGTCGGGCAGCACCGCGGAGATCGGTCCGACGTGGGCCTCGACCAGAGCAGCTGCGGCGATGGCGATGCCGCCGCCCTGGCTGCCGCCGGTCAGGGCGATGCGCCCCGGGTCGACACCGGGCAGCGTCCGCACGGCGTCCACCAGGCGGACGGCGTCGGTGTACACCCGGCGGTAGTAGTGGTCCGCGGGGGATCCGATGCCGCTCGTCATCCACCCGCTCGCGTGCGGTCCGGAGCCGTGCGGATCGGGGGTGTCGCCACCGGCCCACCCGCTGCCCTGGCCACGGGTGTCCATGACGACGTGCACGTACCCGGCGAGGGCCCAGTGCACGCGTTCGCCGGGGCGCCCGCGGCCGCCGCCGTAGCCGAGGAACTCGACCACGACGGGCAGCGCGGTGTCACGACCGGCCAGCGGTCGCGAGACCCAGGCGCGCACCGGATCGCCGGCGAACCCCGGGAACGTCAGGTCCTCGACGACGAGTCCGGTCACGGGGGTGTCGGCCGGAGCGAGGACGGGAGCCGTCCCCGCTCCGGCCGTCCGGGCCGCGGTGATCGTGTCCGCCCAGAACGCGTCGAAGTCGGCCGGTCGCCGGACGTCGGGTCGGTGCCGACGGAGTTCGTCGAGCGGGAGGTCGGTGCGTGCCATGGGTCTCCTCGGTCAGCGCGCCGCGGCGCGGTACTGCTCGAGCACCTCGGGGTGCGGGTCCGCCGGCACGGTCGTCGTCGCGATGTCCCACGACGGCAGCGCGCCGGTCAACGCCCAGGCTGCCTGACGCGCAGCCCCGGACGCCACGTACTCGCCCGGTTCCGGGATGAGCACGTCGCGTCCGAACACCTGCGCGGCGACGGTCCGGACGGCGTCGTTCCGCGCGGCCCCGCCGATGAGCAGCAGTCGCGACACGGTCACGCCGGTGCCCTCGACCGCGGCGAGTCCGTCGGCCAGGGCACAGAGCATGCCCTCCACCGCGGCGCGCGCCAGGTGCGGTCGGTCGGTCGTACCCGGGGTCATCCCGAGCAGTGACGCGGTCGCGTCCGGCCGGTTGGGCGTGCGCTCGCCGACGAAGTACGGCACCAGCACGAGGCCGTCGGCCCCGGCCGGCGCCTGCAGCGCCAGCTCGCCGAGCGCGGCGTGGTCCACGCCGAGCAGGCCGCCGATCACCTCGAGCACGCGGGCTGCGTTGAGCGTCGTGACGATCGGGAGGCGCGACCCGGTCCCGTCGGCGAAGCCCGCCACGGTCCCGCTCGGGTCCAGGACCTCGGTCGCGGTGACGCCGAAGACGGTCCCGCTGGTCCCCAGGGACACCGCGATGTCCCCGGGGGCGAGCCCGAGGCCGAGCGCCGCACCGGCGTTGTCGCCGAGTCCGGCGCCCACGACCAGTCCGGCCGGCGCGGCCGCGCTGTGCGGCAGCGTGACGTCGACGGCGAGCGTCCCCATCGCCTCGTCGTGGGCGACCACTCGCGGCACGACGACCGTGTCCGCGGTCGGCTCGGAGCCGGCGACGCGCATCGGTCGACCGAGCGCGAGTTCGAACAGCTCCGGGTCGTACTCCCGGCGCACGGGGTCCCAGTAGGCCGTGCCGCTGGCATCCGAGGCGTCGGTGGCGAGTGCGTCCAGATCGGGGCCGAGCGGACTGGCGTCGGCCGGGCCGTACCCGCGCAGCCGCCACGACAACCAGTCGTGGGGGAGCGCGACAGCTGCGACGCGGCCGGCGTTGTCCGGCTCGGCGTCGCGGAGCCACCGCAGCTTGGTACCGGTGAACGATGCCACCGGGACCAGACCCGTGCGGGCGACCCAGGATTCCCGTCCGATCTCCTCGACCATCTGCGCGGCCGCACCCGCACTGCGCACGTCGTTCCAGAGCAGGGCGTCGCGGACCACGTGACCGTCGGCGTCGAGCGCGACCATGCCGTGCTGCTGCCCGGCGATCGCGACGGCGCCGACGTCGGTGAGCCCGCCGGCGTCCGCGACCGCGGTGCCGAGGGCGTCCCACCAGTGGCGGGGGTCGACGGACGTGCCGTCCGGGTGGGCGGCACGTCCCTCACGGACGACGGCACCCGTCGCCGCGTCGCGGATCGTGACCTTGCAGGACTGGGTCGACGAGTCGACGCCGGCGACGAGCTGTGTCATCCCCGCAGCCTGTCAGCGCGCGCCGAGCAGGTGCTCGATGGCGAGCTGCTGCAGCCGGACGAAGCCGAAGCCCTTGCCGCCGAAGTACGCGTCGGCGTCGAAGTCCTCGTAGGCCGAGCGGTCGGACAGGAAGGCGTCGTAGGACTCGCCGTCGTTCAGGGTCGGCGTGCTGAGCTCCCCGACCTTCGAGGCCTCGAGTGCGGCCTGCACCTCGGGGTCGGCGCGGAAGGCCTGCGCACGCTCCTTGAGGAGCAGGTACATGCGCATGTTCGCGGCCGCCGAGTCCCAGACGCCGGTGATGTCCTCGGTGCGGCTCGGCTTGTAGTCGAAGTGGCGCGGGCCGTCGTAGGCCTGGCCGCCCTGCGGCGAACCGTGCTCGAGCAGGTCGACGAGCGAGAACGCGTTCTGCAGGTCGCCGTGTCCGAACACCAGGTCCTGGTCGTACTTGATGCCGCGCTGACCGTTGAGGTCGATGTGGAAGAGCTTGCCCTGGTAGAGCGCCTGGGCGATGCCGGCCGTGAAGTTCAGGCCCGCCATCTGCTCGTGGCCGACCTCGGGGTTGATGCCGAACAGCTCGGGGCGCTCGAGCGTCTCGGTGAAGGCGATCGCGTGGCCGAGGGTCGGCAGGAGGATGTCGCCGCGGGGCTCGTTCGGCTTCGGCTCGATGGCGAAGCGGATGCCGTAGCCCTTGTCGGTGACGTAGTCGGCGAGCAGGTTGACGGCCTCGCGGTAGCGCTCGAGTGCGGCCTGCACGTCCTTCGCGCTGTCGTACTCGGAGCCTTCGCGGCCGCCCCACATCACGAAGGTCGACGCACCGAGCTCGGCGGCGAGGTCGATGTTGCGCAGGACCTTGCGGAGCGCGAAGCGGCGGACCTGCCGGTCGTTGGAGGTGAAGCCGCCGTCCTTGAACACGGGTGCGGAGAACAGGTTCGTCGTCACCATCGGCACGATGAGGCCGGTGGCGTCGAGCGCACCCTTGAGGCGGTCGATCTGCGTCTGCCGTTCGGCGTCGGTCGAGCCGAACGCGAACAGGTCGTCGTCGTGGAAGGTCAGGCCGTAGGCGCCGAGCTCGTCGAGCTTCTCGACCGCCTCGACCACGTCGAGGGCCGGGCGGGTCGGCCCGCCGAAGGGGTCGGAGCCGTTGTAGCCGATGGTCCAGAGACCGAAGGAGAACTTGTCTGCACGGGTGGGCGTCGTTGCCATGGTGGTCACCGTTCGTCGTCGAAACAAAATGTTGCCGCGCCCAACATAAGCGGTAGTGTTGGCTGTGGCAAGGACGTGATCGCAAAGGAGCGAGCGGATGGCACAGGAACGACTGCGGATCGCCATGGTGGGGCACGGCTTCATGGGAGCCGCGCACTCACAGGCATGGCGGACCGCCCCCAGGTTCTTCGACCTCGGGGTCGAACCCGAGATGGCGGTGATCGTCGGGCGCGACCCGGAACGCACCGAGGCCGCTCGTGTGCAGTACGGCTGGCAGTCGGCGTCGACCGACTGGCGCGCCGTCGTGGCCGACCCGGACATCGACGTCGTCGACATCGTGTCGCCCGGGTCGTCGCACGTCGAGATCGCGATCGCCGCGCTCGAGGCCGGTAAGCACGTCCTGTGCGAGAAGCCGCTCGCCAACACCGTCGAACAGGCCGAGGCGATGACCGCCGCTGCCGCAGCCGCCCGGGCGCACGGGGTCCGCGCCATGGTCGGGTTCAGCTACCGCCGGGTGCCGGCCATCGCCTTCGCCCGACAGCTCGTGCAGGACGGCCGGATCGGCACCGTGCGCCAGGTCCGCGCGCTCTACCTGCAGGACTGGCTCGCCGACGCGGACGGCCCGATGACCTGGCGCCTCGACAAGGAGCTCGCCGGCTCCGGTGCGCTCGGCGACATCGGCGCGCACGCGATCGACCTCGTCGAGCACGTCACCGGCGCCGAGCTCACCCGGGTGTCGGGTCTGCTCGAGACCTTCGTGACCGAGCGCCCCCTGCTCGCCGACGGCGTCGGACTCTCCGGCACGGCGTCGAGCGAGCGCGGGCAGGTCACCGTCGACGACGCCGCGTTCTTCACCGCCCGACTCGGCGGCGGTGCGGCCGATGGTGCGATCGGCACGTTCGAGGCCACGCGCTACGCGACCGGCCGGAAGAACGGCCTGACGCTCGAGATCAGCGGGTCCGAGGGAGCGATCCAGTTCGACCTCGAGTCCATGAACGAACTGCGGCTGTACGAGTCGTCGGCACCCGCGGGGGAGCAGGGCTTCCGCCGCATCCTGGTCACCGAACCCGAGCACCCCTACATGGCGGCGTGGTGGCCCACCGGACACCTCATCGGGTACGAGCACACCTTCAGCCACCAGGTGAAGGACTTCGTCGACGCGATCGTGGCCGGCACCGACCCGGCGCCCTCGTTCGAGGACGGCCTGCACGTGCAGCGGGTGCTCGACGCCGTCGAACGCAGCGCTGCCGACGGCAGCAGCTGGACGGCGACCTCGTGACCGCCGCCGACGGCACACGCCAGGCGCTCGTCGTCCGCGGGGGCTGGGACGGCCACCAGCCCGTCGAGACCACCGACCTGTTCGTCCCGTTCCTGCGTGACAACGGGTTCGCCGTCCGGGTGTCGGACTCGACGGCCGTCTACGCCGACGAGTCCGTCATGGCCGAGGTCGACCTGATCGTGCAGGTCGTCACCATGTCGACCATCGCCGACGACGAGTTCGCCGGGCTGCAGCGCGCGGTCCTGGGCGGCGCCGGACTGGCCGGCTGGCACGGCGGGATCGCGGACGCGTTCCGGAACACCGCCGACTACCTGCACATGGTCGGCGGCCAGTTCGCCCACCACGCCGGCAAGCACCCCGACGAGCGCGTCGGGGAGCAGTCCGACAACTACATCCCGTACACGGTGCACCTCACCGACCTCGGACGATCGCACCCGATCACGCAGGGCATCGAGGACTTCGACCTCGTCACCGAGCAGTACTGGGTGCTGTCCGACGAGTACAACGACGTCCTCGCGACCACCACGCAGGAAGCGCGCGACTTCGACGCCTGGAACCGTCCGGTCACCGCACCGGCGATCTGGACACGGCAGTGGGGTGCTGGCCGCGTGTTCGTCTCCGCGCCCGGGCACCGCCTCGAGGTCGTCGAGTCGCAGCCACTCCGCACCATCATCGAGAGGGGCCTCCTGTGGGCAGCACGATGAACGAACCCGTACTCCGCGTCGGGGTGGTGGGCGTCGGCGTGATCAGCCAGCAGTACTTCGAGCACTTCCCGGCCCTGCCCGGCCTGTCGCCCGTCGCGGTCGCCGACCTCGACGTCCGCCGGGCGCAGACGGTCGGCGCCGCACAGGGCGTGCGCGGCACGAGCGTCGACGAGCTGCTCGCGGCCGACGACGTCGACGTGGTGCTCAACCTGACGATCCCCGCCGCCCACGCCGACGTCGCGACCCGGGCGCTCGCCGCGGGCAAGCACGTCTACGGCGAGAAGCCCCTGGCGATGTCCACGGCCGAGGCCGAACCGGTGCTCGAGGCCGCCCGGACCGCGGGCCTGCGGGTCGGCAGCGCCCCGGACACCGTGCTCGGCACCGGCATCCAGACCGCTCGGGCCGCCATCGACGACGGCCTGATCGGCACCCCGGTCGGCGCGGCCGTCGCCTGGAGCGCCCCCGGCCACGAGCTCTGGCACCCGGCACCCGCGTTCTACTACCAGCCCGGTGGCGGCCCGCTGCTCGACATGGGCCCGTACTACCTGACCAGCCTCGTCACCTTCTTCGGACCGGTCGTCCGGGTGAGCGGCAGTGCCACCCGCTCCACCCGCGAGCGGACCGTCGCGACCGGACCGAACGCCGGCACGGCGATCCCGGTCGACATCGACACCCACGTGGTCGCGATCCTCGAGCACGAGAACGGCGTCGTCTCGACCGTCACCGTCTCGTTCGAGGTGTGGGCGACCCGCGCACCGCTCTTCGAGGTGTACGGCACCGCCGGCACCCTCGGCGTCCCGGACCCGAACCGGTTCTCGGACCCGGTGTCGATCGCCACCGCGGACGACCGCGAGTGGCGAGAGCTGCCGGTCTCCGCCGGGTACGCCGACGCCGGTCGCGGGTACGGGCTCGCCGACCTGGCGCACGCGATCGCCACGGACCGTCCGCACCGGGCCTCGGGCGATCTCGCGTTCCACGTGCTCGAGATCATGGAGGCCGTCTCGGCCGCGGCCCGCGACCACGCGGTCGTCGACGTGCACTCGCGCGTCGACCGCCCCGCCGCCGTCTCCGCCGGGTCCGCACCCGGGTCGTGGTGACGGACGTCGACCACAGCACGGACCTCGACCACAGCACCCACCTCGACCACCGCACGGAAGGACGACGACGATGACGACGACGGACGCGAGCGACCAGGCGGAGCCGACCCGGGCCTCCCGGCCGGTCACGCTGTTCACCGGACAGTGGGCCGACCTGCCCTTCGAGGAGGTCGCCCGGCTCGCCGGCGACTGGGGGTACGACGGACTCGAGATCGCCTGCTGGGGCGACCACCTGGACGTCCGGCGCGCCGCGACGGACCCGTCGTACGTCGCCGAGCGCAAGGCGATCCTGGAACGCAACGGACTGCGTGTCTGGACCATCGCGAACCACCTGGTCGGTCAGGCCGTGTGCGACGACCCCATCGACCAGCGGCACGAGGACATCCTGCCGCCGCACGTCTGGGGCGACGGCGAGGCCGAGGGCGTCCGGCAGCGTGCCGCCGAGGAACTCCAGTGGACCGCGCGCGCCGCAGCGGCACTCGGCGCCGACACCGTCACCGGGTTCTCCGGCTCGTCGATCTGGAAGACCGTCGCGGGCTTCCCGCCGGTCCCGCCGAGCATGATCGACGCCGGGTACCAGGACTTCCACGACCGCTGGTCGCCGATCATCGACGTGTTCGAGGAGGTCGGGGTCCGCTTCGCGCTCGAGGTGCACCCGTCCGAGATCGCGTACGACTACTGGACCGCCGAGCGCACCCTCGAGCTCTTCGCGGACCGGCCGGCGTTCGGGTTCAACTTCGACCCCTCGCACTTCGTCTGGCAGGACCTCGATCCCGCTGCGTTCCTGCTCGACTTCGCCGACCGGGTGTACCACGTGCACTGCAAGGAGTCGGTGAAGCAGCTCGACGGGCGCAACGGCCGGCTCGGCTCGCACCTGCCGTGGGGCGACCCGCGCCGCGGCTGGGACTTCGTGACCGCCGGACACGGTGACGTGCCGTGGGAGCGCGTGTTCCGCGTGCTGAACCACATCGGGTACACCGGACCGACCAGCGTCGAGTGGGAGGACGCCGGCATGGACCGCCTCGTCGGAGGACCCGAGGCGCTGGCGTTCGTGCGGCAGCTCGGCACGATCGCACCGCCGTCGGCCTCGTTCGACGCCGCGTTCTCGCGGTCGCGAGGTTGAGCCGGGATTGAGCCGGGGCCGAGACTCGGGCTGAGCGACACTTCGCGGGCCCGCGAGCGCGAGGACTGTCGCTCAGCGCGAGACTCGGGCACCCATCCACCCGCCCACCCACCGACGCACCCGCCCAACAGACCGACGAGGAGGCCCATGGTCCGGCAACCGACCACGACACCCGGCAACGCCGCGCGCGTCCTCCGCCTGGTGCACGAGGAAGGCCCGGTCACCCGCGCCGAACTCACCCGGCGCACCGGCCTGAACCGTTCGACGGTCCTGGCGCTCGTCGGCGAACTCGTCGAGGCCGGACTCGTGCTCGAGGAGATGCCGTCCGCCGGTGCCCCCGGCGTCGGGGTCGGACGGCCGAGCGGTGTCGTGCGTGCGTCCGGCGACGTGCTCGCCGCAGCCGTCACGGTCGAGATCGACGCGGTCGGGGTGACCCTCGTCGCCCTCGACGGCACCGTGCGCGACCGACTCGTCGAGCCGCAGGCCACCGTACCGACGGCAGAACGGGCGATCGACGCGGTCGAACGGATCTTCGACGTCCTGAGCACCCGGACCGCCGCGCGGGCGAGGACAGCCCCAGGCGCCCGGATCGTCGGCGTCGGCGTCGCCGTCCCCGGCATCGTGCGCGTCGAGGACGGCACCGTCCGCAACGCCCCGCACCTCGGCTGGCGCGACGAACCGCTCGCGGTGCCGCTCGCTGCACGTCTCGGCCTGCCCGTCCGGGCTGCGAACGACGCCAACCTCGGTGCCTGGGCCGAACGCCTGTACGGCAGCGCCCGCGGAGTCGACGCCCTCGTGTACCTGAACGGCGGCGCGAGCGGAATCGGCGGCGGGATCGTCAGCGCCGGGCGGCCCTTCAGCGGCGCCGACGGGTACGCGGGGGAACTCGGCCACACCTTCGTGGCGGCGAACGGCATCCGGTGCCACTGCGGCGCCATCGGGTGCCTCGAGACCGAGGCGTCGCGGTCGGCGCTCACCGACGTCACCGGGACACCGCCCGACGACCTCGACGCGCTCGCCGCAGCGCTCGCCGAGCACCGGCCCGAGGTCGAGCGGGTGGTCGACCGTCAGGTGACGGCCCTCGCCACCGCGCTCCGCAACGCGATCCACACCGTCAACCCCGAGGTCGTGGTCCTCGGCGGGTTCCTCAGCACGTTGCTCGGACACGTCGGGGACCGCGTCGAGAACGACGTCCGGGCGCAGACGATGGCCGCGATGACCGACCGGCTGCGCGTCGTGCCGGCAGCCCTCGGGCGGGACGTCCTGCTCCGCGGCGCCGCCGAACTCGGGTTCCGCGACCTGCTGCGCGACCCGACGGCGGCCCGGCTCGTCCCGAGGCCCGCTCCAGCCGACTCCACGACCACCCACACGTCCGACCGCTCCACCACCCACACGTCCGACCGCTCCACCACCCACACGTCCGACCGCTCCACCACCCACACGTCCGACCGCGACGACGCGGCCGAGGAAGCGAGAACCCCATGACCTCCATCCAGCGCCAGCGCACCAGCGTGCTGCTCGGGACCCAGGACCTGACCGTCGAGGACCGTCCAGTCCCGGAGGTCGACCCGGGCGACGTGCTCGTCCGGGTCGCCGCCGTCGGGGTGTGCGGCTCCGACGTGCACTACTACCGCCACGGCCGCATCGGGGACTTCGTCGTCGAGGAGCCCCTCGTCCTCGGTCACGAGCTGTCCGGCACGATCACCGCCGTCGGCGCTGGCGTCGACCCCGCCCGCGTCGGCGAGCGCGTCGCCGTCGAACCGCAGCGCCCGTGCCACCGGTGCGCGCAGTGCCTGGCCGGCCGCTACAACCTCTGCCCGCACATGCGCTTCTACGCGACCCCACCGGTCGACGGTGCCTTCGCCGAGTTCGTCACGATCGAGGCCGAGTTCGCCCACGTCCTGCCCGACTCCGTCTCGTTCGAGGCCGGCGCCCTGCTCGAACCGCTGTCCGTCGGGATCGCCGCGGTCCGCAAGGCCGGCATCGTCCCCGGCTCCTCGGTCCTCATCGCCGGTGCCGGTCCGATCGGGATCATCTGCGCCCAGGCCGCGCGGGCCTTCGGCGCCACCCGGATCGTCATCAGCGACCTGGTCCCCGAGCGCCGGGAGCGCGCGTTGCACTACGGCGCCACCGAGGTCGTCGACCCGACCGTGGTGTCCGTCGCCTCGGACATCGCCCCGGTCGACGCGTTCATCGACGCCAGTGGTGCTCCCCGTGCCGTGTCCGACGGCATCAAGGCCGTCGGACCGGCCGGCGCCGCGGTGCTCGTCGGGCTCGGCAACTCCGAGATGACCCTGCCCGTCGAGCACATCCAGAACCTCGAGGTCACGGTCACCGGCATCTTCCGCTACACCGGCACGTGGCCCGTCGCGATCGGCCTGGTCGCGTCAGGGCAGATCGACCTCGACTCGCTCGTGACGGGTCGGTTCGGCCTCGACGAGGTCCGCGAGGCACTCGAGAGCGACACCGACCCGGAGTCCCTCAAGTCGGTCGTCTACCCCGGCGGCGTCCCCGCCTGAGCCGACGTGCGCGACGCGCGCCGGGTCCTGGACACCGCACAGGGCGGACGGGAGGCCCGTGGCCAGGCCGCCACGGGCCTCCCCCCACCGGCACGGCCGACCCGCCGCTGGCGCGTCGGCCCGGAACCGGCGGCGTGGGCCCAGTCCGGCACGTGACCCGGAACGGGGCCACCGGTGCGTCACCGGGACGCGCTACGGTTCGCGCATGACCGCTTCACCGGCCGCCGTCGTGCCGCAGCGCACCGACCGGCGCGCGCTCGTGTCCTGGGCGCTGTGGGACTGGGGGTCCGCGGCGTTCAACGCCGTCGTCACCACGTTCGTGTTCAGCACGTACCTGGCCAGCCGGGCGTTCGTCGACCCGGCGAAGGTGTCCGACACCTCCGCCGCGGGCACGGCGTTGGTGGAACGTGAACTCGCTCACAACGCCGCGGTGGTCTCCACGGCCCTGACGATCGCCGGCATCGTCGTCGCGCTCGTGGCACCTGCGATCGGGCGCCTGGCGGACTCGTCCGGGCACCGCCGCCGGTCCGTCCTCATCGCCACGATCGGCATCGTGCTGTCCATCGGCGGGATGGTCTTCGTCGCACCGAGCCAGCCGTACCTGGTGCTCGGAGCGGCGCTGCTCGGCATCGGGACGGTCGCGTACGAGATCGCGAGCGTGGGCTACAACGCCATGATCGGGCAGATCGCCTCGGGGGAGCGCACCGGACGGGTGTCCGCGATCGGGTGGGCGGCCGGGTACTTCGGCGGCATCGTGCTGCTCGTACTGCTGCTCGTGCTGTGCATCCAGGACTTCCGCGGCGACGGCGTCGTCGGCGGACTGCTGCAGCTACCGGCCACCGTCGCGACCGGGCAGTGGGACGTCCGCGTCGCGAT
Organism: Curtobacterium sp. AB7; assembly: GCF_044909335.1. Lineage (NCBI taxonomy): Bacteria > Bacillati > Actinomycetota > Actinomycetes > Micrococcales > Microbacteriaceae > Curtobacterium > Curtobacterium sp. AB7. The sequence continues at coordinate 115,829 of NZ_JBIYED010000006.1, read as the reverse complement.
CGGCATCGCCGCCGTGTGGCTCGCGGTCAGCTCGATCCCGCTCTTCATCGTCGTGCCCGAGGCCGCGCCCGACCGCCGGCACACCGGCGGCGTGTTCGGTGCCTACCGCGACCTGGGTCGGGACATCGCCCGGCTCTGGCGCGAGCGGCGGAACGTGCTCGCGTTCCTGGTCGCCAGCGCGGTGTTCCGCGACGGTGTCGGGGCGGTGTTCACCTTCGGCGGGATCATCGCGGCGCAGGTGTTCGGCTTCACCGCCTCGCAGGTCATCCTGTTCGCCATCGCCGCGAACGTCGTCGCCGGCGTCGCCACCTTCGTGTCCGGACGGCTCGACGACCGCTTCGGCTCGCGCGCGCTCATCATGGTGTCGCTGATCGGACTCGCTGCCTGCGGGCTCGGCGTGCTGGCGGTCGGTACTCGGACGGAGTGGTTCTGGGTGCTCGGGCTGACCCTGGCGCTGTTCGTCGGGCCCGTGCAGTCGTCGTCGCGGGCGTACCTGGCGCGGCTGGCGACCCCCGGCCGCGAGGGCGAGCTCTTCGGCCTCTACGCCACCACCGGCCGGGCGGCGTCGTTCCTGGCCCCGGCGCTGTTCGGTGTCGCGGTGACGGTCGGCGGCTCGACGCGCTTCGGGATCCTCGGGATCGTGGTGGTGCTCGTCGTGGGGCTGGTGCTCATGGCGTTCGTGAAGCCCGAGCCGCGGGTGGGGCGTGCGTAGGTGTGGGTGTAGCTGTGTGGGTGTAGCTGGTCGTTTCGGGCGTAGCTGATCGTTTGTTCCGGCCAGGCATGCCCGATCCCGCTTTCCATCCCGAGGTTGATGGGAAGGAACGTCACCGGTGCGGTTGTGCGCACGGTTCTGCACAGGGCCGCGGTTCCACCGGACTCCGCAGTGCCGGTGCGCCAGGATGGACCCATGACCGACCAGCGCATCGCCGTCGTCGTCCTCGCCGCCGGGCAGGGCACGCGCATGAAGTCGTCCACCCCCAAGGTGCTGCACCGGCTCGCCGGGCTGCCGCTCATCGCGCACGTCCTGCGGACGGCGTCGTCCCTCGGGCCGGAGCACGTGGCCGTGGTCGTGCGGCACGAGCGCGACCTGGTCGCAGCGGAGATCACCGAGCGTGCGCCCGACGCCATCGTCGTCGACCAGGACGACGTCCCCGGCACCGGCCGCGCGGTCGAGGTCGCGGTCCAGGCGCTCCCCGCCGACTTCGACGGAGCCGTCGTGGTGCTCTCCGGCGACGTCCCGTTGCTCGACGCGGCGTCGCTCCGCCTGCTCGTCGACGCCCACGCAGGCGGGGGAAACGGTGCGACCTTCGTCAGCGCGATCGCCCCCGACCCGACCGGCCTCGGTCGGATCGTGCGGGATGCTGACGGCGCGTTCGTCGGCGTCGTCGAGCACAAGGACGCGACAGCCGAACAGCTGGCCATCGCCGAGGCGAACGCGGGCATCTACGCGTTCGACGTCACGCGTCTCCGGGCTGTCCTGCCGTCGCTCACCACGGCGAACGCGCAGGGCGAGAAGTACATCACCGACGCCCCTGCGCTGATCAGTGCGCGAGGCGGGCGCATCGACGTGGTCACCCTGACGGACCCGTGGCTCGTCGCCGGCATCAACGACCGCGCGCAGCTGTCCGACGCCGCCCGCGAGCTCAACGCCCGCATCGTCCGCCGGCACCAGCTCGCCGGCGTCACCGTGCAGGACCCGGCCACCACCTGGATCGACCTCGACGTCTCGATCGAACCGGACGCCGAGGTCCTGCCCGGCACCCAGCTCCTCGGCGCGACCGCGATCGCCGCCGGTGCCGTCGTCGGGCCGGACACCACGCTGCGCGACACCGAGGTCGGTGCCGGCGCGACGGTGAACCGGGTCGACGCCACCCTCGCCGTGATCGGTGACGGTGCGTCGGTGGGGCCGTTCGCGTACCTGCGTCCGGGCACGATCCTGGGCGACCATGGCAAGATCGGCACCTTCGTCGAGACGAAGAACGCGAAGATCGGGCGCGGCAGCAAGGTCCCGCACCTGTCGTACATGGGCGACGCCGAGGTGGGCGAGGACTCGAACATCGGTGCGAACACGATCACCGCCAACTACGACGGCGTGCACAAGCACCGCACCGAGGTCGGCTCGCACGTTCGTACAGGCTCGCACAACGTGTTCGTCGCCCCGGTTAGGATTGGTGACGGTGCGTACACGGGTGCCGGAACGACGGTCCGCAAGGACGTCCCGGCCGGATCGCTCGCGATCAGCTACGCCCCACAGCGCAACACCGACGGATGGGTCGAGGAACACCGACCCGGCACACCGGCGGCCGAGGCTGCTCGGCACGCGAACGGCGAATAGATCCTGGCGACCACCGGTCGTCGACATCGACCCCACGCGGGTCAGGGAGTGAGCACCGCACTTGTCCGGAATCAAGACAACCGGCCAGAAACGACTCGTCCTCGTCTCGGGGCGAGCACACCCGGCGCTCTCCGCCGAGATCGCAGAGGAACTCGGTGTCGACCTGGTCCCCACCGATGCCCGGACCTTCGCGAACGGTGAGCTGTACGTCCGGTTCGACGAGTCGGTCCGCGGGTGCGACGCGTTCGTCATCCAGTCGCACACGGCGCCGATCAACGAGTGGCTCATGGAGCAGCTCATCATCGTCGACGCGCTGAAGCGGGCCTCGGCCAAGCGCATCACCGTCGTCGCGCCGTTCTACCCGTACGCCCGTCAGGACAAGAAGGGCCGCGGCCGCGAGCCGATCTCGGCCCGCCTCGTCGCCGACCTGTTCAAGGCCGCCGGCGCGCACCGCATCATGAGCGTCGACCTGCACGCCGCCCAGATCCAGGGCTTCTTCGACGGCCCCGTCGACCACCTCTTCGCCATGCCGGTGCTGCTCGAGCACTTCCGCGAGATCCTCGACCCGTCGATGCTGACGGTCGTGTCGCCCGACATGGGCCGCGTCCGCGTCGCCGACATCTGGTCCGAGAAGCTCGGCGCGCCCCTCGCCATCATCCACAAGCGTCGCGACCCGCTGGTCCCGAACCAGGTCACGGTCCACGAGATCGTCGGCGACGTCTCCGGCCGCTGGTGCCTGCTCGTCGACGACCTGATCGACACCGGGCGCACGATCGCCAAGGCAGCTGAGGCGCTGAAGGAGGCCGGCGCGATCGGCGTCGTCGTCGCCGCGACCCACGCCGTGTTCTCCGACCCGGCCACCGAGCTGCTGCAGAGCGAGTTCATCGACCGCGTCGTCGTCACCGACACCCTGCCGGTTCCCGTCGAGAAGCGCTGGGACCGCCTCGAGATCCTCCCGATCGCCCCGCTCCTGGCCCGCGCCATCCACGAGGTCTTCGACGACGGCTCCGTCACGTCGATGTTCGACGGCGCAGCGTAGCGGAGCCGTCGAACCATGGGCACAGCCGACGGCGCCTCACCGTCTCGTCGACGTGACGTGTCTGCGGAACGTTGGTGACCCATCCCGCGCGTGACGCCCTCGCGGCCCGGCTCCGGGCCGCGGGGAGCGTCTTCGCCGAGGACGAAGCCGACCTCCTGCTCGAAGCAGGCGCCGGTGACCCCGTCCGGCTGCGTTCCCTGCTCCAGCGTCGCCTCGGCGGGGAGCCGCTCGAGTACGTCCTCGGCTGGGCCGCCTTCGACGGACACCGCATCCGGGTGACCCCCGGGGTGTTCGTCCCGCGTGCCCGGACCGCTGTCGTCGTCGAGCAGGCTGCCCGTCGGTTGCAGCGCTACGACCGCGTGGTCGACCTGTGCTGCGGTGCCGGAGCGATCTCGGTGGCGTTGTTCGGCCGGGTCGGCGCACTCGACCTCGTGGCGACGGACATCGACCCGGACGCCGTCGACGTCGCGGCCGAGAACATCGGCGACCGCGGGATCGTCGTCGCCGGTGACCTGTTCTCGCCGCTGCCGGACCGGTTCCGCGGCGCCGTCGACGTCATCGCGGTGAACGCCCCCTACGTCCCGACGGCGTCGATCGCGCTCATGCCGGTCGAAGCGCGGGAGCACGAGCACCGCGTCGCCCTCGACGGTGGGGCGGACGGCCTCGACCTGCACCGGCGGATCGCCGCGGGAGCGGGGGAGTGGCTGCGCCCGGGTGGTTCGGTCGTGATCGAGGTGTCCGTGGCGCAGGCGGATGCCTCGGTCGCGGCGTTCCTGGCCGCCGGGTTCACTGCTGTCGTCGAGCAGGACGACGAGGTCGACGGCACCTGCGTCGTCGCGACGCTCCCCGCCTGACCTGCACGTGTTCGGCCGGCGTCTGGTTCGCCGACCGGTCGCGACATGCCGCTCACTTCCGCCGAGGTCGCACAGACGGCCGTTTCCAGCGCTCGACATGCCGAGATCTCGGAACCTCGGCGATCAGCAGACGGCGTGCCGCGCGGCCCCGACCCGACCCCGACGCCCGCGCTACTTCGCGTCGACCGTGACCGACGCCCAGCCCGAGGCCCCGTTCGGCGCGGGCGGCCGCTCGACGCTCGTCTGCACCTCGCCGTCGGCGCTCACCGCGCGGACCTCGATCCGGTGCGACCCCGCGGTCGGCGTCCAGCGCAGCACCCACTGGCGCCAGGTGTCCGCAGACACCGACTCGGCGAGTTCCGCCTGCTGCCACGCACCCGAGCCGACCCGGACCTGCACGGCCTTCACCCCGGTGTGCGGCTGCCAGGCGACCCCGGCGATGGCGACCTGCTCGCCGACGGTCACGCTCGTCCCGTTCCGCGGGGTGTCGATGCGCGACTCGAGCTTCACGGGCCCGCGTTCCGACCATCCTCGCGGCGTCCAGTAGCCCTGCGCATCGGCGAAGCGCGTGACCTCCATCTCGGTCACCCACTTCGTCGCCGACACGTACCCGAACAGCCCGGGCACGACCATCCGCGCCGGGAACCCGTGCTCGGTGGGCAGCGGTTCGCCGTTCATGCCGATGGCGAGCAGCGCCTCGGTGCCCTCGTCCTGCAGGACGTCCAACGGCGTGCCTGCGGTGAACCCGTCGATGCTGCGGGACAGCACCATGTCGGCGTCCCCGGTCGGCTTCGCGCGGGCCAGCAGCTCCCGGATCGGGTACCCGAGCCAGAGCGCGTTCCCGATCAGGTCGCCGCCGACCTCGTTGGACACGCAGCTCAGAGTGGCCATGTGCTCTTCCAGCGGCAGGGCCAGCAGCTCGTCCCACGTGAGCGTCACCTCGTTCTCGACGGCGCCGTGGATGCGCAGGCTCCAGTCGGCCGGGTCGATCGAGGGGACGCGCAGCGCGGTGTCGATCCGGTAGAAGTCGGCGTTCGGTGTGACGTACGGCGTGATCCCGTCGACGTCGAGCGAGGCACCGCCCGGTACGGCCGGTGCGGGCGTCGCCGCCGCGGGCAGGCGCACGGCTCGTCGGGCAGCGGCGACCGCCTGCATCGCGGACGACCCCACCCGGGAGGCCGTGCCCACCACGACCGCGACCGTTGCGGTCGCGACGCCCCAGACCAGGAACGCGCGGCGCTCGGTCGAGGCAGGTCGCGGTGACGCCGACGGGACGGCCGCTGCGGCCTCCCAGCGCCGGAGCCGGCGGAGCAGCAGCCGCAGGGTGATCACGGCGGCTGCCACACCGAACACGGTGGGAGCGCCGTCGAACGTGCCGCTGCCGGAACGAGTGCTCACCGCGATGAGTGCGAGCACGCCGCCGACGGCGAAGACGAGTGCCCCGAAGGGCGGCCGGGCGCGCTCGAGGACCCCGGCCCCGGCGCTGATCGCGGCGACGATGACGGTCATGAGCGCGAAGAGTGCGACCTTGTCGCCGGTGCCGAACAGGGCGACCATCAGGTTCTTGGCCCCGGCCGGTGCGAGGTCGATCACCGCTGATCCGACGGCCACCAACGGGCTGCCGGCACCACCGAGGAGCAGCGCTCCGAACTCGGCGATCCCGAGGAAGGCGGCGGCGGCCACGAGACCGACGGCCGCTGCGAGGACCGCGGGCCGGCGGAGCGGGGCTCCGGCCGGGCGTTCGTCCGTCGATGGGTCGTCCGGCGTCGGGACGTCCGTGGTGCGTTCGGTGGTCACCGCCCGAGCGTAGGTCGCCCGGCCGCTCGTCGGCTGTGCGTGCGGTTCCCCGGTCGTTCACCGACCCCGGCCAGCACCTGCCGATCGGGTCGTGCGAGGATCGGGGTGTGCCGAGGCGTCCAGATCCCGTTCCGCGCCCCGGCCGCGCCCGCCGATCCGACCGCACACCGATGTCCGCTGCACAGCGCCTGTCCACGCTGCGGTGGGTGATCGTGGGTATCTGGGCGGCACTCCTCACCGCACGGATCATCGTGGTCGGGGCGGCGCCCGACGTCGACCTGTCCTGGTTCGGGATCGTCGAGTTCGGTGCGATCGCGCTGGGTGTCACGGTCATCGTGGTCGCGGTCGTCCGTGCCGCTGCGGTGCGACGCCGGCACGCTGACGAGGCCCTCGCGCTCGCCATCCGCCGCATCGACCCCACGGTCTGGCTCGTGCCGGCGGCTCCGACGACCGAACTGCGCGACGCGATCGCCGAGGTCCGGCCGGAGGTGAGCCTCGGTGCCCGCGTGACCTGGGCGTTCGGGGCGACCGAGGCCTCCCTGTGGGAACTCGACGACCGCAAGGCCACGCGGTTGCTCGTGATCCGGTGGAGCAGGGTGGTGCACGTCGGGATCGAGGACGTCCGCGGCGACGGTGACCGCGCCGATGCCCGTCGGGCGTGCGCGGTCGCGATCCACTACGTCCGGCCGGACGACACCCCGGCGGTCGCGACCTTCTTCGTCCGGACGGCTCCGGGCTCCCGTCGGTTGCTCGGCCGCGGGCAGCGGCTGGACCGGCTCGTCGCCGACCTCGCGCGCGAGCGCATCGTCGCCTGAACCGAGCACACAGCGGTCGGACGTGGGAAGGGCCCCGCCGATCGGCAGGGCCCTTCGAGGGTGCGGTCGTGCCGCGGTCTAGTGGGTGGACGGTTCCTGGTCGACCTCGCGACGGTCGTCGTCGGACCACAGCGTGTGGAAGGTGCCGTCCTTGTCGATGCGCTGGTAGGTGTGCGCACCGAAGAAGTCGCGCTGCCCCTGGATGAGCGAGGCGGGCAGCCGCTCGGACGCGAGCGAGTCGAAGTACGACAGCGCCGACGAGAAGCCCGGTGCGGGGATCCCCGACGCGGCGGCGATCCCGACGATGCGGCGCCAGGCGGCTTCGCCCTCCTGCACGGCGTTCGCGAAGTACGGGTCGACGAGCAGTGACTCGAGCTCCGGGTTCTTGTCGTACGCCTCGACGATGCGGTTGAGGAACTGGGCGCGGATGATGCAGCCACCCCGCCAGATCTTCGCCACGTTGCCGAGGTTGATGTCCCAGCCGTACTCCTTGGCACCGGCGATGATGAGGTCGAAGCCCTGCGCGTAGGCGACGACCTTCGAGGCGTAGAGCGCCGCCCGGACGTCGTCCTCGAAGCCGTCGGGGACCTCGGCGATGTCGGGCCGGTCCGGGAACGCCTTCTGCACCGCGGCACGCTGCGACGGCTTCGACGACACCGCGCGGGCGAACACCGCTTCGCCGATGCCGGAGACCGGGATGCCGAGCCCGACCGCGTTCTGCACGGTCCAGACGCCGGTGCCCTTGGAGCCGGCTTCGTCGCGGATGACGTCGACGAGGGGATTGCCGGAGTCGGCGTCGCGCTGCTTCAGGACCTCGACCGTGATCTCGATCAGGTAGGACTCGAGGTCGCCGCCGTTCCACTCCTGGAACACCTTGACCAGGTCCTCGACGGAGAGCCCGCCGACTCGGCGGAGCAGGTCGTAGGACTCGGCGATGAGCTGCATGTCGGCGTACTCGATGCCGTTGTGCACCATCTTCACGAAGTGGCCGGCGCCGTCGGTGCCGATGTGGGTCACACAGGGCTCGCCCTCGGCGACCGCTGCGATCGACTTCAAGATGGGCCCGAGCGTCTCCCATGCCTCGGCGGAGCCGCCGGGCATGATCGACGGGCCCTTGAGCGCGCCCTCTTCACCACCGGAGATGCCGGTGCCGACGAAGTTGAGACCCTTCTCGCGCAGGTCGTGCTCACGCCGGATCGTGTCGTGGAAGTTGGCGTTGCCGCCGTCGACGATGATGTCGCCTTCCTCGAACTTCTCGGTGAGCTGCGAGATCACGGCGTCGGTGCCCTTGCCGGCCTGCACCATGATGATGGCGGTGCGCGGCTTGGACAGCGAGGCGACGAAGTCGTCGATCGACTCGGACGCGATGAAGCCGGCGTCACCGTGCTCCTTGATGAGTTCTTCGGTGCGGGCGTAGGTGCGGTTGTACACCGCGACCGTGTTGCCCTCACGCGACGCGAGGTTGCGCGCGAGGTTCGACCCCATCACCGCCAGACCGACCACGCCGATGTTCGCCTGTCCGTTGTTGTCTGCCACGAAGGTCTCCTTTGTCCTGACGTTCGCCACCAACCTACGGTCCGCGGCTCGGGATCGCACGGGTGTTACGGCAACTGGGGATGACTGTCCACCCCGTCAATACTGTGGAGGGATGACCGACACCGCTGTCCTCCCACCCGTCCTCGTCATGGGCGTCTCCGGTTCCGGCAAGTCCACGATCGGGCAGGCGCTCGCCGACGCCCTCGCCGAGCAGGGCCAGCCGGCCGTGTTCGTCGACGCCGACGACCTGCACCCGGGCGCGAACAAGGAGAAGATGCGGCAGGGCATCCCGCTCACCGACGAGGACCGGTGGCCGTGGCTCGACGCCTGCGCCGCGCGCATCGCCGCGGTCGAGGCGTCCGGAAGCCGCTGCGTGATGGCCAACTCGGCCCTCAAGCGCGTCTACCGCGACCGGCTCCGGCAGTCGGCGCCCGGCCTCGTCATCGCGTTCCTGGACGGCTCGCACGACCTCATCGCCGAGCGGCAGGCGCACCGGCACCACGAGTACATGCCGTCGTCGCTGCTCGACTCCCAGTTCGCGACGCTCGAACGGCCGCAGCTCGATGAGGCTGCCGTCGACGTCTCCATCGACGGGCCGGTCGACGACACGGTGCGGGACATCGTGGCTGCGCTCGTCGTCACCTCCGCCTGAACTGCTCGCGCGCCGCACGGTGCAACTCCGGTCGGCCCGTGCGACCTTGATCGCTCCGTGCCGCGCGGCAACCCAGCACGGAACCGCCCACCTCGCGCCGGGCGACGATCCTCGCACCGTGCAGACGGCTTCGCGGGACACCCCGGCTGGGAGGCACGGCCGACGGGATCCGTCAGCGGCGCACCGCGCTGATCGCCCCGTGCGGTCGGTGCTCGGGCGCTGACCGGGTGTGGACGTCCACCACGTCGAAGCCCGCTCCGTCCAGCCGCGCTGCCAGGGACGCGACCGGCCAGCGGTGCGCGGTGACGACCGCGTGGTCGAAGGCCTCGACCGCGGGGCCCTCGAAGAACCCGAGCAGGAGCCCACCGCCGGGGGCGAGCACCCGCCGGAACTCGTCCAGTGGCACGCCGACCCGCGAGGGTTCGTGGTGGATCACCGAGTACCAGGCGAGGACGCCGCCGACGCTGCCGTCCGCGAGCGGCAGCGCATCGATCGATCCGTCCCGGAAGTCGACCGAGGCAGTGTGCGTCTGCCGTGCGTGCTCGACGAACTCCGGCACGGCGTCGATCCCGATGACCCGGTACCCGTTCCGAGCGAGGTGCGCCGTCCAGTGACCGGGGCCGCACCCGGCGTCGACCAGCAGATCTCGGCGTCCCGCTGCCCAGGCGTCGACGAGCGCGCGGTCGTCTGGGTGGACGGCGTCCATCGATCCGAGCACTGCCGTGTACTCCGCAGCGCGAGCGCCGTAGGCAGCCGTCACCCGCTCGGTCATGCGCCCGACCGTACCGCCTCGGCTGGTTCACCTCGCACCACGCGGCACCCCGCACCCCTACAGCTTGAACGTCGCCCGTGGGATGTCGGACACGATGCGCCGCGCGGTGCGGACGGCGTCCTCCTCGGAGATCTCGTGCGTGACGACGAGCGACGCCAGGTACGCCGCGTCCGCTCGCCGCGCCATGTCGTGCCGCGCGGGGATGGAGCAGTACGCCCGGGTGTCGTCGATGAACCCGGAGGTCTTCGTGAACGACGCCGAGTCGGTGATCGCGGAGCGGTAGCGGCCGATCGCCGCCGGGGTGTCGATGAACCACCACGGAGCTCCGGCGTACACGGCGGGGTAGAAGCCGGCGAGGGGGCCGATCTCGCGCGAGAAGACGGTCTCGTCGACGGTGAACAGCACGAGGTGGAAGCCCGGAGCGGTGCCGAACGACTCCAGGAGCGGCCGCAGCGGCGTGGTGAAGGACCCGACGGCGGGCAGATCGTGGCCGGTGTCCGGGCCGAAGCGTTCGAGCGTCGGTGCGTGGTGGTTCCGGATGACGCCGGGGTGCAGCTGCATGACGAGGCCGTCCTCGACGCTCATCTCGGCCCAGCGGTAGAGCATGTCGTGCCGGTACGCGGTGGCGTCGGCTGTCGAGACGTCGCCGCGGAGCGCCGCTGCGTGGATGCGCTCACGGTCGGTGACGGACAGGGGCGTGGACCCGGCGTCGAGCACCCCGGTGTCCGTGGCGGTCGCGCCGTGCTCGATGAAGTACTGGCGACGTGCGCGCAGTGCTGCCAACAGTCCTGCGTGGGTGCCCGTGTCGATGCCGGCGGCCTCGCCGACGGACGCGACCACGGGCCTCCAGTCCGGCCGCGACGGGTCGAACACTGCGTCCGCGCGGAACGTGGGGACCACCCGGCCGGTGAACGCGGGGTCGGCGGCGAGCTGCGCGTGCGCGGCGAGGTCGTCGGCGGGACCGTCGGTGGTGGCGAGGACCTCGATACCGAAGGTGTCGAACAGCGCGCGCGGGCGGAAGGCGGGCGAAGCCAGCAGACCGGCGATGTGGTCGTACTGGGCGTCGGCGTTCGCCGCCGACGGCTGCTCCGTCAGTCCGAAGACGTCGTGCAGCTCGGTCTCGAACCAGTAGCGGACGGGGGTGCCGAGGAAGTCGTCCCAGTGGTCCGCCAGGTTCCGCCAGATGGCGCGACCGGGAGGCACGGGGCTGGTCCCCGACAGGTCGGCGCGTCCCAGCGCGGCCAGGTCCACCCCGTTCGCGTGCAGCAACCGGAGCACGTAGTGGTCGGGCGTGATGAGCAGCGACGCGGGGTCGCTGAACGGCTGGTCGGCGGCGATGAGCGCCGCATCGACGTGTCCGTGCGGGGAGATGATCGGTGCGTCCTTGACCGCGTCGTAGACGGTTCGCGCCACCTGACGTGCACCGGGGTCGGCGGGCAGCAGCCGGTCGGGGTGCGGCGCGAGACGGGTGGCGGTGCTGGTCTGGGTCATCATCGACTCCTTCGAGAACGGTACGGACGGCGGGGCGCGGCGGGGGCCGGCGGGTGCAGCGGGCGTGCGCGAGCGTCAGGCGGGCGCGGGACCCGTCGACTCCCGGACGGTCAGGTGGGTGGGCAGCGCGACGGCGCCGGTCATGTGCTCACCGGGCAGCTCGTCGGCAGGGATCGCACCGAGCCGGCCGAGCAGCATCCGGATCGCGACCCGGCCGGCGCGTTCGATCGGCGAGGTCATGGTGGTGAGCGGCGGGTTGCAGAAGTCGGCACCGAAGATGTCGTCGCAGCCGACGATGCTCATGTCCTCGGGGACGCGGACGCCCCGTTCCCGCAGCCGCGCGAGCATGCCGATCGCGATCAGGTCGTTGAAGGCGATGCAGGCGGTGGCCCCGGCGTGCACGGCGGCGTCGGCGGCTGCGGCGCCGGAGTCGACGAACGGCGCGTGCGGCCCGATGCGGGCGACGCGGACCCCGAGGCGCTTCGCGACGCGCACGAGCGCCTTCCACCGGCGTTCGTTCGACCACGAACTGTCCGGACCGGCGACGTAGAGCACGTCGCGGTGGCCCAGGGAGACGAGGTGCTGCACGGCCTGCTCGACGCCGCCGGGGGTGTCGATGAGCACCGAGGGCACCCCGGCGGGGCGACGGTTGACGACGACCAGGGGGATCCGCTCGGCGAACCGGGCGATCTGGGCGTCGGACAGGCGCGAGGCGGTGAGGACGACGCCGTCGGCCTTCGCGCCGATCGAGCTCAGGGTGGCGAGTTCGGCATCGGCGGACTCCTCGGTGTCGACGAGCAACTGCGTCCACCCGGCGCCGGCGAGCTGGTGCTGCGTGCCACGGATGACATCGAAGTAGAACGGGTTCGTGATGTCGGAGACGAGCACGGCGACGGCTCGGGTGCGGCCGGACGTCAGGGCGCGTGCCTGCGAGTTGGCGACGTAGCCGAGTTCGCGGGCCGCTCGTTGGATGCGCTCCTGCGTGGTGTGGTTCACGCGGTCGGGCAGCGAGAGTGCGCGGGACACGGTCGACGGGGCCACGCCGGTCGCGTCGGCGATGTCCCGGATGGTCACGCGCCGGGCGGCGCTGAAACCGGTGCCGGCGCTCGCGTCGGCGTCGGTGCGGAAGCCGCCGCCGGCGCCGGAGACGTCGATGTCTGTGTCGCTCACGAGGCCGAACGTATTCGCGTCTGGCAACAAGTGGCAACCGGTTGCCGGATGTTGCCAACGGCGGAACAGTGGTGCCACCGGGCAGCGCCGCCCGGAGGAGGTCTCGAGGAGGAAGCCCCCGGATGAACACAACACGGCTGAAGCCCCGCACCCTCGTCGGTGCCGTCGCGGTGATCGCCCTCGCCGCTCTCTCCCTGCAGGGCTGCGCCGTCGTGAACGGCAGCGGTGACGACCCGAACACCCTCCGCGTGATGATGGGCGCGGACACCACGTACCCCAAGGAGCGCAAGCAGTGGCAGCAGGACACCGCTGCCGAGTTCAAGCGCACCACCGGTGCGGACATCCAGTGGGAGACCTACTCGTCCGCACAGGAGGAACTGACCGCGATCCAGACCAGCGTCATCTCCGGCCAGGGCCCCGACGTCTACGCCATCGGCACCACGTTCACCCCGACCGCCTACGCCACCGGTGCCTTCGTCGAGATGGGATCGAAGGAGTGGAAGGCCATCGGCGGCAAGGACCAGTTCGACCCGGCCTCGTTCGGCATCTCGGGTCCGAGCGACTCGAAGCAGATCGGGATCCCGTTCGCCAGCCGTCCGTTCGTGATGGCGGTCAACGAGGACCTCCTCGCGAAGGCCGGCATCACCGACATGCCGACCACGTGGGACGAGCTGACCGAGGACGCGAAGGCCACCACCAGCGGTGACGTGCACGGCATGGCGATCGCCTACGCCGACGGCTTCGACCCGTGGAAGTTCGTGTGGGGCATGGCGCAGAACGCCGGCAACACCATCGTCTCGAAGGACGGGAAGGCCGAGATCGACAGCGACGCCGTCGAGAACGCGTACCGGACCTACTTCGACTGGGTCACGAAGGACGGCGTCGTCGACAAGGCCGCGATCGGCTGGAACAACGCGCAGGCCCTGGCCCAGTTCACCGAGGGCAAGGCCGCGTTCTTCCCGATGACGACCACCACCGCGATCAACTCGTTCAAGGACACGAAGGTCGACGGCAAGTACGAGTTCGCCCTGCTCCCCACAATCCCGCCGGGTGCGAGCGAACGCCCCGCCGACGGCATCGAGGCCGCGAGCATCCTGTCCGGCGACAACTGGGTGGTGGCCGACTACGGCACGAAGCAGCAGCTGTCCTTCGACTTCGTCAAGCAGCTCAGCGCACCGAAGGCGCAGCTCGAGTACTACGACCTGTTCGGCAACCTGCCGACCAACGCGTCCGCCGCCGCTGACCTGGCGGCAGACAACCCCCGGCTCAAGCCGATCATCGACGCGGGCCGCCTGTCGAAGCCCACCGCCTTCACCGGCGCCTGGTCCGACATCCAGCTCGCCCTGGTCGACGTGGTCGTGCAGTCGATCCCGTCGCTCAAGAGCGGCGAGGTCACCGACGACCAGCTCCGCAAGCGTCTGCAGGACGCCCAGAAGGACGCCCAGTCCACCCTCGACCGTCAGAAGAACGGAGGTCTGTGATGACCGCCACACAGACCAAGCCGCAGCAGCGCGCACCGCAGGCGGTCCGCCCGCACGGCACGACGCCGCTGTACAAGAAGGAGCGTCCGCTCTGGATGCTCATCCCCGGCGGCGTCCTCATGCTCGCCGTCATCGTGGTGCCGCTCCTGGTGGGCTTCTTCATCGCGATGCTCGACCTGGACCAGTACACGCTGCGGCAGTGGTTCAGCGCCCCGTTCGTCGGCTTCGCGAACTTCACCGAGGCCTTCACGAACTCGCCCCTGCTCCACTCGATCTGGATCTCGGTGTCGCTGTCCGTCCTGGTCACCGCGGTCACCGTCCCGATCGGCGTCGCTGCGGCGATCTCGACGCAGAACCGGTTCCCGGGGCGCGGCCTCGTCCGGTCGATCTACCTGATCCCGTACGTGCTGCCCGCGTTCGTCGTCGGCACGTTCTTCCGCACGATGCTGCAGCCGCAGGGCGTCGTGAACTCGATCCTGCACACCGACGTGCTCTGGCTGAACGGCTCCGCGTCCTACTGGGCGCTGGCCGGCGTGATGATCTGGACGAGCTGGCCGTTCGTCTACCTGCTGTCGCTCGCCGGGCTGCAGGCCGTGGACAACGAGGTGCACGAGGCCGCCGCGCTCGACGGGGTGACCTGGTGGGCGAAGCTGCGCTACATCATCTTCCCGTACCTGCGCGGGCCGCTCAGCCTGGCGGTGATCATCGCGATCCTGCACAACATCAACAACTTCACCCTGCCGTTCGTGCTGTTCGGCATCCCGCTGCCGTCGAGCGTCGAGGTCATGCCCGTCCTGACCTACATCGCGAGCTTCCAGTCGTTCCGCTTCGGCCTGTCAGCGGCCATGGCGATCTGCTCGCTCGTGATCGTCGCCATCCCGCTGTTCGTCTACCTGCGAGCCGTCAAGCTCGACACCGGTGACGACGCGGGCCCCAACCGGAAGCAGCGCCGCGCCGACCGCGCCACGCTCGCCGCCGCCCCGACCGCCGCCGACATCGACGGAGCACGCGCATGAGCACACCGAGCTCGACCTTCAGCACCCGCACCCGCCCCACCGCGACGCTCACCGAGAGCATCACGACCGGAGACCGCAGGCAGCCCCACAAACGCCCCTACGACACCGACGTCACCCGGCTCCTGCCCCGCTGGCTGCTCATCGTGGTGATCGCGATCATCATCGCGTTCATCGCCGTCCCGGTCCTGTACATCCTGTTCGGCTCGGTGAACTCGGACGTCGCGGTCGCCCGCGGCGAGTACTTCCCGTCCGAGTTCACCCTGTCGAACTACGTCGAGATCTGGTCGACGGTCGCCCTCGGCGAGGGGCTGGTCAACTCGATGCTCACCGCCGGTGCGGTCGCCATCGCGAGTGCCGCGCTCGCCGTGTCCACCGCGTACGTGCTGGTCCGGTTCCGGTTCCTCGGCCGCCTGACCATCCTGCGCGGGCTCCTCGCGCTGCAGTCGATCCCCGGCACGCTCCTGCTGCTGCCCGTGTTCGTGGTGTTCTCGAACATCGCCAGTGCCACGGGCGTGCAGATCATCGGCACCCGCTGGGGTCTGTTCGTCACCTACCTGACGTTCGCCCTGCCGTTCTCGACCTGGGTGATGGTCACCTACCTGCGTGGTCTGCCCAAGGAACTCGAGGAGGCCGCCCGAATCGACGGCGCCTCGAGCACGAAGATCCTGACGAAGATCGTCCTGCCGCTGTCGTGGCCCGGCATCGTCGTCTCGGCGATCTTCGCCTTCCTGCTCGGCTGGAACGACGTCCTGTTCTCCACGATCATGACGACCCCGAACACCCGGACGGTGGCCGTCGTCCTGCAGGTGCTCGGCACCGCGCAGGAAGGCGGTGCGGTCCCGATCTACGGCCAGATGATGGCCGCGTCGATCGTCTGCGCCGTGCCGGTCGTCGCCCTGTACCTCATCTTCCAGCGCTACCTGGTGGGCGGTCTGACGGCCGGCTCCGTCAAGTGAGCGCGGCAGTCACCGCAACCCAGAACCGGACTGGAGGCCCGTGGCGGCCCCGCCACGCACCTCCCGTCCGACACGAAAGGACACCATGACCGACCAGCCCACGTGGGAACTCTCCGGCTTCGGCGACGAGATCGACGCCGACCCCGTCGTCCAGGTCGCGGTCCTGCAGGCGCTCGGCGCGAGCGCCATCGAGGTCCGCAGCGCCTGGGGCGTGAACGTCGTCGACCTCGACGAGGACCAGCTCGCCGGACTCCACCGCCTGCTCGAGGAGCGCGGACAGACCGTGTCCGCCATCGCCTCGCCGATCGGCAAGGTCTCCGTCGACGAGCCCGTCGAGCACGAGGTCGGACGGCTCGGTCGCGCGATCGCCGCCGCGCACGCCCTCGGCACCACGAACATCCGGATCTTCTCGTTCTACTTCGAGGGCCGGCAGCCGGAGGACGTCCGCGACGACGTCCTCGTCCGGATGCGCGCCCTGGCCGACCTCGCCGCACGCGAGGGCGTGACCCTGCTGCACGAGAACGAGAAGGACATCTTCGGCGACGTCCCCTCCCGCGTGCTCGACATCGTCGAGAGCGTCGGGTCGCCGGCGCTCCGACTGGCCTGGGACAACGCGAACTACGTGCAGTGCGGCGTCAAGCCGTTCACCGACGGGTGGGCGCAGCTCGCGCCCTACGTCGACTACCTGCAGGTCAAGGACGCCCTGGCCGCCGACTCGTCGGTGGTCCCCGCGGGTGAGGGCGACGGCGAACTGCTGCAGACCCTCACCGCGCTGCGCGACGCCGGGTACTCCGGCTACGCCTCGCTCGAGCCGCACCTCAGCGACTTCACCTCCCTCGGCGGGTTCTCCGGCCCCGCGGCCTTCGGTCGCGCCGGTCGTGCCCTCCGCACCCTCACCGACCAGATCGGAGTCACCCTGCGATGACCACCCCACTGAAGCTGGCAGTCGTCGGCGCCGGCGTCATCGGACGCCACCACGCCACGGTCGCCGTCCACCACCCGGACCTGCAGGTCGTCGCCCTCGTCGACGCGATCCCCGCCGCCGCCACGAGCGCCGCCGACGAGATCGAGGCGATGGGCGTCGCCCGCCCCATCACGACGGCCACCACCGAGGAGGCGATCGCGCAGACCGACATCGACGTCGTCGCGATCTGCTCACCCTCCGGCATGCACGTCCAGCTCGCCGAGGCCGCCCTGGCCGCCGGCAAGCACGTCGTCATCGAGAAGCCCCTCGACACCACGATGCCCCGGGCCCGGCAGATCGCCGCGCTCGCCGCATCGGCCCGCGACCGAGGACTCGTCACGAGCGTCATCAGCCAGCACCGCTTCGACCCGGCCTCGGCCGCCGTCGCCGCAGCCGCCCACGACGGCGGGTTCGGCACCGTGACCTCCGGCCTGGCGAGCGTCGCCTGGTACCGGTCGCAGGGGTACTACGACTCCGGCGACTGGCGCGGCACCTGGGCGCTCGACGGTGGTGGCGCGGTGATGAACCAGGGCGTGCACACCGTCGACCTGCTCGTCTGGGCGCTCGGTCGCCCGGTCGAGATCTCGGCCCAGACCGGGCTGCTCGCGCACGACCGCATCGAGGTCGAGGACACCGCCGTCGCCACCGTCCGGTTCGCCGGCGGCGCACTCGGCGTCATCCACTGCACGACCGCCGCGTACCCGGGCCTCTCCGCGCGCTACGCCGTGTACGGCACGCACGGTTCCGCGATCGTCGACGACGACCGCTTGGCCTACTTCCACATCGCACCCGACGCCGCCACGCTCGAGTCCGCCTCGACCACCTCGAACGCCTCGGCGGTCGCGGGCGCGGTCGACCAGAAGGACGAGGTCGTCCCGCCGGAGCACGTCGTCGGCGGGCCGGCCGAGCCCGACCACTTCGCCGCGGGGCACGGCCGGCAGTACACCGACATCGTGGCCGCGATCCGCGAGGGCCGTGCGCCCGGCGTGACCGTCGACGCGGCCCTCGTGTCGCTCGCCGTCGTGCGTGGGCTGTACGTCAGCGCGACGCTCGGGCAGCCCGTCCGGATCGACGACGTGATCGAGGGCAAGTACGACGATGTGGTGCCCGTGGTGGGCGCCCAGGAAGGAGCATCCCGATGAAGTTCTCCGTGTTCACCGCCTCGACCCCCGACTGGACCCCGTCGCAGGCCGCCTCGACGCTGGCCGAGCAGGGCTGGGACGGCGTCGAGTGGCGCATCGTCGACGACCGCCCCGCGGACGGCACCGTCGTGCCCGCCGGTCGCTCGTTCTGGGCCGGCAACAACTCCACGTGGCAGTTCACCGGCATCCAGGACCAGGTCGGCGAGATCGCGCGGATCACCGACGCCGCCGGCCTCGAGTACTCCGGCATCGGCGGGTACCAGCAGGCGTCGGACCACGAGGGCGTCGAGACGATGCTCCGCGTCACGAGCGAGCTCGGCGCCCGCCAGGTCCGGATCTCGATGCCGGTGTACCGGCAGGAGAAGGAACGCACCGGCGAGACGTACGGGCAGATCTTCGACCGCACCCGTGCCGACCTCGAGTGGGCGGTGACCCGGGCGACCGAGCTCGGCGTGAAGGCGCTCGTCGAGCTGCACCACATGACGATCACGCCCTCGGCCTCGGCGGCGCTGCGGCTCGTCGATGGCCTCGACCCGGAGCACATCGGCGTCATCCACGACCTCGGCAACCTGGTCATCGAGGGGCAGGAGGACCACCTCGCCGCGTTCGAGCTCCTCGGCCCGTACCTCGCGCACGCCCACGTGAAGAACGCCCGCTGGGTCGACACCGGCGACACCCGCGCCGACGGCAGCACGATCTGGCAGAACGAGTGGGCGCCGCTGCGCACCGGGCAGGCGTCCGTCTCCGAGTACCTCGACGCCCTCCGCCAGGTCGGCTACGACGGCTGGGTCACCATCGAGGACTTCTCCACCGACCTGCCGCTCGAGGCCCGCACCGCCGACAACCTGGCGTACCTGCGGTCCCTCGTCCCGGTGTCGGCATGACCGATCGCCGACCGGGCATCGTCCACCTGGGGGTGGGGGCGTTCGCGCGTGCCCACCTCGCCTGGTACACCGCCCACTCCGCGGGGGAGCCGTGGGGCATCACCGCCTTCACCGGCCGCTCGCCCGCGGCGGCGGACGCCCTCACCGCACAGGACTGCCGCTACACGCTGGTCACGCGTGCAGCGACCGGCGACGACGCCGAGGTGGTCGACACGATCATGGCCGCCCACCCGGGCAGCGACGACACGGCCTGGAGGCACGTGGTCGCGTCCCCGGAGACCACCATCGTCACGCTGACGGTCACCGAGCAGGGCTACCGGTCCGGTTCCGACGTCCCCGCCCGGTTGGTCGCGGGGCTCGACGCCCGGCGCAGGGCCGGCGGCGGCCGCATCGCACTGGTCAGCCTCGACAACCTGACGCACAACGGTGCGGTGCTGCGCGAGGCCGTGCTGGGTGCCGCCACCGACCCCGCACTGCGCGCGTGGATCGAGGCGACCGTCTCGTTCCCGTCGTCGATGGTCGACCGGATCACCCCCGCGACCACCGACGCCGACGTCGAGGGCCTCGCCGCCCTGCCGGGAGCGCTCGCCGGCGACCGGGCGCCCGTCGTCACCGAGCCGTTCGCGGAGTGGGTGCTCGAGGACGCCTTCGACGGGATCGACCGCCCCGCGTGGGACACCGCCGGCGTGCGCATCGTCGACGACGTCACCCCGTACGAGCAGCGGAAGCTCTGGCTCCTGAACGGTTCGCACTCCCTGCTCGCGTACCTCGGGCTCCAGCGCGGGCACGAGACCGTCGCCGCGGCCATGGACGACCCGGTGTGCCGTGCCGCCGTCGAGCAGTTGTGGGACGAGGCAGCCCGCGAACTGCCGCTGCCGTCCGACGAGATCGCCGCCGCCCGCACTGCCCTGGAGGACCGGTTCCAGAACCCGCGCATCCGGCACACCCTGCGGCAGATCGCCTCCGGTGGATCGCAGAAGCTGCCCGTCCGGGTCGTCGACGTCGTGCGGCACCGACTCGAGCGCGAGCCGTCCGCCGGCATCGGGCCCGGCGCCGCGACCGCGATCGCCGCGTGGTGGCTCCACGTCACGACGCAGCCCGACCTCGTGGACGACGACGGAGCCCCCGGGGCAGACTCGGACGTGCACGACGTGCTGCGCGTCATCGCCCCCGACCTCGACACCACCGCCGTGGTCGACGCGATCACCGCGGCGGCCGACGACATCCGGGCGGCGAGCACTGCCGCACGCACCACCACCAGCACCGACGAAGGAGTCCACGCATGACCGACACCACCACGAACCCCGCGGCCCCGGTGCCGGGCGCCGCCGACACCGGTGCGGCGACCGGGCACACCTCCGGGCGTCCGGACACGTGGGCGTCGGCCGACCGCGGCCAGCTCATCGAGCGCGCCGAGGTCATCGTCACCAGCCCGAACCGGAACTTCGTGACGCTGAAGATCACGACTGCCGACGGCGTCACGGGCCTCGGTGACGCGACGCTGAACGGCCGCGAGCTCGGCGTCGCCGCGTACCTGTCCGAGCACGTCGTGCCGCTGCTGATCGGCCGCGACGCCAGCCGCATCGAGGACGCCTGGCAGTTCCTGTACCGCTCGTCGTACTGGCGCCGCGGCCCCGTCACGATGGCGGCGATCGCGTCCGTCGACATGGCGCTCTGGGACATCAAGGCCAAGGTCGCCGGCATGCCGCTCTACCAGCTGCTCGGCGGCGCCTCGCGCACCGGGCTGATGGCGTACGGGCACGCCTCGGGCAAGGAACTCCCGGAGCTGTTCGACTCGATCCGCGAGCACCAGGAGGAGGGCTACCGCTCGATCCGCGTGCAGACCGGCGTCCCCGGCCTCGAGAGCATCTACGGCATCGCCTCGAACAAGACCACCGAGGGCAACGAGGGCGTCCGGTACGACTTCGAGCCCGCACAGCGCGGGGCCTTCCCCGCCATGGAGGACTGGGACACCCGCGCCTACCTGCGCCACGTGCCCACCGTGTTCGAGGCCGTCCGGAGCGAGTTCGGGCCCGAACTGCCGCTGCTGCACGACGGCCACCACCGGATGACCCCGCTGCAGGCCGCGAAGCTCGGCAAGTCGCTCGAGCCGTACGACCTGTTCTGGCTCGAGGACTGCACCCCGGCCGAGAACCAGGAGGCGCTCAAGCTCGTCCGGCAGCACACCACGACGCCGCTCGCGATCGGCGAGGTCTTCAACACGATCTGGGACTTCAAGGACATCATCCGCGACCAGCTCATCGACTACGTCCGCGGAGCCGTCACGCACATGGGCGGCATCTCCCCGCTCAAGAAGACGATGGACTACGCCGCGATGTACCAGATCAAGTCCGGGTTCCACGGGCCGACCGACATCTCGCCCGTCGGCTTGGCAGCCCAGATGCACCTCGGGATGGCGATCCACAACTTCGGCATCCAGGAGTACATGCAGCACGGGCCGCAGACGAACCAGGTGTTCCAGCAGACCTTCACCTTCACGGACGGCTACCTGCACCCCGGTGACGAGCCCGGCCTCGGGGTCAGCCTCGACGTCGACGAGGCCGGCAAGTACCCCTACGAGCAGGCGTACCTGCCGTTCAACCGCCTGGCCGACGGCACCGTCCACGACTGGTAGCGGGCAAGCTGGGGGCATGGAGTTCGCCGACGTCGCCAGGGAGCTGCTGCTCGTCGCGCCGGGGGACTTCGTCGCCGAGCGCACCGCCCGGCAGCGTGCGGTGCGGAAGGACGACCGGACCCTGGCGGCGGCGATCGGGAAGCTCCGGAAGCCCGCACCGGCAGCGTGGGTCGTGGACCTGCTCGCGCGCGACGGCGCCCTCGACGACGCGGTCGACCTCGGCCCCGCGCTGCGCAAGGCCCAGGCGGACGCCGATCCCGCTGTGATCCGGACGCTCCGACAGCAGCGCTCCGAGGTGATCGAGGCGTTGGCGCAGGCCGGCGCCGACCTCGCCTCGGACGCCGGACACCCCGCGACGCCCGCCGTGCTCGACCAGGTGCGCGCGACGATCGAGGCCGCGATGGCCGACCCGCACGCCGGAGCCGCCGTGCGCTCGGGGCTGCTCGTGGCACCGCTGGAGAGCGTGGGGTTCGACGCGGTCGACCTGGACGGGGTGCTCGCGGATCCGGACGCGGTGCCGGACGCCTGGTCCGGCAGTGACGCCCCACCCATCCCGATCACCGAGGCGAGGGGCGCGCGGAAGGCGAGCCGTGCCTCCCGGTCGAAGGAGACCGCACCACAGGACCGACCGGAGCCGGACGCCGAGCCGGAGCCGAAGCCGAAGCCGAAGCGTGACCCGGCCGCTGAGCGGAAGGCCGCGCGCCAGGCGGAGACCGCTGCCCGGAGCGAGTCGCGGGACGCCGACGCCGCACTCGACGCGGCGGAGTCGGAGCTCGAGACGGCCGAGGAACGCCGGGCCGACCTGCAGCGCGAGCTCGAGCGGGCGGCGGCGACGATCGAGGAACTCGAACGCGCTCGCGACGCCGCCGAGGTCACGAGCAACGACGCCCGCGAGCTGCTGGCGGCCGCGCAGGAGCACCGGCGCAGCCTCGGTCGCTGACCCCAGTACGCCGGGAACGCGCTCCGCGCACGCTCCGCTGCCCGGATCGTTACACAACAGTTGTCGTTCTTGACGAGCGGCGTTGGAGCGGTCTAACGTCGGTCACCATGCCTCGGGCCGGCGATGGTCCGCCGGGATCCGTCTCCGCATCAGCACGGGGCGCCCCGGGTACAGGACTCGCATCATCGCCGACGCCCCGACCGCCCGCAGCCACTGCGCGGGCGGTCAGGAGCGTGGCGCGCGGCGCACCCCGGAGACATGCCGCGATGCCGGGTCGAGCACTCCGGGGCCCCTCCAGGAGAGACGACACATGTCGGAACCCCGCACCAACCGCACCACGACCCTGACCCCGCCGAACGGCGTGACGACTGCTCCACCCACGGCCGCACCACCGGCCGCCGAGCGCGAGGGCTTCATCGCCCGCCTCGGCATCCCGCACCCGCTGCGCTGGGGCTTCCTCGGTGTCCTCGTCTTCATGACGGGCGACGGCATCGAGTCGAACTTCATCGCTCCGCACATCGCCGCGGCCCTCGGCTCGGGCGGCACGGACAGCGCCGCGATGGTCATCGGCATCTACGGCGTCGCCGTCCTGGTGGCGTCCTACTTCGCCGGCGTGCTCTCCGAGCTGTGGGGCCCGCGTCGCGTCATGACGATCGGCGCCGTCCTCTGGGCGGTGTTCCAGGTCGCGTTCCTCGCGGCGCTGCCCACCGGGTCGGTCGGCCTCATCGCCCTGACGTACTTCCTCCGTGGACTCGGGTTCCCGCTGTTCGCCTTCTCGTTCCTCTGCTGGGTGAACCACACCGTCGCGCGCGACCGGAACGCCACGGCCGTCGGCTGGTTCTACGTCGTCTTCACCGGTGGCCTGCCGACGCTCGGATCGCTCATCGCGATCGGCAGCATCCCCGCGTTCGGCGGCGGCCCCACGGGTGAGACGTGGTCGATGGCCCTGTCGCTCGTGCTGGTCGTGGCCGGCTGGGTGATCGTCCGCTTCGGCGTGCACGAGCGGACCGGGCTCGGCCGCATCGCCCCGCGCTCGCACTCCGCCGCACGGGTCATCGCCAGCGGCATCGAGGTCTGCATCACCCGCCCCAAGGTCCTGCTCGCCGTCGTCATCCGGCTGGTCAACACTGCACCAGAGTTCGGCATGTTCGTGATCATGCCCGCGATCATCGGCACCGAGCTCGGGTGGGGCCAGTCGAAGTGGCTCACGATGACGGTGATCGTCTACGCCGGCAACATCCTGTTCAACGCCTTCTTCGGCGCACTCGGCGACCGCATCGGCTGGATCCGCACCGTCAAGTGGTTCGGCATCGGCGCCTCGGCGATCGGACTGCTGGCCTGGTGGTACGTCCCGCACCTGGTGCCGGCCGGTTCCGAGTGGGGCTTCTGGCTCGCCACCGCCGCGGGCACGGTGTTCGGCATCATGCTCGCCGGGTTCACGCCCATGGGCGCGATCGTCCCCGCGTTCGCCGGCGAGGAGCGCCGCGGTGCCGCGATGGCCATGTACGCCACGGCAGCCGGCGGTGCGACCTTCCTCGGCAACGCCGTGGTCAGCGCCGTCCTGCCGTGGGGTGGGCCCGGTGGTGTGGTCTGGACGTTCGTCGGCCTCTACGTCCTCGCCTTCGTGGTGCTGTCGTTCCTCAAGGTGCCGAAGGAGGCGGTGGCCGCCGGGCACTGAGGCACGACACGCCCGACGGGTGCTGGTAGGGTGGGTGATTGACTTCGGCGAGGGCCGCGACAGCGGCCGTGATCGACGCGGTGGGAGACCCGGCCCAGCCCAGGGAACGTTCCTCACGCGTGCACGCGTTCGAGTTGCAACACCACAGACCCCCACGATGCCGGACCGCCGGTGTCGACCCCCGAGACCAGGAGGCACCATGGCCGACTACACCAAGCTCGCAGCGGACGTCCGCACCAAGTTCGGCAAGGGTGCAGCGCGCAAGCTCCGCGCCGCCGACAAGATCCCCGCGGTGGTCTACGGCCACGGCACCGAGCCGAAGCACATCTCGCTGCCCGGTCACGAGACCATGCTGCTCGTCCGTACCGCCAATGCGGTCGTCGACCTCGACATCGAGGGTGCGGCGCAGCTCGCCCTCGTCAAGGACGTCCAGCGTGACCCGGTGCGTCAGATCATCGAGCACATCGACCTCGTGGTCCTGCGCCGCGGCGAGAAGGTCACGGTCGACGTGCCCGTCGTCGTCGAGGGCGAGTCCTTCTCCGGCACGATCCACGTGCAGGACCTGAACACCGTCTCCCTGCTGGTCCTCGCGACCGACATCCCGGAGCACGTCGTCGTCGACGTCGAAGGCCTCGAGGACGGCAAGCAGATCACGGCCGCCGAGCTGACCCTTCCCGAGGGCGCCGAGCTCGAGACCGACGGCGAGGCGCTCGTCGTGCAGATCGTCACCCCGCGTGGCACCGCCGACGACGACGCTGCGGACGAGGCCTCGGCCGAGGCCGGTGCCGAAGCCGGTGCCGAGGGCGGCTCCGAGCCGGTCGACTCCGAGTAACACCCCCTTCGAAGGCATCTGGTCGACGCTGTGGCGGATCGAACGCTGGTCGTGGTCGGACTCGGGAACCCCGGGCCCGACTACGCCGGCAACCGTCACAACGTCGGCCAGATGGTCCTCGACGAACTCGCCGCCCGCATGGGTGCGCGGTTCAAGAAGCACAAGACGCCGAACCAGGTCGCCGAGGGGCGCCTGGTGCCCGGCGGTCCGCGCCTGGTGCTCGCGAAGCCCGGCTCGTTCATGAACACCTCGGGCGGACCGGTCTCGTCGGTCCTCGGGTTCTACAGCGCCACCCCGGCCGACCTCGTCGTCGTGCACGACGAGCTCGACCTGCCGTTCGACACCGTCCGCCTCAAGGGCAGCGGGGGTCACGGCGGCCACAACGGGCTGCGCGACATCATCAAGGCCACCGGCACGAACGAGTTCACGCGCGTGCGGGTCGGCATCGGTCGTCCGCCCGGTCGTCAGGACCCCGCCGACTACGTGCTGCGTGACTTCTCCGCAGCCGAGAAGAAGTCGCTGCCCATCCTGCTGGCCGACGCCGCGGACGCGGTCGAGGCGATCGCCGAGGTCGGACTCGTCGCCGCGCAGCAGCGGGTACACGCACCGTCCTGACCGGGCCGCCCGTGTTCGCCCGTCGCGCACCACGCGGGCGGTGTCGGTGGGGGCCGGTACCATCTCCTGAGTGACGATCTCGGGCATCATCCCTGCGCTCTCGCGCGCCTCCGCGTTCGATCGCGTGCTCCGCGCCGCGCCTCGTGACGCCGACTTCTCGGTCGTCGACGGCCTGCGGGTCCCGCTGCTCGGAGCACTGATCGCCGAGCGGAACGGGCCCCAGTGCGTGCTCGTGATCACGGCGACGGGGCGCGAGGCCGAAGCCGTCCGCGACGCCCTCGGCAGCTACGTCCCCGATGCCGACGTCCTCGAGTTCCCGGCGTGGGAGACCCTGCCGCACGAGCGGCTCAGCCCCAGTGCGCAGACCGTCGGCACCCGCATCGCGACCCTGCGCCGACTCGCGTCGTGGTCCGCTGCCGACGCCGCCGACCGCCGCACCACCATCGTCGTGGCGAGCGTCCGCGCCGCGCTGCAGCCGATCGCCGCCAATCTGACCTCGCTCGCGCCGGTCGCGCTGCGCACCGACTCGCGCGGCAACGACCTGGCCGCCATCGCCGCGAAGCTCGTCGACATGGCCTACGCCCGCGTCGACCTCGTCACGCGGCGCGGTGAGTTCGCCGTCCGCGGCGGCATCCTCGACGTCTTCCCGCCCACCGCGGACCACCCCGTCCGCGTCGACTTCTTCGGCGACGAGATCGAGGCCGTCAAGGCGTTCTCGGTCGCCGACCAGCGCACGACCGAGGACGACCTCGGCTCGGTCGAACTCACGGCCTCACGCGAACTCCTGCTGAGCGACGACGTCCGGCAGCGGGCGCGCGAGATGCTCCACGAGTTCCCGAACCTGTCGCAGATGCTCGCGAAGATCGCCGAGGGGATCCCGGTCGAGGGCATGGAGTCCCTCGCCCCCGCACTCGTGCAGGACCTCGTCCCGATGACCTCGTACCTGCCCGACGACGCCACCATCGCGGTGTTCTCGCCCGAGCGGGTGAACGGTCGCGCGAACAGCCTGGCCGAGACGAACACCGAGTTCCTGCAGGCCGCGTGGAGCGCCGCGGTCGCCGGGGCCCAGGCACCGATCGACCTCGACGCCGGCAACTTCCTGACGGTGCAGCAGCTCAAGAACACCCGTGGGCAGCGCACCTGGTGGACGGTGTCACCGTTCGACTCCGGTCTCGACGAGGGCGACACCGCGCGCGTGCTCACCGACGCCGAAGCAGCAGCCGAGGCGGGGGAGTACATCCGCGTCCGTGCCGAGGCGGTGCCGAGCTTCGCGGGCAGCGTCGACGGTGCGATCGCGCACGTCAAGGCGCTCACCGACGACGGGTGGGCGGTCGTGGTGACCGCCCAGGGTCAGGGGCTGGTCGAGCGGGCGGTGCAGGTCCTCGCCGACGCCGGGGTCGCAGCCCGTGCCGAAGCCCTGCCCGCGCCTCCCGAACCGGGTGTCGCCATCGTCACGACGGCCACCGTCGAGCACGGCTTCGCCATCCCGGATCCGCGCATCGTCGTGCTCAGCGAAGCGGAGTTCTACGGCCGGAGCGTCCAGCAGGGCGCGCGCACCGTCAAGAAGCTGGCCAGCCGTCGCAAGAACGTGGTCGATCCGCTGCAGCTCAAGCCGGGCGACGTCGTCGTGCACGCGACCCACGGCATCGGCAAGTTCGTGGAACTGGTGAGCCGCGAGGTCAGCTCCGGCGGCCGCAACGCGGTGAAGACGCAGCGCGAGTACCTCGTGCTCGAGTACGCGCCGTCGAAGCGGAACTACCCCGGCGACAAGCTCTTCGTGCCGACCGACCAGCTCGACCAGCTCTCGCGGTACGTCGGTGGCGAGTCCCCGACCCTGTCGAAGATGGGCGGTTCGGACTGGTCCGCCGCCAAGTCGAAGGCCCGCAAGGCCGTCCGCGACATCGCCGTCGACCTGGTGAAGCTGTACTCGGCGCGGATGGCGTCGAAGGGGCACGCGTTCGGCCCGGACACCCCGTGGCAGCGCGAGCTGGAAGAGGCGTTCCCGTTCGCCGAGACGGCCGACCAGCTCACCACCATCGACGAGATCAAGCGCGACATGGAGCGGCCGATCCCGATGGACCGCCTGCTGTCCGGCGACGTCGGCTACGGCAAGACCGAGGTCGCGATCCGTGCCGCGTTCAAGGCGGTGCAGGACGGCAAGCAGGTCGTCATGCTCGTGCCGACGACGCTGCTCGTCCGCCAGCACATGGAGACGTTCCAGGAGCGCTTCGCCGGGTTCCCCGTGCACCTGCGCGCCCTGAGTCGGTTCCAGTCCGAGAAGGAGTCGAAGGAGACCATCGCCGGGCTCGCCGACGGCACCGTCGACATCGTCATCGCGACCCACCGGATCCTGTCGCAGGGCATCACCTTCAAGGACGTCGGACTCGTCATCATCGACGAGGAGCAGCGGTTCGGTGTCGAGCACAAGGACCAGCTGAAGAAGTTCAAGACGAACGTCGACGTCCTGGCGATGTCGGCGACCCCGATCCCGCGCTCGCTCGAGATGGCGGTCACGGGGATCCGCGAGATGTCGACCCTCGCCACCCCGCCCGAGGACCGCCACCCCATCCTGACGTTCGTGGGGCCGCAGTCGGACCTGCAGGTGGCCGCAGCGATCCGCCGCGAGCTCCTGCGCGAGGGTCAGGTGTTCTACGTGCACAACCGTGTGCGGGACATCCAGGGCGTCGCCGCGCACCTTGCCGAGATCGTGCCAGACGCCCGCATCGCCGTGGCACACGGGCAGATGTCCGAGAGCACCCTCGAGCAGGTCATGGTCGACTTCTGGGAGCGCCGGTTCGACGTCCTCGTGTCGACGACGATCATCGAGACCGGCCTCGACATCGCGAACGCGAACACGCTCATCATCGACAAGGCCGACAAGTACGGGCTGTCGCAGCTCCACCAGCTGCGCGGTCGTGTCGGCCGAGGGCGCGAGCGCGGGTACGCGTACTTCCTGTACGACTCCGAGAAGCCCCTGTCCGAGACCGCACAGGACCGCCTCGAGACCATCGCGGCGAACAACGAGCTCGGCGCGGGCATGCAGGTCGCCATGAAGGACCTGGAGATCCGCGGCGCCGGCAACCTGCTCGGTGGCGAGCAGTCCGGGCACATCGCGGGCGTCGGGTTCGACCTGTACCTCCGGATGATCGGCGAAGCCGTCTCGCAGTTCCGCGGTGACGTGGCCGAGGGGCAGACCGAGCTGCGGCTCGAGATCCCGGTCGACGCCCACATCCCCGAGGACTACGTCGAGTCTGAGCGGCTCCGGCTCGAGGCGTACCAGAAGCTGTCGGCGGCCTCGGCCCCGACGGCGCAGCGGGACGCCATCGACATGGTGCTCGACGAGCTCACCGACCGCTACGGGCAGCCGCCGCAGGCCGTGCAGACGCTGGTCGAGGTCTCCCGCCTGCGTCGCATGGCGCAGCAGGTCGGGCTGTCCGACGTGGTGGTCATGGGCTCGAACCTGCGCGTGGCGGGCAAGGAGCTCGCCGACTCGTCGCAGGTGCGGCTCAAGCGGATGTTCCCGGGCGCGAAGTGGTTCCCGCAGCAGAACGCGGCGAGCATCCCGATGCCGCGGCCGCACGGCCAGGCGCTGCCGGACGACGCCCTGATCCAGTGGGTGGAGAGCATCCTCACCGCCGTGTACGGCGCGACGACGCCGGCGGAGGCCCCGGCCGCGTAGGGGACGGTGTGGTCGCGAGCGGCGACGGACAGGAGGCACGGTGCGGGCTGGCACCGTGCCTCCCGTCCGCTCGTGGGCGCGTCCACCGCACGCACGCTGTTCGCGACGATCCACACGTCGATCGACGCGTGGATCGTCGCAACGGTGGTGCGCGCCCGGGCCCGCGGCCCGCTACTCGGTCGCCTCGGCCTCGGACAGCTCGCGCCGCCCGCGGTACGCCCGCGCCCGCAGCGTGACCACGATCGCCGACGCGACGATGGCGATGCCCGAGCCGACGAGCACGGCGAGCACACCCTCGTCGAGGACCTCTTCGTTCCGGGCGAACGCGAGCTCGTTCATGAGCAGCGAGACCGTGAAGCCGATCCCACCGAGCACCCCGACGGTGATGATCGAGAAGAACGACAACGACGACCGCCCGGGTGAGCGGAAGATCCGCGTGGCGACCGCGCCGAACAGCGTGATGCCGATGACCTTGCCGACCGGGAGCGCGATGACGACCGCCCAGAACGTGGGGGAGAGCTCGCCGATGCCGACCGACGGGATGACCACCGCGGCCGAGACGAACGCGAACACCGGCAGCACGATCGCGTTCGACCACGGCTCGACGTGCTCGTGCAGGGTGTGCCCCGGACGGCGGGGGAGCACGAGTCCGAGCGCGACGCCGGCGATCGTGGCGTGCACGCCGGAGTGGAAGACGAGCCACCAGGTGACGAGCCCGACGACGATCATGGCCACGATCACGAGCATCTGACCGCTGCGCCCTGGCCGGAGCATCCGGCCGAGCAGCCAGAACGCCGCGAGTGTGACGACGGCACCGGCGAGGGCCAGGAAGTCGGTGTCGTGCGCGAACACGACGGCGATGATGATGATGGCGATGAGGTCGTCGAGCACCGCGAGTGCGAGCAGGAACACCCGGATCCCGCTCGGCAGCCCGCGACCGAACATCGCCAGGACACCGAGGGCGAACGCGATGTCGGTCGCCGTCGGGATCGGCCAGCCGTGCGTGTACGGGGTACCCGCGGTCACCAGCAGGAACACCCCGGCCGGCACCAGCACGCCGCCGACCGCCGCGATCGCCGGCACGATCGCGGTCTTCGGGTTCGACAGCTCACCGTCGACGAGCTCCTGCTTCAGCTCGATCGCCACGAGCAGGAAGAAGACCGCCAGCAGACCGTCACTGACCCAGTGCGCGATCGACAGGTCGAGGCCGACGGTGCCCAGGCGCGGATGCGCGTCGAGCAGTCGTTCGAGGCCGGGGCCGACGGGCGAGTTCGCGACCACCAGGCCGAGCACGGCGGCGGTCAGGAGCGCGACGGCGCTGAAACGGGGGGAACGGACGAGGGACGACATGGATCTCCGTCTCGAGGGGTCGGGTGGTTGTCCGTCGACCAGGCTTCCCGACACACCACCACCAGCATACGTGGGTGAGACGATGGCGCGATGACCGCCGTACCGGACCTCGTGACCGTCGTCGACCGCCTGCTCGCCGAGGACGGAGGCTGCGTCTGGAACCGTGCGCAGACCCACGCCACGCTCGCGCGGTACGCGGTCGAGGAGTCCTACGAACTCGTCGACGCCATCGACGACGGCGACCCGGACGACGTCCGCGAGGAGCTCGGCGACGTCCTGTACCAAGTCGTCCTGCACGCCGGGATTGCCGAACGCGCGGGGCAGTTCACCCTCGAGGACGTCGCCGCCGGGGTCCGCGACAAGATGGTCCGTCGGCACCCGCACGTGTTCGGCGACGAGACCGCGGACACCGTCGACGACGTGGTCCGGGTGTGGCGCGCGGCGAAGGCCGCGGAGAAGTCGGCCCGGACGAGCGCCCTCGACGGCGTCCCGCGCGCGATGCCGCCGCTGGAGCGAGCCGTCAAGCTGCTGGAGCGCCTGGAGGAGCACGGTGCGGCCGTCGCGGCCGTCGCGTCGGTCGTGGCCGCCGACCGGGAGGCCCGCGGCACGTCCGCCACGTCGGCTGCGGCACCCGGGGCGGGGACCGCTCGGGCCTCGGTCGGGTCGCCGGCACCGGCACCGGAACCGGCACCGGCACCGGCCGATGGTGCGGGGGCGGTGGACCCGGCGTGGGGGATCGCGATGCTGGAAGAGGTCGCCGGAGCGGTGCGGGACGGGATCGACCCGGTCGCGAGTCTCCGTGCTGCGGTCGCTGCGCTCGAGGAGGCCGGCCGCGCCGCGGAGTGAGTGTGCCGGGAGTCGCGGAGTGCGTGCGCGGGGAGTCGCGGAGTGCGTGCGCGGGGAGCCGCCGCGTCGTGCGTGCGCGGGGAGCCGTCGCGTGCGTGCGTGCGCGGGAGAAGAGAAGGGCGCCCTCCTAACCCGAAAAAGGAGGGCGCCCGTGAGCGGGTGGGCACACCCCCAGGGAGAGGTGTGCACGCAGAACCCGCTCGAGTCGCGGGGCACACTGCAGCACGGTGCCCACGCGATCGGTCCGGAGAGTGGATCAGGCACGCTCCGAACCGAGGTACTGAATGCAGTATGCCAGTAGAGCGCATGCCGCGCAACTCGTTGATGCGTATCTGCCAGACTTGACGCCATGGCGACGACCGTGACGGCACCCCGTGGCATGCGCGACTTCCTCCCCGCGGACAAGGCCCGACGCGAGCACGTGCTCGGTGTCGTCCGCGACGTCTACTCCCGCCACGGGTTCGACGAGATCGAGACGCCCGTGGTCGAGGACGCTGCACGGCTGCACTCCGGGCTCGGCGGCGACAACGAGAAGCTGGCGTTCGCGGTCATGAAGCGCGGGCTCAGCACCGAGGACCTGCAGTCGGCCCAGGCGCCGCTCGACCTCGCCGACCTCGGCCTCCGATTCGACCTGACCGTGCCGCTCGCCCGCTTCTACGCCTCGCACCGTGCCGAGCTGCCCTCGGTGTTCCGGTCGGTGCAGATCGCGCCGGTCTGGCGCGCCGAGCGTCCGCAGAAGGGGCGCTACCGCCAGTTCGTGCAGTGCGACATCGACATCCTGGGGGAGCCCGGGCAGCTGGCCGAGATCGAGCTGATCCGTGCGACGACCGCAGCGCTCGACGCGCTCGGGGTGACCGGCACCACGATCCGCATCAACGACCGGCGGATCCTGCTGACCCTGCTGGCGTCGTGGGGCATCGCGGAGCCGACGGCCGCCGACCGCGCGCTCATCACGATCGACAAGCTCGACAAGATCGGCCCGGACGGCGTCGCCGCCGAGCTCCGCAGCACCGTCGGACAGGAGCTGCCGGGGCTCGAGGACACCATCCGTGCGCTCGAGGCCGCGGACTGGACCGCGGTCGACGGGGCTGCGTGGCTCGACGCCGAGGCGTTCTCCGACCTGCTGCGTCTGCGGGAAGCGCTGCCCGGGGTCGACCTGCGCTTCGACCCGACGCTCGTGCGCGGCATGGGCTACTACACCGGCACGATCTTCGAGGTCGCGCACCCCGACTTCGGCTACAGCCTGGGCGGCGGCGGTCGGTACGACGGCATGATCGGTCGGTTCCTCGGGCAGGACGTCCCCGCGGTCGGCTTCTCGCTGGGCTTCGAGCGCCTGGTCGACCTCGTGACACTCCCGGAGTCCGCCGAGTCGGACGCCGTGGTGCTCGTGTACGACAAGGACGTCGACCCGGTCCGGCTCGCGGCCCTCAAGACCGAGGCGCTCGGGTCGCACCGGCGCGTGCGGCTCGAACGACGCACCAAGAACACGAAGAACCTGCTCGCCGGTCTGGCCGCACAGGGGTTCTCCGCCTTCGCGACCGTCGGCGCCGACACGACGTCCCTCGAGGGTGTGGAGTTCCGCCCGCTCGACTGAGTCGTCCACACCGAGCGTCACGGTCGACGTCGTGTTCACCTCGGCTCGCTAGGATCGGTCCCGCAAACACCACAACCAATGTGTAGGGAGTACCCCGTGGCCCTGATCGATGCCGTAGGCGCACGCGAAGTCCTCGATTCCCGAGGCAACCCGACGGTCGAGGTCGAGGTCCTCCTCGACGACGGCGTCGTGTCCCGCGCGCTCGTCCCCTCCGGTGCCTCCACCGGCGCGTTCGAGGCGTACGAACTCCGCGACGGCGATGCCTCGCGCTACGGCGGCAAGGGCGTGCTCAAGGCCGTCGACGCCGTCCTCGACGAGATCGGCCCGGCGCTCGAGGGCTTCGACGCCACCGACCAGCGCCTCGTCGACGCTGCGCTCATCGAGCTCGACGGAACCGAGAACAAGTCCCGCCTCGGCGCGAACTCGATCCTCGGTGCCTCGCTCGCCGTGGCCCGTGCCGCCGCAGACTCGGCCGACCTGCCGCTGTTCCGCTACCTCGGCGGCCCGAACGCGCACACGCTGCCCGTTCCGCTGATGAACGTCGTCAACGGCGGTGCCCACGCGGACACCAACGTCGACATCCAGGAGTTCTTCCTCGTGCCCTACGGTGCCGAGTCGTTCTCCGAGGCGCTCCGTTGGGGCGTCGAGACCTACCACGCCCTCAAGGGCGAGCTGAAGAAGCAGGGCCTCGCGACCGGCCTCGGCGACGAGGGCGGCTTCGCGCCGGAGCTCGCGTCGAACCGTGCGGCGCTCGACTTCCTGCTGACCGCGATCGAGAAGGCCGGCTACACCCCGGGCAAGGACATCGCCGTCGGCCTCGACGTCGCGTCCACCGAGTTCTTCCACGACGGCAAGTACTCGTTCGAGGGCAAGCAGCTCTCGAGCCAGGAGTTCACCGCGTACTTCGCCGACCTCGTCGCGAACTACCCGCTCGTCACGATCGAGGACCCGCTGGCCGAGGACGACTGGGAAGGCTGGTCGCACCTGACCGCCGAGCTCGGCGACAAGGTCCAGATCGTCGGCGACGACCTGTTCGTCACCAACCCGAAGCGTCTGCAGCGGGGCATCGACGAGAAGGCCGCGAACTCGATCCTGGTGAAGGTCAACCAGATCGGCACGCTCACCGAGACCCTCGACGCGGTCTCGCTCGCGCACCGTCACGGCCTCACCTCGATCCTGTCGCACCGCTCCGGTGAGACCGAGGACACCACGATCGCGGACATCGCGGTCGCGGTCGACGGTGGTCAGATCAAGACCGGCGCCCCGGCCCGCTCGGACCGCGTCGCGAAGTACAACCAGCTGCTCCGCATCGAGGAAGAGCTCGGCGACGCCGCGGTGTACGCCGGCCGCTCGGCCTTCCCGCGCGCCAAGTCGCTGTAACCAGCTCGGCCAGCAGTACCGGCACCACCGAGACGCCGTCCTCTCCCGAGAGGACGGCGTCTCGTCGTGTGCGGGGCCTCGGCGAGTCGCTGCAAGGCCACCGAACGGCTCCGTGCCGGGGTCGGGACCTGCCGCGCGCGCTGCGTCGAGTGGTCACAAGTCGTCGGCTGGCCCGGGCTTGGCCGACAGGACGTGACCGCCGGACGCACGCCGGGCGGTGTGTCGTGACCACTCCGTGTGCAGTCCGGACGGTGCGGACCGCAGCCGCGCCTCCCGGCAGCATCGAGCGGACGACGCGAGTCGCTGAGAGGCCACCGAACGGCCGCGCGCCGGGCGCTCCCACCGCGTCGGTCGGGTTATCGTCGGGACGTGCCCAGCCAGAAGCCCCGCGTCCGCCGCGTCCCCGTGGCGATGCCCGACGGCAGCACGTCGGCGCAGCCGTGGTACCGCTCGATCCACTTCTCCGGGTTCAGCCTGCTGATGCTCGCGGTCATCGTGCTCTTCGTCGTGGTGCTCGCACCGTCACTCCGCACGCTCATCCAGCAGCAGGAGCAGATCGCTCAGCAGCAGCGTGAGGTCGCGAGCCAGAAGGCCGACGTCACGCAGAAGAAGAAGGACGTCGCCCGCTGGGACGACCCCGCGTACATCGAGGCGCAGGCGCGCGACCGCCTGCTCTACGTGTACCCGGGTGAGGAGAGCTACCTCGTGATGGGGGCCGAGGACCGTTCGGCCGAGACCACGCCGACCACGGACTCCGGCACGCCCGTCAGCACGAAGGTCCAGACGCCGAAGGTGGACTGGGTGCAGGCGATGCTGTCCTCGGTGCTGCAGTCCGGCCTCACCGACGAGACCG
Source organism: Curtobacterium sp. AB7 (assembly GCF_044909335.1). NCBI lineage: Bacteria > Bacillati > Actinomycetota > Actinomycetes > Micrococcales > Microbacteriaceae > Curtobacterium > Curtobacterium sp. AB7. The sequence goes on along the minus strand of NZ_JBIYED010000006.1, from coordinate 80,523 downwards.
CCGCGGACCTCGTGGCCCCGGACGTCTCGGGTACCGGCGAGAGCAAGTAGCCCCGAGCCGGACCCGTCCGGCACGACGGTGCGCGGGGCGCCGGGTCTCCGGTAGGCTCACGTTCCCGTGACGACCCCTCCCTTCGACCCGCCCTCCGACCGCGACGTCCAGGTCGTGTCGGCGCAGCTCGGCCGACCGGCACGCGACGTCATCGGGATCGCGGCACGGTGCGTCTGTGGCAACCCCACGGTCGTCTCCACGAAGCCCCGACTGTCGAACGGCACCCCGTTCCCGACGTTCTACTACCTGTGCCACCCCGCGGCCACCGCCGCGGTCAGTACCCTCGAGGCCAACCAGGTGATGCCGGAGCTGGCAGCACTCCTCGAGGACGACACCACCGCGGCCGCGTACCTCGCGGCCCACGAGTCCTACCTGGCCGATCGCGAGTCGATCGAGCACGTCGACGAGATCGTCGGCATCAGCGCCGGTGGCATGCCCACCCGTGTGAAGTGCCTGCACGCCCTCGTCGGTCACGCCCTCGCCGCCGGACCCGGCGTCAACCCCATCGGCGACCTCGCGCTCGAGCGCGCGGACTGGTCGCCCTCCCGGTGTGAGTGCCGGGCGTATGATGACGGTGCAGACGCTGGAGTCGGGGCGGGTGGCGGCGAAGTCTGACTCGACTCCGAAACCCCCATCCAAGGAGATCATCCCCCGTGCCCAAGATCCTCGTCGTCGGCGGCGGTTACGCCGGTTTCTACACCGCATGGAAGCTCGAGAAGCACCTTCGCCAGGGCGAAGCCGAGGTCGTCATGGTGGACCCGCTGCCGTACATGACGTACCAGCCGTTCCTGCCCGAGGTCGCCGCCGGTTCGATCGAGCCGCGCCACGCGGTCGTCTCGCACCGCCGCCACCTCAAGAACACCCGCGTCGTCACCGCGAAGGTCACCAAGGTCGACCACGCGACGAAGACCGCCACGATCACCCCGGCCGAGGGCGAGGCGTGGGAGGAGTCCTACGACCAGATCGTCATGACCGCCGGCGCGGTGTCCCGCACGTTCCCGATCCCGGGTGTGGCTGACGAGGCCATCGGTCTCAAGACGATCGAGGAAGCCGCGGCGATCCGCGACAAGATCCTCACGAACTTCCACAAGGCGGCGAACCTGCCGGCCGGTCCTGAGCGTGACCGTCTGCTGACCGTCGTCGTCGTCGGTGGTGGCTTCGCCGGCATCGAGGTCTTCGCCGAGCTCCGCTCCTTCGTCACCGACCTGCTGAAGAGCTACCCGCAGCTCTCCTTCGACGAGACGCGCTTCCACCTGGTCGAGGCGATGGGCCGCATCATGCCGGAGGTGTCGCTCGAGACCTCGCACTGGGTGCTCAAGAACCTGGCGCAGCGCGGCGCGAACGTGCACCTCGAGACCCAGCTGGCCTCGGCCGTCGGTGGCGTCTGCGAGCTCAAGACGAGCGACGGCGCGATCGAGAAGATCGAGTCCGACCTCATCATCTGGACCGCCGGTGTCATGGCGAACCCGATGGTCAAGGGCACCGACTTCCCGCTCGAGCAGCGCGGTCGCATCCGCGTGCAGCCCGACCTGCGCGTCGTCGACGACAACGGCGTGATCGCGGACGCATGGGCCTGTGGCGACGTCGCAGCCGTGCCGGACCTCACCGGTGGTGGCGTCGGCGGCTTCTGCGTGCCGAACGCCCAGCACGCCGTCCGTCAGGCGAAGCAGCTCGCGAAGAACCTGGTCGCGACCATCCGTGGCGAGGCCACGACCGACTACAAGCACGAGAACCTCGGCGCCGTCGCGGGCCTCGGTCTCGGCATCGGCGTGTTCCAGTCCGGCAAGTTCGCCATGAAGGGCTTCCTGGCGTGGGGCGCGCACCGCGGCTACCACGGCATGGCGATGCCGTCGTGGGAGCGCAAGTGGCGCGTCATCGGCGACTGGGTCGGTGGCTTCTTCCTGGGCCGCGACATCGCGTCGCTCGACGACCGTGAGACCCCGCGCGCCGCGTTCGAGGCGTTCGCGTCCCGTCCGAAGCCCGCTGCCGAGGCCCCGGCAGCTCCGGCCGCTGCGCAGGCCCCGGCGGAGGGGCAGCCCGCCGGCGCCGCTGGCCCGGCGTACGGCGAGCCCGCCAAGGACGTCTCGAACGAGGCCGAGCCCGTGAAGGCCCCGGCCGACGCCAAGTAGTCCCAGCAGCAGTGCGCGAGAGGCGGTCACCCTTCGGGGTGGCCGCCTCTCGCGCATCGGTAGGCTGTTGCGGCCCGCCCCCGTGGCCCAATCGGTAGAGGCATGCGACTTAAAATCGCCGAGTTGTGGGTTCGAGTCCCACCGGGGGTACCACCGCGCGGCTCGCGAAAGCGACGTCGTGCCGCCAACTGTTCGCGGCACACTGTCGCCCTGGCGGGTACGACGGCGCATCTGTGCGCACATCTGTCGCTTTGACGCGTGCGAACCGTGCCCGTGCCCCCGCTCGAACTGGTCCGGTGGAAACCAGCTTAGGGTTGCCTAACCTAACTCCTGTCCATATGCTCAGTAAGTTAGGTAAGGCTACCCAAACTTGGAGACCACCCGAATGCACCTGTCCTCTCCTCGCGCCCGGCGTCTGGCCGCCGGCGCGACCGCCGGCGCGACCGCCGTCGCCCTCGGCGCGACGATCGCCGCAGCCGCCGCGCTCGGCGCCGCCCCCGCGAATGCCGCCTCCGCCGACGTCACCGACGCGTCGCTGTCCTGGAGCCTCAGCAACGAGGCCAACGCCGGCGCCTACTTCGGCGGCTGCAACTTCCTGTCCGCCGGGGTCGCCGGCAACTCGGGTGCCTCGGCTCCGTGGACCGCGACCAACCCGTCGCCCGGCTACGCCGCTTCGGCCGGCAACGTCTCGATCGCCTACCCGAAGACCGCGGGCGGCACCTCGACCCCGACCTTCGCCACGAAGTGCCAGGCCGGCGACGGCGCCACGGTCCGCCCGGGCACCACGACCGCCGGGGTCCTGACGCTCGCCGCGGGGACCGGCACCGTCGACGCCGCTGGCGGCACCGCGGACATCGCGTGGGACGGTGGCTTCACGGTCGCGTTCTACGGCGGCCTGACCTACTGGTCCGCCGAGGACCCGGAACTGCACGTCGCAGCGGACGGCACGGGTGAGCTCACCGCCACGGTCTCGGGCTACGCGGCCTCGCGCGACGGGGGCAGCTGGGCGCCGCTGACGCCGCGCACGGTGCACCTCGCCACCCTCACCGACGTCGACGTCACGAGCTCGGGCATCACCGTGAGCCCGGACTGGCAGGGCGTCGAGCCCGCGTCGGCGACGAGCCTGAACAAGACGAACGCCGACTGGGGCTCGTGGCCGGCGGACTTCGTCGACTTCCAGAACGAGACCGGTCAGAGCTCGTACTGGTACACGTCTGGCGCGAACGACGCCGCGGCCAAGAAGCCGCAGCCGATCTCGATCGCCTACACGGCGGCCGAGGCACCCACAGCCGAGCCGACCACCCCGGTGACGCCGGAGCCGACGACCGAGCCGAGCGAGCCCGGCACCCCGGAGCCGACGACCGAGCCGAGCGAGCCCGGCACCCCCGAGCCCACGACCGGCCCGACCACCCCGGCCCCGTCGATCAGCACCGGTGGCACCACCACCTTCACGGTCGGCGACTCGGTGCCGCTACGCGCCGAGGGCCTGCCGGCAGCGACGGAGTACTCGATCGTCCTGCACAGCGACCCCGTCGTCCTCGGCACGGTGACCACGGACGCCGACGGCGCCTTCGCGACCTCGGTCGTGATCCCCGCGGACACCCCGGCCGGCGCACACACCATCGCGGTGGAGTCCTCCGACGGCACCGCCGTGGTCTCGCTCGCCATCACGGTCTCCGCTGACGGCACCGTCGTCGTCGACCCGGTCGACACCACCACGGCGGTCACCACCGGCGCAGCCGTGAACACCGGAGGCACCGTCTCCGGCACCTCGGCCCTGCCGTGGATCGGGCTGTCGGCCGTCGGCGTCGTCGCCCTCGGCTCGGTCGCGTTCATCGCGTACCGCCGCCGCGTCACCCAGCAGGACTGACGCACCGGGATCCGCGGGGCGGTCGACCCCGCCACGCGGATCCCGGCACCCAGGTGTCGGACTGGGCCCACGCCGCCGGTTCCGGAGCGACGCGCCAGCGGCGCTCCGGCCGTGCCGGTGGGGGGGGGAGGCGCGCCTCCCGTCCGACACGTCCGTCACCACCCACGGAACCCATCGTGACCACCCCACGCACCACGCCCCGCAGGCGGCGGCCCCGCCGTCGCGGCACCGCGCTGCTCTGGACGATCGTCGTGCTCGCCGCGGCGGCCCTCGTCGTCGGCGTGGTCGGTGTGGTCACGGCGACCACCGGAGCGGCCTCGCCGACGGCGATCACCGGCACGTCGCTCGACGGCAAGCAGGTCACGCTCGACCCGGGCGAGTCGGGGACGGCGGCGTCTGCCTCGAACGCGGTCGCCGACACCGGCGTCCAGCTCGTGGTGCCGTCGGTCGGGCTCGACGTGCCGCTCGGCGAACTAAACGCCGTCGACGGGCAGATCACGCCGCCGGGGTTCAGCGAGGCCTACCGGGTCCGCAACCTGGGGGTACCGCTGGCGGACCGCGCCGACGGCACCGTGTTCGTCGTCATGCACTCGCTGCGGAACGGTGCGATCGGCCCGGGCAACCTCCTCATCGACGTCGGCGGGCAACGCTCCGAGGTCGCGGTCGGCAGCAGCGTCCGGATCGGCGACGCGCGGTGGACGGTGACCGGTTCCGAGCGGATCACGAAGGCGACCGTGGCCGCCGATGCCGACGTCTGGGCGGACGAGCCCGGCCGGCTCCTGCTCATCACGTGCCTGCAGCGGCCGGACGGTTCCGCCTCGGTCGACAACGTGGTCATCGAGGCCACGCTCGATCGCTAACATCGCCTGCGTGGTCGGACTCGGAAGCGCACTCGCGAACCTGCAGAACGCCCTCCGTCGGCCCGAGGCCCACGTCGAGGTCGTCGACGGCGAGACCGTCCCGGTCGGCATGCTCCTCGGCACGCTCGGTGCGCTGCTGCTCGACGCGGGCAGCTCCGTCACCGACGTCCGCTCGGCGCTCGAGAAGGCCCGCGACGCCGCCGGGGTCGGTCCGACCCTGGCGATCGGGGTGCTGCCGGCGCTCGTGATGGTGAGCGAGGTCTCGACCGGTGCGGCGACGATCGTGAACGCCGAGGGCGTCGAGCTGTCGTCGCGACAGGCTGCACGGGCGAACCGTGTCGTGCTCGGGTTGGAGAGCGGCTCCATCGCCCTCGCCGAGATCCCCGCGCGGGTCCGGGCCATCCGTGCCGGCACCGTCCCGCCGCCCGCACTGCCGTGGATCCTCGGCAACGCGCTGACCTCCGCCGGGCTCGCGGTCGTCTTCCGGTGCCCGTGGTGGGCGATCCTGCTCGCGCTCCTGGTCGGTGCGCTCGTCGGGGTCATCGGCCTGCTGCTCCGGCGCTTCCGCGAGGCCGTCGCGATCATCCCGTTCCTGGCCGCCTTCGTGTCGACGGCCATCGTCGGACTCGTCGCCGCGGGCGCCGGATTCGAGCAGGTCCCGCTGTTCGCCGTGTGCGCCCCGGTGGCGGTGTTCGTCCCCGGTGCCCTCATCACCAACGCCCTGCTCGAGCTGACCGCCGCCGACATCGTGACCGGGTCCTCGCGGCTGGTCCAGGGGCTCATCATGCTCAGCTTCATGGCGGCCGGTATCGCCTCGGGCAGCGCGCTGACCGGGCTGCACGTCGACCCGTCCTCAGCGGCGCTCGTCGGCGAGGTCGCCGGCGTCGGCACGGACCTCGCCGGGTGGGAGTCCGTGCCGTCCTACTGGGTGTCCTGGGTCGCCGTGGTGGTCCTGGCGGTCGGCCTCGGCCTGGTGTTCCGCTCGGGCTGGCGGCTGACGCTCGTGTCGGTGGCGGTCATGGTCACCGCCTACGCCCTGGTGAGCGGGACGACGCCGGTGTGGGGGAGCGTCGTCGCGACCGGTGCGACGGCGGCGCTGCTGTTCGTCGCGACCCGGTTGCTCGAGCGGCTCGTGCCGGCGATCCCGGCGACGGTGTCGTTCTTCCCGGCGTTCCTGCTGCTCGTCCCCGGGACCGTCGGGCTGGTGGCGGTGGCCACGTTCGACGCCGAGTCCCTCGCGACACCCCTGGCGACCTTCGTCAGCCTGTGCATCGGGACGAAGATCGGCGGGCTGCTGCCGGGCCTGTTCGCCCGGAACGCGCCGAGCCACTCGTAGCGCCGGGTGACCGGGGGAGTACCTGGCCGGATCGGGCGTACCTGGTCGGAAGTTTCGACCAGGTACGCCCGATCCCGCAAAGCACCGCGCGCGGGGTGGGCGCGACCGACGGCCGGACGGGAGGTGCGGGGCGGGGCCGCCACGGGCCTCCCGTCCGACGCCGCGCACGTGCCGGGCCCGCTACGGCTCGAGTAGTCGGCCCGCCGCCTGGTCCTCCGCTGCCGTCGACTTGGCGAGGTAGTGCACCTTCTTGCCCGTCGCGTTGTAGGGCAGCTCGTCGACGAACCGGTACCGCCGCGGCCGCTTGTAGCGCGCGAGCCCCGGGTGCGAGCCCGTCCACTCCTCGAGCACGGCGGCAGCTGCGGCGTCGTCGTCCGGCAGCCGTCCCGCGGTACGGACCACGTACGCCGTGACGACCTCGCCCCAGCGGTCGTCCGGGATCCCGACGACGATCGAGTCGGCGACGCCCGGGTGCTCCTGCAGGGCGGCCTCGACCTGGACGGGGTGCACGTTCTCGCCGCCGGAGATGATCATGTCGTCCTTGCGGCCGACGATCGTCACGCGTTCGTGCTCGTCCCACGTCGCGAGGTCGCCGGGGTAGAACCAGCCGTTCGCGAACTTCTCCGCCTCGAGCCCCGGGTTGCGGTACGAGTAGCCGGACTTCACGGTCCGGACCGCGAACTCGCCGATCTCGGAGCCGTCCTTCGGCACGGTGTCGCTCGGGTCGGCCAGGCGGTCCTCGTACACGCGCACCACGGCGACGTCGTCGTCCGTCGATGCACGGCCGGTGGAGCCGGCGCCGTCGGGGAAGTCCTCGGGACGCAGGAACGTGTTCCAGAAGGTCTCGGTCGTGCCGTAGCCGTTGAAGATCCGCGGGGACAGGAGCTCCTGGTAGCGGAGTGCGGCGGCGCGGTCGAGCGGTGCACCCATCGTGACGATGCCGTGCAGCGACGACAGGTCGCGGGGCCGCCCTTCCTGCGCGTTCGCGAGCTGCACCAGGTTCGGCGGCGCACCGATCAGGAACGTCAGCCGCTCGGACTCGACCAGGTCGAGCACCCGCTCGGCGTCGAAGTGCCGAAGGGTGGTGAGCTCGGCGCCGACGTAGAACACCGGGTTCGGGCCGCCCGAGTACAGGCCGCCGCGGTGGAACAGCGGCGACATGTTGAGCGTCTTGTCGAAGGGGCTGAGCGGGAAGTGCATCACGACGTCGTGGGCGCTGAGCACCTCGACCAGGCTCGGCAGGGGCACCGGCTTCGGGCGCCCGGTGGTGCCGGAGGTGTAGAGCCGGGTGGTCTCGTCGTAGGTGCTGCGGGGTTCGGTCGCCGCGAGTTCAGCGGGTGTGACGCGGTCGGCGGCGAGGAGCGCGGTGAACGCGACGCGCGCGTCGTGTGCTGCGTGGTCGTCGTGCGCGTCGCGGTCCGGGTGCGCGGCATGGCTGTCGCCACCGACGACGACCACGTGGTCGGGACGGTGCGGCGCGGTCTCGAGCGCTCGGGCGATGTCGTCGCCGCGCGCGGCGTCGTGCACCAGCACCACCGGCGCGGAGTCCTCGATGATGAAGGCGACCTCGTCGGGCGCGAGCCGGAAGTTCGTCGGCGAGAACACCGCGCCGATGCGGTGGCACGCCAGGTAGAGCATCGCGAACTCCGGCGAGTTGAACAGCTCGACCATCACGACCGAACCGCGACCGACTCCGTGCCGGACGAGCCAGCCGCCGATGTGGTCGACGACGTCCCCGAGTTCCGCGTAGGTCCACGACCGACCCGTGTCCGGGTCACGCAGCGCGGGCCGGTCCGCGAAGCGGTGGGTGTTCCGCGCGAAGCCGTTCGCGTACGTGTAGCTGCCCTCGAACACCTCGCGGAACCGCGTCGGGTCGTAGTCGGATCGGGTCTCGGTCATCATCGCTCCCTGGGCGGTCGAACGGCGCGTCACGCACCGATCGTCACTGTATCCGCCGCGCGGGGACGGCGGACGGGAGGCCCGGTGCGGGTCAGACGGCGGTGTCCGGTCGCGTGGTGCGCGCCCAGAACCAGGCCCCGATCGCGCCCGCCACGCAGGCCGCGCCGACCGCGCCGAGCAGCACCGGCGACGCGTGGGTCCCCGAGGGACCCGAGTAGACCGCGGCGGTGAGCGCGACCGCGACGACCGCCAGTGCCACGTACCGGCCGCGCGAGGCCGCGAGGAGCGCACTGCCGGCGGAACCCGCGAAGGGCAGCAGCGTCGCCACGACGGCACCGACCCCGCCGACGCACAGGGTGATGGCGAACTCCGACGTCAACGCGGACCAGAAGCCCCCGCCCGCGGTCAGGCTGTGGAGCACCCACCCCGCGGTCGCGAGTCCGAGCAGCGCGACCGTCCGCCAGGTCGCGTTCCGGGCACCGGCAGCGATCCCGGAGCCGAGGCGCAGTGCGGCGGTGTCCAGGTCGGGGCGTGCCGACGGCACGAGCACCACCCCGACGATCAGGGCGGGGGAGAGGTCTGCGGCCCGCGTGATCCCGCACGCCACGAGCGCCGCGAGCACCAGCCACGGGGACACCCGGAAGCCCACCGCACGGTGGTCGGGCCCCGCTGCCCACCGGGTCACGAGCACCACGGCTGCCGTGAGCACCGCGGTGCCGAGCAGCACGGCGATGGCGAGGCGGACGTAGCGGGCCTCGAGCGAGACGCCCACGCCGAGCAGCGTGCACAGCGCGGCGACGGTCACTGCGACCGTGATCGACACCCACGTCGGCAGCACGTCGTCGGACCCGGAGCGGTCCGAGCGCGAGCGGTTCCGCCCGAGCAGTCCGGCGAAGGGGGAGCGGATGCGCCCGCGGGCAGCGGCGGCGACGAGCGCGAGGGGTGCGGCGATCAGCAGGAGGAACCCAGCGGCGACGGCCGTGGCGATCAGGACGGTCCGCCACGAGAACGCGGCCTGGATCGTCGGAACGGTGCGGTCGTAGGCGGTCGCGGCGGTCCAGTCGCCCGCGGGACCCGACCAGTCGATGTGGCTGCCGCCGGAGCCCGCGGCCCCGGGTGTGCTCGTGCCGGTCGGCTCGGTGCCGTCACCGGCCGCTGCCGCTGATCCCGGTCCGTCGTCGCCGGTGCCGCCTGCGTTCCCGGTTCCGGTGCCGGCCGGGGTCCCCGTGTCGCCGGGGCTCTGGCCGTCACCAGGTGCGGTCGTGGTGCCGTTGGTGCCGGTGCCGGTGCCGGTGCCGGTGCCGTTGGTCGGCGCGTCCCCGCCGGTGCCGGGGGTGCCGTTCGGCGTGCCCGAGGTCGACCACGCCGTGACCTGCACGGCGGCGGACGACCGCGAGTAGTTGCCGGCGGCGTCGTGCTGCGTCGCGGTGAGGTCGTGTGCACCGGCCCGCAACTGCGAACCCGCGGTGGAACAGGACCAGGAACCGTTCGCAGCGACCTCGGCCCGGCAGACCGGTGCGCGGTCGACGTAGACGGTCACGTCGGCTCCGGGCTCGCCGGTGCCGCGGACGACCGTGGCGCGCGGACCGACGCGGTCGCCGTCGTCCGGTGAAGTGATCCGCGGGGCTGCCGGCGCGGTGCGGTCGACCGTGATGCGGACCGGGGCCGAGGACGCGCTGCGCAGGTCGGAGCGGTAGCCGCGCGCGGTGCTCGCGGTCTGCGACGCGGTCACCGTGACGGTCGCGTCGGACCGCAGCACGAGCGAGGTCGTCCACCGCCCGTCCGGACCGACCGGCGCGGACTGCTGCGTCGACGAGCCGGAGACCGACAGCACCACGGTGGAACCGGGGAAGCCCGTGCCGGAGAGCGCGCCGCTGGTCGGGTGGTCGGACGCGACGGTCGGCGGCACGATGACGTCGGACGCCGGGGCGCTCGCGGGCGGCTGGCTCGGTGCGGTGACGTCCCGCACCGTGAAGACCTGCTGCGGACCCGACCGCACCGTACCGAGGCACGCCCACGAACCGTTCGCCTGCACCTGGGCCGAGCACCCGGCCGAGCCGGGCGTCGCGGGCCCCGTGACGCCGACGACGTGCCCCGGGGTGCCGGTGCCGTGGAACCGGGCGGTGCTGCTCGTCACGTCCCCCGGGTCGGCGATGGTCGGTGCGACGGGCGGTCGCCCGGTGGACGCGGGCGGGGGCGTGGGAGTTCCGGGGCGGCCGCTGCTCGGCGGTCCCACGAGTTCGCTCGGTGCGGGGGTCGCGGTGCTGGCAGCACTGACGCGTTCGGTGCTCGCGGTGTTCGACTGCTCTGGGCTCGCGGCACCGGCGAACGCGGGTCCGGCTGCCGCCGCCAGCAGCGCCGCGGCGAGGACCGCGGTGGCCGAGGCGAGCGCGACGAACCGGGTACGACGACGGGGGCCGTCGCCCCCGACGGCCCGGTCGTCCACGTTGTCCCCTCGCGTGCTCACCGACTCCATCCCACGCGATGTGGGCCGCTGGGTCAATACACCTCGCGGATGATGTCCCGCATCCGGTCGTGTTCCCCCCGCCGTCCGAACGCCAGGTGTGCGGGACTCGGGAATCGCCCGTGAACCCAGACGGTCGACGCGAGCACTGCGGACGCGTCGGTAGACTTCACGACGGCCGTTCAGGCCACGCAGCACCGCGGATCCGAACGCGAGAAGGAGCACCCACGCATGGACACCGGACTCGTCACGACGCTGATCGTCGTCGGAGTGGTGGTGGTGATCCTGGTCATCATCGGGATCTACCTCTGGGTGACGTACAACTCGCTCGTCACGCTCAAGGTCCGCGTGGACGAGGCCTGGAGCGACATCTCGGTGCAGCTGAAGCGGCGTGCCGACCTGATCCCGACCATCGTCGACACGGTCAAGGGGTACGCCACGCACGAGAAGGCCGTCTTCGACGACGTCACCAAGGCGCGCTCCGAGACCCTGACGGCCGGTGACGCCGGCACGGCCTCCGCGGCCGAGGGGCACATGCAGAAGGCGCTGAAGAGCGTGTTCGCGGTCGCCGAGGGGTACCCGCAGCTGCAGTCGAGCCAGAACTTCCTGCAGCTGCAGACGGAGCTCGTCGACACCGAGGACAAGATCCAGTCCGCCCGGCGCTTCTACAACGGCGGCGTGCGCGAGCTGAACACGAAGATCCGGGTCTTCCCGAACTCCACGTTCGCCAAGCGACGGGGCTTCGCCGAGGCGACGTTCTTCGAGACCGCCGAGCCGGCAGCCATCGCCGAGCCGCCGCGCGTCCAGTTCTGACCCCAGCTTCGCAGCTGCCGTGTACAGCGCCATCGCGCGGAACAAGCGCAACACCGTCGTCATCGTCCTGGTCTTCCTGCTGATCATCGGCGCGCTCGGGTTCCTGGGCGGCTACCTTGCCGGGAACGTCTCGATCGGCGTCATCGTGCTCGCGGTCGCCCTGGGCTACGCGGTGCTGCAGTACTTCTTCGCCGCTCGGCAGGCGACCGCCATCGCCGGTGGCATCGAGATCGACCGCACCTCCGAACCACGGCTCTGGCGGACGGTCGAGAACCTCGCGATCTCGACCGGCATGCCGATGCCCCGGGTCTACGTCATCCAGGACCCGTCGCCGAACGCCTTCGCCACCGGGCGCGACCCGGAGCACGCCGTGGTCGCGGCGACGACCGGGCTGCTGCAGATCATGGACGACCAGGAGCTCCAGGGCGTGATGGCCCACGAACTCGGGCACGTCCGCAACTACGACATCCGGGTGTCGACGATGGTGTTCGGGCTGGTGGTCGCCGTCGGCCTGATCGCCGACGTGCTCCTGCGCATCTCGATCTTCAGCGGCCTGTCCGGCGGTCGGAACCGCAACTCGGACAACGGCGGCGGCGCGAACCCGGTGCTGCTCATCGCCGGCATCGTGGCCGTCGTCGTGGCGCCGATCGCCGCGGCGGGCGTGCAGGCCGCGGTGTCCCGGCAGCGCGAGTACCTCGCCGACGCCACCGGTGCGATGACGACCCGCCACCCCGAAGGCCTCGCCCGGGCGCTCGAGAAGCTCGGCGCGTACGGCCGACCGATGCAGACGCAGAACTCGTCGATGGCCCACCTGTGGATCGCCGACCCGATGCGCCCCGGTGTGATGGACCGGCTGTTCTCGACGCACCCGCCGCTGCCGGACCGCATCGCACGGTTGCGGGCGAACGCCGACCGTTTCTGACGCCCGGTCAGGCCTCGACGACGTCGAGTTGCTCCGTGGGTTCCGGGGCATCGGCGTCGTCGACGGCTTCGTGCGGGACCAGCGAGAGGCCGAGCGCCCCGGCGACCGCGGCCGCAGCCGTGCCCCGATCGGTGACCTCGAGCTCGTCGAGTCCCTGCCAGGCGGCGGTGCGTCGGAGGGTCTCGGCCAGCCGCTCGGCATCGAGGTGCTCGCCGGGCTCCTGCCACGCGGTCCGGACCCGCAGCACGCCACGCTGCCGATCGCTCTTCAGGTCGACCCGGCCGACGAGGCGGTCGTCCTGCAGCACGGGCAGCACGTAGTACCCGAACACCCGCTTCGGCGCCGGTGTGTAGATCTCGATCCGGTAGTGGAACCCGTACATCCGCTCCGCCCGCCGGCGGAACCACACGACCGGGTCGAACGGGCTGAGCACTGCGTCGGCGGTCAGCTGTCGGGGCACCCGGGCATCGGGATGGAGCCAGGCCCGCTCACCCCAGCCCTCGACCCGCACGGGCAGGAGCTCGCCGGCAGCGGTGAGCTCCGCGATGGCGCCGGCGGTGTCGTCCGATCGCAGTCGGTAGTAGTCGGCGATGTCCGCCCGGGTGCCGACGCCGAGGGCGCGGGTGGCGTGCCGGACGAGTTCGAGCACTGCGGCGGCGCGCGGTGGGGCCGTCTCGAGGAACCCGGCCGGCAGGACCTGCTCGGGCAGGGCGTACACGCGCTCGAAGCCCGACCGTCCGGCGCTCACGGCCTCGCCCCAACGGAACATCTGCTCGAGCCCGAGTTTCACGTCGCTCCAGCCCCACCACGGCCCCCGGCGCACGTTCGACTCGTGCTCGACCGCGCTGGCCCGCATCGGCCCCTCGGCACGCAGGAGCGCGTGCAGCTCGCGTCGGACCCCGGCGGTGCGGGTGACGCCGTCGATCCGGGTCGGACCGGCGTCGCGCTCCCGCAGGGCGTCCATCCGCCAGCGGAACAGCCGCAGGTCGTCGCGCGGGATGAGAGCGGCCTCGTGCGCCCAGTACTCGGTGTAGGGCCCGGACCGGCCGAGGGTCAGACGGTCGAGCGTGGACCGGTCGTACGCCCCCAGCCGTGCGAAGAGCGGCAGGTAGTGGCTGCGCTCGAACACGTTCACCGAGTCGATCTGCAGCAGCCCGAGTCGGGCGAACGCTGCGTTCACCGCACGCGTCGAGACGTCCGTCGCCGGTGGCCGACCGAACCCCTGCGCGGCGAGGGCGACGCGGCGGGCTTCGGCGGCGGAGAGCGAGGACCTGACCATGCGGCGACGCTACCGAACCCCGCCGACAGCGCGGCGACGGAACGTATGCCGTATCTGGAACGCGACGCCGAGCGCATCGATAGGATCGGCCCATGGCCTGGGGAAAGAAGACACCGCACACGGATCCCGTCGTCGTCGATGACGCGGTGCCGCCCGGCATGCGGATCGCCGGTGCGTGGTCGTGGCGGATCCTCGTCGTGGTCGGCGTCGTCGCCGTGGTCATCTACCTGGTGACGCTCTTCAGCGAGATCCTCATCCCGTTCCTCATCGGCATCGTGGTCGCCGCGCTCCTGGTCCCGCTGTCGAACTGGATGCAGCGCCACCACGTGCCGAAGTGGGTCGCCGTCATCGTCAGTCTCGTCGGGGGGCTCGCCGCCGTCGGGGCGCTCATCTGGCTCGTCGTCGACCAGATCGCCGCCGCCTACCCGTCGCTCCGTGACCGCACGCTGTCGCAGTACGACAACATCCGCGACTTCGTCCTCAGCTCCGGGCTCGGCATCAGCCAGAAGGACCTCAACTCCTACCTCAACCAGGCGACCGACTGGCTGCAGAGCAACTCCGGCTCGATCCTGTCCGGGGTGGCCAGCGCGGGGTCGTCGCTGACGCACATCCTCACGGGCCTGTTCATCGTCATCTTCACGGTGATCTTCCTGCTCATCGACGGCAAGAACGTCTGGCGCTGGACGGTCCGGCTGTTCCCGAAGAACGCCCGCAGCGCGATCGACGGCGCGGGTGTCGCCGGTTGGACGACGTTGACGAGCTTCATCCGGGTGCAGATCTTCGTCGCGTTCGTCGACGCCGTCGGCATCGGCATCGGCGCCGCGATCCTGCAGCTGCCCCTCGTCGTGCCGATCGCCGTGTTCGTCTTCCTCGGGTCGTTCATCCCGGTCGTCGGTGCGATCGTCACCGGGTTCCTGGCGGTGTTCGTCGCCCTGGTGTTCAACGGCTGGGTGGCGGCGGTCTGGATGCTCGTCGTCATCCTCATCGTCCAGCAGGTCGAGGGACACATCCTGCAGCCGCTCGTCATGGGCAGCGCCGTCAAGGTGCACCCGCTCGCCGTCGTCCTCGGGGTCACTGCGGCGTCGGGGCTCGCGGGCATCGCGGGCGCGTTCTTCGCCGTCCCGCTCATCGCCACCGTCAACTCCATGGTCACGACCATCTCGAGCGGCCGGTGGAAGACGATGGACTCCGACCACGTGCGCGAGGCCAAGCAGGACGCGCACGACGAGAACGTCCGGAGCAAGCGCCGGCGCAAGATCCTCAAGTTGCGCAAGCGCCGTGGCGACGTCCCGAAGCCGGGCACCGACGAGCAGCCGACCGCGGTCAAGGGAACGGCAGGCTGACGCTGAACGATCCCTCGTGTCACGGGTTCGCCGCGGACGCCCGGAACGACGATGATGGGGGAGTGACCGACACCAGCGCCTCCCAGCACACGCTCGCCGCGATCCCCACCCTCGCGGACATCGAGACGGCGCGGGAGACCATCTCGGGCGTCGCGCGCGTCACCCCGATGGAGACCTCGCAGTTCCTGGCCGAACTGCTCGGGTCGCCCGTGCACCTGAAGTGCGAGAACCTGCAGCGCACCGGTGCCTACAAGGTCCGCGGCGCGTACAACCGCCTGTCGACCCTGTCCGAGGAACAGCGCGCCAAGGGCGTCGTCGCGGCCAGCGCCGGCAACCACGCCCAGGGCGTCGCCCTGGCCGCCCGCGAGCTCGGTATCCCGGCGACGATCTTCACCCCGGTCGGAGTCGCGCTGCCGAAGCTGCAGGCCACCCGCCACTACGGCGCCGAGGTCGTCCTGCGGGGCCACTCGGTGGAAGAAGCCCTGAGCGCCGCGAAGGACTTCGCCGCGCACACCGGAGCGGTCTTCATCCCGCCGTTCGACCACCCCGCCGTCATCGCCGGCCAGGGGACCCTCGGCCTCGAGATCATCGACCAGGTACCCGACGTGGACACCGTCGTCGTGCCGATCGGCGGCGGCGGGGTCATCTCCGGCATCGCCCTCGCCGTCAAGGGCATGGCCGAGCGGCTCGGACGACCGATCAAGGTCATCGGGGTGCAGGCGGAGAACGCCGCTGCCTACCCGTCGTCGATCCGCGCCGGCGAGCCCGTCACGATCACGACGACACCGACGATCGCCGACGGCATCGCGGTCGCCCGCCCCGGCGACCTGAACTTCCCGATCATCCGCGACCTGGTCGACGACATCGTCACGGTCTCCGACGACGACACCGCCCGCGCCCTGCTTGTGCTGCTCGAGCGCGCGAAGCTCGTGGTCGAGGCCGCCGGCGCCGTCGGCGTCGCCGCGATCATGTCGGGCGCCGTCCGCGACACCGGGCGCACCGTCGTGCTGCTGAGCGGCGGCAACATCGACCCGCTCATGATGGAGCGCGTGATCACCCGCGGTCTGGTCGCCGCGTCGCGCTACATCGGCATCCGCATCATGCTGCCGGACCGTCCGGGCCAGCTCGCCCGGGTCGCCCAGGTGATCTCGGACGCCGGCGCGAACGTGGTCGAGGTCCTGCACACCCGCCACGGACAGGGCCTGGTCATCAACGAGGTGGCGCTCGACCTGTCGATCGAGGCGCGCGGCCCCGAGCACGCGCAGGAGGTCATCCAGCGCCTGCACGAGGTCGGCTTCCGCCCGGAGCTCCTCGAGCACTAGTCCTGCGACGATCCACGAGTCCTTCGACGCGTGTCCCGTCGCATCCGTGGTGCGCCCCGGCGGGCGGGGCCGTGGACGCGACCGACAGACGGACAGGAGGCCCGTGGCGGTGTCGCCCCGGGCCTCCTGTCCGTCTGTGGTGCTGCCTACGGCTCGTAGCGCTCGATCTTGACGACCTCGACCGCGATCTCCTTGCCGTTCGGCGCCGTGTAGGTGGCCGTGTCGCCGGCCTTGAGGCCGACGATCGCCGCGCCGACGGGGCTGACCGGGCTGTAGACCGTCAGGTCGGAGCCCTCGGCGACGATCTCGCGGCTGCCGACCAGGAACGTCGACTCGTCGCCCGCGATGACCGCGGTGACGACGGTGCCGGGCTCGACCGTGCCGTCGAAGACGGCTTCGCTGACGGTCGCGTGCTTGAGGAGGTTCGTGAGGACGCGGATGCGCGCCTCGATCTTGCCCTGCTCGTCCTTGGCGGCGTGGTAGCCGCCGTTCTCCTTGAGGTCGCCCTCTTCGCGAGCGGCCTCGATGCGGCGCGCGATCTCGGCACGGCCCTCGCCGCTCAGCTCGTCGAGCTCCGCCTGGAGACGGTCGTGCGCCTCCTGGGTCAGCCAGGTGACCTGCGTGTCGTTGCTCATCTTCTGTCCCTTCGACCATGAAAAACGAGACCGGCCGAGTGGTCGGTCTCGAGAGGCGAATCAGGACAGTCTAGGGAATCCAGCAGTCGTGGATCAAGCCGGTGACGCCACGGGTCGTGGTCGTCACCTCGGTGCTGACACTGCGGGTGCGCTGCTCGGACGGGGCGAGGGTGATCTCCTTCCAGCCCACGATCGAGTAGCTCTTGTCGAGGACCTGGACGGCGCACTTCGCCCGGACCCCCGGGTCGACGGAGACCTGCGAGTGCACGACCGTGCTGTGCTGGGAGAGGACCTCGTACCCCACGACGTCGTCGGTCAGGCCGCGGTCGGATTGGTCGAGACCCGCCCAGATCACCCAGGCGGCGAAGACCACGACCACGGCGATGGCGGCGGTGATCGCGACGGCCTTGCTGCGGCGCGCGCGGGCCGGGGTGCGGCCGTAGCGGTCGTCGAGGGTGGCGGTGTGGTGCTGTTCGGACAGTTCGGGGCTCCCGGGGTGATTATCCTGATCCCAGGGTAGTTCACGCGTCGCTGTGCACTTCCCGTCCTCGCTCGTCCTCCGCTCGCCCACGCTCACCCACGTGAGGAAGTCCCGTGCCGTACCGCTTGCTGGCCGTCCACGCCCACCCCGACGACGAGTCGAGCAAGGGGGCGGCGACCGCGGCGAAGTACGTGGCCGAAGGGCACGAAGTGTTGGTCGTGTCCTGCACCGGGGGCGAGGCCGGCGACATCCTCAACGAGCAGCTCGGCGAGCCCGCGACGAGCCGCGCGCACCGCGACATGGCCGGGTACCGCCGCGGTGAGATGGCCGCCGCGCAGGCAGCGCTCGGCATCGACCACCTGTGGCTCGGCTACCACGACTCCGGGCTGCCCGACGCCGAGAAGGGCGAGACCGTCCGACCCGGCACGTTCTCGACCGTGCCGCTCGAGTACAGCACCGAGGCGCTCGTCCGGGTGATCCGCCGGTTCCGTCCGCACGTGCTCGTCACCTACGACGAGAACGGCGGCTACCCGCACCCCGACCACATCCGCACGCACGAGGTGTCCGTCGCCGCGTGGAGCGCCGCGGCCGACCCCGCTGCCTACCCCGCGGCCGGCGAACCGTGGTCGATCGCGAAGCTCTACTACGAGCGCACGATGAACCCACGCCGCTTCCGGACGATCTTCGAAGCGCTGCAGGACCGCGACCCGGACAGCCCCGCGATCGGGCAGCTGCGCGAATGGGTCGAGCGGTTCGCCGACCGGCCCGACCTCGCCACCACGCACGTCGACGTGCACGAGTACTTCGACCAGCGCGATGCCGCGCTCCGTGCCCATGCCAGCCAGGTGGCTCCGGACAGTGCGTTCTTCTACTGGCCGAACGACCTCCTGGCCACGGTGTGGCCGACCGAGGACTACCAGCTCGTGGAGGCCCGCGTGCCGACCGAGCTCCCGGAGACCGATCTGTTCGCCGGGATCCCTGCCGACAAGGAACCGACCCCGTGAGCTCCATCGCGGCGGCACTCGCCGCCACCCCCAGTCCCAGCCCAAGCGTCGTGCCGGACGTGAACGTCACCCCCGGTGTCGTCGGGTTCATCGCCATCGCGCTCGTGGCCGTCGCGACGATCGTCCTGGTCGTCGACATGACCCGGCGCATCCGGCGGACGCGCTACCGGTCGGAGATCCGCGAGCGTCTCGAGGCAGAGGCGAACGGTACCGCCGTCGACGGTCCGGCGACGGACGAGTCGGAGCGGCGTGCGGGCGAGGACGGCCGAGCCGACGTCGGGGACGACACCGAGCGCGGTTGACCCGCACCCGCGCGCCTGCCGGATCCGGGCGTACCTGGTCGGATCGGGCGTACCTGGTCGGAAGTTTCGGGTGAGTACGCCCGGAACGACCAGGCATCGCAAGCGTTCTGGGAAGGAACGTGCGACGGACGGTCAGCGCACCGGGTCCAGGGCGACGATGAGCACGCCGACCCACTGCGCGCCGAAGGCCACGACGGTCAGGGCGTGGAACACCTCGTGGAAGCCGAACTGGGTGGGCACCGGGTTCGGCCGCTTGAAGCCGTAGACGAGCGCGCCGATGATGTACGCGACGCCCCCGGACAGGATGAGCACGGTCATCGGGACGCTCGCCGCGAAGAACTGCGGCAGCAGCCCGAGCGCCGCGCACCCGAGCACCAGGTAGATCGGCACGTACAGCCACCGGGGCGCGTTGATCCACAGCACCCGGAACGCGATGCCGAGGGCGGCGCCGGACCACATCACCCAGAGCACGACGACCATCAGGGTGTGCGGGAGGGCGCAGATCGCGATCGGCGTGTAGGTGCCGGCGATGAGCAGCAGGATGTTCGTGTGGTCGATGCGCTTGAGCACCGCCTTGACGGTCGGCCCCCACGGGAACCGGTGGTACGTCGCGGAGACCCCGAACATGGCGAGCGACGTGGCCATGAACACCGCGCTGCCGACCTTCGCCGCGGTGCTGTCCGCCAGGGCGATGAGCACGATGCCCATCGCGATGGCGAACGGGAACGCACCGAGGTGGATCCAGCCGCGCCAGGCGGGGCGGGTGTCCTCCGTGGTCGTCGCGGCTTCTTCGGTGAACGGGACGTGGGGGAGGGTGGCGGTCTCGTGCTCGTCCTGCATGTGCCGACTGTAAGCCCCGCGCCCGAACGGATGCCACGAGTCCTGGGGGAGCCGCACTCGGGACGCTCCGACCGACGGTGCACTACGCTCGGTGCGTGACCGGCAGGGTGGGATGGGCAGGACGAGGGATCCTCTACCGCGCCTACCAGAGCCGCATCCGCCGCCAGATCGAGGGCAGCGCGAAGCCGAAGCACGTCGCCATGATCGTCGACGGCAACCGTCGGTGGGCGAAGCAGCTCGGGCTCGAGTCCGCCGCGCACGGTCACCGCGCCGGCGCCGCGAAGATCCCCGAGTTCCTGACCTGGTGCGACGAGCTCGGCATCGAGGTCGTGACGCTCTACCTGCTCTCCGCCGACAACCTGACCGGTCGTGCCGGAGCGGAACTCAGTGAGCTCGTCGGAATCATCGGCGACCTGGCCGGGGTGCTCGCGGACACCACGGACTGGCGCGTCCAGCACGTCGGGTCGAACGAGGGCCTGCCCGACTCGCTCGTGTCCGCGCTCGCGCAGGCCGAGGAGCGCACCGCCGGCCGCACCGGACTCCACATCAACCTGGCCGTCGGGTACGGCGGACGCCGCGAGATCGCCGACGCCATGCGCAGCATCGTGGAGTCGCACGGCGCGGGTGGCGGCACGATCGACACCCTGGCCGAGGTCCTGACCCCCGAGCTCATCGGCGACCACCTGTACACGCAGGGCCAGCCCGACCCCGACCTGGTGATCCGGACCTCGGGCGAGCAGCGACTGTCCGACTTCATGCTCTGGCAGAGCGCGCACAGCGAGTTCTACTTCGTCGAGGCGCTCTACCCCGACCTGCGCGAGGTCGACTTCCTGCGCGCCGTCCGCGACTTCGGGCTCCGGTCGCGACGCTTCGGCGGCTGAGGCGGCTGAGGTGGCTGAGGCGGCTGAGGCGGCTGAGCCGGCTGAGACGGCTGCCTCCGGGACCCGACTGACGCTGACGAGCTGGCTGGCCAGGTCCCGCGTCGCGTCGGCCGCGGCAGCCCCGTCCCAGTAGGCTCTCAGGGTTCGACACTGTGAAAGGTGCACCCCTGTGAACATCGACGAGTACGCCGCCGGCTTCTCCGAGGACCCCGGCTACCTCGACCACGCTGCGTTCGGCCCCGTGCAGACCGCCGTGCTCGAGGAGCAGCGCGTGCTCGGCACGATCCAGGAGCACATGCGCTTCGGCGCCATGGAGACCCTCGACGAGCAGGACGCCCGCGTCCGAACGGTCGCCGCCCGCTTGGTCGGTCGCCGCGAGGACCAGGTCGTCTCGCAGACCGCGACGACGCCCGGCCTGCTCCACACCGCCTTCGGCCTGACCGGCGGCGTGCTGGTGTCGGCCGACGAGTACCCCTCGCTGCCGCTCGCACTGGCGAGCGCCGCCTCGGCGACCGGCGGCCGCGTCCAGCCGGTCGTCATCGAGTCCGGTGCCGGGTGGATGACGCCCTCGCTCATCCAGGAGCGCCTGACCGACGACGTGACGGCCGTGGCGGTGTCGCTGGTCGACTGGCGCACGGGCTACCTGGCCGACCTCGCCGGCATCCGCGAGGTCATCGGCGACCGCCTGCTGATCCTCGACGCGATCCAGGGCTTCGGTGTCGTCGACGCCCCGTACGAGATCGCGGACGTCGTCGCGACCGGCGGCCAGAAGTGGCTGCACGCCGGCTGGGGCACGGGCTTCACCGCCTTCAGCGACCGTGCCCTGAACCGCCTGCGTCCGGCCCTGTCCGGCCCGCACGGCACCACCGGCTGGCCCGTGGACGTCCCCGCCGTCCGCCCGGGTGCCGCCGGGTACCAGATGACCCGCATCGACCCCATCGCGCAGGCGCGTCTCGCGGTGTCGCTGGACCGGCTGACCGCCGTCGGTGTCGCCGCCGTGCAGGAGCGCGTCACCGAGCGCGTCGAGCGCGTGTTCGCGATCGCGGACGAGTTCGGGCTCGAGGTCGAGTCCAGCCGCGACCCGCGCGAGCGCGCCGGCATCGTCGTGCTGCGGCCGGCCGAGGGGCGCCTGACCGCGCTGTCCGCGGCGCTGCACAACCACGGCGTGACCGCGACGACGCGGCTCGGCGTCGCGCGGGTGTCGGTGTTCGCCTCGACGACGGACGAGACGCTGGACATGTTCCGGGACGCCTGCGTCTCGTACGCCACGCTGCAGTAGCGCGCGCCCAACAGGCGGACGGGAGGCCCGTGGCGGCGCCGCCACGGGCCTCCCGTCCGTCGAGTGGTCACGACCTGTCGGCTCGCGCGGTCGCAGCCGACAGCTGGTGACCACTCGACGCCGTCCGCGCGACGAGTCGCGATTAGCGGGCAGCCTGGAGGCGCGGTGCCAGGCTGCCACGGGCCTCCCGTCCGCCACCCGCGAGCGGTCACGACGCACCGCGCACGTCCGCCGACTGGTCGCCGTCTGTCGGGCGGCACGTCCGCAGCCGACAGCTCGTGACCGGTCGACTGCCGGTGTCACGTTGTTCACGTGACCGTAACGCCGGAAACCGCGTGTCGCTGGCGGGGAGTCGGAGGGCGGACGTACGTTGTCCCCATCGGGCACCGCGCCCGATCGAAGCGGCCACAGTCGGTGCTTCGGGACCCGCTCCACGGCCGCGTTCGAGGACATGGACCGGGCTGCTCGCGGCCCGGGGATGGAGTGGTCGTGACCTCTCAGAACGTCTCTCGCGGAACCCAGCACCAGCACACCGCGGACTCGTCCACATCGGTCGCCCAGCGCACGTACGTGCTCGACACATCGGTGCTCCTCAGCGATCCGCGGGCGTTGTTCCGCTTCGCCGAGCACGCGGTGGTCCTGCCCGTGGTGGTCGTCAGCGAACTCGAGTCGAAGCGCAACGACCCGGAGATCGGGTACTTCGCGCGGCAGGCCCTGCGGCTGCTGGACGAGATGCGCATCGAACACGAACGGCTCGACTTCCCGATCGCGCTCGGTGACGGCGGTTCCTTCCGCGTCGAGCTGAACCACTCCAACCAGTCCGTCCTGCCGTCCGGGCTGCAGCTCGGCGACAACGACTCGCGCATCCTCGCCGTCGCCTCGAACCTGCAGAACGACGGGCTCGACGTGGTGGTCGTGTCGAAGGACCTGCCCCTGCGCGTCAAGGCGTCGTCGATCGGCATGGCAGCCGAGGAGTACCGCGCCGAGCTCGCCGTCGACTCCGGCTACACGGGCATCGCCGACCTGCAGGTGTCCGGCGAGCAGATGGCCGACCTGTACGAGAAGGAGGAGATCCGCTCCGTCCAGCTCGACGGCGTGCCGGTCAACACCGGTGTCGTCATCCACTCCGAGCGCGGTTCGGCCCTCGGTCGCGTGCACACCGCCGGTTCCGTCGCCCTGGTCCGCGGCGACCGTGAGGTCTTCGGGCTCCGCGGCCGGTCCGCCGAGCAGCGGCTCGCGATCGACGCCCTGCTCGACTCCGAGATCGGCATCGTGTCCCTGGGTGGCAGCGCCGGTACGGGCAAGTCCGCGTTGGCCCTGTGCGCCGGGCTCGAAGCGGTCCTCGAACGACAGCAGCACAAGAAGATCATGGTGTTCCGGCCGCTGTACGCCGTGGGTGGCCAGGACCTCGGGTTCCTGCCGGGCGACGCCGGCGAGAAGATGAACCCCTGGGCGCAGGCGGTCTACGACACCCTCGGCTCGGTGGTGTCCGACAACGTCCTCGACGAAGTCGTCGAACGCGGCCTGATCGAGGTCCTGCCGCTCACGCACATCCGCGGTCGGTCCCTGCACGACGCGTTCGTGATCGTGGACGAGGCCCAGTCGCTCGAACGGAACGTGCTGCTCACGATGCTCTCCCGCATCGGGCAGAACTCCCGCGTGGTGCTCACCCACGACGTCGCGCAGCGCGACAACCTCCGGGTCGGACGGCACGACGGCATCGCGAGCGTCATCGAGCGGCTGAAGGGCCACCCGCTGTTCGCCCACGTCACACTGACCCGGTCGGAGCGCTCCGCGATCGCCGCCCTCGTGACGGACCTGCTGGACTCGCCCGACCTGGTCTAGGTCCGTCGGCCGAGACTCGGCCTGAGCGACAGTTCTCGCGCGCACCGGCGCGAGGACTGTCGCTCACCGCGAGACTTGCCCGCGGCAGAAGCTCAGTTCGGGTGGGTCATGGACAGGACGTCCAGTGCGGCGTCGAGCTGCTCCTCGGTGACCTCGCCACGCTCGACGTGTCCGAGCGCCACGACGGCCTGGCGGACGGTGATGCCCTCGGCGACGGCGTACTTCGCGACCTTCGCGGCGGCCTCGTAGCCGATGACCCGGTTGAGCGGGGTGACGATCGACGGCGACGACTCGGCGAAGGCCCGGGCCCGCTCGAGGTTCGCCTGCAGCCCGTCGATGGTCTTGTCGGCCAGCACCCGCGAGCTGTTCGCCAGCAGGCGGATCGACTCGAGCAGTGCCGTGCCCATGACCGGGATCGCGACGTTGAGCTCGAACGCACCGGACGCACCTGCCCAGGCGATGGTGGCGTCGTTGCCGATGACCCGCGCGCCCACCATCAGGGTCGCCTCGGGGATGACCGGGTTGACCTTGCCGGGCATGATCGACGAGCCCGGCTGCAGGTCGGGGATGTGCAGTTCGCCGAGCCCGGTGTTCGGGCCCGACCCCATCCAACGCAGGTCGTTGTTGATCTTCGTCAGGCTGACCGCGAGCACCTTGAGGGCCCCGGAGGCCTCGACCAGTGCGTCGCGCGCGCCCTGGGCCTCGAAGTGGTCGACGGCCTCGGTGATCGGCAGGTCGGCGTCGCTCGCGAGCTGGGCGATGACCCGCTGCGGGAAGCCGTTCGGGGTGTTGATGCCGGTGCCGACGGCGGTGCCGCCGAGCGGGACCTCGGCGACACGGGGGAGCGTCGCGGTGACCCGCTCGATGCCCAGGCGGATCTGGCGTGCGTAGCCGCCGAACTCCTGGCCGAGGGTGACCGGGGTGGCGTCCATGAGGTGCGTGCGGCCGGACTTCACGGCGTCGGCCCACAG
Organism: Curtobacterium sp. AB7; assembly: GCF_044909335.1. NCBI lineage: Bacteria > Bacillati > Actinomycetota > Actinomycetes > Micrococcales > Microbacteriaceae > Curtobacterium > Curtobacterium sp. AB7. The sequence continues at coordinate 55,997 of NZ_JBIYED010000006.1, read as the reverse complement.
CGTCGCCTTGGCCTCGAGGGACTCGGCGAGGTGCTCGAGCGCGGGGACGAGCGAGCGCAGCAGGGCTTCGGTGACGGCGACGTGCACCGAGGTCGGGAACACGTCGTTCGACGACTGCGAGGCGTTGACGTGGTCGTTCGGGTGCACCGCGGTGCCGCCGATGTCCGACGCCAGCGTGGCCAGGACCTCGTTCATGTTCATGTTCGACGAGGTGCCGCTGCCGGTCTGGTACACGTCGACCGGGAACTGGTCGTGGTGCTGCCCGCCGATGATCAGGTCTGCGGCGCCGGCGATGGCGTCGGCGACGGCGGGTTCGACGATGCCGAGCTCGCCGTTCACGATCGCCGCGGCGCGCTTGATGCGGGCGAGCGCCACGATCTGGGCCGACTCGAGCCCGGTGCCCGAGATGGGGAAGTTCTCGACCGCGCGCTGGGTCTGGGCGCGGTACAACGCCGACTTCGGCACCCGAACCTCGCCCATGGTGTCGTGCTCGATGCGGAACTCGGTCTCGGTGGTGTCGGTCACGTCGTCGTGGTCCTTCCTGGGGTGCTCGCCGGACGCGGTCGCGTCGGGGGACTGCGCCGCCGCACGAGGTCTCCGTGGGTCACGGAACCGGCGCCGGGCGTCTCGTTCGACTGTACCGGTGCGACGGATGTGGGACGTGTGGGTGCGGCGCCGAGGGGGGCGTCAGGCGTTGCCGACCACCGTGTCGATGGTGACCTCGCCCGTGCCGAGGTCGTAGGTCGCGCCGACGACGGCCAGCCGGCCCTCGGCGATCGCGTCGGAGACGGCACCGGAGCGCTCGAGCACCTGGCGGAGCGTGGCCTCGAGGTGGGCGGCGCCGATCGCCTCCTGCGGGAGCTCGGCGTCGGTGGCACGGACCTTCTCGACGCTCGGGGCGATGGCGTCGACCAGGGCCTGCAGGTGCGGCGCGGGGACCGGCTCACCCGAGCGGGCGGCAGCGACGGCACCGCACCGGGTGTGGCGCAGGACGACGACGAGCGGAGTGCCCAGCGCGACGACCGCGAACTCGATCGACCCGAGCACGACGTCGTCGACGATCTGCCCGGCGTTGCGGATGGCGAAGAGGTCACCGATGCCCGCATCGAACACGTGCTCGAACGGCACGCGCGAGTCGGAGCAGCCGAGGACGGTCGCGAACGGCGCCTGCGAGCCCTGGAGCTCGGTGCGGCGGTCGGGGTCCGTGCGACCCATGCGGCGCTTGTCGGCGGCGAAGCGGGCGTTGCCGTCGACCAGCAGGCGCAGGGCGTCGGACGGGGTGGAGGCGGCGCGGTCGGGCATGGGGCTCCTCGGATCGGGTCGGATCAGGTCGAGTGGTCGGGCTGCGGGGTGTCCGGCAGGATCCGTCCGGCGGTCGCTACTGCGAGAACTGCTTGGTCACGGCCGTGGCCACGGTGCGGTACGACGAGTCGTCGGCGGTGCCGGAGAGCACGATCGTGTTGGTGCCGAACGTCGACACGAGCGAGTACGCGTGGTTGCCGGCGTCGGAGCCCTCGGCCCGTCGGTCGTAGACGGTCCACTTCGTGCCGTCGATGACGCGCGTGCCGGTCGACGGTCGCTGGTCGAGCTGGTTCGACACCCACGAGCCGTTGGCGGCCACGCCCTGCTGCAGGCTGAGGTACTGCTTGTCCGGCGTCACGAACCCGACGGTCCAGACGTCGACGTCGTCCGAGGTCTTGTCGGAGAAGTCGGCCCGGTTCGACGTGAAGCCACTCGGCAGGTCGGGGGCGGCGAGGGTGATGTCACCGACGTGGGCGTCGGCCGCGATCTGCTGGTAGTCGACGGTGCGGTCGACCGTGGTGTTCGGCCGCACGACCACGGCGACGAGGAACAGCACGATGCCGAGCGACGCGATCAGCGCGATCACGAGGTTGAAGGCCGTCTGGTGCTGGCGGCGAGCGGTGCGTGCGGCGTCCTTGCGCGCCCAGGTCTCCTCTGCCGTCTCGGGGCGGCCGAGCTCGGCGACGATCGGGCGACCGTTCGCGTCGGTCATCGGGCGGAGCCGTCCTCGGCGCTGCTGGCCGCACGGGCCGCGTCGAGCCGGGCCCGGGCTCCGACGAGCCACTCTTCGCAGCGGGCGGCCAGGGCTTCGCCGCGCTCCCAGAGCGACAGCGAGCGCTCGAGGGTCGCGGAGCCCTGTTCGAGCTCGCTCACGACGCGCACGAGTTCGTCGCGGGCTGCTTCGTAGCTCAGCGACTGGACGTCGGTCTGCTCGGGTTCCTGCTGGGATGGCACGACTCGATCCTACCGAGCGTCCACCGACTGACCGACGTGCCCGCTGCGCCTGGGGAGAACACCGGCCGGTAGGGTCGCGCCATGACGGATCTCCCCGAGGGCGTGGACTGGTACCCGGCACCGCACGGAACGAGCGCGGATCGCGACGGGCTGCCGGACCGCCCCTCGCTCGCGGTCGTCCTGCCCGGGGGCGGGTACGGCATGCACGCTCCGCACGAGGGTGAGGGGTACGCCCGCTGGCTGAACGGGATCGGTGTCGACGCGGTCGTCTTCGCGTACCCGCTCGCCCCGCACCGCCACCCGGACGCCGTGGTGGCGACCCGAGCGCTCGTCCGCGACCTGAGTGCCGGACGCTGGGCGGGCCTCCCGTCCGATCCGCGGATCGTCGTGATCGGTTCGTCGGCAGGCGGGCACCTGGCGGCCCTCGTGTCGAACGCACCGACGCCGGCCGAGCGCGCCGTGTCGGACGCCGACGACCGACCCGACCTGACGGTGCTCTGCTACCCGGTGACGTCGATGACGGACCACCCGCACGTCGGCAGCGCCGACAACCTGCTCGGACCGGGCGCGAGCGTCCGCGAGCGGTCCGCGGTCGACGCGGACCTGCTCGTCGACGACCGGACTCCGCCGACCTTCCTGTGGCACACGGCCGAGGACGAGCACGTACCGGTGACGCACTCGCTGTCCTACGCACACGCGCTGGCGCGGCACGGGGTGCCGTTCGACCTGCACGTGTTCGAGCGCGGGGTGCACGGCATCGGACTCGCCGAGGGTCTCGGGCCGGCCGAGGCGTGGAGCACACTGGCGACGGCCTGGCTGCGCGACCGCGGCTGGTGGGCAGACCGTCGGCGACCCCGACGTGTCAGGCGGCCTGACCCGAGCCGGCGGGACCCGACCCGGCCGATCCCGACCCGGCCGAACCCGACCCGGCCGAACCCGCACCGTCCGGACCCGGTCCGTCCGGCTCGAGCGTTCCGGTCGCCGTCCCCGCGCCGAGCGTGACGTGTACCGGCGTCTGCCCGGTCAGGTCGTCGGACGACCGCACCACGCCGCCGTCGGCCCGCTGCACGATCGCGTAGCCGCGGCGCAGGGTGTCGCGCGGGGACAGCGCACGGAGCCTGGCGGTCAGGTGCCCGACCTCGGAGTGGCCCCGCTCGAGCCGACGGTCGAGCAGCTCCCGCGATCGGGAGAGGTCGCGGGCGACCTCTTCCGCACGGGTGTCGACGAGCCACGCCGTGGACGCGAGCGCCGGGCGCGACCGGAGCGCGGCGATCCGGTCGGCCTCGACCGCGAGCGTCTGCGACAACCGCAGGCCGATGCGGGCGCGGGCCTGCCGGACGTTCGCGAGCTCTTCCGCGACGTCGGGCACGACCCGTTTGGCGGCGTCGGTGGGGGTGGAGGCGCGGAGGTCCGCGACCTCGTCGAGGATGGGACGGTCCGCCTCGTGCCCGATGGCCGACACGATCGGGGTGCTCGCTGCTGCTGCTGCGCGGACGAGCCCTTCGTCGCTGAAGCCGAGCAGGTTCTGGAAGTCGCCGCCGCCACGGGCGATGATGATGACGTCCACCGTCGGGTCGGCGTCGAGCTCGAGGATCGCCGCCGTGACCTCGCCCACGGTGCGCTCGCCCTGCACCGCGGTGTGGACGGTGCGGAACTCGACCTGCGGCCACCGGAGCTGCGCGTTGCGCTTGACGTCCTTCTCGGCGTCGGAGTCCTTGCCCGTGATCAGGCCGATGCGGTGCGGCAGGAACGGCAGCCGCTTCTTGCGTGCGGGATCGAACAGTCCCTCTTCACCCAGGGTGCGGCGCAGGCGTTCGAGCCGTTCGAGCAGGTCCCCGAGGCCGACGTGCTTCATCTCGACGACCTGCATGGTGAGCGAGCCGCCCTTGACCCAGTAGTTCGGCTTGACGGCCGCGACGACCCGGTCGCCCTGCTTGATGTCCGCCGGCACCCGGGACCGCACGCTCGACCAGATCGAGAACGACACCGTCGCATCGACCTCGACGTCCTTGAGCTTGCCGTAGACGTTGCCGCCCGCGACGTTCCACTGCGTGATCTCGCCCTCGATCCACGCGGTGCCGAGGCGGTCGATCCAGTCGCGGAGCTTCGCGCCGAGGAGCGCGACCGGCCACGGGTTGTCGGCCGTCGGCGGGCCCTGTTCGATCGCCATGTCGCTCCTTCTCGTGCGGGACGTCCATCGTGCCCGACACCGGTGACAACGGGCGCGCGGTGGGTTCTCCACCGACGGTGCCCGCGCCCAGGTCGCGTGCGTCCCGCTCACCTATCATCGGGGACGTGACGATCACCAACGGCCACACGGTCCCGCTCGCCCCTCCGCGTGTGCACGCGGCGCGTGGGCGACTGCGTGACGAGCCGGTCGCCGGTCCGAAGAAGGTGCTACTCGCGGCACCACGCGGCTACTGCGCCGGGGTGGACCGAGCGGTGGTCGCGGTCGAGAAGGCGCTCGAGCAGTACGGCGAGCCCGTCTACGTCCGCAAGCAGATCGTCCACAACGTCCACGTCGTGTCGACGCTCGAGCAGCGCGGCGCGGTGTTCGTCGACGACGTCGCCGAGGTCCCGCGCGGTTCGCACGTCGTCTTCAGTGCCCACGGCGTCTCGCCGGCCGTCGTCGCCGGCGCTGCCGACCGCGACCTGCACGCCATCGACGCCACCTGCCCCCTGGTCACCAAGGTCCACCGCGAGGCCACCCGGTTCGCCAAGGCGGAGCGCACCATCATCCTCATCGGGCACACCGGCCACGAAGAGGTCGAGGGCACGATGGGACACGCCCCCGACCGCACGATCCTCGTCAACGGACCGGACGACGTCGCCGCGCTCGACCTCCCCGACCCCGACAACCTCGTCTGGCTGTCGCAGACCACGCTGAGCGTCGACGAGACGATGGAGACCGTCCGCCTGCTGCGCGAGAAGTACCCCACGATCGCGAACCCGCCGTCCGACGACATCTGCTACGCCACCCAGAACCGCCAGGTCGCCATCAAGAAGGTCGCCCCGGGCACCGACCTGGTGATCGTCGTCGGCTCAGCGAACTCGTCGAACAGCGTCCGTCTGGTCGAGGTCGCCCTGGAGCACGGTGCGAAGGCCGCGCACCGCGTCGACTACGCCGAGGAGATCCGCCAGGAGTGGCTCGACGGCGTCGCCACCGTCGGTGTCACGAGCGGCGCGTCCGTCCCCGAAGAGCTCGTCGCCGAGGTCCTCGAACAACTCGCCGACGCCGGGTACGGCGCCGTGGAGGAAGTCGTGACCGCACACGAAGACCTCATGTTCTCGCTCCCGAAGGAGCTCCGCACCGACGCGTCGGGCAATCCGACGCGCGCGCTCGGCGGGCGTCGGGCATGAGCGGCGCGGACGGCTGGGGCTCGGTGCCGCAGCGCGAGCCGGGTCACGTCGACGACACGGCAGCGGCCGGCCAGGAGGCCCGGGGCACGTCCCAGACGACGGCCGCCGGTGCCGCGAGCGGCCGGGTCCACGGCCGACCCGCCCCCGCGTACGGCGAGTACGCGCCCGAGGGATGGGTCAACCCGGTCCTGGTCGAACAGGAACGACAGGAGCGCGAGGAGCAGGAGCGCGACCGCCGCCAGCAGGCGGCGAGCCAGGCCGGGCAGGACGGCGCGACCGCGTACCGGTCCGGTGCCGGTGCGCCGACCGGCACCGTGCCTCCGGGCCGACCCGGCGCAGCAGGAGACCCGGCCACAGGCGGGCCGCAGCGTTCCGCGTCGACGAGCCGGTTCGGCCGCACGCCCGCCGACTTCGTCCTGACGGTGGGGCTGCTCGCCTTCGGACTCATCTCCGTGGTGCAGTCCCTCGCGGTGACCAACGTCGCGTCGACGGTGCGTCGGACCCTCGAGACGCAGTACACGGCGCTGAACGACCCGAGTGCACTGAGCGGTGCCGCGGTCATCGGAGCGATCACGAACGTCGTGGTCTTCGCGCTCGTGGCGTGGTGGTCGATCCGCCGGCTCCGGGCACGCAAGCGCACGTTCTGGGTGCCGATCGTCGGTGCGGTCGTGGCCACGTTCGTGAGCACCATCGCGTTCGTCGTCGTGGTGTTCCAGGACCCGCAGTTCGTCGAGTTCATGATGCGCCAGGCCGGAGCCTGACCGCCTGACCGCCGGGCTGCTCGCGGCGCCGGGCTGCTCGCGGCGCCGGGGTGCTCGCGGCGCCGGGGTGCTCGCGGCGCCGGTATCCGCGCGTCGAGTGGTCGCAACACCCCGCGGCCCCGCCGTCGAGCGGTCACGAAGTGTCGTCCGGCACCGGCATGACCGACAGTTCGTGACCACTCGGTGCTGCGCGCGCGGGGAGTCGTGACCACCCCGGCCCGGGGACGCCGGCCAGGGTTCAGCCGGCCCGCGGACGCCGGCCAGGGTTCAGCCGGCCCGCGGACGCCGGCCAGGGCTCAGCCGGCCCGTGGACGCCGGCCAGGGCTCAGCCGGCCAGGAAGGCGGCGACAGCACCGTGCAGTGAGGCCAGGTCCTCGACGTGCACGAGCTCGCGGACCGAGTGCATCGACAGCAGTCCGACGCCGATGTCGATCGTCGGGATCCCGAGCCGGGTCGCCGCGATCGGGCCGATGGTCGAGCCACCGGGGATCGTGTTCACGTTGACGAACGGCTGCCACGGCACCCCGGCCGTGTCGCACGCGGCGGCCCAGACGGCCTCGCCCTTCGCCTCGGTCATGTAGCGCTGGTTCGCGCTGATCTTCAGCAGCGGACCGGCACCGGGGCGCGGACGGTTCGTCGGGTCGTGCTTCTCCGGCTGGTTCGGGTGCACCAGGTGGCCGGCGTCGCTCGACAGCAGCCACGAGGCGCGGAACGCGCGGGCGGCCTCGGAGCGGGTGGCGCCGAGGCCCTCCTGCACGCGGCCGAGGACGTCCTCGAGGAACGGGCCACCGGCACCGGACGGGGTCGAGGAACCGATCTCCTCGTGGTCGAACGCCGCGAACACGGGGATGTGGTCGCCGTCGACCGGGGCGTCCACGATGCCGCGGAGTCCGGCGTGCACGCTGGTCAGGTTGTCCATCCGGCCCGACGCCAGGAACTCGCGTTCGATACCGATGCGGGCGGGGGCCTGGGTGTCGGCGAGGAAGAGGTCCCACGACACGGCATCGTCTCCGAGCCGAGCGCGCAACCACTCCACGGCCGAGGTCCCGCCGGTGTCGCCGTCCACGCCGACGATCGGCAGCGTGTGGCGCTGGCGGTCGATCTCCTTGCCGTCGTTCACGCCGCGGTCCAGGTGGATCGCGAGGTTCGGGATGCGGGCGACGGCGTCGGTGCTGACGAGCCGCACGCTGCCGTCGGCGTCGACGACCCGGCCGGCGATGCGCAGGTCGCGGTCGAACCACGTGGACAGGAGCGCGCCGCCGTAGACCTCGACGTTCAGCTGCTCCCACCCGCCGGTGCGGACCCCGGGGTTCGGCTTGATGCGGAACCCGGGGGAGTCGGTGTGTGCGCCGAGGATCCGGAACGGGGTCGTCGCCGTCGCACCCTCCGGCAGTCGCCACGCGATGACCGCACCGTCCCGGACCACGACGTACGCACCGGGTTCGGTGGGCCAGGCGTCGAGCTCGGACAGCTCGGTGAACCCGGCTGCGACGAGGCGGTCGCGCGCTGCCGCTGCCGCGTGGAACGCGGTGGGCGACTCGGTGACGAACTGGGCGAACTCGGAGGCGATGGCGTCGACGGTCACCCGCCCATCGTGGCATGCGGTGGAGCCGACCGGATGCAGAACGGGGCACGTCCGTCGGACGCGCCCCGTTCCTCCTGGCAGTCGCCCCCGGCGTCAGCCCTGGGTGTGACCGGCGGAGCCGAGCACCTTCGCGGCCTCGCCCACGCGAGCCGCCATGGCGGACTCGGCGACCTTGCCCCAGGCGCGGGGGTCGTACTGCTTCTTGTTGCCGACCTCGCCGTCGATCTTCAGGACGCCCTCGTAGTTGCGGAACATCGAGTCGGCGATCGAGCGCGTGAACGCGTACTGCGTGTCCGTGTCGATGTTCATCTTGATGACGCCGTTGCGGACGGCCTCGTGGATCTCGTCGTCGGTCGAGCCGGAGCCGCCGTGGAAGACGAGGTCGAGTGGGTTCTCGCCCGTGCCGTGCTTGGCCGCGACGGAAGCCTGGATCTCGCCGAGGAGTTCGGGGCGGAGCTTGACGCCCCCCGGCTTGTAGACACCGTGTACGTTGCCGAAGGTGAGCGCGGCGATCCAGCGCCCCTTGTCGCCCAGGCCGAGTGCGTCGACGACCTTCTCGACGTCGTTCGGGGTCGTGTAGAGCGCGTCGTTCGTGCCCTCGTGCTCGACGCCGTCCTCTTCGCCGCCGACGACGCCGATCTCGACCTCGAGGATCGCGTTGATGTTCCGCGTCTTCTCGATCATGGTCTTCGCGATCTCGATGTTCTCGTCGAGCGGCACGGCCGAGCCGTCCCACATGTGCGACTGGAAGATCGGGTTGCGGCCGGCGCGGACCTCTTCCTCGCTCGCCGCGATGAGCGGCAGGACGAAGCCGTCGAGGGCGTCCTTCGGGCAGTGGTCGGTGTGCAGAGCGACCGTGATGTCGTAGTTCTTCGCGACCTCGTGGGCGAACTTCGCCATCGCGAGGGCACCGGCGGCACGGTTCTTGATCGTCTGGCCGGCGAAGTAGTCGGCACCGCCCGTCGTGACCTGGAGGATGCCGTCCGAGCCGGACTCCTGCAGGCCCTGGAGGACCGCGTTGATGGTCTGCGACGAGGACACGTTGACCGCGGGGTACGCGAACTTGCCCGCCTTCGCGCGTTCGATCATCTCGGCGTACTGTTCCGGCGTTGCGATGGGCACGTGGATCTCCTTCGACTTCGGTGATGTCCCCGCCGATCGTAGTCAGCCGGACTGGAGTGTGACTCGACGGCGGTCGGTAAGCTCGGTTCGTGACTCCCACTACGGAAACCGGCTCCCTGTTCCTCCAGCCCGACCGCAACCTGGCCCTCGAGCTCGTGCGTGCGACGGAGGCCGCCGCGATCCGTGCGCAGCCGTGGGTCGGGCGCGGCGAGAAGAACCTCGCCGACGGTGCCGCGGTCGACGCGATGCGCAAGTTCCTCGGCACGGTGAACTTCGACGGCGTCGTCGTCATCGGTGAGGGCGAGAAGGACAACGCCCCGATGCTCTACAACGGCGAGCACGTCGGCAACGGCCACGGCCCGGCCTGCGACATCGCGGTCGACCCGATCGACGGCACCTCGCTCACCGCCGCCGGTCGTCAGAACGCCATCTCCGTCATGGCCGTCTCGGACCGCGGTTCGATGTACGACCCCTCCGCCGTGTTCTACATGGACAAGATCGCCGCCGGGCCCGAAGGCCGTGGGGTCCTGGACCTCGAGAAGCCGATCGGTGACAACATCCGTGCGCTGGCGAAGGCCAAGGGCAAGGACCTCGAGGACATGGTCGTGGCCGTGCTCGACCGTCCCCGCCACGACGAGCTGATCCGCGCGATCCGTGCGACCGGTGCCGGCACGCGTCTGCTGCTCGACGGTGACGTCGCCGGTGGCATCGCCGCGGCCCTGCCCGGCTCGACGATCGACATGTGCGTCGGCGTCGGTGGCACCCCCGAGGGCATCATCACGGCGTGCGCGATCAAGGCGCTCGGTGGCGTGATCCTCGGCAAGCTCCAGCCGAAGGACGACGAGGAGCGCGAGCGCGCCATCGCTGCAGGGCACGACCTGGACAAGGTCCTCGACCAGGACGACCTGGTCACGGGCGACAACACGTTCTTCGTCGCCACCGGAGTCACCGACGGCGTGCTGGTCGACGGTGTCCGCCGCTCGCGCGGCGTCATCCACACCGACTCGCTCGTACTGCGGTCGCGGTCGAACACCATCCGCCGGATCCAGGCGGACCACCGTGCGGAGAAGTGGTTCTGATCCGCTGATTCGCTGCGCGGCGGTTCGCCCGCCGGGGCCGGGCGAGTCGCGGTTCGGACTGACTCCGCCCAACCACAAGCCGCCCGAACCGCGCAAACGCCTGGTTCGGACGGCTTTTGGTTGTGCGGCGCGCGCCGCGCGGCGCGTCGTCCGCGCGCCTCGCGCGCCTCGTGCCGCGTGCCGCGCGTGCCGCGCGCGGCCCCGCGTCAGTCGGCGTCGTGCACGTCGGACACGCCGACGAGCTCCGGCGCCGTGAGCAACCGCGGCTCGTCCTCGATCGACGCCGGGTCCGCGATCACCTTCGACTCGTCGAGCAACGACAACCGACGGGCGCTCGGCAGCACCTGCCGCTCGAGCGACCCCACGAACCGGTTGTAGTCGACGACGGAGCCTCGGATCGAACGACCGAGCTTGTCGACGTGCCCCGCCATCGTGGACAGCCGCCCGTAGAGCTCGCGCGAGACGCGGAAGAGCTCGTGCGCCTCTTGCGAGACGACGTCCTGTTGCCACGAGAAGGCCACCGTCTTCAGCACGGACCACAGGGTCACGGGTGAGGCGAGGGCGATGCGCTTGCGGAAGGCGTGGTCGAGCAGGCCTGGGTCGGCGGCGAGGGCGCTCGAGATGAGCGACTCGGACGGGATGAAGGCGACGGTGAGCTCGGGGGAGGCGTCGTACCCGGTCCAGTACTCGCGCGCGGCCAGGGCATCGACGTGCGCGCGGAGCGCCTTGACGTGCTGTCCGATGAGCGCCTCGCGGCGAGCACCTTCAGCGCCGGTGGCGGTCGCCGGGATCTCGGCGGCCTGCAGGTAGGCGCTGAACGGCACCTTGGCGTCGACGGCGATGGTCTTGCCGCCGGGCAGGTGCACGACCATGTCGGGTCGGGCGGTGCCGGCCGAGGTGGTGACCGAGGACTGCACGTCGAAGTCGACCCGTTCGAGCAAACCGGCGGCCTCGACCACGTTGCGGAGCTGCGTCTCGCCCCACACCCCGCGGGTGCTGTTCGACGACAGGGCGCTGGCCAGGGTGTCGGCCGTGGCGCGCAGGCGTTCCTCGGACTCGGCGGCCGACCGGAGCTGCGCGGACAGGGCGCCGTACTGCTCGCTGCGGGACTGCTCGAGTTCGGCGATCTTCGTGCGCATGACGTCGAGGGTCTGCGCGACGGGGCTGAGGGCGGAGAGCACCTTCGACTCGTTCTGGTTCCGGGCCGAGTCGGCGCCGTGCATGCGCTGCACGAGGTGCTCGAGCTCGGCCGAGCGCCGTTCGAGGGAGTCGACCTGTCGGCGGTACTGGGCGTCCTGCGCGTCGAGGCGTTCCTCGGCGTCGCGGCGGACCTCGTCGAGCCGCGTGCGGAGCGCTTCGGCGCTCGCGCGCGACGCGGCGGCGTCGACGCCGGCGCGCGACCGCGCGAGCGACCAGGCGACGACCGCACCGACGGCGATGCCGATCACGAGACCGATGACCAGGGCGAGGATCTGCATGTCGTGACCCTGGCAGAACCCACCGACACCGGGCCTCCCGGCCCACCGACACCGGGCCTCCCGGCCCACCGACGCGCCCACGGGCCCGGCGGGACCAGCCCGGAAACCATGTCATGACATTAGGGCAAACACGGTGTACAGTCGTGAACGTCCGCCGATGAAGCCGCACGGAAGGTCCACCACGTCGCATGACGAACCACGCTCCCCACGCCTACGACGTGATCACGATGGGACGCGTCAGCGTCGACATCTACCCGCAGCAGACCGGCCCGCTCGAAGACGTCACGACGTTCTCGAAGTCCGTCGGCGGCAGCGCGACCAACGTCGCCATCGCCGCAGCGCGCCACGGGGCCGACGCCGCGGTCATCACCCGCACCGGCAACGACCCCTTCGGCCGGTACATCGCCCGCACGCTGCCGGAGTTCGGTGTCGCGAACGCCTTCGTCGAGACGGTCGAGGGGCTGAACACCCCCGTCGCGTTCTGCGAGGTCTTCCCGCCGGACGACTTCCCGCTCTACTTCTACCGGGCCCCGAAGGCGCCGGACCTGATGATCACGGCGAAGTCCCTGCCGCTGCACGAGATCGAGCGCGCGAAGATCTTCTGGACCACGGTGACCGGCCTGAGCGAGGAACCGAGCCGGCAGGCGCACCACGTCGCGTACGAAGCACGCACAGCCGCGCAGAACAGCACGAAGACGCACACCGTGTTGGACCTGGACTACCGCTCGATGTTCTGGTCGAGTCCCGAGGCTGCGACGCGCGAGGTCGCCGTCGCCCTCGAGCACGCCACGGTCGCCGTCGGCAACCGCGAGGAGTGCGAGGTCGCCGTCGGTGAGACCGACCCGGTCCGCGCTGCCGACGCCCTGCTCGAGCGCGGCGTCGAGATCGCCATCGTCAAGCAGGGCCCCAAGGGCGTGCTGGCGAAGACCCGCGACGAGTTCGTCGAGTTCCGGCCGCACCACATCGACGTCGTCAACGGGCTCGGCTCGGGCGACGGCTTCGGCGGCGCGCTGACCCACGGCCTGCTGCAGGGCTGGGACCTCGAGCGGATCCTCGCCTTCTGCAACGCCGCCGGCGCCATCGTCGCGACCCGGTTCGAGTGCTCGACGGCGATGCCCACGAGCGACGAGATCGAGCAGTTCCTGACCGACAACCCCGCCGAGGGAACGACGCACACCGAGGAGAAGACCCATGCCTGAGATCAGCCCCGCTGACTTCCAGCGCCTCCGGGACATCCGCGCCGGACAGCCCGAACTGGTGCGGTCCGTGCTCGACGCTCGGCACAGGCGCTCCCTGCTCGCCGACGACGGCAAGCTCTTCATCGTCGCTGCCGACCACCCGGCACGCGGCGCCCTGGCGGTCCGGAACGACGAGTCCGCGATGGCCGACCGCTACGACCTGCTCGAGCGGCTCGTCACGGCGCTCGGTCGCCCCGGCGTCGACGGGGTGCTCGGCACCCCCGACATCCTCGAGGACCTGGCGCTGCTCGGCGCCCTCGACGGCAAGGTCGTCGTCGGGTCGATGAACCGCGGCGGCCTGCGCGGGGCGACGTTCGAGATGGACGACCGCTACACGGCGTACTCGGCGCACGCCATCAAGGACTCCGGACTCGACTTCGCCAAGCTCCTGGTGCGCATCGCGCTCGAGGACGCGGGCACGGCCCAGACGCTCGAGGCCACGGCCCGCGCCGTCAGCGAGGCCGCCGCGCTCCAGCTGCCGATCATGCTCGAGCCGTTCATGTCCGCATGGCAGGACGGCCGGGTCGTGAACGACCTGACCGCCGACGCCGTCATCACCTCGATGGCGATCGCCGCGGGCCTGGGGGAGTCCAGCGCCTACAGCTGGTTGAAGATCCCGGTCGTCGACGACATGGAGCGGGTGATGGCCGCGACGACGCTGCCGACGCTCCTGCTCGGTGGCGACCCGGCTTCGCGCCCGCTCGAGACCTACGCGAAGTGGGCCGACGCCCTCGCACTCCCCGGCGTGCGCGGTCTGGTCGTCGGCCGCACCCTGCTCTACCCGCCGGACGGCGACGTCGCCACCGCGGTCGACGTGGCCGCCGGTCTCGTCCACAGCCAGGAGGCCCGGGGCGGGTTCTCCACAGATGCTCACGACCCAGCCGCTCGGGTCGCGGGCGCCACCACCATGGACTCGTCCATCTCGGAAGGAAGCAACGCATGACGCTCACCGACACCACCACCACCACCACCGTCGGGCACTGGATCGGCGGGGCACGCGTCCCGTCGTCGTCGGGGCGGACGGCGCCGGTGTACGACCCGGCCCTGGGCGTCGCGACGAAGCAGGTCGCCCTGGCGAACGAGGACGAGATCCAGACCGCCATCGCGAGCGCCAAGGCCGCGTTCCCGGCGTGGAGCAACCTGTCGCTCACCAAGCGCCAGCAGATCCTCTTCTCGTTCCGCGAGATCCTGAACCGCGACAAGGGCGAGCTCGCCGAGATCATCACGAGCGAGCACGGCAAGGTCATCGACGACGCCCTGGGTGAGATCGCCCGTGGGCAGGAGGTCGTGGAACTCGCGACGAACATCCCGAGCCTGCTCAAGGGCGAGTTCAGCGACCAGGTGAGCACCGGCATCGACGTGTACTCGATCCGGCAGCCGCTCGGCGTCGTGGGCATCATCAGCCCCTTCAACTTCCCGGCGATGGTGCCGCTGTGGTTCCTGCCGATCGCGATCGCTGCGGGCAACACCGTCGTGCTGAAGCCGTCCGAGAAGGACCCGAGCGCCGCCATCTGGCTTGCCGAGAAGTTCTCCGAGGCCGGTCTGCCCGACGGCGTCTTCAACGTCCTGAACGGCGACAAGCTCTCGGTCGACGGCCTGCTCACGAGCCCTGACGTCGAGTCGATCTCGTTCGTCGGTTCCACGCCGATCGCGCAGTACGTCTACGAGACCGGCACGAAGCACGGCAAGCGCGTGCAGGCCCTGGGCGGCGCGAAGAACCACATGCTGGTGCTGCCGGATGCCGACCTCGACCTGGTCGCGGACAACGCCATCAACGCGGGCTTCGGCTCCGCCGGCGAGCGCTGCATGGCGATCTCGGTCGTCGTCGCCGTCGAGCCGGTGGCCGACGAGCTCATCCAGAAGATCAAGGACCGCGCGGCCACCCTGCGCATCGGCGACGGTCGTCGCGGATGCGACATGGGCCCGCTCGTCACGAAGCAGCACCGTGACAAGGTCGCCTCGTACATCGAGGTCGCAGAGCAGGACGGTGCGGTGGTTGTGGTGGACGGCCGCACCGTCCGACCCGACGGCGATGAGAACGGCTTCTGGCTGGGCCCGACGCTGATCGACCAGGTCCCCACCACGAGCCGCGTCTACACCGAGGAGATCTTCGGCCCGGTGCTGAGCGTCGTCCGCGTCGCCACGTACGAAGAGGGCCTCGAGCTCATCAACAGCGGTGCGTACGGCAACGGGACCGCCATCTTCACCAACGACGGCGGCGCCGCCCGTCGCTTCCAGCGCGACGTGCAGGTCGGCATGATCGGCATCAACGTCCCGATCCCCGTGCCGGTCGCGTACTTCTCGTTCGGCGGCTGGAAGAACTCGCTGTTCGGTGACCACAAGGCGTACGGCGCCGACGGCGTGAGCTTCTTCACCCGCCAGAAGGCGATCACGAGCCGCTGGCTCGACCCGTCGCACGGCGGCATCAACCTCGGCTTCCCGTCGAACAATTGAGCCGCAGCATGGCGAACGAACAGCACGAGCACGACCAGTGGTTCATCCCGAAGGGCAGCCGGCCGGAGGCCGGCTGGACCGACGTCGTCGACGGCCGCATCGCAGGATGGGCGCACACCGGGCTCCGGACCGGCACCCTGACGGACGGTGACCCGACCGGCACGCGCGAGTTGCGCCTCCCGGCCGACGCCGTGGAGCGCATCGTCGTGCCGCTCGCCGGGTCGTTCCACGTGACCTACGCAGGCGCCGCCGGCGACGGCGAGCAGACCCTGCAGGGGCGCGCGAGTGTCTTCGAGGGCCCCACCGACGTCCTGTACCTGGGGTCCGGCACCGCGGCGACGATCACCGGCGCAGGCCGGTTCGCGGTCGCCGAGGCGCCCACCGACACCGTCAAGCCGACCACCTACGTGGCCCGGCAGGACGTGCCGGTGGAGCTCCGCGGTGCCGGGCAGTCGAGCCGGCAGGTGCACAACTTCGGCACCCCGGCGGCCCTCGACGCGGACAAGTTCATCGTGTGCGAGGTGATCACGCCGGCCGGCAACTGGTCGTCGTACCCGCCGCACAAGCACGACACGAACGTGCCGGGCGAGGAGTCGAACCTCGAGGAGATCTACTACTACGAGTCCGCGGTCGCACGCGGACTCTCCGCTCCGGCCACTGCCGACCCCTTCGCGCTGCACCGGACGTACGCCTCGGACGATCGTCCGATCGACGAGTTCCGTCAGGTGCGCACCGGCGACGTCGCGCTGGTGCCGCACGGCTGGCACGGTCCCGCCGTCGCCGCCCCCGGCTACGACATGTACTACCTCAACGTGATGGCCGGGCCCGACCCGGAGCGCGTCTGGAACATCACCGACGACCCGGCCCACGGCTGGGTCCGCCAGGCATGGGCGAGCGAGCAGCTCGACCCGCGCCTGCCCTACGAGAAGGAGTCCGCGTGACCACCACCACGCGCGAAGTCGACGCGACGCGCCGGATGACCGTCGGCCAGGCACTCGTCGAGTTCCTGGCGAACCAGTGGACCGTCGACGGCGACGTCCGCGAACGCACCATCCCGGGGATCTTCGGCATCTTCGGGCACGGCAACGTCGCCGGCGTCGGACAGGCCATCAAGCAGCTCCACGTCGAGCAGCCCGGCCTGCTGCCGTACCACCAGGCGCGCAACGAGCAGGCGATGGTGCACGAGGCCGTCGGCTTCGCCCGCATGCACCGCCGCCGTGCGACCTTCGCGGCGACGGCGTCGGTCGGCCCGGGCGCCGCGAACATGCTCACCGCTGCCGCACTCGCGACGACGAACCGCCTGCCCGCACTGCTGCTGCCGTCGGACACGTTCGCGACGCGGACCACCGACCCGGTGCTCCAGCAGATCGAGCTGCCGCACGACACCTCGATCCAGGTGACGGACGCGTTCCGTCCGCTGTCGCGCTACTTCGACCGCGTCGAGCGCCCCGAGCAGCTGTTCTCGATCGCGCTCGCCGCGATGCGGGTGCTCACCGACCCGGCCGAGACCGGTGCCGTGACGATCGCCCTGCCGGAGGACGTGCAGGCCGAGGAGTTCGACGTCCCCGTCGCGTTCCTGCAGCCGCGCGAGTGGCACATCCGTCGGCCGCTGCCCGAGCACGGGCCGCTGGCGCGTGCGGTCGCCGCGATCCGGGGCGCGCAGCGTCCGGTGATCGTCGCGGGCGGTGGCGTGCTGTACTCCGGCGCGGAACACGAGCTCGCTGCCTTCGTCGAGGCCACCGGCATCCCGGTCGGCACCTCGCAGGCCGGCGGCGGCTCGCTCGTCTGGGACCACCCGCAGTACCTCGGTGGCATCGGTGCGACCGGCACGGCCGCCGCGAACGCGGTCGCCGCGCAGGCGGACGTCGTGATCGGGATCGGCACGCGCTACAGCGACTTCACGACCGCGTCGCGGACCGCGTTCCAGAACCCGGACGTCACGTTCGTGAACGTCAACGTGGCCGCGTTCGACGCGTACAAGCACGGTTCGCAGCTGCCGCTCATCGCGGATGCCCGGGAGGCCCTGGTCGCGCTGACCGCGTCGCTCGCGTCGTCCGGATCGTCACCTGCAGAGCCCGCGTTCGTCGTCGACGCCGCCTACGCTGCGGAGATCGCGTCGCTGAAGGCGGCGTGGGACGCAGCCGTCGACGGCGCGTTCGCGCCGTCCGGCGCGGACCTGCCCGGTCAGCCGGAGATCATCGGCGCCGTGCAGTCGGTGTCCGACCCGCGCGACGTCGTCATCCAGGCGGCCGGCTCGCTGCCCGGCGACCTGCACAAGCTCTGGCGCGTGCAGGACGCCCTCGGCTACCACGTCGAGTACGCCTTCTCGTGCATGGGTTACGAGATCGCCGGCGGCATCGGCGTCCGTCGTGGCGCCCCGGACCGCGACGCGATCGTCATGGTCGGCGACGGCAGCTACCTCATGCTGCACACCGAGCTCGTCACGGCCGTGGCCGAGGGCATCAAGATCATCGTCGTGCTCATCCAGAACCACGGGTACGCGTCGATCGGGCACCTGTCCGAGACCGTCGGGTCCGAGCGCTACGGCACGAAGTACCGCTACCTGGACGAGACGCAGTCGTTCGACAACGGCGACCCGCTGCCGGTCGACCTCGCGGCGAACGCGCGGTCGTACGGCGTCGACGTGATCGAGGTCCAGCCCGGCCCGGACAGCATCGAGGACCTGAAGGCCGCGGTGCGACAGGCGAAGGCGAACGACCACACCACCCTCGTGCACATCAACTCGGACCCGCTGGTCTACGCCCCCGAGGGCGACGGCTGGTGGGACGTGCCGGTGGCGCAGACCTCGACGCTGTCGAGCACGCAGACCGCCCGCGCCGAGTACGAGCAGCAGGTCGCCGCCCAGCGCCCGCTGCTCGGCTGAGTACCACCGTCCACCACACACACCACACGCAGAGAGCAGACGACGACGTCATGACCGACACCGCCACCGCCACCGACGCCATCCGGATCGGCACCGCCCCCGACTCGTGGGGCGTCTGGTTCCCCGACGACCCCGGCCAGGTGCCGTGGAAGCGCTTCCTCGACGAGGCGGCCGCCGCCGGGTACGAGTGGATCGAGCTCGGACCGTACGGCTACCTGCCGACCGATCCGTCGCAGCTGTCGGACGAGCTCGAGTCGCGCGGGCTGAAGCTGTCCGCCGGAACGGTGTTCACCGGGTTCCACAAGGGCGAGGACCAGTTCCAGCGCGCCTGGGACCAGGCCGTGGCGGTCGCGGGTCTGGCGGCGAAGCTCGGCGCCCAGCACCTCGTGACGATCCCGGACCTGTGGCGCTCGGACGCCACGGAAGAGGTCCTCGAGTCGCGCACCCTGACCGACGAGCAGTGGGACCGCCTCGGCAAGGGGCACGACCAGCTCGGCAAGGCGCTGCTCGAGGAGTACGGCGTCCACCAGCAGTTCCACACGCACGCGGACAGCCACGTCGGCACCTACAAGGAGACCGTGCGGTTCCTGTCGGAGACGGATCCGGCCTACACGAACCTCTGCCTCGACACCGGCCACTTCGCGTACTACGGCGGCGACAACCTCAAGCTCATCGCCGCGCACCCGGAGCGCATCGGCTACCTGCACCTCAAGCAGGTCGACACCGACCTGCTGTTCGACGTGCTGAAGAACGACGTGCCGTTCGCCACCGCCGTGTCGCAGGGGATCATGACCGAGCCGCCGCACGGTACCCCCGAGCTCGCCCCGATCATCGAGGCCGTCGCGAAGATCAACCCGGACGTCTTCGGCATCGTCGAGCAGGACATGTACGGCTGCTCGGTCGACGCCCCCGGCCCGATCGCGGAGCGCACCTTCCAGCACATCTTCGGATCCACGTCCGCCGCCCGCGTGTCCTGACCGGCCCCAGCAGCCGACCACGCAGCGTCATCTACCCCAGGAGCACCGCCATGAGCACCACTGACAACCTCCGCGTCGCCGTCGTCGGCGCGGGCGCCATGGGCAGCGACCACATCCGTCGCATCACCTCGACCATCGCCGGCGCCGACGTCGTCGCGATCGTCGACCCCGACACCGGCCGCGCGACCGCGGCCGCGGCGAAGGCGCCCGGTGCGATCACCGCAGCGTCGTTCGAGGAGGCACTCGACGCGACCTCGATCGACGCCGTCATCGTCGCGACGCCCGGCTTCCTGCACGAGCCGGTGCTGGTGCCGGCGATCGAGCGCGGTCTCGCCGTCCTGTGCGAGAAGCCGCTGACGACCTCGGCCGAGGACTCGTTGCGGATCGTCGAGCTCGAGCAGGCGACGTCCGACCGCCCGAAGATCCAGGTCGGCTTCATGCGCCGATTCGACAAGGGCTACCAGGAGCTGCGCGCGCTGCGTGAGTCCGGGGCCAACGGCGCCCTGCTCGCGCTGCACCACGCGCACCGCAACCCGACCACGCCGCCGAACTTCAGCGAGTCGATGCTCATCCACGACTCGGTGATCCACGAGATCGACATCATCCCGTTCATCACGGGCGAGGCGATCACGAGCGTCGAGGTCAAGAAGCCGCGCAAGAACTCGCTCGCGCCGGCCGACCTGCCCGAGCCGCAGTTCGTGCTGTTCACCACCGAGTCCGGCACCATGGCGATCGTCGAGATCAACGTGAACGCCCAGTTCGGCTACCAGGTCACGACCGACGCGGTGTTCGAGTCCGGGGTCGCGTACATCGGCCGCGAGACCTCGCTCAACCTCGTGTCGCAGGGCGTCTCCGGGCAGGGCGTCACCCCGTCGTTCGTCGAGCGCTTCGGTGCCGCGTACGACGAAGAGGTGCAGCGCTGGGTCGACGCGGCGCGCACCGGTGGCATCGACGGCCCGAGCGCCTGGGACGGGTACACCGCCTCGGTCGTCGCCGAGGTCGCCGTGCGAGCGCAGCAGTCCGGTGCGCTCGAGCCGATCACGTACGCCACCGCGAAGCCCGCGTTCTACGAGACGGCCTGATCGATGCCGAAGATCGCACTCGACCCCACGCCGTACCACCACGACCTGTCGCTGCTGGAGTTCCCGCAGAAGGTCGCCGACCTCGGCTACGAGTACCTGCAGCTCACCCCGCACAAGGACTTCATCCCCTTCTACCGGCACCCCACGGCCGACGACGACCTCGTCGACGCGTTCGCCGCGGCGTGCACGACGGCCGGGGTCCAGGTCGCGTCGGTCCTGCCCGTCCTGCGCTGGGCCGGCCCGGACAAGGAGGCCCGCGAGGCCGCCGTCAAGAAGTGGAAGCGGGTCATCGAGATCACGAAGCGCCTCGGCGTGGACACGATCAACACGGAGTTCTCCGGCCGCCCCGAGCGCGCCGAGGAGTCCGAGGACCAGTTCCACTGGGCGATGGAGGAGCTCCTGCCGATCATCGAGGACTCCGGCATCCGGGTGCTCATCGATCCGCACCCCGACGACTTCGTCGAGGACGGGCTCGAGGCACTCCGGGTGATCCGCGGGCTGAACTCGAAGAGCATCGGCTTCGTCTACGTCGCCTGCCACACGTTCCACTACGGCGGGAACATGGACGAGATCATCGACGCCGCAGGCGACTCGCTGCAGCTCGTGCACGTCGCCGACGCCTACGACCACCACCGATCGCACGGCCTCCGCTACATCACCAACCCGCCCGGCAACCCGGTCCGCGTGCACCAGCACCTGCCGGTCGGGCAGGCGGACGTCGACTTCGACGCCTTCTGGGCTGCTCTCGACCGGGTCGGGTTCACGGCACGCGAGGACACCGTCGCGGTGTCGAGCGTCTTCGCCGAGGACGAGAACGCCGACCAGGTCTCGCGCTTCCAGCTCGACACGATCAAGAAGGGACTCACACGATGACCGACACCCTCTCGTCACCGGCGATCACCGACGCCGACGTCCGACCCGTCACGCTGCAGGCCGCGTCGCAGACCGTGACCGCCCTGTGGAACGACTCCGCCGACCCGCGCGAACTGTCCACCGCGATCCACGAGTACGGCGCCGTCGGGGCGACCTGCAACCCGGTGATCGCGTACACCTGCATCAAGCAGGACCCGGAGACCTGGGTGCCGCGCATCCGCGAGATCGCCGCGGAGCACCCGACGGCGGGGGAGTCCTGGATCGGTTGGAAGGCCGTCGAGGAGCTCTCCGTCGCGGCGGCCGAGCAGCTGCTGCCCGCGTTCGAGGCATCAGGGGGCCGCAACGGTCGCCTGTCGATGCAGACCGACCCGCGCTTCCACCGCGACGCCGATGCCCTGGTCGAGCAGGCCGTGCGGTTCTCGCAGCTCGCCCCGAACATCATCGTGAAGATCCCCGCCACCAAGGTCGGCATCGCCGCGATCGAGGAGGCCGCCTACCGCGGGGTCTCGATCAACGCGACGGTGTCCTTCACGGTGCCGCAGGTCGTCGCCGTCGGTGAGGCCATCGAGCGTGCGCTCGACCGTCGTGCCGCCGACGGGCTGGCCGACCAGGAGTTCGGCCACGTCGTCACGCTGATGGCCGGCCGGTTCGACGACTGGCTGAAGACCGTCGTCAAGCGGGACCACGTCATGGTCGACCCCGGCATCCTCGAGTGGGCCGGCGTCGCCGCGGTGAAGAACGCCTACCGGGTGTTCCAGGAGCGTGGCTTCCGGTCGCGTGTGCTCGTCGCTGCTTTCCGCAACGCGCTGCAGTGGTCGGAGTTCCAGGGCGGGGACCTCGTCGTCTCGCCGCCGTTCCAGTGGACGAAGGACATCAACGCGAACGCGTTCCCGTTCCGTCCGGACGCCATCGACGACGAGGTGCCGACCGACGTCATCGACGCCCTGCGTGCAGCGACGCCCGAGTTCGCGCGCGGCTACGACGTCGACGGCATGACGATCGACGAGTTCGACCGGTTCGGCGCCACGGTGACGACGCTGCGCCAGTTCCTCGACGCCGACGCGCAGCTCGACGCCCTGGTGCGGGACATCATCTTCCCGCCGAACTGAGCCGAGCCACTTCGTGAGCAGACGACGTCGGGTCGCCCCAGGTGACCCGACGTCTTCTGCTCACAGCGTTTGTACTGACAAACCACGAGCGATCCCGTACGATGGTTGGCGCGCTCCAATCGGCGCCCACGAACGAAGGAGTTCCCATGGACAGCATCGGCGTCGGCCTCGTCTCGGTCGGCTGGATGGGGCGGCTGCA
Organism: Curtobacterium sp. AB7; assembly: GCF_044909335.1. Lineage (NCBI taxonomy): Bacteria > Bacillati > Actinomycetota > Actinomycetes > Micrococcales > Microbacteriaceae > Curtobacterium > Curtobacterium sp. AB7. The sequence goes on along the minus strand of NZ_JBIYED010000006.1, from coordinate 33,540 downwards.
CTCCCGCGCCTACCGCGCCCTGCCCGATCACTTCCCCGAGCTCGGCGTGCACCCCCGGCTCGTGGTCGCCGCCGACCCGATCGAGGCCGCTCGCGACCAGGCCGTCACCCGCCTGGGCTACGAGCGGGCCGTTGCCGACTACCACGAGGTCCTCGCCGACCCGGCCGTCGACGTCGTCTCGATCTGCTCGCCGAACTTCCTGCACCGCGAGATGGCGGTCGCCGCTGCCGAGGCCGGCAAGCCGTTCTGGATCGAGAAGCCGATGGGCCGCTACGCCAGCGACTCTCGGCAGATCCACGAGGCCGTCCAGCGCGCGGGTGTCATCACGAGCGTCGGGTTCAACTACCGCCACGCCCCGGCGATCGAGCGGGCACGCGAACTCGTCCGCAGCGGCCGCCTCGGCCGCATCACGAACGTCCGCGGTTCGCTGCTCGCCGACTACTCGTCCGACCCTGCGGCGCCGCTGACCTGGCGCTTCGAGCGGGAGCGTGCCGGCTCGGGCGTGCTCGGCGACCTGCTCTCGCACGGCCTCGACCTGGCGCAGTACGTCGTCGGCCGGATCGCCAGCGTGAGCGCACTCGCCGAGACGTTCATCCAGGAGCGCCCGAAGCCGGCCGCGGGCATCGTCGACCGGAGCGCCGCCGCCACCGGCGAGCTCGGCCGCGTCGAGAACGAGGACTACGCAGCCCTGCTCTTCCGCTTCGAGGACGGCGCCGTCGGCACCATGGACTCGAGCCGCGTCATGCGGGGACCGCACGCCGAGTACACGCTCGAGATCTACGGCACCAAGGGTTCGGTGCGGTGGGACTTCCAGCGGCTCAACGAGCTCGAGGTGTACCTCGACGGCCAAGAGGTCGACGGATACGCCACGCACTACGTCGCCGCGGGTGACGGTGAGTTCGCACGCTTCCAGCCCGGCGCCGGCACGGCCATGGGCTACGACGACCTGAAGACGATCGAGGCCGCCCAGTTCATCGCGAGCGTCCGCCGCGGGGAGCAGCTCGCCCCGTCCGTCGCCGACGGACTGGCCGCAGCGTCCATCGTCGAGGCGGCGGAAGCGTCCCTCGCCGACGGTGCGTGGCACGACGTCGCGCGCGTCGACGGCTCGCTCACGTACGCGGCGGCGACCCCCGTGCTCTAGACGGTCGCGGACGACGGACGGGAGGCGCGGTGCCAGCTGGCACCGCGCCTCCAGTCCGTCTGTTGCCGGGTATCGATCCATGTTAGTTTGTCAGGACAAAGTCCCGAACTGCAGGAGGCACCATGCCGCTCGTCCGTATCGACCTCGCCACCGGCCGCACGCCGCAGGCGGTGCGCGCCATCGCCGACGCGATCCACCAGGCCATCGTCGACGTGTACGGGATCCCCGTGCGCGACCGGTTCCAGGTGATCACCGAACACCCGGCGCAGCAGATCATCGCCGAGGACGCCGGCCTGGGGTTCGAGCGCACCGAGGGCGTCGTCGTGATCCAGGTCTTCACGCAGCGCGGGCGCACCGACGAGGCGAAGACGGCGCTGTACGCGGCGATCCACGACGCCCTGGCGGCGATCGGTGTCGCGTCCGAGGACGTCTTCATCGGCTACGTCGAGAACGGCCCGCAGGACTGGTCGTTCGGCTTCGGTCGCGCCCAGTACGTGACCGGCGAGCTCGGCGTGCCCGCGCCGGCCTGAGTGCCCGCGCGAGCCCGCCCGTCCCGTCCGTCCGCCCCGAGGTTCCGAAATCTCGGCATCTCGAGGCGTTCGGCGGCCATCCGTGGAACCTCGGCGTCACTCGTGCGGCAGTTCGTGGAACCTCGACGTCAGGCGGACAGCGCGAACCGCCTACTTGTCGACGAGGGTGACCTCGAACGAGTAGCGGTCGGGGCGGTAGCAGTGCACGCCGTACTCGACTGCACGGCCCGAGGCGTCGTACGCGGTGCGGCTCATGGTGAGCACGGGGTCGCCGTCCTCGATCTCGAGCAGACCGGCCTCTTCGTCGGTCACCGCGCGGGCACCGATCCGCTGCTTCGCCACCCGCATGGTCACTCCACGGCCCCGGAGCAGCTGGTAGAGCCCGTGGTCCTGCAGGTCCTGGTCGGTGATCTCGAGGAACTCCGGCGGCAGGTAGTTCTCGAGGATCGCCATCGGGACGTCCTCGGCGAACCGCACGCGGCGGATGTGCGCCACGATCGTGCCGGGCTCGATGCTCAGAGCTGCGGCGACCTCGTCCGAGGCAGGGACGTCGTTGCGCTCGAGGAGCTTCGTGGCCGGTGCCTGTGACCCCTGCGCCAGATCGTCGTACAGGCTCGTGAGCTCGACCTTGCGGGTCACCGGGCCGTGCACGACCTGTGTGCCGATGCCGCGGCGGCGGACGAGCAGTCCCTTGTCGACGAGGTCCTGGATCGCCCGGCGGATCGTCGGGCGGGACAGCCCGAGGCGCTCGCCGAGCGCGATCTCGTTCTCGAGACGGGCGCCGGGAGGCATCACACCGGAGCGGATCGACTCCTCGATGCGCGAGGCCACCTGGAAGTAGAGGGGCATGGGACCCGACCGGTCCAGGTCCATGAACAGGTCGGACGGCAGCTGGCCTTCGTTGGTCATCGCGGTCCTTCGGGGAATTGCGGGTTCGGCAGCGATGCCGAGGGATTGTCGTGACAATACCACCGGGTGCTCTGCTCCCCGGTGTGCCACTCCCGTCAGCGCTCGACCGCAGCCTTCAGCTTGGCGAGGCCCTTCTCGAAGTCGCCGCCGAGGAACTCGTCCATGTTGACGAACACCCCCATCACGCGCGACATGAGGTTCTACGGGCTCGTCATCGACCAGACGATCCGCGTGCCGCCTGTTCGCTCGAGCTCGTCGAGCCGGAACGCGACCGCGCTCGACGATGAGCGTCGTGCCGCGGTCGCCCGCGCCACAGGGACTTCCGACTCAGTCGGCGAAGACCATCGGGCGGTTCGACAGCCGCGGCTGCGGCGTCGAGGTCTTGGGCTTCTCGGCACGGGCCCGGACCGGAGCGATCGTCACGCGGGTCGCCGCGCCCAGGGCCTCGACCGTGTCGGTGCCGTGGTGGCCCGCAGCGTGGATGACGATCGCGGCACACGCCTCGGCATCGGCGGCGGCGTCGTGGTGCTGGAAGCCCTCGAACCCGGCGGCCATGGCAGCGACCGGCAGTCGGTAGGAGTCGAGCGTGTAGGTCTTGCGGGCGACCGCCAGCGAGCACATCGAGTGGTGCTCGGCGAGGTCGATGCCGGTGGCCGAACACCCACCGGCGATGACGCCCATGTCGAACCGGGCGTTGTGCGCGACCAGGACGTCACCCTCGGCGAAGGCCACGAGGTCGGGGTACTGCTGCTCCCACGTCTTCGCTCGCACGACGTCCTCGGCGACGATCCCGTGGATCCGGGTGTTCCACTCGAGGAACGCGTCGTGTCCGAACGGTGGGCGGATGAACCACGACGCCCGGTCGACGACCCGGCCCGCGCGGACCTTGACCAGTCCGACGGAGCACGCACTGGCGGGCGAGCTGTTCGCGGTCTCGAAGTCGATCGCGGTGAAGTTCAACGGCACGGTTCCGATCGTCGCACGGGGCGCTGACATCGCCGGAAGCCGCCTCGGCGTTGCGGCCGGACGCTCAGCGGCGTCGTGCCGAGCGGGAGCCGCTGCGCCGGCGTCGTGCCGTCGCGCGCCACGTCGCCGTCCGGCGGGCTCGTTCGCGCTTCCAGTACGGCGCGAGCAGCGTGCCCACCATCTCGAAGGCCACCGCGACGCCGTCCAGTCGCCAGCGCAGCGGCAGGCTCTCCACGTGTTCGGTGAATCCGGCGGTCAGGTCGCCCGTGATGACCGGGAAGCCGGAGTTCCGGGGGAGCGGGATCCCGCGGAAGCGGTCCTCCTCGGCGTAGTCGATCGTGTCGTCCTCGGGGTCGTAGACGACCAGGACGTCCGCCTCGAGCTCGGCCATCGCGTCGTGCAGCTGCTCGAGCTCAGCGCGGGAGGCCTGCTCGAGGGCGGCGAGCGTCTCCGGGGCGAAGCGCTGCCGCAGCCCCGGCGCTCCCATGCCCACAGAGTGCACACCGCGCTCGTCGCGTTCGAACCACATCGACGTCCTCCTGTCCTGTCGTCCGAACCGGGCGACGGGGACCACGCTGCCACGACCGGCTTGCGCTGGTTCTGACGGACGGACTGGAGGCCCGGGTCGGTTCCGGCGGGCCGCCGCCGGTAGGCTGTTCTTCCGTGGCTCTCACCATCGGAATCGTCGGTCTCCCGAACGTCGGCAAGTCGACCCTGTTCAACGCCCTGACCAAGAACCAGGTCCTCGCCGCGAACTACCCGTTCGCGACGATCGAGCCGAACGTCGGGGTGGTGAACCTGCCCGACTCGCGGCTCGACCAGCTCGCCGAGCTCTTCCACTCGGAGAAGACCGTGCCCGCGCCGGTTTCGTTCGTCGACATCGCCGGCATCGTCAAGGGTGCGAGCGAAGGTGAAGGACTCGGCAACAAGTTCCTCGCCAACATCCGCGAGGCCGACGCCATCGCGCAGGTCGTCCGCGGCTTCACCGACGACGACGTCGTGCACGTGGCGAACAAGGTGTCCCCGAAGGACGACCTCGAGGTCATCAACACCGAGCTGATCCTCGCCGACATGGAGACGATCGACAGGGCGCTTCCGCGGTACGAGAAGACCGTGAAGCTCAAGCAGGCCGAGCCGATCGTGCTCGAGACCGCTCGCGAGGCCCGTGCCGCGCTCGAGCAGGGCACCCTGCTGTCCGCGACGAAGATCGACCTCGCGCCGATCGCCGAGCTCGGACTCCTGTCCGCCAAGCCCTTCATCTTCGTGTTCAACGTCGACGAGGCGATCCTGACCGACGACGCCCGCAAGGCCGAGCTGGCCGCGCTCGTCGCCCCCGCCCAGGCAGTGTTCCTCGACGCACAGGTCGAGTCGGAGCTCATCGACCTCGACCCGTCCGACGCCGCCGAACTGCTCGAGTCGACCGGGCAGACCGAGTCCGGGCTCGACCAGCTCGCGCGCATCGGCTTCGACACCCTCGGGCTGCAGACCTACCTGACGGCCGGCCCGAAGGAAGCCCGCGCGTGGACGATCGGCAAGGGGTGGAAGGCACCCCAGGCTGCCGGCGTCATCCACACCGACTTCGAGAAGGGCTTCATCAAGGCCGAGGTCATCTCGTTCGACGACCTGGTCGAGACCGGCTCCATCGCCGAGGCCCGCGCTGCCGGCAAGGCCCGCATCGAGGGCAAGGACTACGTCATGCAGGACGGCGACGTGGTGGAGTTCCGCTTCAACAACTGAGACCCCCGGATCTGTGCGGATCTAGAGCGGATCCGCCACTTGGTGCCGCACCAGTGCCGCATTCGTGTCGGAAACCTGGCGCATGAGGCCTGCGGTTGCCGCACGAGTCCGGTCCTCCGCGTCCGGCCATAGGTGCGCGTAGGTGTTCAGCGTGACGGTGGCGGAGTGGTGCCCAAGGCGCGCTGAACGGTCACGACGTCGCAGCCAGCGGCGATCAGGCCTGACGCGAAGAAGTGGCGACAGTCGTGGAGTTTGAAGGGCTGGATGCCGGCAGCGGCAATGGTTTTCGCCCACCAGTAGTAGATGGTGTTGCCGTGCGGAGGGTTGCCCCCGGACCCGACAAAGAGCCAGCGCTCATCCCCTCGAACTCCGACTTCTGCCATGTGCCAGGAGAGGGCCGCGGTGAGCTCGTCCGGCACGTACACGTCTCGTTCGAGCCATATTTCGGCGGCGATATTCGAACCTCCCGTCCACCAGCACGCTGCACCTGACGGCGGACCTGCAACCTCCTCTCGAGGAACGCGATGTCGCCGACCTGAACCGCAGAGGCCTCTCCGAGACGGAGCCCAGCGAACGCGCACAGGCGGATGTACGTCCTGAACCAATCGTCCGCGGCATCGATTACGGACGCCAGTTCGGCAGGTGTGGGGATCCGCATTGCCCGCGCAGCGCGTCGGCGTCGGGGGAGAACGACGCCCTCTGAAGGGTCGGCTCCGAGATACTTGTCGCGCACCGCGGCACGTAGCACGCTGCGGACGTTGTTCACTCGGGTGTGGATGGTCGACGCAGCCAGGTCCGCGGTCATCGCCTTAACCCTCTGCTCGACGTGCGATCGGCGTAGCTTGTCGAGCCGAACGTTGCGGAACGAGCACTTGTCCACGGCTAGCGTCATCGCCGTCACGGTGGTCGGCTCCCACAGCTGCCGCGGTGCCCACTGCTCAAAGTAGTCCTGCAGCGTGGTAACACCGTGCTTCGGGTCGACCCAGCCGCCTGCCTTCCAGGCAATCCGCTGGTCGTCGAGCCAACGCTGCGCGTCGCCGTTCAGCCGGAACACTTTCATCTTTTCGCGACGACGATCCTCGTCGTCCCGCCACTCAAAGCGCGCTCGGTAGCTCCCATCTGCGCGCTTGTATACGTCACTCATCGCTTGTCATCCCTTCGTGCCGACCCATAACGGCTTGCCATGCGGAGAGCTGGGTACTTACGTCGTGATCGACGGTCGACGGCACGAGAAGTCCGGAACGTGACGCCCTCGGGAGCAACGAGAAGCTGACGAAGGCGCTCAATGACTTCCTGGTCGACGACAACATCTCCGTGGAAGCGATGCAGGAAGGGCTCGCCGCAATCACTGCTGCCGTCGAGGACTTCAAGGCGCGAGTGTCAGCACGCGACGAAGCAGTGAAGACTTGGGGACGCACCCTGCGCAGCCTCGGGGTGCCGGACACGGGCCTCACGGTGGACGGGCTCGACGTCGCGATCACCCGCAACGGACAGATCACCATCGGCGACCGCACCGTCAACCTGACCGGGGGAGTGGACGCGCGGATCCTCGGCGCGCTGCCCGCACGTATCGGTACCACACGGCTTTCAGCCGATTCGCTCGACGCCTTCGACCGACGCCAGAGCAGCACCCACCTCGAGGTGAAGGTCAAGAAGGCCATCGGAGGCAAGAGCGTCCGGGATGTCCTGAGCACTCGTAAGGGCTACGCAGCCAGTCAGCTCGCTCGTATGGTGCACAGCGGGCACGCCGAGGTCACGAGTGGGGGACTGCCCGAGCCGGACCTGACGGAGCAGCAGCTGATTGCCAGCCGCGACGCCGAGCAGGAGCGACAGGCGGAGATCGCAGCAACTCGCATTCCGTAGCGCTCAGCGCGACAGTCAGCCACACCAGCCAGGTGTGCAGCCCGTAGGAGTCGGGCCAACCGAAGGTAACCTCAGAACGTGCCTGAGCTTGCTTCTCCAGATGTCCACCGTGCCCTGCATTACTTAGCCGCCCTCAACCGCGCGGGCTACCACCCCAGCGCTCGGGAGCTCGATGCGTACGCGGAGCAGCCCGACCGGTCGTCACGCACCATCGGAGGTATCTCACAGACGCTGATGCAGTCGGGAAACCTGGGGAAAACTTTCAGCAATATATTCGGGAGATCCGAAACCGAGACCTACTCCGATCACTTCGTGCGACTCGCATGGGCGCTGAAGCACTCTAGTGGTCTGATAGTCACGGCTGTAGGTCGCGCGGCTCTCGATGCGTTGGACACAGAATCAAGCGCTACGGACTCAGGGTTTCTTCAAACGGTTCTTGGTGCTGGGGATCCGATCGCTTATGCGAGAGTCCTTGGTCTAATCACGGAACTCGGGCCTGTGATGATCATCGACCCCTATCTCAAGCTCGAACAACTGCCGGACTTGTTGCGGCTGCCAAACGTGACCCGCATAATGAGTTCAACCGAGAGAAAAGCCAAGGGGATGAAAGCCACTCCATTCGCCGCAGCGATGACAATGGCTCGGCACGAAGTGGACGTGCGGCTGGTCGAAGGCCAAGACCTCCACGACCGCTACTTCATACCCGACGACGGCGCGGTCCACATGATCAGCACAAGCATGAATGGTGTGGGGCTGCGGGTATCAGTAATCACCCCCCTCGACGTTCAAGCAAGCGCCGCAGTCCGATCGGCCCACGAAGCCATTTGGAGCAAGGCGACTGCGGTCAACGTAGATGATGTCAGCCAGGACGAGGACGCGATTGCGCCGGACGGGGACCAGAAGGGGGATTGAGAAACGGGGTGGGGGTGCCTCCTTTGTACGCGCACTACAAGACCGTGCGCCGGTACGAAGAGACAGGCGAGTGGCGGTACATGACAGACGGGAAGCGTCTGCCGCTTCCGGCCGACCCGCCTCCGGGCAACACTCCGGTGTAGCACGCTGCCTGCCGGCATCACCCCCGGCGCGACGTACTGAACGAGCGCCTCCCTCTCACTTCAAGGGGCCGCGCGTCTCCCCGCTTTGGGGGCCGCGGCACCAGTCTGCGAGCGCTTAGAGTCATCCTCACTATGAACCCGACCAAGCTTCTACGATCGCCCCGCGCGCTAGCCCTAGTCGTCGCGGCGGTGGGCCTCATCGTTGCCATCGCGCTCGGCATCGGATGGGCGTCATCAGCGGCTCAGGCAACCTCTGAAGTCTCCGCGCTCAAAGACCGTCTGCAGGACGCTCACCGGAAGATCTCGAACTACCAGGACAGCGAACAGGCAACCAGCGATGCTGAGGACGCTGCCGACGCTGAACAAGAGCAGTGGCAGAACAAGCAGGAGGAACTGCAGGAGAAGATCGATGCGGTCGACGAGCAGCAGAAGACTCTCAATGCTCGGCAGCAAAAGGTCGAGGCGTCCGAGATGGCCGACGGAGTGCACCTCGTAGGCACAGACACCGCACCCGGGATCTACTCTCTGACCGATTCGTCCGACTGCTACTACGTATGGAAGACCGGCGCCGGGTCGGATGCTGACATCGTGGACAACAACATCGTCAGCGGCCCTGCGACCGTCACACTGAAGGCGGGCGAGGTGTTCGAGACCAACGGCTGCGGTGCTTGGACCAAGGTCGGCTAAGTGTCCGTTCTTGATTTGAATGCAACAAAGCGGCCATTCAGTAACCGAGACCTAAGAGTGCTCTCGAACCATCTGCGAGGGGAGAGTGAACCGTCGCGCGCGGGACTCAGTTACGCGGATGTGATGCTCTGGTATAACGAGCTCGCGACATACGTGCAATCGCGGATCTCGGATCAGGACTGGCGGCCACTTCTAGGTGGCTCTCGTATAGCACTCGCCTCGCGCCCTAAGACGGTTGATACGCTACGGCAGAAGCTGGTGAGGCTAGGGTCGAACTACCACATCGGATCCTTGCAGGACGTGGCTGGTGTCCGCTTCGAATGCGCAATGACTACTGCTGACCAGGATGCTGTAGTGCAAGCTATTTCCGGACTATTCTCCGACGTTGCCGAAGTTGCAGTGGACGACCTTCGTGAAAGCCCGCATAGCGGATATAGGGCCGTGCACGTGATTCTGAACTTCCCTGCCCGGGGCAAGGTGGAGGTGCAAGTTCGCACCCACCTGCAGGGTCAGTGGGCCAACATGTTCGAGCGAGCAGCCGACGTAGTTGGGCGAGAAATTCGATACGGGGTTTTGCCGGAAGACGATACCTCAGTCGATATTGTAAAGAGTCTGATCTCAATGTCCACCATCGAGGTTGCCAATCTAGAGGTGATCCTTCACGGAACGCAGGAGTGGGAATTGATAATGGATGAGATGAAGCAATCGGCGTCGAATCTCGGACTGAATCGTGACCAGAAGTTCATGCATTCAATAGCGCAGCGCGAGGACAGACTGCATGGGTACCAGGAGCGAGCGGCACGTGCCGAGGAAGCTCTCCGTGAGCGCATCGCGGAGGTCAAGGCTATATTTGAGTCGATGCAGGTTCGCCTGCGCGGTGTTGAGGAGTAGTTCGTGTCGGGTTTTCTCATCGAGTACAACCGCCGCTCCGGCGATCGTCGCGTTACGGTCTTCCCTGGTGCAAGCGGATCCCGGGCCGCGCTGTTGCGGCGTCTGCAGCTCGACGCCGAACGCCGTGACCCCAACATCGAGTACGTCACGTTGACTGGTGAGTCGCTGGAGCAGATCGAAGAGACCCACTCGCGCTACTTCCAGGGCCGCGAGGTCGCGGACGTCGCCTAGCATGCTCACATCGGCCGCCCGTGACCTGGGCAGGTTTCGGCGACAAGCTCTCGTAGGCCGGCTAGCCCAGGTGATTTCTATCGCCCTATAGTGCGCGGCGGAGCGAGCGTCCGGAGCTTGCCAGCGGCCCCTACGTCGAGGGCGGCGGGCTGGTGCAGGGCGACGGCGGGGTGCTCCGGGGGAGCCCGCTTGTGCTCGGGCATAGGTCGAGTGTCGGTCGACCGTCCGACACTCGCGCGGCCCGCAGTAGAACTCAGCAGTCCTTGGAATAGTCTCCGATGGTGCCTACCGCTCGCCCGCTCTATGTCTTCATCGACGAGTCGGGCAACTTCGATTTCAGCGACTCCGGTACCGACCACTTCGTGATGTCAGCGGTGTGGACAGCCAATCCTGAACGTACAGGGCGCGACCTCGTGAGGCTCAGGTATGAGTTCATGACCACCGACGCGCATGACCAGGTCCCTTTCCACGCGACAAACAACAGCGCTGGCACTCGGAAGCGTGTCATCGATGTGCTCGCTGACCGCGAGGACTTCTGGGTACACACGCTCTGGGCCGACAAGCACTACGCGCACCGCTCAATCCGCGAACCGGAACGGTTCTACGGCATCTTCGGCAAAGCGCTCGGCCGGTACTTGATGACCGCCATCAGGGCCGAGTTCGAACCGATCGTTATGGTCTTCGACGCGGCTCTGTCCGCGAAGCAGCGTGGGGCTTTCCTCAAGACTGTGAAGCCGGCGCTCGCCACGATGGGGCGGCCGTACAAGATCCTCTTTAAGCCGGTCAAGGAAGACGTCAACGGCCAGATCGCGGACTACTACGCGTGGGCGAAGTTCCGTGAGCTCGAGTCCCAGGACGACAGCTGGATCAAGCGACTTCCAGCGAGAACGTCTGAGTTCAACTTGTTCCGCAACGGCTACACACGCTGGTACTGACGCAGACAAACGACCACCCCGCCTAGCCTTACGGCAGAACCCAGGGGTTCTTCTCAGCGGGGTGGAACCTTTGATCAAAGCTTAACACTCCCCACCGTCACGAGCGCCCGCCGTAGGCTGCGACACGGACGTAGGGGAACGGTGGGCGTACCGGACCGGGCGAGGGTCGTCGGCCTTCCACGAGGCACTGGTCCTCGCGGTAGGTGACAAGAGCCCGCCTCGCGTGCGCATCGAGCTGGTCGAGGACCAGTGGCAAGGAGAGCGCCGCTGGGTTTCGCCTGCGCGGCTCGAGGTGCGGTGGGAGGATCGGCGCGCCTACATCGAACTTGATCAGAAGCGGCAAGCTGTAGCCGCGTTTGATCCGTCGGTGGAGCAATGGCGGACCGCGGAGCTCGTGCTGTGGAAGTCGGTCCCGTTCGAGCTGGCGGAGTTCAATCGGGACAGTTCCGGATCGATCACTGTCCACGATGTCCCTGCCCTGGCGCAGTACCTGCGCGTGGATCGACAGGACCTCGAGTCGTCGCCCGCCTATTACGACGGGCCCGATCTCTGTGTGCCCTGGCCCACCACCGAACTGATCGGCCGCACTGCCGCCGCGCTCTACCCGGCCGACATCGTCGACTACATCGAAGAGCAGGAGTGGACGGCCCAAGAGCACGCGCTGCACGGTGACAGCTTCACGAGCATCGTCGATAGGCAGGACTACTACATTGCCCCAGACGACGCACGCAGGCGCTTCATTGAGCGAACACTGCCCGAGCTTGTCCGCCTCCGCGACTGGATCGGTGTCGAGCGAGCGGCCGAGATCGAAGGGCAGCGCATGCTGCTCGATCGACTGGGCCGGGTCACCGTAATCGCTGAACGAGCGCTCGAGGACTTGGAGCCGCGGCATAAGACGTTGGTCCTCAAGCTGCGGAAGGAACTCGCAGCAGCACTCGAGGGCTTGAACACACTTCCACGGAGCTTGCCGGGTCGATCGTCAAAGCCCCGATAGTCCGACGAGGCGTTCGATCTCCTTCGCGTGCCAGGCGATCAGCGCCCGTACGTCGGTCGGGTTCTCCGGGACCTGATTCGAGGCAAGGCACCGCTTGCAGGTCAGCTCTTCGGTCGTCTCCACCGGCCGATTCGCACACGACTTGGGGTCGCAGAACGTGGAGTACGTCTCGTCGGCTGATTCGAGTCGCCAACCGTCGATCAGCACTCCAGCGTGCACGGTGTTCGAATCCAGCTGGCGCAATCGGACCAGGCCGGGGACGGATGACGCGTCGAACGGTTGCCAGCGGCTTACTCGGCGCGCCTCTAGGCCCCAACCGACCGAGGCAGCCTGTCGCAGCCCGCTCAGTTGTTCCATGGCCACCAAGACGGACTGCCCAGCCTCCTTGTTAAACCTCGCCCGGTACTCGAGCCGCTCATCTTCAAGGTTCACGCCGAACACCCTGACAGGCAGCGGCTCCATCCGCCAGCCTTTCGCCGTGCCGCATCGGTGCCGCAAACGGCCCTGAACTCGCCATCTCCCGCCTGCAGACGGCGAACCGTCGATGCCCGTTATTCCGCGTATCTCTGCACTAGCGTCACCTCACGTGAGCTGGGGCACCCGTTCCGCTTCAACAACTGATCGCGCCGTGGGTGCGCCAGGATGAGCGCATGACGAACCCACAGGCAGGTTGGTACGACGACGGCTCCGGCGCCATGCGGTGGTGGGACGGTTCCGCGTGGACGGAGCAGGTGCAGCCGAAGGCACCGGGCGCGGCTGGCATCGGCGGAGTGATCGACCGTATCCAAGCGGAAGCCGCGGCGGGCGGGCAGCCTCGGCCGGCGCAGAACGGCATGAGCTACGTGGTCCTGCAGGTGGTACTGCGAGAGAAGTTCTTCGGGACGGGATCCGGCAACCTCACTGAACTCGAGAAGGCGATCAACGCACAGGCGGCGCTCGGATACCGGCTCCACACGATCACCACCGCCTCGTCGGGCAGCACGGGGTTCGGTGGGGGAGACCGGGTGCAGGCCACCATGGTGTTCGAACGGATCAACTGATCCGCTGAGCTCGGCTGACGCCGCGCACGGTCAGAGCGGCACAGCTTCGGCGAGGACCGGTGCGAAGTGCTCGTCCTCTTCGATGTCATCGGTGAGGACATCGACCTCGAACCCGGTGATGTGCTCGACCACGTGGGCGAATCCGCCGAGGTCGAACAGCGAAGCCACGGGCGTCAGGCTGACCAAGAGGTCGATGTCGCTGTGATCGGTGTCGTGACCTCGAACGGCTGAGCCGAAGACGCGGACGTTCTCGAGGTGGAAGCGTTTCGCCTCGTCGAGGATCGTGTCCGCGAAGACCGCGAGCGGAATGCTCGGTCGGGTGCGAGCAGCGGTGAGGATGCGCTCGAGAGACTTTGGGCGGGGTCGGCTCCGTCCGCTCTCGTAGTCGGAAAGCTCCGGGAAGTCCACTCCCGCGGCCTCGGCGAGGTGGGCCTGCGAGAAGCCGATGTCCTCGCGCGCAGCACGGATCAGTTCTGCGGCGCGGTCGATTCGCTTAAACGCTTCCTCCACGATCATCGACTGTAGGAGGATCGCGGCGGCTTCGGGAGGGAGTCGAGGGGCTAGATTCAGACCGTCCGAGCGCCCGAGGAGGCCCCATGTCGTACGTCGTCGACTTCGTGAACGTGTCCACGGTGGGTCTGGAGTCCTCGCCGGTCGCCGACGCACTCGCCGGGCTCCGGGCCAACGAGGCGCGGTACTTCGCGAACAAGTACGACCATGTGTTCACCACGCACGCCGCGGCTGATGTGCCGGATCTGGTTGCCTACGTGCGGCGGGTCCTCGAAGAGGAACGCGGGCTGGTCATCGCGTCACCACCGCTCGAGGCCACGGAAGCGCTCGTCGACGGCGTGCGCTGGACGTACGTGTTCTACGAGTCCGGCTTGGCGATCAACGTGCTCTACACGCTCGAACCGGGCGGCAAGCGTGCGGTCGGCTTCAAGCTGTCCGACGGGATGGACGTGCCCGAGGAACTCGCCGACAAGTTCAAGTTCGCACGGCAGAAGTCGAAGCTCGCCGGCACGATCCGCGGCTCGTTCTTCGTGGTGAAGGGCGAGTACTGACGTGGCGAAGCAGCCGTGCATGCAAAATGTTTGGTACGGCAGGCAACGCTGATCGACCCTGGTCACCACGAACCGGTGATGAAGGGCAGGGCATGGGCTATGACGGCGACTCTGGTGAAGACTGCGGTGATGCACGGCCTGTACGTCGGGTTCACGGGGGACAGCTCCCGAGCGCGGGCGATGCGGGAGCTGCTGAACGAGAAGCGGGCGTCAGCGGCACAGCGGGCGGCAGCCGAGGAGAGGCGGACGCCAACGTCCTCGACATCGCTGCAACGGAGATGTGCAGTGGACCGGTAGCGTTTCCGCGCGTCCTGGCCGAGTACGAGCGGCTCGTTCCGGGAGCGGCCGAGCGGATGATCGGCTGCCACCTCCGCTCCGAAGCGGTCGCTGCTGACGCCGTCGAGCGTCTGAGCAGAGCGGAGGCAGTCGCCGTCCTGACGGGTGTCATCGGTGCGCAGGTGCTCACCGTCGGAGCGCTCATCGCGGGGCGATCCTCATCTCGGCCGGTCACCCCGTCGGAGCGCTCGCAGCGATCGTGCCCGGCGTGCTCGGGGCGGCATCGCAAGTCGTCGCTGCGGCCCGTCGAGGTGTGTGACCGTCGAAACGTGGGTCGCAGGTACGACGAAGCGCCGCCGGGGAGCCCGGCGGCGCTTCGCGTTCGTACTGGTGGAGCCTAGGCCGCGAGGGCCATGTCGCCTGCGTGCACGGACTGTGCCTGCAGCAGGGTGCGGCTGGCCTCGCCGGCCCAGGAGCGGCCCGGGACGGTCCAGCCGGCCTCGCCGACGGCGTCCAGACGGGTGCCACGGGTGACGAAGGTCTGCAGGTCGTCGGCCGCGATGCGGACGAGGTACTCGCGCTGCGAGCGGTCGTCACGCACGGGGAACTCGGCGATGCGGTCGGGGGTGATCGTCGGGGCCGCGAGTGCGGTCCCGAACACGGTGATTCGTTCGTTGCTGGTCATGGTGCTGTACTTCCTGGTCATTCGGCGCCAGGGCGACTCGGTGTCGGCGGACGTCTCAGTCCGGCGCGACGCATCGAGTGCGGGGCGCGCACGTCGAGTTTCAACGTGCTGCTGATCCGTTCGGATCGAGCGGGGGTCTCGCTTGGAATGCGACTCGGGTGAGTCGGTGTCGAGACGTTGGTGTTCGCGAGTCAGATGGGTTCGCTGCAGTGCACCAAAGAAACACTATACGGGCCCGATGCCGAGAAGTCCAGCAAACCAGCAGATCCGATCAGGACGCCAGGAACGCGTCCCATCGCGAGCCACCTGCAGCCACGTTGCCGGAGCTGTCGAGTCGTCCAGCGGCGGAGGCCGGCTTGCGCGAAGCCTGCGCGTGGATCAGTTCGTCGAACGCGCCGGAGAACCCGAGGCGGGGCAGTGCGGTGGCGACGGCGTGCAGGTCGTCGGTGGACCACCGCGAGAACCCGGCACCGGAGACGTCGAGCGAGGTGGCGACCTCGAGCAGGTGCCCCTCCACGTCCATCGCGGGGTCGACGGAGGTCCACATGTGCCGCTCGATGACCTCACCGACGCGTCGAGCGCGGGCTGCGTCCCACCCGGCGCCGAGGGCGAAGACGGAGCCCACGGCGCCGCCGGCGTCTTCGAACGGCACGGCGTGGGCGTCGAACGACGGTGTCACGCCGAGGTCGTGCAGCATCGTGGCGACGAAGAGCAGTTCGCGATCCGGCTCGAGGTCGACGGTCGGGGCGAGCAGGACCGCCCACGCCCACGAGCGCAGGCAGTGGTTGACCAGTGCGGGGGATGACCAGCTGCGGACCACGTCCAACGCCCGTGCGGCGACGGGGGAGGGCGGGGTGAGCAGGGCTTCGACGTCGAGCGACATGGCACGACAGTAACGGTGCGGCGGAGCCGTAACGGCGCGGAAACGTGCCGGGCCCGAGCCGGAAACAGCGCACCGTTAGCTTTCGGATCACTGAGTACCCGCTCAGCACCCGACCTCCTCCCGAAGGACCTGCACCCATGCAGCACCGCCTCCGGCTGCGCCCCCGCGCGACGATCGTGTCCTCGACACTCGCCGCCGCCGGGGCGATCGGCCTCGCCGCCCTGACCGCCTCGCCGGCCCATGCAGCACTGACCGCGACGACCGCCACCATCGACGCCCCCTCCACCGCGACCGTCGCCACTGCGTTCGACGTGGACCTGACGATCCCGGCGACGACCGACGTCTACGCGTACGAGATCACGCTCGACGCCGACGCGGACTCCCTGGCGTACGTCGACGACAGCGTCACCGGTCCCGACGGCGGCTTCGACAGCGTCGAGCAGGACGGCGACGCCCTGACGATCGTGCACACCCGCCTCGGGACGTCCCCGGCGCTCAGTGGCGACCTCGCGGCGTCGATCGGCCTGACGCCGACCGCAGCGGGCAGCGCCGACCTGGCGGTCACGAGCATCACGCTCGTCGGCTCCGACGGCACCTCTACGACCCTCACCGACCCGGCGAGCACCACGATCTCGATCGCCGCAGCGGCGACGGCCACGCCGACGCCCACCGGGACGGCCACGCCCACGCCGGGGGCCACCGCCACGGCCGACCCGGGCGCCGGTGCGGGTGACCCGGACCCGACGACCACCTCCGACCCGACCAGCGGCGCCACCGCCGTGGCCGCGGCGGGTGGCGACCGTCCGACCGGCGGCGCACTCGCCTGGACCGGCGCCGACGTCGCCCCGTGGATCGCCGCGTCCCTGGCCCTCCTCGCCGCCGGCGGGACCCTGATCACCCTGCGTGCGCGCCGCGCCCGCCGCGAGCGCACCGGAGCAGCCGAATGACCGCCACCAAGCCGGACGCCAGCAAGCGGGCCGCCACCAAGCCGGACGCCAGCACGAAGCACGCCCGGAAGCGCACCGCCGTCGCCGGCGCCTCGCTCATCGCCCTCGTCGGCACCGTCCTCGCCGCGACCCCCGCGATCACGGCCGCAGCGGCACCGGCAGTCGTCGACGCCAGCCCCGCCGCGATGCTCGCGCCGTACTACACCGACCTCGACCTGACCGGCGACGACCAGGTCACGAAGGCCGACCTCGCGGTGCTCACCGAGCACCTCGGCACGACGAGCGCCAGTGCCGACTGGGCGACGGTCAGCGCCGCGGACACCGACGCCGACGGCACGATCACCGTGGCGGACCTCGCCGCGCTGTCCCAGCGGATGATCTACGACGACGGCCCGTTCACCCTCGTCGAGGCGTCCACCATCGACATGCAGGCCGCGATGAACGCCGGGGTCACCACCTCGGTCGCCATCACGCAGGACTACCTCGACCGCATCGCCGCGTACGACCGCACGAAGGTCGACTCCGCGTCGACCGGCCGCGCGCTCAACTCGATCGTCACGACGAACGCCGAGGCCCTCGCCGCGGCGAAGACGGCGGACGCCGAGCGTGCCGAGCACGGCATGACGAGCATGTTGCTGGGCGTGCCGATCGCGGTGAAGGACAACTACGACACCAAGGACATGCCGACCACAGGCGGCTGCGGCTGCTGGGACGACAACCAGACCGACACCGACGCCACCATGGTCGCCGGGCTGCGCGGTGCCGGTGCGGTGATCCTCGCCAAGGCCAGCCTCGACGAGTTCGCCTACGGCTTCGTCTCGGAGTTCTCGTCGAACCAGCCCGCCGGTTCGTCGCTCCTGGTCGCCAGCCCGTACAACACGGCGCAGACCGCCGGAGGCTCCAGCGGTGGCACGGGTGCGGCGATCGCGGCGAACCTCGCCGGCATCGGGTTCGGCACCGACACCGGTGGCTCGATCCGCATCCCATCGACGTACAACCAGCTGGTCGGCATCCGCCCGACCGTCGGCCTGGCCAGCCGTGACGGCATCATCCCGCTCGCGCTGTCGCAGGACACCGGTGGGCCCATCGCCCGGTCGGTGACCGACGCGGCCGTCGCGCTCGACGCCGTCACCGGCGTGGACGCGGCCGACCCCGTCACGAGCGCGCAGTCCGGCAAGGTGCCGACCTCGTACACGTCGTCGCTCGACGCGGACTCGCTCGAGGGCGCCCGCATTGGCTACGTCACGAGCATGGTCGGTACGAACGCCACCACCAAGCGCCTGTTCGACGCGTCCGTCGCGAAGCTCGAGGCCGCCGGCGCGACCGTCGTCCCGATCACCGCGACGACGGCGTTCAACCGGGTCCTGTCCGAGGGCAGCGGCAGCACGAACGAGTTCAAGCACGACCTGGACGAGTACGTCGCGAAGCACCTCGACCCCGATGTGACCGCCCGGTCGCTGCAGGGCATCCTGGCCTCGGGCGAGTACGTGCCGAGCCGCAAGTCGACCTACGAGTCCCGCGACCTGATCACCGACGCGCAGTACCAGGCGTGGGCCGGGCCGACGGGGTCGCACACGACGCAGCTCGCCACGGGCAAGCAGCTCGTCACCCAGATGCTCGACGACCAGGACCTCGACTCGCTCATCTACCCGTCGGGCACGCCCTACGGCACGCAGTCGACGAACATGCGTCTCAGCCCGAACACCGGCATGCCGGCGATCACCGTCCCGATGGGGCAGGCGACCGCGGCCGACGGCACGGTCACCGGCGCCGGCGTGAACCTCGAGTTCCTCGGCCGCTCGTTCGACGAGAGCACGCTGATCGGCCTCGGCTACGCCTTCGAGCAGGAGACGAAGGCGCGCACCACGCCCGCGCTGTACCCGGCGCTCGGCTGAGCTGAGCGGGTCGCGTTACGCGACCACAGGACGGACGGGAGGCCCGTGGCGACACCGCCACGGGCCTCCCGTCTGCCTGTTCCGTCAGTTCAGGGTCGGGGTGTCCTCCGGCACGACGCCGTCGGCGTACAGGTCGGTCGCCAGGTCGCGGAGCGCCCGCAGCGCGACGCGCTGCGTGAGCGGACCGTAGGAGATGCGGGCCACGCCGAGGGCCTCGTACTCGGCGGCCGGCAGGGCACCCGGCAGACCGATGACCGACAGCTTGCCGCGACCGAGGCCGGCGACGAGCTGCTCGACGACGTCGCGCTGGATCGCGCCGGGCACGAAGACGAGCGCTGCGCCGTTGTCGAGGAACGCCTTGCCGCGCGCGATGGCGTCCGCGATGCTCTCGTCGAGCGGACGGTCGCCGCCGCGGGCGATCGCGTCGGTGCGGGCGTTCAACTGGAAGTCGACGCCCTCGGCCTGGGCGGCGGCGGTGATCGCGGCGACCCGGGCGACGGCCTCGTCGAAGGGGCGCAGGCGGTCCTCGACGTTTGCGCCGACGATGCCCGAGCCGATCGCTCGCCGGATGGTCTCGGCGGGGTCCTCGTACCCGTCGTCGAGGTCAGCGGTGACCGGCAGGTCGGTCGCGGCGGCCACGATCGCAGCACCCGACAGCGCGAGGTCGAGGGGCATCCCGCCGTCCTCGTACCCGTAGGACGCGGCGATCGAGTGCCCGGCGGTGGCGATCGCCTTCGTGCCGGGCAGGTCGCTGACGACCTTCGCGGTGATCGCGTCCCACACGTTCACGACGCGGAGGATCTCCGGGGCTTCGTGCAGCTGCTTGAGGGTGGTGGCCTTGTCGGCGGTGCTCGTGCTCATGGGACCGACAGTAGGCGGGGCGACGCCCCGCGTCCCAGGGTGCGCGGAAGACGACGCTGGATGACAGGCGGGCTCGCGCCGGGCCTCCCGGTCGGTGCATGCTGGGACGCATGGCGAGCGACGAGCAGGACCCGGTCGGCACGCTCCGCGGGGTCCGGACCAGCATCAAGTGGACGCGGTACGCGCCCGACGTGCTGCCCCTGTTCGTCGCCGAGATGGACCACGACGTCGCGCCGGAGATCCGGCAGGCCCTGATCGAGCGCGTGTCGCAGTCGGACCTCGGTTACCTGGACGGACCGGGGCCGCTCGCACCCGCGTTCGCGCAGTTCGCCCTCGACCGCTGGGGCTGGGAGATCGATCCGTCCCGCATCCACCTGGCCACCGACGTCAGCGTCGGGATCGTCGAGTCGCTGCGACTCGCGCTGCCCGACGGCGGCCGCGTCGCGATCACGCCGCCGGTGTACCCGCCGTTCTTCGAGCTCGTCGACGAGGCCCGATGTCAGGTGGAAGAGGTGCCGCTAATCGAGCAGTGGGGGCAGTACCGACTCGACCTCGAGGGACTGGAGCGGGCGTTCGCGAGCGGCGTCGGCGTCTTCCTGCTCTGCAACCCGCACAACCCCGTCGGCCTGGTGCACGACCGCGCCGACCTGCTCGCGATCGCCGAACTCGCGGCGAAGTACGACGTCCTCGTCATCAGCGACGAGATCCACGCACCCCTGACCCACCCCGGCGTGCAGTTCACCCCGTTCGCGGCCGTCGCCGAGCCCGTCGGAGCCCGCAGCGTCTGCGTGACCTCGGCGAGCAAGGGGTGGAACCT
Organism: Curtobacterium sp. AB7; assembly: GCF_044909335.1. Lineage (NCBI taxonomy): Bacteria > Bacillati > Actinomycetota > Actinomycetes > Micrococcales > Microbacteriaceae > Curtobacterium > Curtobacterium sp. AB7. Next base: position 13,136 of record NZ_JBIYED010000006.1, on the reverse strand, counting down.
CGCGGGCGTGAAGTGCTCGATCATCGTCGCCGGTGACGACCGGACCGCCGCACTCCTCGACACCCTGTGGGAAGAGGTCGCCTGCCGAACGAGCATCCTCGGGCTGCACGCGAACCTCGCCGCGTTCACCGTCGGGACCACGTGGCTCGACGACGTGGTGTCCCGGATCGTGGCCAACGACCGGCTGCTCGCGAAGCTCCTCGCCGAGCACCTGCCCGGGGTCGTCTACACGCGGCCTCGAGCCGGGTACCTGGCGTGGCTCGACTTCCGCGGGATCGGGCTCGGCGACGACCCGGCCGTGCCACTGCGGGAGAACGCCTACGTCGCACTGAACTCGGGGCTCGGGTTCGGGAGCGAGGGGCGTGGGTTCGTCCGCCTCAACCTGGCGTGCTCACCGGAGACGCTGCGCGAAGCCGTGTTCCGCATCGCCTCGGCGTACCCGTCGAGTGCGCAGGAGGGGCTGGTCTGGCACGTCGCGTGAGCGCCGGGGTCAGTCGATGTACTGGTTGCGCCCGACGACGCGGATCTGCAGCTCGTCGGCGCGGTCCATCGCCAGGATCTCCCGGGTGACGAAGCCGACGGCCGGCCATCGGTCGACCTCGGTCACCATGAAGCCGTCGATGAACACCTGCCACGCGCCGCGCTCACGGACCGCCTGCACCTCGTACGTCGCCATGTCGCGAGCGTACCGAAACGGCGCTGCCTTCAGCGCAGTTCGAGCGTCATGTGCACGTCGGCGCGGACGTACGGGCTCGGCACGAGCTCGTCGTCGCGCAGGTGCCGGAAGCCGAACGCCTCGTACAGGTGCACGGCGCTGGCCAGCTGCGCGTTGCTCTCGAGGTCGACCCGCTGCGCACCGAGCTCCCGAGCGCGCTCGAGTGCAGTGGCGATGAGCTTCCGACCGGTGCCGTGCCCCTGGTGGCCCGGAGCGACGGCCATCTTCACGAGCTCGAACACCCCCGGCGTCGTCGGGACGATGCCGATGCACCCGATCACCTGGTCGTCGAGTCGTGCGACGAACACGGCGCCGCCTGGCTCGACGACGTGACCGACGGGGTCGCCGAGGAACTTGCGGTCCTCGTCCTCGAGCGCGAAGAACTGCGTGATCCAGGCCTCGTTGAGGACGCGGAACGCCTCGGCGTCGGCGGGGGTGGCGAGGTCGGCGATGGTGACGGTGGAGGTCGCTTCGGGCATGCGTCCATCCTCCGATCCCGATGAGGTCGCGTCCAATACTCGTTCGCTTCGATCGATAGGCTGCGTGCATGGATCGGGATCCGGACGTCGACCTCCGTCAGCTTCGCGCGTTCCTGGCCGTGGCGGACGAACTGCACTTCGGGCGCGCTGCGGAGCGCCTCCGCATCGCACAGCCCGCGCTGTCCCAGCAGATCCGCCGCACGGAACGCGAACTCGGCGTCGACTTGTTCGTCCGGACGAGCCGCAGCGTCGCCCTCACCGCCGCCGGCCGGGTGCTGCGGGGGCGTGCGCGGTCGTTGCTCGGGCAGGTGCGCCGCGACCTCGACGAGACGGTCCGGGTCGGGCGGGGCGAGGCCGGCCGGCTCGACGTCGGGTTCGTCGTCTCCGCGCTGCCCCTCGGGCCGATCGAGCGGGTGCAGGCGTTCCGCGAGCGGTACCCGATGGTCCGTGTGGACCTGACCGAGGGCTACTCGTCGACGCTCCTCGCCCGCATCGTGCGAGGCGAGCTGGACCTGGCCGTCGTGCGCGACCCGGATCCGGACCCCGCCGTGCGGCTGCTGCCGTTCCGGACCGAGGCGTTCGTCGCGGCGGTCCCGCGCGGACACCGGCTCGCGGACCGGACGGCGATCCGAGGCCCCGAGCTCGTGGACGAGCCCTTCGTGTTCTTCCCGGCCGTGGCCGGTTCACTCGCGACCGAGCGCAACCTCGCTCCGGTCACCGCCGGTGGTCGACGGCCCGCGGTCGTGCAGGAGGCCACGACCTGGGCCACCGTCCTGCACCTGGTGGGTGCAGGACTCGGCGTGACCGTCGCTCCGGAGAGCGCCGCGCTCGCCGCACCGGACACCGTCGTCCTGCTGCCGCTGACCGACAGCGACCACCGCAGCGAGCTGTCGTGGGCGATGCGCGCCGACGACGACCGCGAGATCCTGCGGAACTTCGTCGAAGCCGACTGAGCGACGCCCAGCGGGAAGCGCTCCGCTCAGCCGAGCGCGAGCACCGGCGCCCGGTGGTCGCCGAGCTCGTCGACGTGCCACGGCCGCGCACCCCGCAGGGTCAGCCCGAGCTGCACGAGCACGAACCCGACGTGGGGTTCGACGTCGGGTTCCCACGGCCCTTCGACCCCGAGGCCGAACGCACCGAGTTCGTCGTCGGCCTCGTCACGCAGGGTGAGGCGCCAGCGGCCGTCACCGAGTTCCTCGACCACGGCCCAGCGGGCGGTGCCGAAGCGGCTCACGCCGACTTCATGATGTCCGCGGTGAAGTTCTGCACGCGCTGCAGCAGCGAGGCGCCGCGCATCGCGATCGTCGCCGGCGGGTTGAGGTGCGGAGGAGCGGTGCGGATGAGCATCGAGCACCCGAGGTCCTCGCAGATGTAGGTGCCGATCGTGTTGCCGTTGCGCCCGGCCTCGCCCGCACGGGGCGCCGAGAACAGCCGCACCTGCGTCGCCGGCTGCGGGGAGTGGCAGAACGAGCACATCGCGGCGATGCCGGCGCGCAGGGAGCCGCCCGCGGAACGGACGATGATGCCCACGGGGCGGTCGTCGATCCAGGACACGATGTACCCGCGGCGGGCGGCCTGCGGGTCGCGCCAGCCCAGGAACTCGCGCTCGTCCCAGAGCATCTCGTGCAGGCCGGGGATCGGCAGCTGCTCGAGCTCGTCGGGGGTGGCGTTGACGAACGAGGATCGGATGTCGGCTTCGGTCAGTGGCTTCACGGTCCGATCACCATATGCCTCGCCTCCGACACGTGCTCGCTCAGGACAGCCTGGAGGCCCGGATCGCCCCGAGCGCGCTGCTCTCGTCCGCCACCAGGACGGCCCGGCGCAGGGCGTCGCGTCCGACGCGTCGGGCTGCGGCGTCGTCGGCGGCGAACTCCACGAGGACGCGCGTCGAGCGTGCCATGGCACGCGCACCGGGCACCCACGGGACCGCACGCTCGATCGATTTCGCGACCGCGACCGCCGCCGCGTGGTGCTGGGTCAGGTGGGCGCGTTCGTGGGCGACCACGGCCTCCAGTTCGTCCGTCCGCAACCGGTCTGCCAAGCCGGTGCTGACCAGCACACCGCCGCTCCGTCCGGGCACCGCGCAGGCCAGGGCGTGTTCCGCGTCGACGACGGCCACCGGGGTGCCGTCGATCTCGCGGTGCGGCGCGACGCCGGAGCGCATGGCCTGGCGGACGGCCTCGTGCTCGGGTCCGGGGCGGACGCGGACGGCGACGACGAACGCGATGACCGCGAGCAGTGCGACACCGACGTTGAAGCCGTGCGTGGGGGAACCGTCCCCGCCGAGGAGCTCGCTCAGCGGGCGATCGGCGAGCACGACGAGCGCGATGCCGGCGACGAAGCCGACGACGCCGAGCAGCACCGCGAGTGACCAGCACACCAGTGCGGTGCGCGGCCGGTCGATGGTCCAGGCGGACCGGGTCAGCACCCTCGGGGCGAACACGACCACCAGCAGGGCGAGGACGATGAGCGCGATGCCGGCGACGACCACGGAGCGGCCCCGGTCAGGAACGTGCGCGGGCGTCGAGGGCGCGGCGGAGGGCTTCGAGGTCGTCGGAGGCGAGCGAGCCGGTGAACTGCAGCAACGCTGCTTCACGGTCGGCCGAGGCGGCGAGCGCGCTCGACATGAGGGACGCGGTCTGTTCGTCGCGACTGTGCACGGCGCGGAAGCTCAGCGGGGCGTCGTCGTGCTCCTGCCGCTCCACCTGGCCCTTGCGTCCGAGCCGGTCGAGGACGGTGAGCACCGTGGTCAGCGCCGGCCGGGGCTCCGGGAACGCATCGAGCACCTGCCGTGCGGTGAGGCCGTCGGTCACGGAGCGGAGCGCGTCGAGCACCGCTTGCTCGAGCTGCCCCCTGGGGCGTGATCGCTGTCCGGCCATCCCCGCATTCTACGAGATGTCGAAGGCCGGCACACGACACACGTTCGTAACGCGGTCTCGGTATGCTCGGCGCGGACAACTGAACACACCGGCCGCTCATCCGTCGCGGGAGACGCCGTGCAGTGCCCACGGGTACATCGTGCCCACGGGTACATCGTGCCCACGGGTACATCGTGCCCTCGGGCACACCGCGCCCTCGGGCGCACGCACGGCACCGAAGGAGCAAACCCCCCGTCAATCTCTCAGGTCCCACACCGCAGCGGACAGGCCACTCTGAAAAGCAGACGCTCAGTCGTCTCGCCCACGGTGAAAGCCGCCGGACCTCACGGGCCGCGGTGAAACTCTCAGGCCCATGACAGAGGGGGAGTTCCACCCGGCGATCGTCGCCGGGTCCTGCTGATGCCAGGAGAACTCCGCCATGAGTCCGACGCCACTGCGTTCGTCCCCGCTCGAACCCGCGCACGAAGCCGCCGGTGCGACCTTCACCGACTTCGCCGGGTACCGCATGCCCGTGCGCTACTCGTCCGACCTCGCCGAGCACCACGCGGTGCGCCAGTCGGCCGGGGTCTTCGACCTGTCGCACATGGCCGAGATCGGCGTCACCGGTCCGGATGCCGTCGCGTTCCTCGACCACGCGCTCGCCGGGTCGTTCGGTGCGATGCCGCTCGGCCGCGCGAAGTACTCCCTGCTGCTGGCCGAGGACGGCGGGATCCTCGACGACCTCGTCGTGTACCGCACCGACGACGACGTGTTCCTCGTCGTCGCGAACGCCTCGAACCGCGAGGTCGCCGTCGCCGCGCTGTCCGCGCGCACCGACGGCTTCGACGTCGCGGTGTCGGACGACTCCGACAGCACCGCACTCGTCGCGATCCAGGGCCCCGCGGCCGCCGGCACGCTCGACGCCCTCGTCGTCGCCGACCGCCTGCAGCCGGAGAGCCCCCTCGACGACCTCGGCTACTACCGCGCCCTGCACGCCGTGTTCGACGGCTCCGAGGTGCTCGTCGCCCGCACCGGGTACACCGGCGAGGACGGCTTCGAGCTGTACAGCGCACCCGAGGTCGCCCCGGCGATCTGGGACGCGCTGCTCGAGGCCGGCGCCGACCGCGGTGTCGTCCCCGCCGGGCTCGCAGCGCGCGACACCCTGCGGCTCGAGGCCGGCATGCCCCTGTACGGACACGAGCTCGGCACTGACGTGCGCCCCGCCCAGGCAGGCCTCGGACGCGTGGTCGCCAAGAGCGGTGACTTCGTCGGCGCTGCTGGTGTCGCGCCGTCGGACGACGCCCGCGTGCTCGTCGGGCTCGTCACCGAGGGCCGCCGCGCCCCGCGTGCCGGCTACGACGTGGTGCACGACGGCACGGTCGTCGGCACCGTCACCTCGGGTGCCCTCTCGCCGACGCTCGGCCACCCGGTCGCGATGGCCTTCGTGGACCCGGCGCTCGCCACCGAGGGACAAGTCCTGCACATCGACGTCCGCGGAACGGCCATCCCCAGCACCGTCACCGCGTTCCCCTTCTACCGCCGTCCTCAGAAAGGCTGATCCCGTGAGCGACCAGACCGCACTCCAGTACACCGCCGACCACGAGTGGCTCCTCGTCGAGGGCGACACCGTCACCGTCGGCATCACCGACCACGCCGCCGAGCAACTCGGTGACGTCGTCTACGTCGAGCTCCCCGCCGTCGGCACCGCCACCACCGCGGGCGAGCAGATCGGCGAGATCGAGTCCACCAAGAGCGTCGGCGAGCTCTTCGCGCCGATCGAGGGCGAGGTCGTCGCGGTCAACGACGCCGTGGTCGACGCCCCCGACACGGTCAACCAGGACCCGTTCGGCACCGGCTGGCTCGTCAAGATCAAGGTCGACGGCACCTCGTTCCCCGAGGACCTGATGGACCACGACGCGTACCGGGCGTCCATCGCATGACCGGCCCCGACGACCAGCAGGGGTTCCAGAACCTGCAGACCTCGTTCGCCGACCGCCACATCGGCACCACCCCGGCCGACCAGCAGACGATGCTCGACACCGTCGGCCGGCCGTCGCTCGACGCCCTGGTCCGCGCCGCGATCCCGGAGTCGATCCACGCAGCACCCGTCACCGACTCGGTGATCCCCGCCGCCGTCGGCGAGACCGAGGCGCTCGCCGAACTCCGCGCCAAGGCCGGGCGCAACACCGTCCGCCGCGCCATGATCGGGCTCGGGTACCACGGCACCCACACCCCCGCCGTGATCCAGCGGAACGTGCTCGAGAACCCGAGCTGGTACACGGCCTACACGCCGTACCAGCCGGAGATCTCCCAGGGCCGGCTCGAGGCGCTCATCAACTTCCAGACGATGGTCTCCGACCTGACGGGCATGGCCACCGCCGGCGCCTCGATGCTCGACGAGGGCACCGCCGTGGTCGAGGGCATGCTCCTCGCCCGCCGCGCGTCCAAGGTGAAGGGCGACGCGTTCCTCGTCGACGACGACCTGCTGCCGCAGACCCGCGCGCTGCTCGACCACCGTGCGGACGCCGTCGGCATCACGCTGCGTGCGTTCGACCCCGTCGCCGGGCCGACCGACGAGCAGCTCGACGGCGCCTTCGGCGTGATCGTGCAGTACCCCGGTGCCTCCGGCCGGATCGTCGACCCGTCGTCGATCATCGAGCGCGTCCACGCCGGTGGCGGCATCGCCGTCGTCGCGGCCGACCTGCTCGCCATGACCCTGCTCGCCAGCCCCGGTGACCTGGGTGCCGACGTCGCCGTGGGGACGAGCCAGCGCTTCGGCGTCCCGCTCGGCTTCGGCGGCCCGCACGCCGGCTACCTCGCCGTCCGCGCCGGCCTCGAACGCCAGCTGCCCGGTCGCCTGGTCGGGGTCTCCTTCGACGCCGACGGTGCGATGGCCTACCGCCTCAGCCTGCAGACCCGCGAGCAGCACATCCGCCGCGAGAAGGCGACGAGCAACATCTGCACCGCGCAGGTCCTGCTCGCCGTGATGGCCTCGATGTACGCCGTCTACCACGGGCCCGAGGGGCTGCGCTTCATCGCGGACCGGGGCGCCCGGACGACGTCGGCGCTCGCCGCGGTCGCCCGTGACGCCGGGCTCGAGGTCGTGCACGACGCCTTCTTCGACACGCTCACCCTGCGGGCCACGGGTCGCGCCGGGGCGGTCGTCGCCGCGGCACAGGACGCCGACTTCCTGCTGCACCAGGTGGACGAGGACGTGTTCCAGCTCTCCGTCGACGAGACGACCACGCCCGACGACGTCACCCGACTGGCGGGCGTGTTCGGGGCCGTGGACGTGACCGTCCCTGCGACCGAGGCAGCCGTCCGTGACGCGGCCGCGGGCCTCCCGGCCGGTCTGGTGCGCACGAGTGAGTACCTGACGCACCCCGTCTTCAGCGCACACCGCAGCGAGACCCGCATGATGCGGTACCTCAAGCACCTGGCGGACAAGGACTACGCGCTCGACCGCGGCATGATCCCGCTCGGCAGCTGCACGATGAAGCTCAACGCGGCGACCGAGATGGCCGCGGTGACGTGGCCGGAGTTCGCGAACATCCACCCGTTCGCGCCGCGCGGCGACGTCGAGGGCTACCTCGACATGATCGGTGACCTGGAGTCCTGGCTGGCCGAGGTCACCGGGTACGACACCGTGTCCCTGCAGCCCAACGCGGGCAGCCAGGGCGAGCTCGCCGGACTCCTCGCGATCCGCGGCTACCACCTGGCGAACGGCGGCACCGAGCGCACCGTCTGCCTGATCCCGTCGAGCGCGCACGGCACGAACGCGGCCTCGGCGGTCCTCGCCGGCATGAAGGTCGTCGTGGTCGCCTGCGACGAGAACGGCAACGTCGACCTCGAGGACCTCCGCGCGAAGACGGAACAGCACGCCGACACGCTCGCGGCGCTGATGATCACGTACCCTTCGACCCACGGCGTGTACGAGCACGACATCCGCGAGATCTGCGACGCCGTGCACGACGCCGGCGGCCAGGTCTACGTCGACGGCGCGAACCTCAACGCCCTGCTCGGCCACGCCCGCTTCGGCGACTTCGGCGGCGACGTCTCGCACCTCAACCTGCACAAGACCTTCTGCATCCCGCACGGCGGCGGCGGACCCGGTGTCGGTCCGGTCGCGGCGAAGGCACACCTGGCGCCGTACCTGCCGGGGCACCCGTTCGCCCAGCAGGCCGACCGACGGCCCGGATCGACCGCGGCCGAGGCCGACGACCGCCTGGCGCACGCCGGCGGGCCGGTCAGCGCGGCACCGTACGGCAGCCCGAGCATCCTGCCCATCACGTGGACCTACGTCCGGATGATGGGGCTCGAGGGCCTCACCCGCGCGACCGAGGCAGCCGTGCTCGGGGCGAACTACATCGCGGCCCGACTGCGCGACGCGTTCCCGGTGCTCTACACGGGCGAGGACGGCCTCGTGGCGCACGAGTGCATCCTCGATCTGCGTCCGCTGCGCGACACCACCGGCATCACCGTGGACGACGTCGCGAAGCGCCTGGTCGACTACGGCTTCCACGCCCCGACCATGTCGTTCCCGGTCGCCGGCACCCTGATGGTCGAGCCGACCGAGAGCGAGGACCTGGCGGAGCTCGACCGCTTCGTCGACGCGATGCTCGCCATCCGTGCCGAGGCCTCGGCGGTGGAGCGCGGGGAGTGGACGGCGGACGACAACCCGCTCGTGCACGCCCCGCACACGGCGTCGTCGGTGATCTCGGGGGAGTGGGCGCACGCCTACACCCGCGAACAGGCCGTCTACCCGTTGCCGGGCATCAGCGGCCGCAAGTACTGGCCGCCGGTCCGCCGGATCGACCAGGCCTACGGCGACCGCAACCTGGTGTGCGCGTGCCCGCCGGTGGAGGCGTTCGCCTAGCGACCCGCGTCCTCGACGCACCACCGAGATGACGGGAGGCCCGTGGCGGACCCGCCACGGGCCTCCCGTCCGTCGTCAGCCCGGTCAGGCGACCGGCGTGACGGGCAGGTGCTCCGCCCACCACGCGAGGACGTGCTCGAACCGCTGCACACGGTGCCACGGCGTGCCGGAGCGGGAGAGCTCGTGGCCCTCGCCCGGGAACACGAGGAACGACGCGTCGACCCCCGCGCGCCGGAGGGCCACGAACTGGCGCTGCCCCTGCTCGATCGGGCAGCGCCAGTCCGCTTCCGAGTGCGCGACCATGAACGGGATGGTGACCTGCGCGGCGTACGTCAGCGGGCTCCGGCGACGCTGCTCCTCGGGGTCGGCACCGACGTAGGCCTCGGCGAAGTACCAACCGATGTCGGAGCTGCCCGCGAACGAGTCCCACGCGTTCACGGCGCGCTCGCTCCACGCGGCGACGAACCGCTCGCCGTGGTGCGCGGCGACCCAGCTCGTCATGAACCCGCCGTAGGAGCCACCCATGATGCCGACGCGTGCCGCGTCGAGGTCCGGGCGCTCGAGCGCTGCGTCGAGCAGGGCGAGCACGTCGTCGACGTCGACGGTGCCCATCGCCCCGATGACCGCGCGGCCGTGGTCGAGGCCGTACCCGCCGGATCCGCGCGGATTGCCGATGACGACGGCGTACCCGGCACTGGCGTAGACCTGCGCCTCGTCGAAGAACGCCCAGGTGTCCTGGCCGAACGGTCCGCCGTGCACGACGCGGAGGACTGGGTGCGGCCCCTCGCCCTCGGGCAGGACGACCCAGCCGTGCACCGGGGTGCCGTCGGGAGCGGCGCCGGTGAGCTCCTCGATGCGGCGGACCCCGGGGGCCGATGCCTCGGACCGGAGCGGCGCCGCGTAGTCGGTGACGACCGTGGGGACGGCGTCCTCGGATGCGGTCAGGTCGACCACGTGCACCTCGCCGGGCGAGTCCGTCGTGGCAGCCGTGGCGACCAGGACGTCCCCGTCGACGTCGAAGCCCGAGACGACCAGACGGCCCCCGAGGACGACCCCGAGTTCGTCGAGCCGAAGCGGAGCCGTCGTGCCGGTGGGGACACGACGGACGCTGACGGTGCCACGGTCGAGCACCATCACGAGGACGTCGTCGCGGTGGAACACCGGCGTGCCGGTGACGTCGACGGTTTCACGGGCGGTGAGCCGTACCGGATCGGAGCCGTCCGCCGCGACCCAGAGTCCTTCGGGTTCGCCGACCAGCTGCCCGTCGCGGTGCGACGCCCCGACGTAGTGGACGGTACGGTCCGGGGCGATCGCGATCGAGCTGACCGAGCCCTCGGTCCGGATCGCCAGCGCCATCGTGCCGTCGGACGCGTCGACGCGGTACAGGTCGTCGTCGTGGGTCTCACGCTCGCCGAGGTCCCGCGGGGCGACGACGAGGAGCGCGCTGCCGTCCGGGTACCAGGCCGGCGCGGAGACCGAGCAGGGCGCGCTCGTGAGCGGGGAGTCCACCCGTGCCGCTGCGGGGTCGGTGACGTCGACGACCACGATCTGCTGCGGCTTGTCGAGCAGGTACCCCGTGCCGTCGACGTGGAAGTCGAGCCGGGACACGAGCCGCGGCGCCTCGGCGTCCGCTGCCGGACGACGGTCGCCGCCGGGGACCTCGGAGCCGTAGCGTCCGGGTTCGGGGAAACGTGCGGCCACGGCGACGCGTGTCGAGTCGGGCGACCAGACCGGGGTGCCGGCGCCGAGCGGCAGGGCGGTGACGACGCGGGCCTCGCCGCCGTGCACCGGCGCCACGGCGAGCTGCGGGTGTGCGACGCCGTGGTCGTCCTGGACGGACCGGAGGAAGGCGAGCGAGCGACCGTCGGGGGACAGGGCTGGCGACGAGTCGCGGTCGCCGGACGTCCAGCGGACCGCGCCCTCGGTGGTCACATGTTCGATGGTGCTGCGGTACGCGTCCTGCTCGAGGTCCGGACGGGAGACCGCGACGAAGGCCGCTCCGCCGTCCCCGGGATCGCCGCTGACGGTGGGGGAGGAGGGGACGTGGAGATGGGGGATGTCGTTCGCGAGCACGTGTTCACGGTACGGCTGGTGCGGCACGGATGCCCGGGTCCTGAGGCGGCCTCGGAACAGGTCTTCCTTGCACAGAACTGTGTCGCAGTGCAACGAATTTCATGCAGATGCAACAAAAGCGCGAGGGCGTTCAGCAAGCGCGCGAATCTTGCATCTTCTCGCAAGGATCGTGCAAGTTGGTTACCGGCTTGTAACCGTTCGCTCCAGGGTTTGGAGGCTGCTGTCCACCTTGCCTACAGTGCAGATGTCAAACGCGCCCGGGTGACACCGCTGTGCCCTTGCGCGTCCCATGCACCAGGAGGAACCTTGATCAAGAAGCGCGCCGGGCTTGCAGCCCTCGCCGTGCTCGGGGCCACAGCACTCGCCCTGACCGCCTGCTCCAGCAACAGCAACAGTGGGGGTGGCTCGGGCTCGTCCAACGCCTCGGGCATCGTCACGACCAACGGCAGCGAGCCGCAGAACCCGCTGATCCCGTCGAACACCACCGAGACCGGTGGCGGCAAGATCATCGACTCGCTCTTCGAGGGCCTCGTGTCCTACGACGCCGATGGCAAGTCCGTCAACGAGGTCGCGAAGAGCATCGACACCGATGACTCGAAGACCTTCGACATCACGCTGAACACGAACTACACGTTCACGAACGGCGAGAAGGTCACCGCGAAGTCCTTCACCAAGGCCTGGAACTGGGCCGCGCAGAAGTCGAACGCCCAGGGCGCCAGCTACTTCTTCGAGAACATCGAGGGCTACGACGCCGACAAGGACTCGGAGCTCACGGGCCTCAAGGTCGTCGACGACGACGAGTTCACCGTCACGCTGAAGTCGGCCCAGTCGGACTTCCCGCTGTCGCTCGGCTACTCGGCGTTCGTGCCGCTGCCGTCCTCGTTCTACGACGACACCAAGGCGTTCGGTGAGAACCCGATCGGCAACGGTCCGTACAAGCTCGACGGCAAGAAGGCCTGGACGCACAACCAGTCCATCAAGCTCGTCACCAACAAGGACTACGAGGGCAAGCGCAAGCCGAAGAACGGTGGTCTGACGATCACGTTCTACGCCTCGCAGGACACCGCGTACTCCGACGCGCAGGGCGGCAACCTCGACGTCCTCGACGCCGTGCCGGACAGCGCCTTCAAGACGTACAAGTCGGACTTCCCGGACTCGAACGTCAACCAGCCGGCCGCCATCTTCCAGGCGATCTACCTGCCGTACTACCTCGACCACTGGAAGGGCGAGGAAGGCACGCTGCGTCGTGAGGCCGTCTCGATGGCCATCAACCGCAAGCAGATCACCGACAAGATCTTCGACGGCACGCGCACCCCGGCGAAGGACTTCACGTCGCCGGTCATCGCTGGTTGGAACGACGACCTCGAGGGCTCCGACGTCCTGGACTACAACGAGTCCGAGGCCAAGAAGCTGTGGGCCGAGGCCGACAAGATCTCGAAGTACGACGACACCCTCACCATCACGTACAACGCCGACGGTGGGCACGAGGCGTGGGTGACCGCGGTCACGAACTCGATCTCGAACACGCTCGGCATCAAGGCCGAGGGCAACGCGATCCCGACGTTCCAGGAGGCCCTCGACCTCCAGACGAACGACAAGCTCACGGGCGGCAGCCGCACCGGTTGGCAGGCCGACTACCCGTCGCTGTACAACTTCCTCGGCCCGACCATGGGTGAGGGCTCGTCGAACAACTACTCGCGGTACGACTCCAAGGAGTACAACGAGCTGCTCGCCGAGGGCCGTTCGGCCGCCACGGTCGAAGAGGGCAACAAGGCCTTCGACCAGGCCCAGGAGCTCCTGTTCAAGGACCTCCCGGAGATCCCGCTCTGGTACTCGAACGTCACCGGTGTCTGGAACGCCGACAACGTGTCCAACGTGAAGTTCGGTTGGAACTCGGTGCCGCTGTACTACGACATCGAGGTCAAGAAGTAACACCGCTCTCCTCGAGAGCACCGCGTGGGCAGGTATCCTGCCTCGCGACCACCGGACGGGGGTTGGGGGGGGGCCCCCCGGGCCCCCCCCCCCCCCCCCCCCCCGCCCCCCCCCCCCCCCCCCCCCCCGCCGCCCCCCCCCCCCCCCCCCGCCGGCCCCCCCCCCCCCCCCCCGAGGGCCTACATGTCCCGGCCGCCACCGAG
>NZ_JBIYED010000005.1:0-306588 GCF_044909335.1 Curtobacterium sp. AB7 | reverse complement strand
GGCCTATGCGGGCCCGGGGCCCCGCCCCCCGGGTCCGCGGGGGGGGGGGGGCGGCCGCCCCGCCGGGGACCCCCCGCCCCCCCCCGGGGGGGGGGGCGGGGGCCCCGGGGCCCCCGCGCCTCCCGTCCGTCCGTGGTCGCGTTCGAGATCGTCGAATCTGGGGACGCGTCAGCGACCCGGTGACAGGATGAGTCGTGTCCGCAACGATCCGCGCCATCGGAACCGCCGTCCCGGAGACGACGCTCGAGCAGGCTGCCGTGCGAGACCTCTTCGCTGCGCAGCCCGAGCTCGGTCGTCTCGGCCGGCGGCTCGTCCCCGCAGCCTTCGACGCCTCGGCGGTCGAGCACCGGCACACGGTGTTGGCCGAACTCGACCGGAGCCGTCCAGCGGGCGCGTTCCGCGACACGGACGGCGCGCTGCACTCACCCTCGACGGGTACCCGCAACGACCGCTACCGCGAGCTCGCACCGACGCTGTTCGTCGACGCCGCGCGTGACGCGCTCGTCGGCGCAGACGTGGACGCGGCCTCGGTCACGCACGTCGTCACGGTGTCGTGCACCGGGTTCACACAGCCCGGGCCGGACCTGGACATCGTGACCGCGCTCGGGTTGCCACGCTCCGTGTTCCGGCACCACATCGGGTTCATGGGGTGCTGCGCTGCCTTCCCGGCGCTCCGGATCGCGGCCGCGTTCGCCGAGGCCGACCCGGACGCCGTCGTGTTGGTCGTCTGCGCCGAGCTCTGCACCCTGCACGTCCGCGCGAGCGACGACCCCGACCAGATCGTCGCGAACAGCGTCTTCGGGGACGGCGCCGCCGCCGTCGTGGTCACCGCCGACGGCCCCGGTCTGCGCCTCGACGCGTTCGCCACCGCCGTCGTGCCCGAGAGCGCCGGCGAGATGGCGTGGAACATCGGCGACGAGGGCTTCGAGATGGTCCTGAGCACCGCGGTCCCCAAGCTCGTCGGCAGCAGCGTCACCGAGGCCGTCGCGTCGCTGCTCGACGGACCTGCCGCCGACGTGCCGGTGTGGGCCGTGCACCCCGGTGGGCGTGCGATCCTCGACCGCACGCAGCAGGCGCTCGACCTGCCGGACGCGGCGATCGCGGCGAGCCGGACGGTGCTGCGCGACCACGGGAACATGTCGAGCGCGACCGTGCTGTTCGTGCTCCGCGAGGCCCTCGACGCCGGGATCCCGGACGGTGCTGCCGTCGTGGCGCTGGCCTTCGGCCCCGGTCTCACGGTCGAGAGTGCGCGACTGACCGTGGTGCGCACGTGAGCCGTCCCGACGGCGGCTCCACGGGCCTCCCGGTCCTCGACCTGCGCACGCGCGCAGTCGACCTGACCGAACTCATGGACGACCCGGACTGCGACCCGCACGCGCTCGCGCGGACCTTCCGGCGCTTCGCGCTCGTCAACGCCCTGGTGAGCGGCTGGCGTTCGGCGTGGCGGACCCACGTCGTGCCGGCCCTGCCGGTGAACGGCCGTGCCCGGGTCCTCGACCTCGGGTGCGGCGGCGGCGACCTGGCCCGGGCCGTCGTGCGGTGGGCGGCGAGCGACGGGTTCGACGTCGAGGTCGTCGGGGTCGACCCGGACCCGCGGGCGATCGACGCGGCGAACCGACGGGCGCCGCGGGGTGTCACCTTCCGGCAGCAGTCGAGCGGTGACCTGGTGACGGCGGGCGAGCGCTTCGACGTCGTGGTGTCGAACCACGTCCTGCACCACCTGGGCGACGACGAGCGGAACGGGTTCCTGGCGGACTCGGAGGCGCTCGCGTCGGGCCGCAGCGTGCACTCGGACATCCGTCGGTCACGCGAGGCCTACCGGGCCTACGCGCTGGCGTCGCCGCTGGTGTCCGCGGGGACCTTCGTCCGAGTCGACGGCCTGCGGTCGATCCGCCGGGCCTTCACCCTGGCGGAGCTGCGGGACACGCTGCCGATCGGGTGGCGAGCGGAACGGGCATCGCCGCACCGGGTGCTCGCCGTCCGCGACGCCTGACGGTCAGGGCACTCCGCGAGCCGGGCGGTCGCGTCCGCTAGCGTCGTCGGCATGGCTGCGTCCCCATTGCACCGCGTCGCAGTCCTGGTGCTCGACGGTGCGAAACCGCTCGACGTCGGGATCCCAGCGCAGGTGTTCTCGAACCGGCCGAGCATGCCCTACGAGGTGCGGGTGTGCGGCCCCCGGGTCGGTCGGATCACCGGCGGCGACGGCTTGGCCTACGCGGTCGACCACGGGCTGGAGGCACTGGACTGGGCGGAGACCGTCTTCGTGCCCGGCTACCGCCGCCCGTCGGACTCGGCGCCGCCCGCCGACGTCGTCGCGGCACTCGCGCGGGCGCACGACCGCGGCGTCCGCATCGCGGCGATCTCCACCGGTGCGTTCGCGCTCGCGGCAGCCGGGCTGCTCGACGGCCGCCGCGCGACGACGCACTGGCACTACACGCGGGTGCTCCGCGAGCGGTACCCCGACGTGGACGTCGACGAGGACGTGCTGTTCGTCGACGCCGGCTCGGTGCTGACCAGCGCCGGTGCTGCGAGCGGGATCGACCTCTGCCTGCACATCGTCCGACAGGACCACGGCGTGGCGCTTTCGAACCACGTCGCCCGACGGCTCGTCAGCGCCCCGTACCGCAGCGGCGGCCAGGCGCAGTACGTGCCGCGGAGCGTGCCGGAACCGCTCGGCGACGTGTTCTCAGACACCCGGGAGTGGGCGCTCCGGCACCTCGCCGAGCCGCTCACACTCGAAGCGCTCGCGCGGAACGCCACGGTGTCGACCCGGACGTTCTCACGCCGGTTCGTGGAGGACACCGGGTACACGCCGATGCAGTGGGTGCTGCGGGCGCGCGTCGACCTCGCCCGGGAGCTCCTGGAGCAGTCGGACCTCGGCGTCGACCAGGTGGCCGAGCGAGCGGGCCTCGGTTCCGACGCGAACCTGCGGACGCACTTCCGGCGGATCCTCGGGACCTCGCCCACCGAGTACCGACGGACGTTCCAGGACTGACCGCGCCGTCGCGGCGGTGGTGGCGACATCCTTTCGAACGCTGGCTTCCCTGCCACTGGAGCCGTGCCTCCCGGCCCGTGAGCATGGACCACGGAACGAAAGGAACCCCACATGACCCGCATCGCCATCAACGGCTTCGGCCGCATCGGCCGCAACACGCTCCGCGCCCTGCTCGCACGGGGCGGTGACGACCTCGAGGTCGTCGCCGTGAACGACCTGACCGCACCCGACACGCTCGCGCACCTGTTCCGCTACGACTCGGCGCTCGGCCCGTTCGACGGCACCGTCGAGGTCGACGGCGACACGCTCGTCATCGACGGCCGCCGCGTCCGCGTGCTCGCGTCGACGTCGCCGGCGGACCTGCCCTGGGTTGAACTCGGCGTCGAGGTCGTCCTCGAGTCCACCGGACGCTTCACCGCGCGCGACGCGGCAGCCGGCCACCTGACCGCAGGCGCCCGACGGGTCCTGATCAGTGCGCCGGCCACCGGAGCGGACGCCACCATCGCGTACGGCGTGAACTCGGACACGTTCGACCCGAACGTGCACACGGTGATCTCGAACGCGTCGTGCACGACCAACGCGCTCGCACCCCTGGCGTCGGTGCTCGACGACCTGGCGGGGATCGAGCACGGGTTCATGACCACCGTGCACGCGTACACGCAGGAGCAGAACCTGCAGGACGGGCCGCACCGCGACCTGCGTCGGGCCCGCGCTGCCGGCGTGAACATCGTGCCGACGACGACCGGGGCGGCCAAGGCCATCGGTCTGGTGCTGCCCCGCCTGGAGGGCAAGCTGTCCGGCGACGCCATCCGCGTGCCGGTGCCCGTCGGGTCGATCGTCGAGCTGAACGCCGTCGTCTCGCGGGACGTGACCGTGGACGAGGTGAACGAGGCCTACCGCGCCGCGGCTGCCGGTCCGCTCGCCGGGGTCCTGGCGTTCACGGTGGACCCGCTCGTGTCGACGGACATCACCGGGCGGCCGGAGTCGAGCATCTTCGACTCGCTGCTCACCCGCGTCGACGAGGGCCGGCACGTGAAGGTCGTCGCCTGGTACGACAACGAGTGGGGCTTCTCGAACCGCGTGGTCGACACGCTCGGGATGCTGGCGCGCGCGTAGGCCGCGGGCCGCGGGCCGAGGGCCGCGGGCCGCGAGACTCGGCGTGAGCGACAGTTCTCGCGCTCTGGAGCGCGAACCGTGTCGCTCAGGCCGAGTCTCGGGTGACGTCAGCAGCGCGTCAGCGGATCAGCGCCGTCGTGCTCGCGAAGGCCCGGGAGCGCACGGCCTCGCGGTACCGCTCGAGCGCCGCATCGTCGGCACCGACCGACTCCAGCGCCGCGAGCCCCGCGCCGAGCACCGGGGGATCGGTGACCCAGGTCGGCACCGCTCCGGGGACCCGGGCAGCGAGCCCGTCGACGACACCGTCCACGAGCAACGGGTGCCGAGCAGCGAGCACCCCGCCGCCGAGCACGACGGGCACCGGCTCGGCCGCCGAACCTCCGAGGCCCAACCGCTCGAGCGCGACCGCGGCGAGCAGGACGATCTCCTCCGCCTGCCGCTCCACGACGCTCCGGGCCACCACGTCGCCGGCTCCGGCCACGTCGAACAGCACGGGGCAGAGCCGGTTGAACACGCGCTGGTCGAGGCGGCCGAAGTGGATGGCCTCGGTGACCTCGCGGACGCTGCGGAGACCGACCGCTGCCGGCACCGCGTCGACCAGCGCCGTCGCCGGACCGCGACCGTCGTCGGCCCGCGCCGCGTGCCAGAGCGCCCGGTTGCCGAGCCACGCGCCGCCACCCCAGTCGCCGGAGACGTCCCCGATGGCCGGGAACCGTGCGGTCGTGCCGTCGGCCCGCACCGCGAGGGCGTTGATCCCGGTGCCGCACACCACGGCCGCGGCGTCGGGGGACAGGGTGCCGGCCCGCAGCAGCGCGAACAGGTCGTTGTCCAGGACGTGCGGTTCGCCGCCGTCCTCGGCCCAGTGCGCGAGGGCCGCGGTCGCCGCGACGAGCTCGTCGTGCAGGTCGAGCCCGGCCAGGTACACCTGCGTGGTGCGGATGCGGCGGTCGCCCAGCTCGCCCACCACCCGCGCACGGACGTCGTCGAGGATCGGGCCGGCGAGGTCCCAGCCCCGCGTCTGCGGGTTCGACCCCGGACCGCGCGCGTGGCCGACGATGGTCCCGTCGAGCGCGATCGCGACGACGTCGGTCTTGCTCCCGCCCCCGTCGACGGCGAGCACGACGTCGGTCGCGTCCGGTGGGACCGGCGCGGGCGGACGGGAGGCTCGGGCCGGGCCCGCCTCGCCGGTCCGGCTCAGCCCGCCCACGTCACGTGCTCCGATCGCGCCCACGGGATGTGTTCCGCGTTCGCGGCCAGGAGCAGGTCGGTGAGCTGCTCCGCCTTGTCGACCTGCCCCACGAGCGGGTGGGCCCACATCGCACGGAGCACCCGGTCGCGGCCGCCGTGCACCGCGGCGTCGAGGGCGAGCCGCTCGTACCCGGCGACGTGCGACACGAGACCGACCATGTCCGGGTCGAGCGGGGAGACCGGCAACGGTGTGATCGCCTGGCGGGTGACGCGCGACGGCACCTCGATGACGTGGTCGTCCGGCAGGAACGGGAACGTGCCGTCGTTCCGCACGTTGAGGACCTGCACGTCGCCGCGGTCGCCGAGGATCGAGGACAGCACGTCGATCGCCGCCTCGGAGTAGTAGGCGCCGCCGCGCTGCTCGAGTTCGGCGGGCTTCGTCACGACGGACTCGTCGGCGTACTTCGCGAGCAGGGCCCGTTCGGTCTCCATGACGGCCTCGGCACGGGTGGGTTCGTGCAGCTGCTCCTGCAGCACGATGTCGTGCGAGTAGAAGTACCGCAGGTAGTACGAGGGGATCGCGTGCTGCAGACGGAGGAGGTCCGGGTGCATGTGCACGCTCTCCGCCGTCCGGCCGAGGGCACCGTCCGACTCGGCGAGCAGGTCCGCCATCACGTCGCGCTCGACGCCGTCCGCGCCCGTGACGTGCACGCCGCGCTCCCACGTCAGGTGGTTCAGGCCGACGTGGTCGAGCCGGACGTGGTCGGGGGCGACGCCGAACTCCTTCGCGAAGCGGCGCTGGAACCCGATCGCGACGTTGCACAGGCCGACGGCGCGGTGCCCGGCTTCGAGCAGGGCGCGGGTGACGATCCCGACGGGGTTCGTGAAGTCGACGATCCAGGCGTCCGGCTTGGCGTGCTTCCGGACGAGTTCGGCGTACTCCAGGACCACGGGCACGGTGCGGAGCGCCTTCGCGAACCCGCCCGGACCGGTGGTCTCCTGCCCGATGCAGCATGCTTCGTGCGGCCACGTCTCGTCCTGCTGCCGTGCGGCCTGCCCGCCGATGCGGAGCTGGAACATGACGGCATCGGCGTCGGTGACCCCGGCGACGACGTCGTCGGTGACGTGGATCGTGCCGGGGTGTCCGGCGTGCGCGAACATCCGCTTGGCGACGCCGCCGACGAGTTCGCGGCGCACCGGGTCGGGGTCGACGAGCCAGAGCTCGTCGATGGGGAGCTGGTCGCGGAGCCGGGCGAAGCCGTCCACGAGTTCGGGGGTGTAGGTGGATCCGCCACCGACGACTGTGAGTTTCACTGGAGCTGCTATCCCTTCACGCCGGTGAGCGCGATGCCCTCGACGAATGCCTTCTGTGCGAAGAAGAAGATGATGACGACGGGGACCATGACGACGACGGTCATCGCCATCGTCATCGACCAGTCGGTGCCGTGCTGTCCGCGGAACGTCGCGAGCCCGTACGCCACCGGCCAGGCAGCCTGGTTCTCGGACGCGTACAGGAGCGGGCCGTAGTAGTCGTTCCACGAGTGGAAGAACATGAAGATCGCCGCCGACGCGATGCCCGGGCGGGCCATCGGGACGACCACCCGCCAGAGCACGCCCCACTCGCTGCAGCCGTCCATGCGGGCGGCGTCGCCGTACTCCTTCGGGATGGTCATGAAGAACTGGCGGAGCAGGAAGATGCTGAAGGCGTCGCCGAGCAGGTTCGGCAGGATGAGCGGCCACAGGGTGCCGGTCAGGTGCAGGTGCGACCACATCACGTAGACCGGCACCGCGGTGACCTGCGGGGGCAGGAGCATCGCGACGATGATCACCGTGAAGATCAGGTTCGCTCCCCGGAACTCGATCTGGGCGAGCGCGTAGGCCGCCGGCACCGAGCTGATGAGCATGAACGCGGTGGCGAGGACGGCGTACATCGACGAGTTGCCGAACCACTGCGTGAGCGGCAGCTCGGTGAACACCCGCGCGTAGTTCGAGAAGTCGAACGGCCGGGGCACGATCGACGCCGTGAGTGCCTGGTTGCTCGACATCAGCGACGTCAGGACCACGAACACGATCGGGGCGATGGTGAGGACGCCGAGGGCCACCAGGGCGGCGTGCTCGGCGATCCACACGAGCGTGCGACCACGCGGCCTGCCGGTGCGGGGAGCGGAACCCCGGGGCGCCCGGGTGAGCGGGGACTGGGACACAGCGGTCATCAGGACTCCTCCGGCCGGAACACACTGATCCGGCGCATCGTGAAGACGAGCACCACCGCGGTGATCACGAACAGGACCACGGCCATGGCGGACGCGTAGCCGAACTGGAAGTTCGCGAACCCGTGCTGGTAGAGCAGCTCGGTGTACGTGAGCAGCGAGGTGCCCGGGTAGCCGAGCTGGGCGGCGGTCCCGCCGCCGATCGTCGCCTTGCCGCTCGCGACGCCCGAGGCGACGGCCGCCTCGGTGAAGTACTGCAGCGCGGCGATCACCCCCGTCACGGCGGCGAACCCGATCACCGGGGCGATCGTCGGCAGGGTGATGTGCCGGACCTGCTGGACGCCGTTCGCACCGTCGAGCGACGCGGCCTCGTACAGGTCGCGCGGCACGTCGAGCAGCGACGCCAGGAAGATGATCATGATGTCGCCCATCACCCAGACGCCCAGGATCACGAGCGACGGCTTCGACCACGCCGGGTCGTTGAACCACAGCGGGCCGTCGATGCCGAAGACCCGGAGGATCTGGTTCACCGGCCCGGTGCCCGGGTTGAAGAGGAACACGAACGCCACGACGCTCGCGACCGGCGGGACGAGGGCGGGCAGGTAGAACAGCGTCCGCCAGAAGCCGGTGGCCGTCTTGGCCCGGCTGAGCAGCCCGGCGACCAGGAGTCCGCACACGATCCGCACCGGCACCAGGATGACGACGAACCACAGCGTGTTCACGACCGCCGGCCCGATCTGCGGGTCCTGGGTGAACAGGAACTTGTAGTTCAGCAGCCCGACGAACTCGGGCTCCTGCAGCTGGTTGTAGCGCGTGAACGAGTAGAAGATCGACGCGACGAGCGGGTAGGCGAAGAAGACCACGAGGCCCGCCAGGGCCGGCGCGAGCATCGTCAGGGCGACGAGGCGGCGCCGGGACTCTGCGGAGCGGGGCCGACGTCGCGGAGCCGTCGGGGGCACCGGACCGGACCCCGTCGGGTCCGTGGGCCGGGCGGCGCGGGCGAGCCGCGCCTCCCGGCCGGTCGTCTTGGTGGTGACGCTCATCACGGACCAGCCAGCTGGTTCGCGTTGTCGATGTCGGAGTCCAGCTTCTTCAGCTTTGCGTCGAGGTCGCCGCCGTTCTGCTGGTAGGCCTGCCAGAACTTCGTGAAGGTCCCGATGTAGGCAGCACCGTCCGCGGTGCCGGGCGAGGTCATCGTGTCCTCGTCGCCCGCGACGTCGACGAAGGTCTTGTAGTTCTCGTCGACCTCGAGGTCGGGGGACTCCAGCGCCGAGGTGAGCGTCGGGATGTTCTTCAGGCCGTTGCCCATCGTGACCTGCGCGTCGGTGTTCGTCGACAGGTACTTCAGCAGCGCCCACGACAGCTCGGGGTTCTTGGACCCCTTCGCGATGCCCGCGACGTTGCCCGCGATGTACGTCGAGCCGTAGTTGCCGAGACCGTCCATCACCGGGGTCGGGGAGGTGCCGTAGTCCAGGTCCGGCTTCTGGTCCTTGAGGAACGCCGTCCGGTACTCGCCGTCGATCTGCATCGCGACCTGACCGGTCTGGAACGCGTTGTCGGCCGCGAACTCCTGCCCGAGGCCGGACGTGAAGGCTTTGAGCTTGTCGTAGCCGATCTCGTCGACGAAGCCCTTCTGCCAGGTGATGAGCTTCTTCCACGCGTCGGACGTGCCGATCACGCTGTTGCCGTCCTTGTCGAGCCATGAACCGTCGACCATCGGCGCCCAGTGCTCGGGAGAGTTCTCGTAGAAGTCGATGAGCGGGTTGAAGCCGAGCTGCTTGATGGAGCCGTCGGCGTTGTACGTCGTCAGCTTCAGCGCGTCGGTCTTCAGCTCGTCCAGGGTCTTCGGCGGGGTCGTGATGCCCGCCTTCTCGAGCAGCGGCTTGTTGTACATGAGCGCGCTGACGTCGGCGAGGGCCGGCAGGGTGCAGCGCGTGCCCTTGTACTGCGTGTACGACTGCACGGCCTTCGGGATGTCGGACAGGTCGACCTTGTCCCGCTCGATGTACGGCGACAGGTCGCGGAACGCCCCCGAGGAGCAGAAGCTGCCGACGATCGCGGTCGAGTACGACAGGCCCACGTCGATGTTCTGGCCGGACGAGATCGCCTTCTGCAGCTTCTCGTCGTCCTGACCGGCGTGGATGTCGACGGTGACGTCGGGGTTGGCCTTCTCGAAGCCCTCGACGGCGGTCTTCACGACGCCGGCTTCACGGCCGGTGAAGAAGTGCCACAGGGACACGGTGCCCTTGAGCTCCTTCGGGGCGCTCTTCTCGATCGAGTCGGCGCTGCTGCCGGAGCTGCAGCCGGCGACGACGAGGGCTCCGACGGCGGCGACGGCCGTGGCGGTGGCGATGCGGCGGAACACCCGGCGGCGCGGGGCGTTCGGTTCGGGGAGGGACAAGGCGGTACTCGCTCTCTGGTCTCGCTCCGGCGCGCCGAGGATTCCGGGCGCGACGAAGAGCCCTGTGACAGGGCTGGGTGATGGTGCCTCGAGTGGTGCGGGTGGAACGTTCAGGGGCGCTCGACGGGGTCCGGCGTCGGGGCATCGTCACTGATGCGCTCGAGCCGGTCCGCGAGCGCGGTGCGGACGACGTCGATGAGGACGTGCCGCGCACCGTGCAGGACGGGGGTGTCGGGGACGCCGGGCGCGACCACGGCGGTGGACCAGCGTGAGCGGGTCCGGAGCCAGGCGGTCACGGCGGCGGCCAGGGCGGGGCCACCGGCGATCCCGGTCGGGCCGTGCAGGACGACCGTCTCGGGATCGGCCACCGCGAGGGCGGGGAGCACGTTGTGCCCGACGCGCTCGCCGAGGGCGACGGTGAAGGGGTGCTGCTCGGGCAGGCCGGGCAGTTGCGGGAGCACCTGGCGCCAGTCGGCCGCGGTGCCGTCCGGTGCCGTGATCCCGTGTTCGGCGGCCAGGGCGATGATCGCGGACTCGGAGATGAGGTCCGCGACGATCGTGGCCGTCGGGTCGATGGAGCGTGCGTCGGCGGGCACGCTGAGGTAGCCGATCTCACCCGCGGCACCGGAGGCGCCCGTGTGCAGGTGACCGTGCAGGTCGAGGGCCATGCCGAGGCCCTCGGCCATCCAGAAGAGCGCGAACGATCCGGGTGCTCGACCGGCCCCCATGTTGCGTTCGGCGATGGCGGCGAGGTTGGCGTCGTTCTCGACGACGACGTGGACGCCGAGCTCGGCGGAGAGGGTCGTGCTGACCTGCTCGCGGGGCCAGCCGGGTAGCCCGTCGGTGAAGATGAGGGTGTCGGTGGCGTGGTCGACACTCGCCTGCACGCCCACCGCGACGGCGGTGACGAGCTCGGGGTCCACACCGGCCGCGGCGGCTGCGCGGGAGATCGCTGCGGCCACGATGTCCGACCCGGGTGAGCGCACCTCGGCCTCGGACATCCGGTGCGTGGCGACCGGAAACGTGCGACCGGCGGCGTCCACCACGGTCGACCGGACGTCGACGAGCTGGACGTCCACCGCGACACCGAGGTCGCGGTCGGTGATCGCTTCGTACACGACGGCGCTCGGCCCGCGGCGCCCGGCCTGTGTGTCCGTGCCCGCTTGGCGGATGAGTGCAGCCGACTCGAGCCGTCGGATGATCTCGGCCGCGGTGGGCTTGCTGAGACCGGTGCGCTGCGCGATCTCGTTGCGGGTGAGCGGGCCGTCGTCGAGCAGGAGCTCGAGCGCCGCGCGGTCGTTCAGGACGCGCAGCAGACCGGGCTGGCCGGGGGTGCGTCCTCGTGTGGTCATGTCGAGGACTGTAACGGACAACCTTCTTTACTGAAAGGTTTGTTTACCGATTCGAAACACGCGTTCTGCTGCGCGAAACGCGCCGGCCCGACGGAGGCCCGGCGCCTACGGGCGCAGCAGCACCTTGATCGCCCGACGCTCGTCCATCGCCCGGTACGCTTCGGCGGTCTCGTCGAGGGGCAGCTCGAGGTCGAACACCCGACCCGGCTCGATCGCACCCGAGAGCACGTCCGGCAGCAGTTCGGGGATGTACTTCCGCGCCGGAGCCATGCCGCCCGCGATCGTGATGTTCGTGTCGAAGAGGTACCGCGTGCCGATCGTCGGCACCCCGTGCGGGACCCCGACGAAGCCGAGGTTGCCGCCCGCGCGCACCGAGTGCAGCGCCTGGTCCATGCTCTCCTCGGTGCCGACGGCCTCGACCGCACAGTCGGCCAGGTCGCCGCCGAGCAGGGTCTTGACGGCGGCGATGCCCTCCGCGCCGCGCTCGGCGACGATGTCGGTCGCGCCGAACTCCCTGGCGAGCGCCTGCCGGTCGGCGTGCCGGCTCATGGCGATGATGCGCTCGGCGCCGAGTCGCTTCGACGCGAGCACGGCGGACAGGCCGACCGCGCCGTCGCCGACCA
Source organism: Curtobacterium sp. AB7 (assembly GCF_044909335.1). Lineage (NCBI taxonomy): Bacteria > Bacillati > Actinomycetota > Actinomycetes > Micrococcales > Microbacteriaceae > Curtobacterium > Curtobacterium sp. AB7. The sequence goes on along the minus strand of NZ_JBIYED010000005.1, from coordinate 294,703 downwards.
CCACGACCGTCTTGCCCGGACCGACCGCCGCCGACACCGCGGCGTGGTGTCCGGTGGAGAACACGTCGGACAGGGTCAGCAGCGACGGCACGAGTGCCGGGTCGACGGGGCCGGGCACCGCGACCAGGGTCGCCGACGCGTCCGGGATGCGGACGTACTCGGCCTGCGCGCCGCCGACCGGGTCGCCGTACGCGTCCTTCCCGCCGAAGCCGGACAGGTGGTCGCAGCCGCTGGTCATCCCGTGGCGGCAGGCCTGGCAGGTGCCGTCGTTCATGGTGAAGGGGGAGATGACGAAGTCGCCCTCGTGCAGGTCGGTGACCGCGTCGCCGACCGCGACGACCTCGCCGACGAGTTCGTGCCCGATCGGCCGGGGCTCCTTCGTCTTCGTGACGCCGCGGTAGGGCCACAGGTCCGAGCCGCACACGCACGCGGCGACGACCTTGACGACGACGTCCTTCGGAGTGAGGACCGAGGGGCGGTCGCGCTCCTCGACGCGGATGTCGTTCGGGGCGTGGATGATCGCTGCGCGCACGGGAGGCCTTCCGTCGAGATGGTGGGTGTCGGCGCGGTCGACGTCGTCCGGGCCGACGTCGACAGTACCCTCGTGCGGGTGGACGACGACCGGTACGGCGGGGACGTGCTCTCGGGAGACTGGCGCTCCCGCGGGGTGAAGAAGGTGCGGCAGGTGCCGCTCGAACGCGACATGGTGCTCGAGGACCCGGACTCCGGGTGGGCCGGTGCCGTCGTCGGGCTCGAGGCGGGCAACATCGCGCTCGAGGACTGGAAGGGCCGCACCCGTTCCTTCCCCTTCACCGGGCAGTTCCTGCTCGAGGGCGAGCTCGTGACGCTGGGGCGGCCGCAGGCGCCGGTCGGGCGGTCTGGTGGTTCGTCGGGTTCCGCTGGGTCGTCGGGTTCCGTCCACGCTGACTGGAGGCCCGGTGCCGGTCCGGCGGTCCGGCATGCTTCCGACGGTGGTCGCCTCCGCACCGCGTCCGGATCGTTCGCGGTGGAGTCGCAGCGTGCCCGGGTAGCCCTGCCCTCGCGCATCATGGTCGAGGGCAAGCACGACGCCGAGCTCGTCGAGAAGGTCTGGGGAACCGACCTGCGCGTCGAGGGCGTCGTCGTCGAGGAGCTCTCCGGCGTCGACAACCTCGCTTCGGTGCTCGATGAGTTCCAGCCCTCGCGCGACCGTCGTGTCGGCGTGCTCGTCGACCACCTGGTACCCGGGTCGAAGGAGTCCCGTTTCGCCGAGGCTGTGATGCGTGGCAAGTGGGGCGCGCACGTGCTCGTCGTCGGGCACCCGTTCGTCGACGTCTGGCAGTCCGTGAAGCCCGCCCGCGTCGGACTGCAGGCGTGGCCGACGATCCCGCGGTCGATCGAGTGGAAGAAGGGGATCTGCCAGGCGCTCGGATGGCCGAACGCCGAGCAGGCCGACATCGCGCGGGCGTGGCAACGGATCCTCGGGCAGGTGCGCACCTTCGCCGACCTCGAGCCGCAGCTGCTCGGCCGTGTCGAGGAGCTCATCGACTTCGTGACGGAACCCAAGGCCTGAGAACCCGGCCGTTCTGGGGCGGCGAGCGGAATGAGCGGGTGATCCGCGCCTCCGCTCCGTATCGTTGGGGCATGGACGGCATCGACGGACGCGTGCGCAGTGCTGTCGACGTCTGGCTGCGCTGGCTGCCGCGCTGGCAGATCGGGACCGCGCGCCCGCGCACCCGCATCTGCCGGAAGTGCACCGGGTCCCCGATCGCGAGTGCCGCCGGCTTCGGGCAGGACGTCCCGCACGCCGTCCAGCACGCGCTGATCGGCCGGATCTCGACCATCGTCGAGGACGCCGTCGACGACTACACCGCCAAGAACCTGCCGCTGCTGCAGCGCGAGCTCGAGCGGGCCGCGGCGCGCAAGCGGCACGCCGGGTACCAGCCGGCGGAGGGGTTGTCGCCCGAGTTCCAGGGCCTCGACGTCGATCCCGAGCCCTCGCCCGGTTCACCGTTCCTCTTCACGCTCGGGGAGCTGGCGGGGACGGGCGCGGGGGAGCAGGCCCCGAGGGAGCCGCTGTCCGACGAGGCCAAGGCGGCGCTCCGGCACGAGATCGAGCTGTCCGACGAGTGCGCTCGTTCGACCGGTACGGCGGTGTGCCTGGCGCTCATCGACCACCGGCCGCGCGTCGCCGAGGCGGTGGAGCGCCTGGTCGAACCGCAGATCGAGGCACTCGTGTCCGACATGTTCCGCGGGTTCGATGGTCCGGATGAGGGGCCGCGCAGCGGGCTGTTCTGACGGGCTTCGCTCGGTGCGAGGTTGATCACTCCGTGCGCGCTTGTTGCGCTGCACCGAGTGGCCAACCTCGCACCGAGAAGGTCCCGGTCAGCGGGGGAGCAGCGTGCGGCCGGGCACGACCGTGCCCCGGAGTGAGCGGTGCTCGACGGCCCGCGTCGGGTCGTCGATCCGGCCGATGACGAGGTCTATCGCCTCGCGGCCGATCCGCTCGATCGGCTGCTCGAGTGTCGTGAACCCGATCCAGTCGCTCGCGAGGGGGTACACACCGTCGAACCCGGTGACCGACAGATCGTGCGGGACCCGGACACCACGGCGGGAGAGTGCCTCGCACACGTCGAGCATGAGCCGGTCCGTCGGGCACATCACCGCGGTCACATCCGATTCGTGCATCGCGTCGACCAGGTCGGCAGCGAGGTCGTCCGGTGGCCGCACGAAGCTGGCGTCGATGTCGATGACCCGGACACCACGCGCTCGGAGCCGTTCGACCATCGCCGTCGAGCGGGCGTGCTGTGTGATCGCGTTGTCGAGCGGGACGGTGAGCACCACGACTGCGCGGTGACCGGCATCGGCGACGGCGTCGGCGATCGTCGCGCCACCGTCCACCTCGTCGCAGTACACGCTGGACAATGCCGGGTGGAGTTCGGGTCGACCTGCGACCACGGTGGCGATACGCGGGGCGAACTCGGCGATGTCGGCGGACGGCATCAGGCCGCTGCAGACCACGAGGCCGTCCACCCGCATCGACACGAGTGCGGCGAGCGCGGACTTCTCGTCCTCGACACGGCCGACACCCGTGGTGGTGACGACGCGGTAGCCGAGCTCCGATGCGCGGCGCTCCATCACGGCGTGCAGTGCGGTGTAGACCATCGACGACGCGTCGCGGACGAGCATGCCGATGGTGTGCGTCCGACCGCTGACGAGCCCGCGAGCCATGGCGTTGGCGACGTACCCGAGTTCGGCTGCTGCGCGTTCGACGCGCTCACGGGTCTCGTCCGAGAACCGCCCCGTGCCCGAGAGGACCCGGCTCACCGCCGACTTCGAGACACCCGCACGTGCGGCGACGTCGAGGATGGTCGGTTGGGAACCGCGGCTGCCGTTCACGCGTCCGACGCTGCAGCGTCCTGCCGGGAACGGGAACGGGAGCCGGCGAAGCGGAGCGCACCGCGGGCGATCGCGCGCCAGCCGAGCAGGAACACCCCGAGCACGATCGTCGCGACGATGACGAACGAGATCGGCAGCGGATTGCCGTCGACGTCGCCCTGGCCGGTGGCGACACGGATCGCCAGACCGACGAAGACCGTGAGGATCCAGACCACGACGCCGGTCGGCCAGAAGCGCAGCGGCCGGGCCCAGGCTCCGCTCGTCACGTACCCGATCGCCCAGCCCGCCAGGAACGGGTACGCGGTGATCCAGAGTGCCAGCGCCGTGTTGGCTTCACCGTGCGACGAACGCCCGATAAGTGCGAAGACGACGATGAGCACGACGTCGATGACCGCTGCGAGCCAACCCCAGGTGCGTTTGTTCACCCGGACAGTCTCGCAGCCCGGACGGCTCCGGCCTCTCCACAGGCGGGCGTCGCCCTCGTCTTGTCCACAGGACAGCCGCCGCCCCAACCGCTCTTGTCCCCCGACGACCACCATCGTCGGGGTGGACCGTCAGATCGCCCTCGCCCCGCTCCCCGCCGTCACCGTCCTCCGGACCTCGGCGCACCATCCGGCCGAGTCCGAGGTGATCAGGAGGCGGGCGGACGCGCAGGAGCTCGTCCGCATCGGGCGAGGGATGTTCGTCGACGCTGCCGCTTGGGCAGCCCTCCGGCCGGCGGAACAGCACCTGGTCCGTATCGGTGCGTCCGCCGATCGCATCGGACCCGATCAGGTCGTCTCACACGTCTCGGCGGCAGTCGTGCTCGGCGTGCCGACGGTGTCGCCGCCGCCCGATCGAGTGCACGTGACCTCGGTCGGGAGTGATCGGCGGACCACGAATGCTTCCTTCGTCGTCCACGCCGACCTCGACCCGGTACCGGACCCGAACAGGATCAGCACGCCGGAAGGCCTGCAGCTGAGCGGACCTGTTCGGATAGCTGCAGACGTGGCCCTCACGGTGCCGTTCATCGACGCCGTCGTGGCGCTCGACGACCTGCTCCGTCGGGGTGTTCCCCGAGCAGCCGTGCGCGACACGATCGCGCGGCGTGGCCCCAAGAGTCGCCGTCGGGCGCTCCGTGCGGTGGACTTCGCCGACTCCGCGTCGGACTCGCCGGGTGAGTCGATCGCGCGAACCCGGTTCGATCAGTTCGGAACGGAGGAGCCCGTGCTGCAGCACCGTTTCAGGTCGTCCGGGCAACCGGACATCGTGGTGGACTTCTGGTTCCCCTCGGCCGGCGTCGTGGTCGAGTTCGACGGCGAGGCGAAGTACCGCGACCCGACGATGCGGAACGGGCGTTCGGCGGAGGACGTGGTCGTCGCTGAGAAGTACCGGGAGGACCGGCTGCGGTCCATGCCCGGCGTTCGGCACGTCGTGCGGTTGCGATGGGCTGATCTCTGGGACGAGGCGACGTTGCGCGCGAAGCTGCGGCGGGCAGGTGTCCGGATGCGACGCTGAGCGCCGAGCGCCCCGTGCGAGGTTCGCCACTCGGTGCGAGGTTGTTGCGGTGCACGGGGTGATCAACCTCGCACCAGAGCGAAGCGCGGCCACGCACCCCGGAGTTCACCCGGCGGCGACGCCCGCGGCACCCGGCGTTCACCCGGTAGCGCCACACTCGACCTCGGCGCGGGAACGTTCCCACACGGCCCACCCCGCACCACCCCGCACGCCCCCCACACCACCCCCACCCCACGGAACAGGGAGAACCCACGTGAAGACCCGAGTCCTCGCCGGCCTCGCCATCGCGGCGGCCGCGACCGTCGCACTGTCCGGCTGCGTCCAGAGCGCCAACGCCTCGAACGCCGCAGACACGAGCGGTGGCACCACGAACCTCACGGTGTTCATCAGCGGCGACACGAACGTCCAGGACCTCTGGGACAAGTCGCTCATCCCCGCCTTCGAGAAGGCGAACCCGAAGATCCACGTGAGCACGAGCATCGACCTGCACGGCGAGCACGATGCGCAGACCCAGGCGAACCTGGCCACCGCGGTCAAGGCCGGCAAGTCCGTCGCGTACGACCTGGTCGACGCCGGCTTCGTCTCCACCGCCGGCAAGGCCGGCCTGATGGCGAAGGTCGACGACAGCACGATCCCGAACCTGAAGGACGTCCCCGAGGCCACGAGGCAGCAGGGTGGCGACAGCGCGATCCCGTACCGCGCCTCGAGCGTCCTGCTCGCGTACGACTCGAGCAAGGTGACGGACCCGCCGGAGACCCTCGACGAGCTCCTCGCTTGGATCAAGTCCAACCCCGGTCAGTTCGCGTACAACTCCCCGTCGTCCGGCGGTTCCGGCGGCTCGTTCGTCTCCACGGTGCTCGCGAAGTACCTGACCGCGGATGAGCAGCAGACCATGCAGACGACGTACGACAAGTCGCTCGAGTCGAAGTGGGACAAGGGCTTCGCAGCGCTCGAGGACCTCGGCCCCTCGACGTACCAGAAGGGCGTCTACCCGAACGGCAACGACCAGGTCGTGCAGCTGCTCGGGAGCGGCCAGATCGCGATGGCGCCGGTGTGGAGCGACCAGTTCATCACCTCGCAGAAGACCGGCGTGATCCCGAAGACCGTCAAGGCGATCCAGATCTCCGACCCGTCGTTCACCGGCAGCGCGAGCTTCCTCGGCATCCCGAAGACCGAGCCGAAGGCCAAGAAGGCGGCCGCCGAGCAGCTCGCCGACTTCGTCCTCAGCTCGAAGGGGCAGCAGCTCGTCGCGAGCGCCGTGTCCGGCTACCCGGTCATCCCGCTCGACAGCCTGCCGGCGTCGGTCGCGGAGCAGTTCGCCGACGCGAACCCCTCGCAGCTGCGCCTCGGGTTCCAGAGCGACTTCGCCGCGGACATGAACGCGGCGTGGGACGCGAAGGTCCCGCAGTGACCCAGACCGTCCAGGACGGCCCGGCGCTCGACCGGGAGGCCCGTGGCGACTCCGCCAAGGGCCTCCCGCCCGTCCCGTCGCCCGCCCACGGCACGGCGGACGCCGCAGGTCGGCTGTCCGTCCAGGAGCGGCTCGACCGCCGTCGGCGGTGGCAGGGCCTCGCCCTCGTCGCCGCCCCGGTGCTGGTCGTCGTCCTGTTCGTCGGTGTCCCCGTCGTCAACGCCGCCCTGTTCAGCCTCGGGTTCACCGGCGGCCTGAACCAGGCACTCGCGGACATCGGCGGCGACACCGTGCGCGGCTTCTCGTTCGCGGTGTACGGCACCCTGCTCGGCAACGCCACGTTCCTGCGCGACCTCGTCGCGACGCTCGGGGTCACCGCACTGTCGACCGGCCTGACCGTGGCGCTCGCCGTGGCGGTGGCCGTGATCCTCCGGCTCCGGGGCGGTTTCCTCGGCAAGAGCCTCAGCGTCCTCGCCGTGGTCCCGCTCTTCGTGCCGGTGGTCATCGCGAGCTGGTCGGTCCTGACGTTCACCGATGCGCAGGGCTTCCTCCGCAGCCTCGGTGCCCAGTTCGGCCTGGACGTCCCGGTGTGGGGCTACACCCTCGTCGCCGTGGTGTTCGGCAGCGTCTGGACGAGCCTGCCGTTCGCCGTGCTGATGATCGCCGGCGCGCTGCAGGGCACCCCGGACGCCCTGGTCGAAGCGGCGAAGGACGCCGGAGCGAGCACGTGGCGGGTGGTCTGGCAGGTGCTCCTGCCGATGGCAGCGACCCCGCTCGTCATCGCGACGACGTTCACCGTGATCGGCGTGCTCGGCTCGTTCACGGTGCCGTACTTCACCGGCCCGAACGCCCCGACGATGCTGGGCGTCGACATCTCGAAGTACTTCCAGGCCTACAACCGTCCGCAGCAGTCGACGGCGATGGCGTTCATCGTGTTCGCCTTCGCCGCGGCCGCGAGCGTGTTCTACCTCCGCTCGACGGTCCGGGCAAACGCCGGCGAGCTGCGGAAGCAGCAGCAGAAGCAGGAGCAGCCGTGATCAAGCGACTCACCGGGAACACCCTCGTCTGGGCCACCGCCGTCGTGCTGGCCGTCTTCGTGCTCGGTCCGCTCCTCTGGCTGGCGGCTCGTGCCTTCGCCACGACCTGGACGTACCCGAACCTGTTGCCCGACGGGTGGACGCTGCAGTGGTGGGGCACCGTGTTCGAGGACCGGAGCCTGGCGGTCGCCGTCCAGAACTCGCTCGTCCTCGCCCCGCTGACGGTCCTCATCGCCGCGGTGGTCTGCCTGCCGGCCGCGTGGGCGATCAGCCGCATCGAGTTCCCCGGGCGCCGGCTCGTCCTGGTCGGGCTGTTCGCCACGAACGCGTTCCCGAAGATGGGCCTCTTCGTCACGATGTCGGCGATGTTCACCGCGCTGAACCTCATGAACACGGTGACGGGCATCCTCATCGTGCACGTCCTCGGGTGCGTGGTGTTCATGACGTGGCTGCCCGCCGCCGCGTTCTCGGCCGTCCCGCGGTCCCTCGAGGAAGCAGCACGCGATGCCGGTGCGAGCCGCTGGCGGACCTTCTGGCGGGTGACGTTCCCGATCGCGTGGCCGGGGATCCTCGTCGCGATGGTGATGTCGTTCCTCGCGTCGTTCGACGAGGCGCAGGGCACGTACCTGGTCGGCGCGCCGACCTACATGACGATGCCGACGGCGATGTACTCACTCGTCCTCAACTCCCCACGCCAGGTCTCCGCGGTGTTCGCGATCGCGCTCAGCATCCCGTCCGTGGTCCTGCTGCTGCTCGCCCGGAAGCACATCATGGGCGGCCGCCTGGCGGACGGCTTCCAGATCCGATGAAGCGACGGACACCGATGACCACCACCAGCACGAAAGGCGACCAGATGACGGACACGACCCTCGTCGCGGAACGCACCACGGGCCTCCCGACCGACGGCAGCACGACCGACCGGGCCCGCACCGGCGGACTCACCATCCGCGGACTGCGCAAGACGCTCGGCGGACGCGACGTGGTCGCGGGCATCGACCTCGACGTCGCCAAGGGCGAGCTCGTCTCGCTGCTCGGCCCGTCCGGGTGCGGCAAGACGACCACGCTCCGGATGGTGGCGGGGTTCCTGCCCGCCGACGGCGGCGTCGTGACGATGGGGGACCGCGACGTCACGTCGACCGGTCCGGAGCGTCGGCCGAGCGCGATGGTGTTCCAGAACTACGCGCTGTGGCCGCACATGACGGTGACGCAGAACGTGGCGTTCCCGCTGTGGACCCGACGCGTGCCGAAGCAGCGGGTGGCGGAGCGGGTGCGCGAGGCGCTCGAACTCGTCGGCCTGAGCCACCACGCAGGATCGAAGCCGACGGCGATCTCGGGCGGTGAGCAGCAGCGGGTCGCCCTGGCGCGGGCGATCGTGCAGGAGCCCGACGTGCTGCTCCTCGACGAGCCGCTCTCGAACCTCGACGCGAAGCTCCGGGTGAGCGTCCGCGACGAGATCCGGCGCATCCAGCAGCGCCTCGGCATCACGACCGTCATCGTGACGCACGACCAGGACGAAGCGCTCAGCATCTCGGACCGGATCGCCGTCATGCACGACGGCCGGATCGAGCAGATCGCGACACCGACCGAGCTGTACGCCCGCCCCGCCACCGGGTTCGTCGCGTCGTTCATCGGGTCGACGAGCCCCGTCACCGGCCGGTTCCTGGCTGGCACGTCGGTCAGCCCCACCGTCGCGGACACGGTCCTGATCCGACCCGAGCAGGTCGTGCTCACCGACGACTCGCCGATCCGTGCGACCGTCGCCCGCGTGCTGATGCGCGGGCACTTCGCCGAGGTGGTGCTGGCCGCCGACGGCGCCGAGCTCCGCGCGTTCGTCACCGGAGCACCCCCGATGGTCGGCACCGAGACCGGGGTCCGCCTCGGCGAGGTGCTCGTGTACCGCGACGGCGCGCTGCTCGAGGGCACCCGATGAGTGCCCCGGTGTCGGCGCCCGCCGACCAGGTGGTCGCCACCAGCCCGACCGGGAGGCCCGGCGTGCGTCCGCCACGGCTCGTCGCCCACCGCGGTGCGCCGCGCGTCCGGCGCGAGAACACCCTGCCCGCCATCGCGGTCGCCGAGGCGCTCGGCGCCGAGGTCATCGAGGTCGACGTCCGTCGCACGGCCGACGACGTGGCCGTCCTGCTGCACGACGAGACCCTCGGCCGGATGTGGGGCGACGCCCGACGGGTGTCCGACGTCGCCTGGTGCGACGTCGCCCGGCTCGGCAACGGCCTCGACCGGATCCCGCGGCTCGACGCCGCCCTCGAACGGCTCGACGGCTGCCACTCGGTGCTGCTGGTCGACCTGACGGACGCGGCCGACGGACTCGTCGCCGCCCGGACCGTCGCGGGGTCCACCGCGTCCACCACCGTGGCGTGGTGCGGAGCGCCAGCGGCCATGGCGGCGGTCCGTTCGGTGCTGCCCGACGCCGACGTCTGGCTCGCGTGGGAGTCGCTCGACCCGCCCACTCCGGCCGACCTCGAGGCGTTGACCCCCTCGACCCTGAACCTCGACATCGCGTTCCTCACCCCGCGCACGATCGAGGCCGCGCACGCCCTGGGGTTGCGGGTCGCCGTCTGGACCGTCGACGAGGCCGAACCGGCGCTCTGGGCGGCACGGCTCGGCGTCGACTCGATCACCACGAACGACGTCGGCGCGATCGGTGCCGCGCTGTCGTCGGCGGAACGGGACGGCTGGCCGGAACGGGACCGCGAACCGACCGAGACCGAGGTCGCCTCGCGCGCCCAGGCCCTGGCGCACCGCATCGCGCACGAGGTCATCGCCTTCACCCGCGAGCACCCCGTCAGCGAGGTGCGGACCAAGGCGAACCCCGCGGACCTCGTCACCGATGTCGACCGTCTGGTGGAGCAGCACGTCCGCTCCCGCGTGCGGATGGCGTTCCCGACGCACGGGTTCACCGGCGAGGAGTACGGCGAGGCCCCCGGCGACCGGCACCGCTGGTTCCTCGACCCCGTCGACGGCACCACGAACCTGGCGAACGGCGTGCCCTGGACCTCGATGTCGCTCTGCCTGACCCGCGGTGGCCGCCCGCTCGTCGGCGTCGTGGCCGACCCGTGGCGGGGCGAGGTCCTCGAGGCGCGGCGCGGACGCGGTGCCACCCTGCGCGACCGTCCGCTGCAGCTGGACGACACCCCGCGACCGCTCGCCGGGGCGGTCGTCGGCACGGAGCTCGACGGGCACCGGCCGTGGCCCGGGTTCGGTGCGTTCCTCGACGCCCTGGCCGACCGGTCGTGCACGCTGCGGGTGCAGGGCTCCGGCACGCTGACCATCGCGCAGGTCGCGGCCGGCCGGGGGATCGGCGGGTGCGTGTCGGCGTTCAACCCGGTCGACCACGGTGCCGCCGTGCTGCTCGTGCACGAGGCCGGCGGTATCGTGCTGACCCGCTCCGGCCCGGTCGAGGGCTTCCCACCCGTGGGCGAACCGTTCCTGGTGGCGCACCCCGGGGCCGCCGACGAGCTGCAGGCGGTGTGGATGGCCGCGCTCGCCGCGGGCACGGGCGTGCGCTGAGCCGGCGCTGCGCGCTGGCGCTGGCGCTGCCGCTGGCGTGCGCTGGCGCTGGCGTGCGCGGTGCGCGGCCGGCGCACGGTGCGGGGCTTGCGTTCTGGTGCGGGGTTGGCCGCTGGGTGCGGCGCTGCAAGCGCGCACGGTGCTGCCGACCCGGCACGGGTCGTGCAGGTGCGCACGGTGCGGACTGGAGGCGCGGGTCGGGTCGGGTACGGGCCTCCCGTCGGGTGGGTGGTGCGCACGGTGCGGGGTCTGCGTTCTGGTGCGGGGTTGGCCGCTGGGTGCGGTGCTGTAGGCGCGCACGGTGCTGCCGACCCGGCACGGGTCGTGCAGGTGCGCACGGTGCGCCCGCGGGCGAGGCGGCGCACGGCTGACTCTGAGCGGGCGCTCAGTCAGCGGCCGACCCCGCTCCATAAGGTGGCAGACCACGGCCGGTCCGACCGGATCGCCCGTGCACCCGAAGGAGCATCGACCATGGGATTCCTCGACCGCCTGCTCGGACGTCCGGACCGCGACCGCACCGGTGACGCGCAGCAGTACGACGCGCAGCAGAACCAGTGGGGGCAGCCGCAGCAACCGCAGCAGCAGGGCTACCGGTACGGCCAGCAGTCGTACCACCAGCCCGCCCCGACGGGGGTGCCGGCCGGGCAGCAGCAGGGCGGCCAGTACGGCGTGCCGCAGTGGGGCGGAGCACCCGCGCAGCAGCGGGGCGCGACGACCGACGACGAGCGCGCGGTGGAGCGGTACCGCTACCTGCTCCGCACGGCGCCGCCCGAGCGCATCGAAGAGGTGCACGCCGAGGCGTTCGCCAAGCTGACCGACGAGCAGCGCCGGATGGTCTACGACGAGTTCACCCGCACGGCGCCTCCCGGCGAGGCCCCTCGTGGCGACGACCCCCGCTCGCTCGCGCAGTCGGCGACGCGGTCCGAGATCCGCCAGCCGGGCTTCATGGAGCGCTCGCTCGGTGGCGTCGGCGGTGGTGGCCGCCTCGGCGGGCAGCGCGGCGGACCGTCGTTCGGCAGCATGATCGGTGCCTCGATCCTCGGCACCGTGGCCGGCTACGTCATCGGTTCGGCGATCATGAGCGCCTTCCTGCCGGACCCCGGATCGTTCGATGGCGGTACTGACGCTGCGGGCGACGGTGGTTCGGAGGACACTGGAGCCGACTCCGGTGACGGCGGTGCGTCCGACGGTGGCGCATCCGACGGCGGCGGGTTCGAGAGCGCGGGCTGGGACGACGGCGGATCCGACTTCGGCGGTGGCTCCAGTGACTTCGGTGGTGACTTCGGCATCTGAGTGACGTCCGTCGCTCCACCGGACCCCGGTACCCACCGTGTCCGACGAAGGAGCGACATGGCCATCATCGAAGCCTCCGGGCTGACCAAGACCTACCGGTCGAAGTCCGGACCGGTGCACGCACTGGCCGGACTCGACCTGTCCGTGCCCCAGGGCACCGTGAAGGCGCTGCTCGGGCCGAACGGTGCGGGCAAGACCACGACCGTGAAGGTGCTCACCACCCTCATCACCCCGGACTCCGGGACGGCCACGATCGACGGCATCGACGTGATCGCCGATCCGCAGGCCACCCGGCGGTCCATCGGGGTGTCCGGGCAGTACGCCGCGGTCGACGAGAACCTGACCGGCTTCGAGAACCTCGAGATGATCGGGCGGCTCTACCACCTGGGCCGGAAGACGTCGCGGGAGCGTGCCCGTGAGCTCATCGACGTGTTCGACCTGGCCGAGGCGGGGGACCGCCCGGTGAAGGGCTTCTCCGGCGGCATGCGGCGACGGATCGACCTCGCCGGTGCCCTCGTGATGAACCCGCGCGTGCTGTTCCTCGACGAGCCGACCACGGGCCTCGACCCCCGCAGCCGGCTCGCGCTCTGGGGCATCGTCGAGGACCTGGTGGCCCAGGGCGCCACGGTCCTGCTCACCACGCAGTACCTCGAAGAGGCCGACCGGCTCGCCGACGACATCGCGGTCATCGACGACGGCCGGGTGATCGCCGAGGGCACAGCCGACCACCTCAAGGCGCAGGTCGGCGGCCACCGGGTCGTCGTGACCCTCGTGGACGAGACCGACGGTGACGCCGTGACGACCGTCCTGCGGCGCTACGGCGTCGGCGACGTCGAGGCCTCGGGCGACGGCCGCACCCACGCCATCGCGGTCGAGGCCGGCCCCACCGCGCTGCAACGGGTGCTCGCCGACCTCGGCGACGCCGGCATCGAGCTGCACGACGCAGGCATGCGCCGACCGACCCTCGACGACGTGTTCCTGCGGCTCACCGGCCACGCCGCGACGGAGGACGAGGCCGACGGAGCCGCTGCCCCCAAGCAGAAGGAGACGACCCGATGACCGCCACCACCATCGCGCCGGGTCGGCAGCTGCCCGTCGTCGTCACCTCGCCGGTCGCCATCTGGTTCGAGGACGGCTGGACCGTCAGCAAACGGAACCTCATCAAGATCAAGCGGTCGCCGGACATGCTCGTGTTCGCGGTGCTGCAGCCCATCATGTTCGTCCTGCTCTTCAGCCAGGTCTACGGCGGCGCGATCGCGGTCGAGGGCACCGACTACACGCAGTTCCTGATGGCGGGGATCTTCGCGCAGACCGTCGTCTTCGGGGCGACCTTCTCGGGGTCGGCGATGGCGCAGGACCTGAAGGAAGGCCTGATCGACCGGTTCCGCACGCTGCCGATGTCGGCGTCCGCGGTGCTCGTCGGCCGGACCAACTCCGACCTCGTGCTCAACTCGATCTCGATGGCGATCATGATGCTCACCGGGCTGGTCGTCGGGTGGCGGGTGAACTCGTCGCCGCTCGAGTTCCTGGCCGGAATCGCCCTGCTGCTGCTGTTCAGCTACGCGTTCAGCTGGGTGATGGCGCTGCTCGGGATGAGCGTGAAGACGCCGGAGGTCATCAACAACGCCTCGTTCATGATCCTGTTCCCGCTGACGTTCATCTCGAACGCGTTCGTGCCGAGCGGCACGCTGCCCCTGGTGCTGCGGGTGTTCGCGGAGTGGAACCCGGTGTCGTCGCTCGTGCAGGCGGCCCGCGAGCTGTTCGGCAACGTCGGGTCGGCGCCGGTGCCGGACATCTGGACGATGCAGCACCCGATCGTGACGGTGCTGATCGGGATCGCCGTGATGCTCGTCGTGTTCGTGCCGTGGGCGGTCAACAAGTACACCCGCATCAGCGCGAAGTAGCTTTCGTCCACAGGGGCCGTCCGGGTGCGCGCGTGCGTCACCCGGACGGCTTAGCATCGTCCACGTGACCGCGACAGACGCCGAGCGGGCCGCCCAGCGCGACGCCACGGAGCCACCCCTCGACCGCAGCACCCGACTGCGTCGCTGGATGCTGCAGGGCGCCCACCAAGGGGCATCCCACCAGGGTCCGCACCAGGTCGAGGTCGAGAAGACCCACCCGTGGTGGCGCGTCATGTGCCTGACCGGCGTCGACTACTTCTCGACCCTCGGGTACCAGCCGGCGATCGCGGCGCTCGCCGCCGGCCTGCTGTCGCCGATCGCCACGATCGTGCTCGTGCTCGTCACGCTGTTCGGCGCACTGCCGGTGTACCGCCGGGTCGCGAGCGACAGCTTCCGCGGTGCCGGGTCGATCATGATGCTCGAGAAGCTGCTGCCGTGGTGGGCCGGCAAGCTCCTGGTGCTCGTCCTGCTCGGGTTCGCCGTCACCGACTTCATGATCACGATGACGCTGTCGGCGGCGGACGCCACAGCGCACATCGCCGAGAACCCGTACACGCCGCACTGGTTCACGGAGATCCCCGTCCCGCTCACGCTCGCGCTGCTGCTCTTGCTCGGCGTGGTGTTCCTCCGCGGGTTCAAGGAGGCGATCGGCATCGCGGTCGGACTCGTCGCGGTGTTCCTCGCGCTGAACGCCGTCGTGGTGGTGGTCGCGCTCTGGCACGTCTTCGAGCACCCGATGGTCGCCAGCGACTGGTGGTCGGGGCTCACCGCGCAGCACAGCAACCCCCTCGTCATGGTCGGCATCGCGCTCGTCGTGTTCCCGAAGCTGGCGCTCGGCCTGTCCGGGTTCGAGACCGGCGTCGCGGTGATGCCGCAGGTGCGCGGTGACGCGTCCGACGACACGAGCGCCCGGCCCGAGGGACGGATCCGCGGCACGAAGCGGCTCCTGACCGTCGCGGCCGTGATCATGAGCTCGTTCCTCATCACCTCGTCGATCGCGACGACGTTCCTCATCCCGCAGCACGAGTTCCAGCCGGGCGGCGGTGCGAACGGGCGGGCCCTGGCCTTCCTGGCGCACCAGTACCTCGGCGGGGTGTTCGGGTCGATCTACGACTTCTCGACCGTCGCGATCCTGTGGTTCGCCGGCGCGAGCGCGATGGCCGGCCTGCTCAACCTGGTGCCGCGGTTCCTGCCCCGCTACGGCATGGCGCCGCAGTGGGCGCGGGCGACCCGGCCGCTCGTCATCATCTTCACGCTCATCGCCTTCCTGATCACGATCGTGTTCCGCGCGAACGTCGACGCCCAGGGTGGGGCGTACGCCACGGGCGTGCTCGTCCTGATCACGAGCGCCGCGGTCGCGGTCACCCTGTCGGCCCGTCGCCGACAGCAGAAGAAGCGCACCATAGCGTTCGGCGTCATCTCGGTCGTGTTCGTCTACACCACGGTCGCGAACGTCATCGAGCGGCCCGACGGCGTCCGGATCGCGGCGATCTTCATCGTCGCCATCGTCGTGGTGTCGCTCATCTCGCGGGTGCGCCGGTCGTTCGAGCTCCGCGCGTCGTCGATCGAGCTGGACGCCACGGCCCGGCAGTTCGTCGAGGCCGACGCCGACCAGTTCAGCTCGGTCTGCATCATCGCGAACGAGCCGGGTGCCGGCACCGCCGAGGCGTACCGGGCGAAGGGGCGCGAGGAACGACGCGACTCCGGCATCCCGGCGCGCGTCCCGACGATGTTCCTCGAGGTGCTGCCCGCCGACTCGTCCGACTTCGAAGAGGACCTGCTGGTCGAGGGGCACGTCGTGCACGGACACCGTGTGCTCCGGGTCCGGTCCGGCAACGTGCCGAACACCATCGCCTCGACCCTGCTCGCGATCCGCGACACCGCCGGGGTCGTCCCGAGCATCTACTTCGAGTGGAACGAGGGCAGCCCGATCCGGAACGCCCTGCGGTTCGTGTTCACCGGCGCCGGTGACGTCGCGCCCGTCACGCGCGAGGTCCTGCGCGAAGCCGAGCCCGACGTCCACCGCCGCCCGTCCATCCACGTCTCGTGACGGGTCCCGCCAGCGCGCGCCGGGTCCCGACGCCTGCCGGCGGGCTCGCTGCGGTGGTCGTCGCCGCCGTGGTCTGGGGGACCACCGGCACCGCGACCCACTTCGCCCCGGGCGTCCCCGCCTTCGTCTTCGGCGCCGTCACGTTCGGGATCGGTGGCCTCGTGCTCGCCGCCGTCGCCGGACGCGGCACCGTCCGCGCCGTCGCCGAGCGCCGAACACGGGGGTGGGCACTGCTCGGTGCGGCGGCGCTCGTCGTCTACGCGGTCGCCTTCTACGCAGCCCTCGCCGACGCGGGCGTCGCCCTCGGCACCACCATCGCCATCGGGTCGTCACCCGTGTTCGCGGGGCTCGTCGAGTGGGTGTCGGACAGGAGGCCCGTCACCGGCAGGTGGATCGTCGCCACGCTGGTGAGCGTGGCCGGCATGGTCGTCGTGACCCTGGCGCGGTCAGAGCACGGCGGCGGCGGTGGTGCGCTCGCGTTCGGTATCGCCAGTGCCCTGCTCGCTGGACTCACCTACGCGCTGTACTCGTGGGCGGTGGCACGGGGACTGCACGCGGCGGCCGGGGCGGTGTCGGTGCCCGGCGGGCCCGGGATCGAAGCCGTCGCGGCGGGACTGCCGAACGGCCGGGGGCTCGTCGGCGCCGTGTTCGGCATCGCTGCCGTGCCGCTCGTCGTCCTCGTGGTCGTCGTCGGCGCACCGTCCCTCGCCGAGGGCGGCAACTGGCCGGTGTTCCTGTACCTGGCCCTGGTGCCCACGGTCCTCGGGCACTCGCTGTACGCCGTGGGGTTGCGGTCCGTCGGTGCCTCGGTCGCGACCCTGGTGTCGTTGCTCGAGCCCGTGGTCGCGGCGGTGCTCGCCGTGCTCGTCGTCGGGGAGCACCTCGGTACGACGGGGTGGGTCGGCATCGCGCTCGTGGTGGCCGGGCTCGCCGTGCTCGCGGTGCCGGGGCGACGCCTGCGCTGACCTGCGTCGTCGGCCGCCGCGGACGCTGACGCGCGTCAGTCGTCGGCGAGGATCTGGTCCCGCACCTTCCGCCGCAGCACCTTGCCGATCATCGAGCGCGGCAGGTCCTCGACCACGACGACCCGACGCGGCACCTTGTACGCCGCCAGCTGGTCACGCGCCCACGCCCGCAGCGCCGCGGCGTCGAACGAGGACGGGTCCTTCGGCACGACGGCGGCGACGACCTGCTCGTTGCCGCCCTGCGTGATGCCGACGACCGCGACCTCCTTGACGCTCGGGTGCTTGAGCAGGGCGTCCTCGACCTCGGACGGCGACACGTTGAAGCCGCCCGTGATGATGAGCTCCTTGAGCCTGTCGACGATCCGGACGTAGCCGTCGGCGCCGATGGCCACGATGTCGCCGGTGCGGAACCAGCCGTCGGGGGTGAAGACCTCGTCCGTGGCCTCGGCCTTGCCCCAGTAGCCGCGGAACACCTGCGGCCCGCGGACCTGCAGCTCGCCGGGTTCGTCGACGCCGAGCACCTTCGTGCTGTCGTCGGGGTCGACCACGCGGGCCTCGGTGGAGGACAACGGCAGACCGATGGAGCCGAGGCGACGCTCCGGGGACACCGGGTTGGCCATCAGCACGGGGGAGCACTCGGACAGCCCGTAGCCCTCGACCAGGTACCCGCCGGTCCGTGCCTCCCACGGTTCGACGATGTCCTGCGACAGCGGCATGGCGCCCGAGATGCCGATCTCGATGCCCTCGAGCGAGACCTTCGCCGAGTCAGCGGCGTGCTGCAGTCGGGCGTAGATCGGCGGGACGGCCGGCAGGAACGTCGGCGGGTGCTTCTTGATCGCGGTGAGCACGAGCGCCGGGTCGAACGTCGGGAACAGCACGAGCCGCGAGGCCATGCTCATCGCGAAGGTCAGGCACAGCGTGAGGCCGTACGCGTGGAACATCGGCAGCACCGCGTACACGACGTTGTCGCCCCGACGGATCTGCGGCACCCAGGCGCGGGCCTGTGCGGCGTTCGCCAGCAGGTTCCGGTGCGTCAGCACGGCACCCTTCGGCGTGCCGGTGGTGCCCGAGGTGTACTGGATCAGGGCGACGTCGTCCGTCGACGGTCGCGGGTGGCGCTTCGACAGCTTGCGGGTGCCGACCAGGTCGTCCCACTTCGTCGTGCCGCGCACCGAGGTGGTGAGCTTCGCGCGGGACTCACGGGCCTTCGCCACCGGCAGGGCCAGGGCGAGCCGGGTGGCGCGGGGCATCGCTCGGGTCAGGTCGACCGACACGATCGCGTCGAGCGCCACGTCGGCGGGGAAGTCCTGCAGCGTCGCGACGGACTTGTCCCAGGCGATCGCGACCTTCGCGCCGTGGTCCTCGAACTGGTGGCGGAGCTCGCGCGGCGTGTACAGCGGGTTGTGCTCGACCACGATCGCGCCGAGGCGCAGGACCGCGTAGAACGCCACGATGTGCTGCGGGCAGTTCGGCAGCACGATCGCGACCCGGTCGCCGGCGCCGACGCCGAGCTTGCGGAGCCCGTTCGCCGCGCGGAGGATCTGCTCCTGCAGGTCGGCGTAGCTGGTGGTCCGCTTGAAGAACTCGAGCGCGACCCTGCCCGGGAACCGTCGCGCAGATTCCTCGACCAGGTCGATCAGGGAACCGTGCTGTTCCTCGATGTCGTGCGGGACCCCCGGGGCGTACGAGGCAAGCCAGGGACGAGGCGTGTCGATGCTCACGCGTCCCAACCTAGCGGGCCACCCCCGCGCCCGCTGGGAGGCGTCGGGGTGCACGAAGCCGAGCGCGCTCCCAGGGGGCGGACGGACGATGACGCCATGCCCTCCGTCTCCGATGCCTTCCGCTCCCGCCTCAACGACACGTTCACCGGTGGGGCGACGAGCAAGCCGGAGTGGATCGACGAACTCGAGGACGGCACCGACGCCGGCTTCTTCGGCCCCGGTTCCGCGACGTGGGCGGTGCACGGCGGCAAGCAGACGATCGTCGCCGGGGTCCGCGCACTCCTCGTCCAGGCCCTGCACCCCGGAGCCCTCGCCGGCGTCGCCGACCACTCCCGCTACCGCGAGGACCCGTTCGGCCGACTCGCCGGCACCATCCGGTGGATCTACACGGTCTCGCGCGGCGACACCGCGACCGCCCGCGGAGCGAGCGAGTGGGTGCTGCGCCTGCACGAGCGGGTTCGCGGCCAGTACGTCGACGGCCACGGCATCGCACGCGACTACGCGGCGAACGACCCCGACCTGGCCCGCTGGGTGCACCTCGCCTTCACCGACGCGTTCCTCCGGGCCGCGCAGCGCTGGGGCGGCCCGATCCCCGGCGGTGCCGACGCCTACGTCCGCGAGTGGGCGACCGCCGGCCGGCTCATGCGCGTCGAGGACGCCCCGGAGTCCGAGGCCGAGCTCCGCGCCCAGATGGACGGGTACCTCGACCGCGGCGAACTCGCGGTCACGGCCCGCACCCGCGACGTCGTCAAGTTCATCAGGAACCCGCCGCTCGCGCTGATGCTGCGGCCCGGCTACCAGGCGCTGTTCCAGGGGGCCGTCTCGACGCTCGACCCCCGCCACCGCTCGATGCTCGGCCTGCGGGCCCCCGCGATCGGGCCCGTCGAACTGCCCGTCGGCCGGGCGACCGGACTCGTGCTCGACGGGATCGGTGGGGTGCTCGGCAACCAGACGGGCACCGAGCGCGCTGCGCTCGTGCGCATCGCCCGCCTCGAACGCGAACGCGGCGCTGTCGCCTGACCGACCCGGCCCGTCAGGAGACGGAAGACGCCGTCGTCACGTCGAGACGCCGCCGGATCCGGCGGCGTCTCGACGCCGGAGCGGCGTCGCGCGGGCACGGCGGCGTGTGCTGAGCCGACGGCGTGCCACGTGTCGTGGACGTGACCGGAGACGGACGGGAGGCCCGTGGCCAGCTGGCCACGGGCCTCCCGTCTGCTTGTCGTACGTCAGAAACCGGACGGCACCCGGGGCGTGTACGCGGACTCGAGTCGCGTCACCTCGTCGTCGGTGAGCGTGATCGCGGCGGCCGCGACCGCGTCGTCGATGTGGTGCTCCTTCGTCGCACCGACGATCGGCGCGCTCACCGCGGGCTTGCCCGCGACCCAGGCGAGGGCGATCTGCGCCATGCTCACGCCGCGTTCGTTCGCGATCGCCTCGACGGCTCCCACGATCGCGCGGTTCGCGTCCTCGTCCTGGCGGTAGAGCGTCTTGCCGAACTCGTCGGTGCTCGCGCGTGACCCGGAGCCGTCGGCGTCCCACGGCCGGGTGACCTTGCCGCGGGCGAGGGGGCTCCACGGGATCACGCCGACGCCGGTCGCGTGCGCGAAGGGGTGCATCTCGCGTTCTTCCTCGCGTTCGAGCAGGTTGTACTGGTCCTGCATGCTGACGAAGCGGGTCCAACCGTGCAGGTCGGCGACGTGCTGCATCTGCGCGAACTGCCACGTCCACATGCTGCTCGCGCCGAGGTAGCGGGCCTTGCCGGCCTTGACGACGTCGTGCAGCGCCTCCATCGTCTCCTCGATCGGCGTCACCGGGTCGAAGCGGTGGATCTGGTACAGGTCGACGTAGTCGGTGCCGAGCCGGGTCAGCGAGGCGTCGATCTCGTGCATGATCGCGGCTCGGGAGAGCCCTGCGCCGTTCCGACCGGGGCGCATCCGGTTGAACACCTTGGTGAGGACCTGGACGTCCTCGCGTGGGGCGAGCTCCTTGAGGAGCGTGCCGGTGATCTCCTCGCTGGAGCCGTCGGAGTACACGTTCGCCGTGTCGAAGGTGGTGATGCCGGCGTCGAACGCGCGACGGACGAAGGGGCGGGCCTCGTCGATGCCGACGCTCCACGCGTGCGAGCCGCGGTCGGGGGCGCCGTAGGACATCATGCCGAGGATCACGGTGCTGATCTCGAGGCCCGAGGCGCCGAGGCGGGTGGTGTCCGTCGTCGCTGCGGTGCTCGGGGCTGCGTTGCTCGGTGCGGCGTTGCTCGGGGCTTCGTTGCTCGGTGCGGCGTTGCTCGGTGCTGCGTTCGTCATGCGCTCACCTTGGCATCGCGGCCTGTGACGGCGAGCAGGCGGACCTGGAGTGGGGCGTCCTCGTCGACGTCGACCGGCGCGGCGTACAGACCGGTGGCGGCGAGGTCCTCGATCTGCGGTTCGAAGTACTCCCACACCGCCTGCACGAGCTCGTCCGGCAGGGACTCGTCCGTGCCGGTCGCCCGCGCCAGGTCCCACGTGTGGATCGTGATGTCGCTGGTCTGCTCGGTGAGGTACTGGCCAGCCGGCACGACGTCGGTGCTGAGGTGCACGGGGGTGTCCTGCGGGGCGTTCCGCCAGGCATCGGTCGCCGCGGTCGCGAAGCGCTGCCACTCGGACACGAGGTCGTCGCCGATGGACTCGAGGTCGGCCTCGGCCTGGGCGTGGTCGCACCCGGTGAGGAGCTTCGGGATCCAGCGCTGCTCGTCCACCACGTGGGTGACGAGGTCGCGGGTGGTCCACTCGGAGTCGGGCGTGGCGGCGTCCCAGTCCGTCACGGCGGCGACGCGGCGGCCGAACTCGGCTGCCGCGAGGGCCTGCATCGCGATCCAGTCGGTGGCCATGGTGGTGCTCCTGTTCGTCGGGCTGGAGTGCGGTGCTTCGCGTGTGGTGCGTGTGGTGCGTTTCGTGCGTGTCGTTGTAACTCGGAGGCTGGTGTGCGGATTCCCGTGCCTTGCGGGCGTGCCCCCGTCCGCTGCCCAACGCTACGCCGAGGAGCCCGGCCGAGCGGGCGAAATGCCGCAGTCGTGCGCGTGCTCACCCGACGATTCCGCCCGTTCACGCCCGCGCGGGGATCGGTGCGCACTGCGCTCGCTGGGACCGGAGGGGCGTGCCGACGCGTGGTCCCTGAGCGAGCGGGCGAAATGCCGGGGTCGAGTACGAGATGAGGCCGGTATTTCGCCCGTTCGCCCGGTTGCGCACGCGATGGAGCACCCGCTCGGGCCGCAGCGGCGGGTGGCGGGCGGCGGGTGGCGGGCACGCGCGGCCGCCCGAAGCCCGGCGGGGACGACGAACGCCCCGGCTCCGTGGGGAGCCGGGGCGCGTGTCTCGGGTTCGGGTGGTGCTGTTCGGTGCCCTCAGTCAGGCAGCGAGACCGAAGGGGCTCAGGCCGCCTGGAGCACGAACTGGACGTCGAGGTTGATCGTCACGTCGTTGCCGAGGGTGAACCCACCGGCCTCGAGCGCTGCGTTCCAGTTCACGCCGAACTCGGTGCGGTCGATCTTCGTGGACGCCTCGGCGCCGAACTTGACCTGGCCGTAGCCGTCGGTCGTGAAGCCACCGAGCTCGGCCTTGAGAACGACGGGCTTGGTGACGCCGCGCAGGGTCAGGTCGCCAGCGATGTGCAGGTCGTCGCCCTTGGCCTCGATGCTCGTCGAGCGGAAGGTGAGCTGCGGGTGCTCCTCGGTGAGGAAGAAGTCGCTCGTCTTCAGGTGCTGGTCGCGCTGCTCCTGGCCGGTGTTGATCGACGCGACGTCGATGTTCGCCTCGACGGTCGACTCGAGGGGGTTCTCGGCGGTGACGACGGTTGCGTCGAACGTCTCGAACTTGCCCTTGACCTTGCTGATCGCGAGGTGGCGGACCGAGAAGGTGACCTCGGAGTGGGTGGGGTCGATCTTCCAGGTGCCGGTCTGGTAGCCGGGGATGGTGGTGGCGGTGAGCGTCATGGTGGTCCTTCTTCCGAACGAGAGTCTGTGGTGCGACGCGATCCATGCGCCTGCATCAACCTGATACTACGCCAGTGTGCACCCTTTTGGTTGAAGCGTCAACCATTGTTCACTGAAGCGTCGCGAAGCGGTGGTCGTGCGGTGCGCGGAACCCGGCGTGCAGGAGGCGTCTCACACGCTGTACGAACCGATCGACACCTCGGCCCACGTCTTCCGCAGTGGCCCGGACCAACCACCAGTCCACGTCCTTCAAGTACTCACCGCGGGTGAGGTCCTTCCGGAAGGTGGCCGGGTCGGTGCGGTGGAGATCACTCTCGTACTCGATCGCCACCCGTGCTGCGGGGTAGGCGAGGTCCACGCATGCGATCCACCTGCCGTCCACGATCACGTCGTGGTTCAGGGTGGGTTCCGGGAGTCCACGGCGGACGAGGGCCAGCCGTGCCCTGGTCTCACCTGGGGAGCGTGAGCCCGGTCTGATCTCCACGAGAGCCTGGCGCAGCTTCACGACGCCCCGGAGCCCGCGCCGCCGGTCGACGGCCTGGATGAGCTCGTCGAGCGTCGCCCATCCGAGCCACCCGACGAGGGCGTCACCCGCGATGATCAGTTCGTCGAGCGTCAACATCGTGCTCAGGGCGACGAACGTGTCCGCCGGGGCCGTCAGGCGCACACCTCGGCTGTTGGTCGCACTGACCCTGCCGTGGTGGGCGCGGTGTCCGACGGCGCCACGGACACGGAGCGCCTGATCGACCCCGATCGTCGTGACGTGGAGCCGCGGTGTGCCCTCGAACCGGCGGGGAAGTGGGATGCCGAGGATCGCGGCGGCCGTGACGTGGCTGAACACCTGGTCGGGGCGCAGTCGAGGAGCCAGTGACCGGGCGCGTTCGTCGACGGTTCGTGGCGGAACCGCGGATCGGATGCCGTGGAACGGGCGGACGAGGTCACGTGCCTCGAGGCGGCCGCGGGACACCCCTCGATGCAGTGCGTCACGGACGCGGAACGAGGCGTCCCGCAGCACCAACGGGAGTCGTCGTCTGGCGGTCATCTCCACATCGTGGAGCCGAGCGGGCGCGACGGTGGTGAGTCGCGCCTCCAGTGTGGACGGCCCACGATCCTGGAGCCCCTGTGGAGGAGTCGCGCCGGGGCCGAGCGGGCGAAACACCGGCGTCCTGCTGCGTGGCGACCGCGGCATTTCGCCCGCTCGCGGGGGCGCCCGCCTCCGCGGACGCCCGCTCGCGGGGCGCCCGCCTCCGCGGGCCCCGCCCGTCAGTGCAGCGGGCGGGACCGCGAGGGCGGCGTCAGCTCGTCGGGCTCCGCGAGGTACCCGCGGTCCCGACATCGACGACGACGCGAGCGGGCGTATTGCCAGGGTGCCGCCGTCGGGCACGCCGGCATTTCGCCCGCTCGCGGGACCCACGTTCGCGGGACTGACGTTCGCGGGACCCACGTTCGCGGGACTGACGTTCGCGGGACCCACGTTCGCGGGACTGACGTTCGCGGGACCCACGTTCGCGGGACCCGCGCTCGCGGCGGCCGACCGCACCGCACGCCCACCCACCCGCGCCCGCGGCGGCCGACCGCGCACCGCACACCGCACGCCCACCCCCACCGCGCCACGCGGCGGGCGGCAGGCACTCGCGGGGCCCCTCACGTGTCGGCGGGCTCCAGTAGCGTCGGGACCATGGAATTCAGGTACCTGGGCAACTCCGGACTCAAGATCTCCGAGATCACCTACGGCAACTGGCTGACGCACGGCTCGCAGGTCGAGAACGACGTCGCCTCCCAGTGCGTGCGGGCAGCGCTCGACGCCGGCATCACCACGTTCGACACCGCGGACACGTACGCCAACACCGCCGCCGAGACCGTCCTCGGCGAAGCACTCAAGGGTGAGCGGCGTGCGGGGCTCGAGGTCTTCACGAAGGTCTACTGGCCCACCGGCCCCAAGCAGCACAACGACGTCGGCCTCAGCCGCAAGCACATCACGGAGTCGATCAACGGCTCGCTGACCCGCCTGCAGACCGACTACGTCGACCTCTACCAGGCGCACCGCTACGACCACGAGACCCCCCTCGAAGAGACCATGCAGGCCTTCGCGGACGTCGTCCGCCAGGGCAAGGCGCTCTACATCGGCGTCAGCGAGTGGAACGCCGAGCAGATCCGCGCCGGCGCAGCGCTCGCGAAGGAGCTCGGCTTCCAGCTCATCTCGAACCAGCCCCAGTACTCGATGCTGTGGCGGGTCATCGAGGGCGAGGTCGTCCCCGCCTCGAAGCAGCTCGGCCTGTCGCAGATCGTCTGGTCGCCCATCGCGCAGGGCGTGCTGACCGGCAAGTACAAGCCGGGTCAGCCGTTGCCCGAGGGCTCGCGTGCCACGGACGAGAAGGGCGGTGCCGACATGATCAAGCGGTTCATGCGCGACGAGGTCCTCGAAGCCGTGCAGCGCCTGCAGCCCGTCGCCGACCAGGCCGGCCTCACCCTCGCGCAGCTCGCGATCGCGTGGACCCTGCAGAACGACAACGTCGCCAGCGCCATCGTCGGTGCCTCGCGTCCGGAGCAGGTCACGGACAACGTCAAGGCAGCGGGCGTCACGCTCGACGCCGACGCGCTCGCCGCCATCGACGAGGCACTGGGTGACCTCCCGGAGCGCGACGCGGCCAAGACCGTGTCCCCGGCGCAGCGTCCCGCCTGAGACGCGACCCACCATCGGACGGGAGGCCCGTGGCGACGCCGCCACGGGCCTCCCGTCCGCTCTGCTGGCCGCCTGCACAGACCGGTCCGGTCTGCACAGACCGGCCGTCGGTACCCCGTGTGAACAGCACGTGTCGTGGAACTGGCAGACGCCTGGGTAAGCCTGTACCCCACCCAAACCACGATCCGGTTACCCCCGAATCGGGGGCATGACCCGAACTGATACCCCCGTTCTGGTGTCACCCGACACCGGTGCGGTGCCGACCGTGCGACCCGGCACGGTTTCGCGCCTGCTCGCCACCGCGAGGCAACTCGCGTCGTTCGGCACGATCGGTGCCGTCTGCTTCGTCATCGATCTGGGCATCTACAACCTGCTGCGCGCCACCGTCATGCCCGACGGTCCCATCGCCGCGAAGATCGTGTCGGCCGTCGTGTCGACCGCCGTGGCGTGGATCGGCAACCGCTTCATCACGTTCCGTGCCGAGCGCCAGACCGGCCGCCGCGAGACCGTGCGCGAGGGGCTGCTCTTCGCTGCCACCAACCTGATCGGGCTCGGCATCGCCGCGGCCTGCCTGTTCGTCTCGCACTACGTCCTCGGGTTCACCTCGACCCTCGCCGACAACGTCGCCGGCAACGGCGTCGGCCTCGTGCTCGGAACCGCTTTCCGGTTCGCCGCGTACAAGGCCCTCGTCTTCCGTTCCACCGATGCTCGTCGCACGAAGGGGCTCGCCGCATGACCATCTCCGCCACGCTGCTGACGGCCGCAGGGCCGCTGCTCCAGCCGAACGAGGGAACCGCTCCGTCGAGCGTCCCGAACCGAGGGACCACCGACGTCCCGACCGGAGGCTCCGGTGCCGTCCAGCAAGCCGCGTGGTCGCTGGGCGAGTGGATCGGCTACTCCGCCCTCATCGCGATCTCCGTACTGCTCACGATCGTCGCGTTGACGACGCTCTGGTGGATGTTGCACGCGTGGCGCTCGCGGGACGCGCTGAAGTCGACGAGCTTCAGCCAGACACCGCGCCCGGCCGCGCACCGCTTCACCCTGCTGGTGCCCGGACGGCACGAGCAAGAGGTCATGGGCCAGACGCTCGACATGCTCGCGAAGCAGGATCACCCCGACTTCGAGATCATCGCGATCGTCGGCGAGGACGACCCGGAGACGGACGCCGTCGTCCGCGCCGCCGCAGCCCGCCACCCCGAGCTGATCCGGGTGGTCGTCGACGACACCCTGCCGAAGAACAAGCCGAAGGCGATGAACCTGGCGCTGCAGTACGCGACCGGTGACGTCGTCGGCGTGTTCGACGCCGAGGACGAGGTCTACCCGCACCTGCTCACCCTGGTGGACTCGCGGTTCCAGGAGACCGGCGCCGACGTCGTGCAGGGCGGCGTGCAGCTGATGAACTTCAAGTCCAGCTGGTGGTCGCTCCGGAACGTCCTGGAGTACTACTTCTGGTTCCGCTCGCGCCTGCACTTCCACGCCGGATCGAAGTTCATCCCGCTCGGCGGCAACACCGTCTTCGTGACGAAGGAACGCCTCGACTGGTCGAACGGCTGGGACGCGCACTGCCTCGCCGAGGACTGCGAGCTCGGTGTCCGCCTGTCCGCCGACGGCGCGAAGGTCGTCGTCGCCTACAGCCCCGAGGCCGTCACCCGCGAGGAGACCCCGCCGACCTTCGCCTCGCTGCTCAAGCAGCGGACGCGGTGGAACCAGGGCTTCCTGCAGGTGCTCGGCAAGGGGGAGTGGAAGAAGCTGCCGTCGTTCCGTCAGCGCTTCTTCGCCCGGTACATGCTGACCATGCCGTTCATCCAGGCGGCCACCGGTCTGCTCATCCCGCTCAGCGTCCTGATGATCCTGTTCGTCAAGGTGCCGACGGCGATCGCCCTGGTGTCGTTCATCCCGGTGGCACCGACGCTCATGCTGCTGGCCGTCGAGGTCGTCGGCCTCAACGAGTTCGGTCGCATCTACAAGGAGAAGGTCCGGTTCCGCGACTACGTGAAGCTCGTGCTCGGTCTCGTGCCGTACCAGGTCTTCCTCGCCGCAGCAGCCGTCCGAGCCGTGGTCCGCCACGCCAAGGGTCAGAACGGCTGGGAGAAGACGGAGCACACGGGCCAGCACCGGAACGCCGAGCAGCCCGCCGAGGTCGTCGGCTTCGCGTCGGAGTTGACCGGGTCCGCGGGCGCGACGTCGTCGTCTTCGTCTTCGTCTTCGTCTTCCGAGCGTGAGTTCGCCGGTACGACCACTGGAGGGACCCGATGACCGCCAGCATCACCAACACCACCGGTATCCCCATCCGCGGGGCCGTCGCCGGCGACCGCACCGGCATCGGCGCCTGGTTCCGCCGGCACGCCGCGAGCCTGACGTGGCTGCTGCCCGTCGTCGCCGTCACCGTCATCGTGCAGGCCTGGAACATGTCCGGCACCCCGCAGCGGATCGACGACGAGGGCACGTACACGGCGCAGGCCTGGGCGATCATGCACCTCGGTGAGATCACGCACTACACGTACTGGTACGACCACCCGCCGCTCGGCTGGATCCAGATCGCCGGCTACACCGGTCTGACCGGGGCGTTCGCGCGCTACCCGTTCGCCGTCGAGGCCGGACGCGAGGCGATGGTCTTCTTCTCCGCCGTCTCGAGCATCCTGCTGTTCGTCCTGGCCCGCCGCCTCGGTGCCGGCCGGATCACCGCTGCCGCGGCCGGACTCGTCTTCGCGCTGTCGCCGCTCGCCCTGCAGTACCACCGCACGGTCTACATCGACAACGTCGCGACGCCGTGGCTGCTCGCCGCGTTCGTCCTCGTGCTGAGCCGTCGTCAGCAGCTCGCCGGGTTCGCCGGAGCCGCTGCGTGCCTCGGCATCGCGGTGCTCTCCAAGGAGACGTACCTGCTCGCCCTGCCGTTCCTCATGTGGATGGCGATCCGTCGAGCCGACAAGAGCACCCGCCGGTACACGCTGAGCGTCGCCGGGGCCGTCCTGGTCATCATCGGCGGCGGGTACCTGCTGCTCGCCGCGGTCAAGGGCGAGCTGCTGCCGAGCAGCGGTCGGGTCAGCCTGTTCGAGGGCATCACCTACCAGCTCGGCTCGCGCTCGGCATCGGGATCGCTGTTCGACCCGGGCAGCCTGGCAAACGCCGCCGCGTCGCAGTGGTGGGCGCTCGACCCGGTGTTCATCGTGCTCGGCTCGGCCGCTGCGGTCGTCGGGCTCTTCCTGCGCCGGGTCCGTCCGATCGCCGCGATGCTCGTCTTCCTGCTCGCGATGATGTTCCGCCCGAACGGGTACCTGCCGGTGCCGTACGTCATCATGCTCATCCCGTTCGCCGCCCTGCTGGTCGCCTACACGGCCGAGCGTGCCGTCCTGGCGATCGCCGGTCGGGTCCGCACCCGTACCCGCCTCGGCGCCGGGACCCGTCGTGGTCTCGGCATCACCTGGGCCGTCACCACCGCGGTCGCACTCGTCGTGGCGGTGCCGCTCTGGGGAACACAGCTGCGCGGCTTCGTCCTGGGCAACCTCGACCTGCCGATGCAGCAGGCCGAGCAGTGGGTCGGGGACAACGTCTCGAAGTCCTCCCGACTGCTGGTGGACGACGCCATGTGGGTCGACCTCGTCGAGGACGGCTTCGCCCGGAACAACGTGGTCTGGTACTACAAGCTCGACACCGACGGAGCCGTGGAGCGCCAGTCGCCCAACGGGTGGAAGGACTCGGACTACGTCATCACGACGGACTCCATGCGGACCGGCGGCAACTCGTCGTCCGACGTCCGCCAGGCGATCGAGAACTCGACGGCCGTCGCGACCTTCGGGTCCGGTGACCAGCAGGTCGAGGTCCGACGCATCCACGCCGAGGGATCGACGGCCGCACAGGCCGCGATCACCCGGGCCAGCGATCTGCGGAAGACCATGGGCACCGAGCTGGCGTCGAACCCGGCGCTCCGGGCCGACGACGGCACCAAGTCGCAGTTCCGTGCGGGTCAGGTCGACTCGCGAGCGATGATCGCGCTCGGCCAGGTGCTCGCCGACCAGGACGTCCGCGTCGACCGGTTCACGCCGCTCACGGGCGAGACCGGGCAGCCGTTCCGCACCGCCGTCCTGCACACGAGTGACGCTGTCTCGGCGGAGCGCGTGGCCGCCACCCTCGAGGCGATGTCCGATTCGTTCCGGCCGGCGTCGGTCGAGCGTGAGGGCGAACGCCTCACCGTCATGTACACCCCGGCGGACCCGACCACGACCGCGACGAGCGCCTCGTGACCCGCCGCCCTGCCGCCCCGTCCGCCGAGCGGATCGCCGAGCGGGCGAAATGCCCGGGTGCTCCGGACGCCGGCCCCGGCATTTCGCCCGCTCGCGGGGCCGCTCGCACCACCCGCACACGCGGGATCGCCGAGCGGGCGAAATGCCCGGGTGCTCCGGGCGCCGACCCCGGCATTTCGCCCGCTCGCGGGGCCGCTCGCGGGGCGGTTCGCGGGAACGCCCGCAGCGACGCCCCCAGGAACGCCCGCAGCACCACCGCACAGAACTCGACCAGCACCACGACCCGAAGGAGCACGACCATGACCGCACACACCCAGCGACGCCGCACCGTCGTCGTCGGCGCACTCGCAGCGACCCTCGTCGCAGCGACCGTCGGACTCGCAGCACCCCAGACCGCCTCCGCCGCCACCTCCGACGAGGGCTGGCTCCGCGTCGGCCACCTCTCGCCCGACACCAAGGGCGTCGACGTCGAACTGTCCAGCCTGTCCGGCGGCAAGACGGTCTTCGAGCTCGACGACGTCACGTACGGCCAGGTCAGCAAGTACCAGGAGCTCCCGGTCGGCACCTACGTGCTGTCGATGCGTGCCTCGGACGCCCCGGACTCGACGCCGGTGATCTCCACCGACGTGACGGTCGACAAGGGCGACGCGAGCACGGTCGTCGCGTACGGCACGAACACCGACCTCAAGACGACGGCGTTCACCGACGACCTGCAGCAGCCCGGCGACGGCAAGGCGAAGCTCCGGCTGGTCCAGGCCGCCACCACGGCGAAGCAGGTCGACGTGAGCACCTCCGAGGGCACCGCCATCGCCGAGGGAGCGAAGTTCGGCACCGCCACCAAGTACGCCACCGTCGACTCCGGCAAGTGGACGCTCGACGTCTCCGGCAGCGGCCAGCAGGGCACCGCCAGTGTCGACCTCGCGGGCAACACCGTCTCCACCCTGTTCGTCCTCGACGACAGCAAGGGCGACCTGACGGTCGTGCCGGTCACGGACGCCGCGGCCACCGCCGCGACGCCGACCGGCGGCGTGCAGACGGGTGGCGGCGGCGCAGCCGCCGACCGCCCGATGACGGAGGCCGTGCACACGGCCATCGCAGCGCTCCGCTCGCTGTACCGCTGACGCCCTGGCCGGGAGGCACGGATCACGTCCGCCGACACGCTCACGTGATCCGGTCCTCCCGTCCAGTGCCGTCGTCACCATCCACGGAAAGGCAGGCCAGCATGACCCGCAGGACCTGGATACCCGTCACCGCCGCAGCGGCGGTGGTCGTCGCCGTCGGCGTTGCGCTCATCGCGGTTCGCCCGTGGGGGCAGGACACCGAAGCCGGAAGCGGCTCGGTCGCCACCCCGACCTCGACCAGCGCGCCCGACGCGGCACGCTCCCCGAAGGAGCTCCGCACGGAGTTCCTCGACCGCTACGTGCAGGACGGCCGCGTCGTCCGCACCGACCAGGGCGACGACACCGTCAGCGAAGGACAGGCCTACGGGCTGCTCATCGCCTTCGCGAACGGTGACCGCGACCGGTTCGACGACATCTGGAAGTGGACGAAGACGCACATGCTGACCGACGACGACCTGCTCGCCTGGCGTTGGACGCCCGACGACGGTGTCGCCGACGAGCAGCCCGCGAGCGACGCCGACCTCGACGCCGCGCGGGCCCTGGTGCTCGCCGGTGATGCCTGGGGCGAGGACCGCTACACGGCAGCCGGCAAGCGCATCGCCTCGGCGATCCTGGAGCACGAGACCGCGACCACGGAACTCGGCACGATCCTGCTGCCCGGGCCGTGGGCGGACTCCGAGCCGTACCGGTACAACGCCTCGTACGCGTCGCCGGCAGCCTTCGCGGTGCTGGCGAAGGCCACGGGCGACGACCGCTGGACCGCGCTGAACCGTGGTTCCCGCGCGGCGACGGCGGCGGTGCTCGACGAGTCGCAGCTGCCGAGCGACTGGTCGCAGGTGCACGCCGACGGCACCGTCGACCCGATGCCCGCCACCGGAGGGGACCAGCGCGTGCTGTACGGCTACGACGCGATGCGGACGCCCGTCCGCTACGCCGAGGCGTGCTCCGCCGACGACCGTGCCCTCGCCGGGTCGCTCGCCCCGACCCTGCGTCGGACGACGCAGCTCGCGGCCCAGCTCGACCTGGGCGGCACCGCCGTGACCGGGGACACGAACGCCCTGGCGTACACCGCCCGTGCCGCCGCCGAGTACGCGGCCGGTTCCTCCGGTGCTGCCGCCGACGACCTGGAGCGGGCCGACCGGACGGCTGCCACCACGCCGACCTACTACGGGGACGCCTGGGCGGCACTCGGTTCGACCATGCTCACGTCGGACGTGCTCGGTGGCTGCGGGACGAAGGCCGGAGGCACGTCATGACCGGCCGACGGTCCGCCGGGCGCGGTCCGGAGTTCCGGCGTCGTGGCGTGGTGATCGGGGCGGTGCTGGCCGCGGTCGTCGTGGGCGGCGGCGTCACCGGCGTGGCACTCGCGTCGACCGTCGGCAGTGACGGGTCGGACGGGCGGGCCGATTCGGTGCCGTCTGGGTCGGCTTCGGCTTCTGCTTCTGCTGGGTCGGATTCTGCGGGGTCTGCGTCTGACCGGCCGGGCATCGAGGGGTTCCAGGACCCGGCGGCACCCGCTGCCCGATCCGCGGCGACCCCCGTCAGCGTCTCGATCCCCGCGATCGGCGTGCAGTCGAACCTCGAGGACCTGCACCGCGGCTCCGCCGGTGAACTCGATCCGCCCGTCGACTGGGACAGCGCCGGGTGGTTCAGCGACGGCATCGTCCCCGGTGAGGTCGGCCCCGCCGTCATCGCCGGCCACGTCGACAGCCCGACGAGCGCCGCGGTGTTCTTCCGGCTCGACGAACTGGTCGCCGGCGACGAGATCCACGTCGCGATGTCCGACGGCACCACCCGCACCTTCACCGTCGACCGCTCGGAACGCGCCGCCAAGTCGGCGTTCCCGACGAGCGACGTCTACGGCACCACCCCCACCCCCCAACTCCGACTGATCACCTGCGACGGCGTGTTCGACACCGCCACCGGGCACTACACGGACAACCTGATCGTGTTCGCAGACCTCTCGTCGGACTGACCCATGACCGACCGATACATTCGATGTGGAGCACGAGGAGCACCATGAGCGAGACCCTGGTCATCATCCCGACCTACGACGAGGCGGAGAACGTCCGTCCCATCGTCGAGCGTACGCTCGCCGCGACGGACGACGGAGTCCACGTACTCGTCGTCGACGACAACTCGCCCGACGGCACCGGTGACATCGCCGACGCGATCGCCCGCGAGTCCGACCGGGTGCACGTCATGCACCGCACGGTGAAGGACGGCCTCGGCGGCGCGTACCTGTCCGGGTTCGCGTGGGGCCTCGAGCACGGGTACGCCAAGCTCGTCGAGATGGACGCCGACGGGTCGCACCACCCCGAGTACCTGCCGTGGATGCTCGAGCTCGCCGACACGAACGACCTCGTCCTCGGGTCCCGCTGGATCAAGGGCGGCAAGGTCGAGAACTGGCCCTGGTACCGCGAACTGCTCTCCCGCGGCGGCAACCTCTACACGCGCCTGGCCCTCGGCATCGCCGTCCGCGACGCCACCGGCGGGTTCCGGGTCTTCACCTCGCAGGCGTTCGAGCGGATCGACCTGGCCGGCGTCGCCTCGAAGGGCTACTGCTTCCAGGTCGACCTGTGCTGGCGTGCCCTCGAGGCCGGTCTGCGGGTCGTGGAGACCCCGATCACGTTCACCGAGCGGGAGTTCGGCGTCTCGAAGATGAGCGGCAACATCGTGCGCGAGAGCCTGGCCCTCGTGACGAAGTGGGGCATCGACCGCCGCATCCGCGAGACCCGTTCCCTGGTCAAGGACCACCGGAAGCTGCCGTCCGTGCGCACCAACGCACACGCCGTGGCCGATCACGCCTCCTGACCCGCTGGCGTACCGTTCGACGTCGGCGCGCGCCGTCGGCGCCGCAGCGTCGGTGCGGCAGCGTCGTACCGCGGCGTCGGTACCGCGGCGTCGGTACCGCGGCGTCGTACCGCGAAAGCGACAGTGTCCCGTGAACCGTTCGCGGGACACTGTCGCTTTCGCGGATCGGGCGCCCATGGGCAGCCCGTGCGATGAGCGCAGCGACTAGCGCAGCACCACCACGCCGCGCCCGCGGAACCGCACGCAGTCCGTCGCGACCTCGGCCGCCCCGAACCGGTACAGCTCGTCGCCGGTGGCACCGGGGACCGGCACCTCGGCTGCGTCGTCGAGGAAGTTCACCACGACGTGCACGGGTGCCACGTCCGGTCCGAGCAGCCCACGCGTGAGCACCAGCCACCGCCGGTCCTCGCTGAACCGCACGGCGTTCGCCTCGTACCGGTGGTCGACGAAGGCCTGGTCGGTGCGGCGCAGGGCGACGAGCACCCGGTAGGCGCGCAGGATCGCCGCACCCCGCTCGGAACTGACGTCGGCCCAGTCGAGCTTCGAGTTCGTGAACGTCGTCGGGTCCTGCGGGTCCGGCACGGCCGACTCGTCCCAGCCGTGCTCCGCGAACTCGCGGATGCGGCCCTCGGCCGTCGCCTTCCCGAGCTCGGGCTCCGGGTGCGACGTGAAGAACTGCCACGGCGTCGTCGCGGCGAACTCCTCACCCATGAACAGCATGGGTGTGAACGGGCCCAGCAGTGTCAGCGCCGCAGCGATGACGAGGCCTTCGTCGTCGAGCGTCGCCGCCAGACGGTCGCCCGCCGCGCGGTTGCCGATCTGGTCGTGGTTCTGGTTCGTGACCACCAGGGCCGTCGCCGGGGAGGTCCCACGGTCGATCGGCTGCCCGTGGCGCCGGCCACGGAACGACGACCACGTGCCGTCGTGGAAGAACCCGTGGTCGAGCACCTTCGCGAGCGCCGACAGCGGTGCGAAGTCGGCGTAGTAGCCGTTCGTCTCGCCCGTCAGCGCCACGTGCACGGCGTGGTGGAAGTCGTCGGACCACTGTCCGGCGAGTCCGTACCCGGCGGCTTCCCGCGGGCGGAACATCACCGGGTCGTTGAGGTCCGACTCGGCGATCAACGACAGCGGACGACCGACGAAGGAACCGTAGGCGTCCGTCTCGTCGGCCATCTCGGCCAGGACGTGCGGCCGCGTGGTGTCGCGGATCGCGTGCACGGCGTCGAGCCGGAGCCCGTCGACGTGGTGGTCGCGGAACCACATGCGCACGTTGTCGAGCACGTACCGACGGACCTCGGGGTGCTCGACGTTCACCGAGTCGCCCCACGTGTTCGCGAGCCCCTGCACCAGGTACGGCCCGTACAGCGGCAGGTAGTTGCCGCTCGGCCCGAGGTGGTTGTAGACGACGTCCTGGATGACCCCCAGACCGAGCGAGTGCGCCGTGTCGACGAACCGGTCGTAGGCGTCGGGGCCGCCGTACGGGGCGTGCACCGCGTACCAGGCGACCCCGTCGTACCCCCAGTTCCACTCGCCGTTCACACCGTTCACGGGCAGCAGTTCGACGAACTCGACGCCGAGCTCGACCAGGTGGTCGAGCTTCTGCGCCGCCGCGTCGAGGGTGCCCTCCGGCGTGTAGGTGCCGACGTGCATCTCGTAGATCACGGCGCCGCGGGCCGGTCGTCCGGTCCACGACTCGTCGGTCCACGCGAAGCGCGCGGGGTCGACGACGGCGGACGTGCCGTGCACCCCGTCCGGCTGGAAGCGACTGCGGGGGTCGGGTCGGACCGCGTCGTCGTCGCCGAGGCGGAACCCGTAGCGGGCACCGACGACCGGCATGATCGCGTCGGTCGACCACCAGTCGTCGTCGGCCCGGGTCAGCGGGTACTCGACGTCGTCGACGACCAGCCGGACGCGGTCCGGCTCGGGCGCCCAGACGGCGTAACGGTCGGGTGCGGTCATGCGTGACCCTCCAGGATGTCGATCTCCGCTTGCGCGTCGGACTCGGTCGCCGCCGGGACGGTTCCACCGGTGGACCGGGAGGCCCGTTCCGCGTCGGACGCGTCGGTCACCGTGTCGGCGTGGCCGGGTTCCCCGACCGTGGCGGCCGGCACGAGCAGCGCGACCGGGTAGGTGGTGAGCAGGTCCGCGAGTGCGATGCCCCGGCTGGCCGGGAAGGTCTTGCCGGTGAGCAGGTCGACCCGGTCGACGGGGACGGCGTGCACGAGGGTGTCACCCCAGCCACCGACCCGTTCGAGGCCGATCGGCAGTCGTGTGGCGACCGTGACGGCACCGCCGCGGTCGAACGCGACGACGTGGTCCGCCGCGCTGCCCGTCGCTTCGAGCGCGAGGTACCGCGTGAAGAGCTCCGGCTGGTCGCGGCGGAGACGGAGTGCACGGGCGGTCACGAGGAGCTTCGCGGCGCCGTCGATCCCGATCGCCGGAAGGTCCTCGGGGCCGTCGTCGTCCGGGCCGTCGATCTCGGCGAGGACGTGGCGCCGTTCGGCGTAGTCCACGGCTCGGCGGTTGTCGGGGTCGACGAGGGACCGGTCCCAGAACTCGGTGCCCTGGTAGACGTCGGGGACGCCGGGAGCCGTGAGCTGCACGAGCTTCTGCGCGAGCCCGTTCGACCACCCCGCGGCGTCGATCTGCTCGTCGAGGGCGTCGAGCACGGCGACCACGTCCGGGTCGTCGAACGCTGCGTCGACGATCGCGTGCATCTGCTGCTCGAACGCCTCGTCGGGCTCAGTCCAGGTGGTGCTGTCACCGGCTTCGCGTGATGCCTTCTCGGCGTAGGCGTGCAGCCGCTCACGACTCGCGGGTCGGGCACCGACGATCGCCTGCCAGAGGAGGTCGGCGAACACGCGGTCCTCGAGCGGGACGAGGGACTGCAACCGGTCGAGTGTGTCGGCCCACTCGCTGCCGAGCTCGGCCAGGACCGCGATGCGTGCGCGGGTGTCCTCGCTGCGCTTCGTGTCGTGGGTGGTGAGCGTCGTCATGGTGTGCGGCCAGCTGCCGAGCCGGTCGCGCTGCGCCTGGTGGAAGTCGGCCACGGACACCGCGAACACGCTCGGGTCGCCACCGACCTCGCTCAGGGACGTCAAGCGAGAGGTGCGGTAGAACGCCGTGTCCTCGACGCCCTTGGCCATCACCATGCCGCTCGTCTGCTGCAGGCGGATCGCGGCGGCGTTCTCCGGGTCGACGAGCGCCGGGGCGATCCGGTCGATGACGTCGTCGAGGTCGGGACGTGCCTCGGCCGCGCGTTCGAGCGCCGCGATGAGGTGGTGCGCGCCCTCGGGCAGGTAGGTGCGGTAGGCGTCGAACGACGCCACGACCTCGGCGAGGGCATCGACGAGCCGTTCGTGCGTGATCGCGTCCGCGTCGGCGGTGACCGGCGCGAGCAGTCGGGCGAGCCGCTCGACCTCGCTGCCCAGGATCCCGTCGGCGATGCCGCGGCGGGTGTCGTGCGTGAGGCGCTGCCAGTCGGCTGGTTCCGCGCCCGACGCCGCGGTCAGCGAGGGTTCGCCCGCGGGGTCGACGAGCACGCGGTCCAGGACGCCCAGGGCGTCGTACCCGGTCGTGCCGTCGACGGGCCAGGAGCTCGGGAGCTCCTCGCCGGGTTCGAGGATCTTCTCGACGAGGGTGTACGCACCGCCGGTCAGCGCAGCGAGGTCCTGCAGGTAGCCGGCGGGGTCGTACAGGCCATCGGGGTGGTCGATGCGCAGGCCGTCGACGAGGCCGTCGCGGAACCAGCCGCCGATGACGCCGTGCGACGCCGCGAACACCTCGGGTTCCTCGACCCGGATGGCGGCGAGCGTGTTCACCGCGAAGAACCGGCGGTAGTTCAGCTCGTGGTCGGCACGCTTCCAGTGCACGAACGCGTAGTGCTGCAGCGCGTGCACGGCCTCGACCGAGTCGCCCGGGTGGGCGCTGCCCGGCGCGGTCGGGTACGCGGTGTCGCCGACCCGGAGCACCGGGCGCTCGGCGTCGGACGTGTCGAGCGTGACGGCTTCGAGCAGCCGGTCGTCGAGGACCGGCACCCGGACCTTGCCGTCGCCGGCGTCCCAGTCGACGTCGAACGCCCAGGCGACGGGGGAGCCCTGGCCGAGTTCGAGCAGGGACCACCACCACGGGTTGACCGCCGGGGTGGCGACCCCGACGTGGTTCGGGACGACGTCGACCAGCACGCCGAGCCCGACCGCGTGCGCGGCCTCGGCGAGGACCCGGAGGGCTTCGTCCCCACCACGGTCGGTGTCGACGTGCGTGTGGTCGACGACGTCGTAGCCGTGGTCCGAGCCGGGCTCCGACTGCAGGACCGGCGACAGGTACAGCCAGTCGGCGCCGAGGTCGTGCACGTAGTCGACGAGGTCGCGTGCCGCGGCCAGGTCGAAGTCCGCCGACACCTGCAGCCGGTACGTGGAGACGGGCACGCGACGCCCGGCTCCCGGTGTGCCGGCGCTCATCGTGCGGTGCCGCTCGGCGCGGTGGAACCGGCGGGGTTCGCTGGCGTCACGGCGTCCTGCGGGGACCGGAGCTCTGGATCGCCCTCGTGGTGCTGGACCTCGACCGGTGCGACGGAGACCTCGTGGTTCGGCTCGGCGCGGAGGACGATCATCGACCGGGCGGGGACGTCGAGCGGCGTGCCCGCCTCGACGATCTCGTCACGGGCGCCGGGCTCGGCGGTGTCGATGCGGACCGTCCAGCCGGGTGCGTACTCCTCGGGCGGCAGGGTGAAGGTCACGACGTCGTCGTGGGCGTTGAAGTACGTGATGAACGCCACGTCGGTGACGCGCTCGCCGCGGGAGTCGCGCCCGCGGATGCCGTCGCCGTTCAGGTACATGCCGACGCTCTTGCCGAAACCGGAGTCCCAGTCCTCCGGCGACATCGCGTCGCCCTCGGGCGTGAGCCAGACCACGTCGGGCAGCGGCTCGTCCTGACCACGGCGCACCGGGCGCCCGTTGAAGTACCGGGTGCGGCGGAACGTCGGGTGGTCGTGGCGCAGCTTGACCACGTCGGCGGTGAACTGGACGAGGTCGTCGTCCGCGGACTCCCAGTCGATCCAGCTGAGCTCGGAGTCCTGCGCGTAGACGTTGTTGTTGCCGGACTGCGAACGGCCGAGTTCGTCACCGTGGGCGATCATCGGCACGCCCTGGCTGAGGAGCAGCGTCGCCAGGAAGTTCCG
Source organism: Curtobacterium sp. AB7 (assembly GCF_044909335.1). Classification (NCBI taxonomy): domain Bacteria; kingdom Bacillati; phylum Actinomycetota; class Actinomycetes; order Micrococcales; family Microbacteriaceae; genus Curtobacterium; species Curtobacterium sp. AB7. The sequence continues at coordinate 255,917 of NZ_JBIYED010000005.1, read as the reverse complement.
GCGTCGCTGGAGCCGCAGGGCGTTCACGGACTCGTCGTCCGTCGGACCCTCGGCGCCGGAGTTCCAGGACCGGTTGTGGCTCTCGCCGTCGTTGTTGTCCTCGCCGTTGGCGTCGTTGTGCTTCTCGTTGTAGGCGACGAGGTCGTACAGCGTGAAGCCGTCGTGCGCGGTGATGAAGTTGATGCTGGCCTTGGGCGTGCGGCCGTCGTGCTCGTACAGGTCGGCCGAGCCGGAGATGCGCGAGGCGAACTCACCGAGCGTCGATGACTCGCCGCGCCAGAAGTCGCGCACGGTGTCGCGGTACTTGCCGTTCCACTCCGACCACTGGGGCGGGAAGTTGCCGACCTGGTAGCCGCCGGGGCCGACGTCCCAGGGCTCGGCGATGAGCTTGACCTGCGACACGACTGGGTCCTGCTGCACGAGCTCGAAGAACGCGGACAGCCGATCGACCTCGTAGAACTCGCGGGCGAGCGCCGAGGCGAGGTCGAAGCGGAAGCCGTCGACGTGCATCTCGGTCACCCAGTAGCGCAGCGAGTCGAGGATGAGCTGCAGCGAGTGGGGGTGCCCGACGTTGAGCGAGTTCCCGGTGCCCGTGTAGTCCATGTAGAACTTCTTGTCGTCGTCGACCAGGCGGTAGTACGCCGCGTTGTCGATGCCTCGGAACGACAGCGTCGGCCCGAGGTGGTTGCCCTCGGCGGTGTGGTTGTAGACGACGTCGAGCACGACCTCGATGCCGGCGCGGTGGAGCTCCCGCACCATCGTCTTGAACTCCTGCACCTGCTGGCCCTGGTCGCCCGAGGACGAGTACGAGGAGTGCGGCGCGAAGAAGCCGATGGTGTTGTAGCCCCAGTAGTTCGACAGCCCCTTGTCCTGCAGGGTCGAGTCGTTCACGAACTGGTGCACCGGCATGAGCTCGAGCGTCGTGACACCGAGTCGCTGCAGGTGCTCGATGACCGCCGGGTGCGAGACGCCGGCGTAGGTGCCGCGCTGCTCTTCGGGCACATCGGGGTGGGTCTCGGTGAGGCCCTTGACGTGCGCTTCGTAGATGACCGTCTCGCCGTAGGGCGTGCGCGGTGCGCGGTCGCCCTGCCAGTCGAAGAACGGGTTGATCACGACGCCCTTCATCATGTGCGCCGCGGAGTCGTCGTCGTTCGTCGAGTCCGGGTCGCCGAACGTGTAGGCGAAGAGCGACTGGTCCCAGTCGATCTCGCCGCTCGTCGCCTTGGCGTAGGGGTCGAGCAGGAGCTTGGACGGGTTGCAGCGTGCGCCGTTGTCGGGGTCGTACGGGCCGTGGACACGGAAGCCGTACTCCTGGCCGGGACCGATGTTCGGCAGGTAGGCGTGCCAGACGTAGGCGTCGACCTCGACGAGGGGGACGCACTCTTCGTTGCCGTCGGTGTCGAACAGACAGAGTTCGACGCGCTCGGCGACCTCGCTGAAGAGCGCGAAGTTCGTGCCGCTTCCGTCGTAGGTCGCCCCGAGCGGGTACGGGTTGCCGGGCCAGGTGTGCAAACGGTCCTCCAGGTGATGGTCGCGCCAACATATCGGTGACACCCGTCCGCGTCCGCAGACAAGCGCCAGCTGTGTACCCGTGCGCGCGTGGCCCGGCCTGTGGAGGAACGGACGAGTAGCGTCGCGCGCATGGCCAACATCGTCACGCAGATCGCAGACAAGGTACGCCCGATCGGCGTCTCCACGAACTACGGGGACCCCGTCGAGGTCGGCGACCAGACCCTCATCCCGGTGTCCCTCGGCTGGTTCGGCTTCGGGGGCGGTGGGGACGACGAGAACGGCGGCGGCGGTGGCGGCGGCGCGTCGATCCCGGTCGGCGCGTACATCCGTCGTCCCGGCAAGGACCTCGAGTTCGAGCCGAACCTCATCTCACTCGTCGCCGTGAGCATCCCGCTCGTCTGGGTGACCGGCACCGTGCTCCGCAAACTGGTGCGCGTCCTGAAGAAGTAGCGACACACCGGACGGGAGGCCCGTGGCGGACCCGCCACGGGCCTCCCGTCCGATGTGTGGTCGCGACCCGTCACGTGGACGCGACCACGTCTAGACTGCTGGGACACACACGGGAGTCCGGGACCGCCGGGCTGAGAGGGAGCGAGTGGCGCTCCGACCGTCGAACCTGATCCGGATCATGCCGGCGCAGGGAGGAGTCCAGCACCATGTCTTCTGGCACGTCATCAACCGTCCACACCGCCCCGCGGCGATCGCTGCGCTGGCGGGTCGTCGACATCGTCGTCGCGAGCGTGCTCGCGGTGGCACTCGGCGTCGTCTTCCGGCTGTGGGAGTTCGGCTACGAACCCATCAGCGCCGTCATGGACCTCGTCCTGCCGGGAACGAAGGCCCTGTTCGGCGGAGTGTGGTTGCTCGCCGGACCGCTCGTCGCGATCGTCGTCCGCAAGCCAGGCGCTGCGCTCTACGGCGAGATGGTCGCCGCGTCCGTCGAGGCACTGTTCGGCACGCAGTGGGGGTGGCTGACGCTCGAGGCCGGACTCGTCCAGGGGCTCGGCGCCGAGATCGTCCTCGCACTCTTCCTCTACCGCGTGTACCGGCTGCCGGTCGTCGTCCTGGCGGGCGCCGCAGCCGGCCTCGCGCTCGGAGTCAACGACACCGTGCTGTGGTACCCGGGTCTCGACGCCGCGTTCAAGGTCGTCTACGTCGTGTGCGCGATCGTGTCGGGTGCTGTCATCGCGGGCGCCGGCTCGTGGCTGATCGTCCGTGCGCTCGCACGCACCGGCGTGCTGTCCTCGTTCGCGGCCGGCCGGGAACACAGCCGGCGTCGGCCGCGCGAACTGGTGTGACGGTGTCGGCTCCGTCGTCGACGTCCCCGGACGTCGTCGGCGTGCGCGCCGCGCGCATCGCGTTCCGTGACTGGGGATGGCGCTACCCAGAGCGTGCCGAGTGGGCTGTCCGGGGCGTCGACCTGACCGTCGAGCCGGGGGAGCGGGTCGCGATCGTCGGGCCGTCCGGCTCCGGCAAGTCGACGCTGCTCCGGGCCGTGGCCGCCGTGCTGCCCGACGAACCCGACCCCACCGACGACACCGCAGCTTCCGTGCAGGGCTCGGTCCTGGTCGACGGTTCCGACCCCCGCGCGGTCCGCGGGCGTGTCGGCCTCGTCATGCAGGACCCTGAGGCGCACACCGTGATGTCGCGGATCGGCGACGACGTGGCCTTCGGGTGCGAGAACCTCGGCGTCCCGCGCAACGAGACCTGGGCACGGGTGCGGTCGGCGCTCACGGTCGTCGGACTCGAGTTGCCCCTCGGCCGTTCGACCGCGATGCTCTCCGGCGGCCAGCGGCAACGACTGGCGCTCGCCGGGGTGCTCGCGATGCGTCCGGGAGCCCTCGTGCTCGACGAACCGTGCGCGAACCTCGACCCGGCCGGCGTGGCCCAGGTGCACGACGCCGTCGCTGCGCTGCTCGACGAGACGGGGGCGACCCTGCTCGTGGTGGAGCACCGGATCGGCACCTGGCTCGACCTGGTCGACCGGCTCGTGCTGCTCGAGCCCGGCGGTGGGGTCGTCGCGGACGGCGCGCCTGCCGAGGTGCTCGCACGCCACGGCGCCGCGCTCACTGCGGCGGGGGTGTGGGTGCCCGGCGCCGAACCCGAGCGGGGCGCCGCCCGCGGACGGCTCCGTCCGGCTGCGCGAACGGGCGGAACACCCGGGTCGGCCGCCGAGGTGACCGCGGCATTCCGCCCGCTCGGCGAATCGGCGGGCTCGGGCATCGGCGAGGGGGCCCGCGCGGGGGCGGGCGTGCTGCTCGAGGCGCGGGACCTCGGGACCGGCCGGGCCAAGCGGCAGCGGGTGGGCAGCGGCATCGACCTCGGGCTCCGAGCCGGACAGGTCCTGGCGATCACGGGGCCGAACGGGATCGGCAAGTCGACGCTCGGCCTCACGCTCGCGGGGCTCCTGCCTCCGGCCGCGGGGGAGCTCGCCGCCACGACGGACCTCGCCGCCGGCCTCGACCCGGCGCCGCACACGTGGTCGAGCCGCGAACTCGCCGCCCGCATCGGCACCGTCTTCCAGGACCCCGAGCACCAGTTCGTCGCCGGCTCGGTCCGCGAAGAGGTCGAGGCCGGCCCCCGCGCGATCGGCGCTCCGGACGTCGCTGGCCGGGCGGACGCGCTCCTCGGCGAGTTCGGCCTCGCCCACCTCGCCGAGGCCAACCCGTTCACGCTGTCCGGCGGCGAGCAGCGACGGCTCGCCATCGCCGCGGTCGTCGCCGCGCGGCCGCCGGTCGTCGTGCTCGATGAACCGACCTCCGGGCAGGACCGGTCCACGTGGGACGCTGTCGTCCGGCACCTCGGCGCCCTCGCCGACGCCGGCACCACCGTCGTCGCCGTCACGCACGACCGCGACCTGATCCGGGCGCTCGACGCCGACGAGGTCGTACTCGGGTCGGACGGCGCCCGGCGCGTGGACCGCGACCAGGGGGGTGCGACGGCGACCGCCCCGAAGCCGAGGCCGATGTCGACGGGCCGAGCCGCGCCTCCAGGCCGAACCGACGCGACGACCGCCACCGACCCGACCGATCACCACCGCGGCGTCCGAGCCGTCCAACCGGTGGCCTCGCTCGTCGGCGTCCTCGCGCTCGGCGTGTGCCTCGTGCTGAGCCTGGACGTCGTGTCCGCAGCCGTCGCCCTCGCGGTCGAGCTCGCGCTCCTGCCACTCCTGCGGCTGCCGGTGCGGACACTGCTGCTGCGGGTGTCACCGGTCCTGGTGGCCGTGCCGCTCACGGCGGTGAGCATCGCGCTGTACGGACGACCCTCCGGACGGGAGTGGTTCGACTTCGGCTTCGCCCACGTCACCGACGGGTCGCTGACGCTCGCCCTGGCGACGGCGCTCCGCGTGCTCGCGGTGGGGCTGCCCGCGGTCGCGTTGTTCATCCGCGTCGACCCCACCGACCTGGCCGACGGGCTCGCACAGGTGCTGCGGCTGCCGGCACGGTTCGTGCTCGGGGCCCTCGCGGCCATCCGGATGATGACGTTGCTGGTGGACGACTGGCGGCAGCTCGCGATGGCGCGGCGTGCGCGAGGTCTTGCCGACACCGGGCGGCTGCGGCGCGGGGCGTCGATGGCGTTCGCGCTGCTGGTCCTGGCGCTGCGACGGGCGACGACGTTGGCGGTGGCGATGGAGTCGCGCGGGTTCGGGGCTCCCGGGCGACGCACGTGGGCAAGGGCCGCACGGTTCGCGTGGCCGGAGTGGGCGATGGTCGCTGTGCTCGTCGGGATCGGTGTCGCGTCGATCGCGGTCGCCGTGGCAGCGGGGACCTGGCGTGCGTGAGTCGGCGGACCCGGCGGATCCGGCGGACCCGGTGCACCCGGTGCACCCGGCGGACCCGGTGCACCCGGCGGACCCGGCGGACCCGGCGGACCCGGCGGACCCGGTGCACTCGGCGGACCCGGCTGGCCCGGCGGACCCGGCTGGCCCGGCGGACGGCGAGGGCCTCGCCGCAGGCGTCGCTGCGGCCGCGGCCGGTGCTGCGGCGGCATCGGGCGGGCGCCTCGTGGTCCTCGTCGACGGCCGTTCCGGCACCGGCAAGACGACCCTCGGCGCCCAGCTCGCGCAGGCGCTGGGGGCGCAGGTCGTGCACCTCGACGACGTCTACCCGGGGTGGGACGGACTCCGTGCGGCGGCCGACGCCGTGGTGCGCGACGTGCTCGGGCCTCCCAGCGGGTACCGCCGGTGGGACTGGGTGGCCGACGGCCCGGCTGAGTGGACCGCGGTCGACTCCGATCTGCCGATCGTGATCGAGGGCTGCGGGGCGGTGTCCCGGGCATCGGTGCCGCTGGCTTCGCTGGCGGTGTGGCTCGAGGCAGACGATGCGGTCCGCTGGGACCGGGCGATCGGCCGCGACGGCGACACCTTCGCGCGCGAGTGGGAACGGTGGGCGGCGCAGGAGCAGGACTTCATCGCCGCCGAGGACCCGGCGTCCCTGGCCGACGTGGTGCTGCGGACGTAGCGGGTCGGTCGCCGTGACCATCAGGCCGCCCCGAGTCTCGGGCTGGCCGCGCCGAGTCTCGGCTGGCCGCGCCGAGTCTCGGGCTGAGCGACAGTTCACGGGCTCACGAGCGAGAGAACTGTCGCTCACCGCGAGACTCGGCCCCGCGCAGCGCCCGCCCGCGCAGCGCCGCGCGCCCGCGCGACCGGATCCACCGCGAACACCGCCGCCACGACGGTCAGCACCGCGTACACCCCGAGGTACCCGCACAGGATCCACGGCGAGCCCCCACCGAGCTCCACGAACACCGCGGCGAGCAGCGGCGTCAGCCCCACCGAGAAGATCGACCCGATCTGGTACCCGAGCGACATCCCCGAGTACCGCCGTCCGGTCGGGAACTGCTCCGCGAACCAGGCTGCCTGCGGCCCGTAGATGCTGTCGTGGAAGACGCACATCCCGATCAGCGCCACGAGCGGCAGCAGCACGAGCGGCCCGGCGTCGAGGAACGCGAAGAACGGCCAGATGAGCACGGCGATCCCCACGGCCGACCAGATCGTGAGCACTCGGCGCCCCACCCGGTCGGACAGCCAGCCCCAGAACGGCGTCGACACGAGCGACACCGACGAGATGACGAGCACTGCCTGCAACCCGGCGTCCGAGCCCGACGGTCCCCGTACGGCCGCGAGGTAGGTCAGCGAGTACGTCGTCAGGATCGAGTACAGCGCGGGCTGCACCAGGCGCAGTCCGGCGGTCACCAGGATCGCGCGCGGGTGGTGCCGGATCGCCTGCCAGACCGGGAACCGTTCGACCCCGCCGGAGGCCCGCAGCTCCTGGAACACCGGCGCGTCCTGCACGCCGAGCCGGATGACCAGGCCGACCGCCACGATCACGGCGGAGAACAGGAACGGCAGCCGCCAGCCCCAGGCCAGGAACACCTCGTTGCCGAGCAGGGACCGCACCAGGGTGAACACGCCGGTCGCGAGCAGCATCCCACCCGCCGACCCCATCTGCGTGAACGCCCCGAACAGCCCGCGGTGCCGTTCGGGTGCGTGCTCGACGGACAGCAGCGCGGACCCGCCCCACTCCGCGCCGGCCGCGACGCCCTGCAGCAACCGCAAGAACACCAGCGCGACGACGGCACCGACCCCGATGGTCGCCGCCGACGGTACGACCCCGATCAGGGTCGACGCGATGCCCATCAGCACCAGGGACGCGACGAGCAGCTTCTTGCGTCCGATGCGGTCGCCCAGGTGTCCGGCGATCACCCCGCCGAGCGGCCGGGCGACGAAGCCGACCCCGTAGGTGGCGAACGACGCGATCACCCCGACCGCCGGCGTCACCGACGGGAAGAAGGTGGGCGCGAACACCAGGGCGGACGCCGTCGCGTACAGGTAGAAGTCGTAGTACTCGACGGTCGTGCCGACGAACGAGGCGAGAGCGACGCGACGGCGGGTCGCGGTGGTCGACGGTGCGGCGGAACGGCCGGGAGGCGCGGTGACGGTGCTCGGGGTCGGCATGCCTCAGGAGCATGGTCGCCTCCAGAGCCGGGGGGAACACCGCGCGTAACGGAGGGTCACGTCGCTGTCGTCAGGCGGTGCCCGCCGACCACGATGGGATGCATGAGCGATGCACCGAATCGACCGCTGCGCTTCGCGGCCTTCGTCATGAACACGACGTCGCACATCCAGCACGGCCTCTGGCGGCACCCCGACGCCCGTCAGGCGGACTTCGACGACGTCACGCTCTGGACCGACCTGGCGAAGACCCTCGAGCGCGGCCGGTTCGACGCGATGTTCTTCGCCGACGTCGTCGGGACCTACGGGCCGGGGCGCGGCGACTACTCGACCAACCTGCGCGAGGGGCTGCAGATCCCCTCGAACGATCCATCGGTGCTGCTCTCCGCGCTCGCCGTGTCGACCGAGCACCTCGGCCTGGCGTTCACGTCGAGCGTCATCCAGTCGCACCCGTTCGACTTCGCCCGCAAGGTCTCCACCCTCGACCACATCACCCGGGGCCGGATCGGCTGGAACGTCGTCACGAGCGCCCTCGACAGCGCCGCCCGGAACTTCGGCGCCGACCGGCTCGAGGAACACGACGAGCGGTACGTCTGGGCCGAGGAGTACCTCGAGGTCTGCGCGAAGCTCTGGGAGGGCTCGTGGGAGGACGGCGCCGTGCTGAAGGACCCGGTGCGTGGCTACGCCGACCCCGACAAGGTGCACCGCATCGACCACCACGGGAAGCGCTACGACGTGCAGGGGCCGCACCTGAGCGCGCCGAGCCCGCAGCGGACGCCGGTGCTGTTCCAAGCCGGCTCCTCGCCCGCCGGTCGGGCCTTCGCCGCACGGAACGCCGAGGCCCAGTTCATCCTGACCTCGAACCGCGACGCCACCGAGCAGCTCATCCGCGAGACCCGCGACCTCGCCCGGGCAGCCGGGCGTCGACGGGAGGACATCGCGTTCTTCCTCGGGCTGACCTTCGTCACCGGGTCCACCGAGGCCGAGGCGAAGGCCAAGGAAGCGGAGATCGACGAGTACCTGGCGGCCGACGGCTTCCTGGTGCACTCGAACCTCGGCTTCGACCCGGACACCGGCGAGGCCCTCGACCCGGACACCCCGCTGTCCGAGGTCCGCACCCACGCCGGGCAGTCGCACCTGCAGTGGCTCCGCGAAGCCGCCGGCGACCGCGAACCCACGATCGCCGACCTCGCACGCCTGTCCGCCAAGCTCCGTGCGCGGGTCGTCGGCACCCCGGAGCAGATCGCCGACGAACTCGCCGACTGGCAACGCGTCGGCGTCGACGGGGTGAACGTCATCAACTGGACGCTGCCCGGCTCGTACGAGGAGTTCGTCGACCACATCGCGCCCACCCTGCAGGAGCGTGGGCTGATGCAGTCCGAGTACCGCGAGGGAACCCTGCGCGAGAAGCTCTTCGGGCACGCGCAGCTGCCGGACTCGCACCCCGCCCGGCAGTGGCGCGGCGCGTTCTCCGGCGGCGCGAGCGGTGTGGCGGACGCGGCACGTGCCGTGGAGGTGACCGCATGACGGACGCGACGACGAGCGACGGACGGGTGACGGGCCTCCCGGCCGATCGTCTGGCGACCCTGCGCGAACGCTTCGCACCCGTGTTCGCGACCATCCGCGAGGGCGCGGTCGAGCGCGAGCTCGCCTCCGGCACCCCCGGCGACCGGCCGTTGCCGCACGCCGAGGTCCGGGCGCTCGCCGACGCCGGGTTCGGGCGGCTGCGCGTGCCGGAGGACCGCGGCGGGTTCGGCGTGAGCCTGGTCGAACTCGTGCACCTGGTTGCGGACCTGGCGGCCGCGGACTCGAACGTCGCGCACCTGTGGCGCGGTCACTTCGGGTACACCGAACTCGTGCTGCTCCGGCCATCGTCGGCCGGACGGGACGAGTGGCTCCAACGCATCGTCGACGGGGCGATCGTGGGGAACGCGACCTCGGAGCGGACCGGCACGACCCTGGCCGACATCTCGACGACGGTGACGCCGGCTGGCGATTCCCTCCGTCTCGACGGGCGGAAGTTCTACTCGACCGGCACGCTCTACGCCGACTGGATCTACCTGGCGGCGGACCGCTCGGGGGACCGCGTGACGTTCGCCGTGCCGGTGGACGCGCCGGGCGTGACGAGCGTCGACGACTGGGACGGGTTCGGGCAGCGGCTGACCGCGTCCGGCACCACGGTCTTCGAGGGTGTGCCGGTCGACCCCGCCGTGGTGTCGGCGTACAAGGACGCACCGCTGTCGCACATCCAGGCCTTCTTCCAGCTGTACCTGCTGGCCGTCCTGGCCGGCATCGGACAGGCGGTGTCCGACGATGCGGTCGCCTTCGTGCGGCCGCGGACCCGGACGTACATCCACGCGAACGCCGCCACTCCGGGGGAGGACCCGCAGGTCCTGGCGGTCCTCGGGCGGTTGTCCGCCGGGGCGTTCACCGCGCGGTCGCTCGTCGTCGCTGCCGCGGGGCTGCTCGACGCGGTGGTGGCGACGAACGAGCCGGGCGTCGGGGTCGACCACGCACTGCTCGATGCCGCCGAGAACGCCGTGTACCAGGCGCAGGTCGAGATCGGGCCGCGCGTGCTTCGGTCGGCGTCCGAACTGTTCGAGGTCGGGGGAGCCTCGGCGGCCGACCGCACCCGGGCGCTCGACCGGCACTGGCGGAACGCCCGCGTGGTGGCGTCGCACAACCCGGCCGTCTACAAGGAGCGGCTCGTGGGGGAGTACGCGCTGCACGGGCGGGGGCCGGTGGAGGCGTGGGAGAAGTACCACGAGGTGGGACCGACGCGGTTCTGACGGGCACTGTGCAGCGTCCGATGCCGGAGCTCGTGTGTCAGTCGCGCGTGCCGCTCGGTGGTCCCGCCGGTCGGCTTGGACGCGCCGCGTCGCCGGTTCCGCGCTTGCCCGACATCGTGTGGGTCCCGGGCGCCCCAGGCCCCCCAGACGCCGCAGGCCCCGCAGGCGCGTCGGGTCGTCGGTGTCGTGCGCCGCGCGGTCGGTCCGTTCCGCGGAGGAGCTCCGCCCTGCGAGGTTGCTCCGTCTCGCGGAGCTGTTCTGTCTCGCGCTGCGAGGGCAGCGGACGCGCATCGAACCGCTGGCAGTCACGCGTCGAGCTGGACGCGGGGAGGCCCGCCGGTGCCACGTCGGAGCGACGTCGCGATGGCGCCGCGAGCCGCATGGCCGGCCGTTCGACGAGCAACCAGCTCGCGATCGCGAACGGGATCGACCCGAGGATCGTGACGCCGGCGATCACCCAGGGCTCCGCGGTCGGTCTCACCAGGACGTGAGCGATCATCTGACCCACGGGCCAGCCGTACAGGTACACGCCGTACGAGACGTCGTGCCGCGCGGTGAGCCGGTCGCCACGCAGCCACGCCCCGGCGAGCACGCAGAGGACGGCGAGCGGAACGGGCGCCACCAGGACCGTGAACCCGGTCCCGGCACCCGCCACGAGCACCAGTGCCATCGCGCCGGCGAACCACGCTCGTGCCGGGAGTCGATCCGCGACGAGGAACACGAACGCGCCACCGAAGAAGAACGCCGTCGGTCGGAAGGCGACGCCCAGCGCTGTCGGAACCGAGATCACGTCAGCCGCGAGCGCGAGCGCGGCGCCGCCTGACAGGGCCATCCCCAGGAGCACTCCGCCGATGAGGAGCGATCGCCGCCGCAGCACCGCCACGAGGACACCGATGACGAGGTAGCACGCGAACTCGTACCCGAGCGTCCAGAAGGATCCGTTCCACACCCCGGGCAAGGGGACGTCCTCGATCGTCCCGGGGATGTCGTCCTGCATGATCTTGAGGAAGAGGTTGCGGAGCACGAACGAGACGCTCGCCCAGACACTCCACGACGCCTCGCCGAACGCGAGCACCGCGACCGGGGCGAAGCCGAACGCGATGACGAGCGTCACGGTGATGTAGGCGGGGTAGATGCGGAGGAACCTGCGGAGGACGAAGTCCGTCAACGCGGTCCGCATCCGGCTGCGCGTGATCAGGAATCCCGAGATGGCGAAGAACGCACCCACCGCCCAGTCGCCGATCGAGAGACCGCCGGCCGACGGTTCCCCGCTCCAACCGCCCATCGGCCAAGCGTGGGCGAGGATCACCGCCGACGCCAGGACGAGACGGATTGCGTTCAGGGCGTTCCGGCGGGAATCGAAGGCGGCTGCGAGCGACCGCGGCGAAGTTCTCGTTGGCATGGTCCTGCGAGCATGGCGTATTTTCGCCGCCGTCACTAAACATGTTGGATTCTGGTGAGAAACGGTTCCCGGAGCGCGTCACGCCCAGCCGAGCTCGTGCAGCCGCTCGTCGTCGATGCCGTAGAAGTGCCCGATCTCGTGGACGAGGGTGGTGTGCACCTCGTCCTTCAGCTCCTCGACGGTGTCGCACTCGGCCAAGTGCTGCTTGCGGAACACCACGATGCGGTCGGGCAGTTCACCGAAGCCGTACTGCCCGCGCTCGGTCGCCGCGATGCCGTCGTACACGCCGAAGAGCTCGTCGCCGTTCTCTGGTTCGTCCTCGACGACGAACACCACGTTGTCGAGCCCGTCGACCATCTCGTCGGGGAGCAGGTCGAGTTCGTCGGTCACGAGCTGCTCGAAGTCGTCGGCGGACATCTCCATCACGCAGGGATCGTCCCACACCGCGCTGACCACTCGCGGCGAAGCCGCACGGCACCGGAGGCGCCCGGACGAACACTGAGGGAGAGCCCCGGTTGCGTCACACGCAACAGGACTCTCCCTCGACTGGGGTGAATAACGGGTCTCGAACCCGCGACCTCCTAGACCACAACCAGGCGCTCTACCAACTGAGCTATATCCACCATGCACACACCGGCGGACCGGCGCGACCACTCAATAGTAGTACATGCTGCGGGCGGTGCTGACCACCCGTGTCGTCACTCGGCCGCAGGCTGGGCCAGGCGCGGTTCCCACTTCTCGACGACCTCGGCCTGGACGGCGCGGACGTCGTCGGTGGTCGGCCCGGGCTCGGCGACGAAGCCGGCGCGACGGTAGTACTCGAGCTCACGGATCGACTCGAGGATGTCCGCGAGCGCGCGGTGCCCGCCGTGCTTCTCCGGCGAGTTGAAGTACACGCGTGGGAACCAGCGGCGGCAGAGCTCCTTGATGCTCGACACGTCGACGCTGCGGTAGTGCAGGTGGCCGTCGACGCGGGGCATGTACTTGGACAGGAACGCACGGTCGGTGCCGATGGTGTTGCCGGCCAGGGGAGCGGTGCCCTCGGCGGGGACGTGCTCGAGGATGTACTCGAGCACCTGGTACTCGGCGTCCGCCAGGCTGACGCCGTTCGGGATCTCCTCGATGAGTCCCGACGTGACGTGCATGTTCGTCACGAACTCGTTCATGTTGTCGAGCGCGGACTGGTCCGGCTTGATCACGATGTCGAATCCGGGGTGCACGGGCTCGAGGTCGAAGTCGGTGATGACCACGGCCACCTCGACGAGTTCGTCGACCTCGAGGTCGAGGCCGGTCATCTCGCAGTCGATCCAGACGAGGCGGTCATTCGCGGTTGCCATGTGCACGATCCTATTCCCGGCCCGCGTGCGCCCCGTGCGCGGGTGGTGCGCGGCCGGTGCGGGGCTCGCGTCCGCGCTGGTGCGCGGTCGCGTCCCCCGAACCCGCGAGCGGGCGAAATGCCCGGGTCGCGTCGCGAAGCACACGGGTGTTTCGCCCGCTCGCGGGCGGCGGGGCCGGAGGCGCGTTGGGCGGTGGTGGTGACGGCACGGAGGCCCGGTGCCGGTCCGCGGGGCGGGTGCCGGGCCTCCAGGCTGGTCGCGTCCACTGCGCCCACCACGCGAGCGGGCGGAATGCCGCGGTCGCGGGGCGGGGTGACCCGGGCATTTCGCCCGCTCGGCGAGACGGTCGGGGGGAGCCGCGCTCTGGCCGCCCCGCGCCAGCGCGAGCGGGCGGAATGCCGCGGCCCGGCGGCGGGGTGACGCGGGTGTTTCGCCCGCTCGGCGAGCGGGCCGGCCGGGGGATGAGGCGGACGCACGCCGGGTGGTGACGGTGACCGCCTGGAGGCCCGGTGGCGGTCAGCCGGGCGGGCGCCGCGCCTCCAGACTGGTCGCGCCCAGTGCGCAGAGCGCGAGCGGGCGAAACACCCGGGCCGCGTCGGGAGGCACCCGGGTGTTTCGCCCGCTCGCGGAGACGGAGACGAACGCGGAGACGAACGCGGAGACGGAGACGGAGACGGAGACGGAGACGGAAGCGGCGAGCGGGGGAGTTAGGACATCTCGCCGGCGCCGATCGCCTCGGCCTCGACGCGCTCCGGCTCGGCACCGTCGTCCACGCGGCGCAGGACCTTCGTGGTGCAGAGGATGACGACGAACGCGACGGCGACGGACGCTCCGGCGAAGACGTACGCGGCTGAGGGGGCGTACGCGTCGGCGAGCAGGGTCGCGACGGGCGGGGCGATGGCGCCGCCGATGAAGCGGACGGCCGAGTAGGCGCTCGAGGCGACCGAGCGGGGCAGGTCCGTGGCCTCCATCACGCACTCGGTGAGGACCGTGTTCAGGACGCCGAGGACCAGACCACCGACGATGACGCAGATGATGAGGCCGACCTGCGAGTCCACGACGACGGCCGCGGCGAAGAGGTCGAGTGCCAGCAGGGGCAGCGCGATCTTCAACACGGTCGTCCTGCGGAGACGGGCGGTGAGCATCGGGGCGACCCAGACGGAGGTGATCGCGAGACCGAGCCCCCAGCCGAAGAACGTGCAGCCGATGCCGAGTGCACCGAACCCGAGTGGGAACGGCGTGTAGGCGAGCAGGACGAAGAAGCCGATGTTGTAGAACAGCGCGGTCGCGGCCAGTGCGGCGAGCGCGGGACGGCCGAGGGCACGGAACGGTGCCGAGAGCCTGGTGGGCGTGGGCTTCTCGAGGCTGCCGGTCTTGAGCAGCGCAACGATGGCGATGAACGCGACGGCCATCAGCGTGGTGACACCGAAGAACGGGCCGCGCCAGCTCACCGACCCGAGCAGGCCGCCGACGAGCGGGCCGACGGCGATGCCGAGACCGAGTGCTGCCTCGTACAGGATGATCGCCGAGGCGGTCCCGCCTGACGCTGCACCGACGATGGTCGCCAGGGCGGTGGAGATGAAGAGCGCGTTGCCGAGGCCCCAGCCGGCACGGAAGTCGATGATGCTCCACACGCTGTTCGACGTCGCGGCGAGGACCGAGAACACGACGATGAGCGCCAGACCGATGAGCAGGGTGCGCTTCGCGCCGATGCGGCTCGAGACCCAGCTCGTGAAGAACATCGCCACACCGGTGACGGCGAGGTAGCTCGTGAAGAGCAGTTCGGTCTGCGCCGGGGTCGCCTTGAGTGATGCGGCGATCGCGGGGAGGATCGGGTCGACGAGGCCGATGCCCATGAAGGCGACGACGCAGGCGAAGGCGATCGCCCAGACCGCTGAAGACTGCTTGAGGATGGAGCCGGACTGGCCGGCAGGTGCGTGGGCGTTCACGCGGTGGTCTCCGTTCTGGTGGGTGCTGTGCGCTGGGCGATCAGGACGGACGCGTGGTGCAGCACGTCCCAGTCGTCGTCGGTGAGGTCGGCGAACAACGGGCCGACCGTTTCGGTGAGCGTGGCGCGCCAGGCGGTGAGTCGGGCGCGGCCTGCGTCGGTGATCTCGATGAGCTGGCCGCGGGAGTCGTCGGGGTCGACGCTCCGTGTGACCAGACCGTCGGCGAGCATGCCGGTCACGAGTCGGGTCATCGTGGGCTGCGCGACGCGCGAGGCCGCCGCGAGTTCACCGAGCCGGAGCGGCTCGTCGGACTCGAGGATGCCGAGCGTGCGCCAGACCGCGGCCGACGTGGTGTTGCCCGTCGACTGCACGGCGCTGCGGATCAGGCGGTTGACGGAGACGAGGAGCGTCTCGACCGTCTGCGCTCGCGTTGTTTCCATAGCTGAACTATATAGCGATGCTATGCGTTGCGCAACAGACCGCATCAGGGGCCGCCTGGTAGAAGGGATGCATGAGCGACATCACCATCCACGAAGGCGACGAGTACACCGCGATCTTCCACGGCGGACCCTTCGACGGCACGACCGACACCCGCACCGCGACGAGCGACGCGCTGGACGACGAGGTCACGGTGTTCGCCGACGTCGAGGGCCTGCAGACGGCCTTCACCTACCGCGCCACCAAGTCCCGTCAGGTCCTCGACCAGACTTCGGTCGAGTTCACCTACGAGCCGGGGGAGTCCGACCCGGTGGATGACCTGGCCGACCGCGGCGACCGCAGCGGCGAGTTCGACCGGGAGTAGAACCCCGCGCCGCCGCGTTGCACGGTCACATGCAGCTCGACCTCTGGACGTCCGCCTTCTGTGCGCCGTGCGCCGCCGCCCGCCGGGTGTCGGCCGAGGCGTCGGCGCTCGTGCCCGGGCTCGCCGTGACCGAGCGTGACGTGGCGTCGTACCCCGACGACGCAGAGGACCTCGGCATCCGTTCCACGCCCACGATCATCGTGCGGCGGCAGGACGGCGCCGAGGTCTTCCGTTCACCCGGGGTCCCCACCCGCGACCAGCTCCTGCTGGCGATCGCCAAGGCCCTCTGACCCGCCGCCCGCCGCGCTGCTGGCGCCCGCCGCGCTGCCGGCACCCGCGCTTGCCGCGCGCTGCGACGTCGGCGCCGCCACCACGACCGGCTCCGGCGGGTCGACCAGCGCCCTGGCCTTCCGAGCCAGTCGCTTCGTCGTCCGGATCGGCGCCCCGATCACGAGCGCGAGCCAGCCCAGCGCGGAGCGGTCCGCGCCGCCGAGTGCGTTCTTCCGCTCCCAGGCCCGGCGCAGCACACCGCCTCGGCTGCGGCGTGCGGGTTCCCGGTCGACGAGCGTCCCGGCGTCCCGTTGCACCATGAGCTCCGTGAGTCGACGCTGCCAGTCGTCGTCCGAGGCTGGGTGGAAGTAGTTGTCCTGCATCCAGCTCGGTCGGACCGTCCCGAACCGGCCGTCCACCAGGTCGACCGAATCGCCCTCGAGGCCGCTCGACACGAACACCTCGTTGATGAGGTGGCGGCCGATGCCGAAGTCGGTCAGGGTCAGCGCGGGCACACCACGTGCGGCGGCTTCGAGCACCGCCGTCGAGCTGATCGTCACGAGGGCCACTGCACGGTCGAGGTGTTCGGCCATCGGCCCGCTCTCGACCACGAGGTTCGCCGGTGCGTCGGCCGGGACGAGGTCGGGGTAGGGATGTTCCTCGCGGTGCGTCTGGTGTTCGCCGGCGGCCGCGCGGGTCTTGATCACGACGCGCCACTCCGGGTGCTGCCGTGCGGTCGCGACGAGCCACTCCACGACGAGGGCCCGGTCGACGCGCTCCAGCGGGACGCTCGGCTGGGCGGCGAAGACGACGGCGTCACGGACGTTCACACCGGTCGCATCGGGCGCGCCCGTGCTGGCGCTGGTGCTGGCGCTGGCGCTCGCGCTCCGGGCGAAGGGCAGCGTGGCGAGCGCGAAGTGCGGCTCGACACCGCCCTCGATCGCCATCTCCTCGTACGCCCGCACCTCGCGGTGGCTGTGCAGCACGAACAGGTCGGCACGCGCGCGGAAGAAGATGCCCTTCCACTTCGCCGGGAACGAGATGCCCGGCAGGCCGGACACCAGCACCGGCCGGTCCGGGATCCGACGGTGCACCTCGTCGATGACGAGTTCGGCGACCGGGCCGATCAGGGACACGAGGACGGCGTCGGGCGGATCGACGCGGAGCTCCTCGACGACCGCATCGACGTCCTTCGGCGTCGGCGGAGCCGTCCGCAGGTGTGCGAGTCGTGCGTCGAGCCCGCGGAACGCCGAGCGCAGCTGCTTCGCGCTGGCCGAACGCGGCGTCGCGACGGTCCGCAGGTCGAGGTCCCAGCCGGCTGGTGCCGCGGCGAGCAGGTGGGCGCCCCACTTGGCGAACGAGTCGGTGTCGACCAGGGCGACCACACGTCGGCCGCGGGGTGACGGGCCGGACGGGAGGCGCGCCTCCCGTCCGACGGACGACGCACCCCCGTCAGCCGGCACGTCCAGAGTGCCCGTTTCGTCGACCGGGCCGCTCACGCGGTCTCCGTCCTCACGCGCTCCGCGTTCGCGCGCTGCGCTCACGCGCCGACGCGGCGCAGCTTGGCGAGCGGCGCCCGCTCGCCGGGGAAGATGCGCTTCACCCCGTCACCGAGCGCGGTCTCGATGATCCGGATGTCCCGCGCCAGGGTCTTCAGGCCGTGCGGCTCGAGCGAGGCCGCGTGGTCCGAGCCCCACATCGTGCGGTCGAGCGTGATGTGCCGTTCGACCGCGGTCGCACCGAGGGCCACGGCGGCGATCGAGATCTGCAACCCCGGCTCGTGGCCGGAGTACCCGACCGGCACGCCCGCGTACCGGTGCGCGAGGGTGTCGATCATGCGCAGGTTCGCCTCCTCGGCGGGGAGCGGGTACGTCGACGTGGCGTGCATGAGCACGAGGCGGTCGGTTCCGAGGGCGTCGACGGCGGCGTCGATCTGCTCGAGCGTCGACATGCCCGTCGACAGGATGACGGGCTTGCCGGTCGCGGCGACGGCGGCGAGCATCCCGAGGTCGGTCACCGACGCCGAGGCGATCTTGTACGCGACGACGTTGAGGTCCTCGAGGAAGTCCACCGACGGCTCGTCCCAGGGGGAGGCGAACCAGTCGAGGCCGCGCAGCGTCGCGTGGTCGCCGATCTCGATGTACTGGTCGCGGTCGAACTCGACGCGGTAGCGGTACTCCAGGTAGGTCATCTCGCCCCACGGGGTGCTGCGGGGCGTGTTCTTCATGTGCTCGGGCGTGGAGATCGCCGGAGTGCGCTTCTGGAACTTGACGGCCTGCAGCCCGGCGTCGGCAGCGACGTCGATGAGCTGCTTGGCGATGTCGACGTCACCGTTGTGGTTGAGGCCGATCTCGCCGATGAGGTACGCGGGGTGGCCCGCGCCGATCGTGGACGTGCCGATGGTGACGGTCATGGTGCTCCGTTCAGTGCGGGGGCTGCCCGCGTCGGGGATGGGTCGTGGTCCGGGATCTGGGGAGCGACGGCTTCGGCCGCGGCTTCGGCCGCGGCTTCGGCCGCGATCAGGTCGGTCTCGTCGTCGATGTCGATCGCGCCGGCGGGGTCGACGGCGATGAGCTCGACGCGGCCGTGGAAGCGGTGCCGGTGCTGCCGGAAGCCGTCGGTCCGCATGACGTACGAGGCGCCGGTCTCGCGGTACTCGGCCGCGCGGTCCTGGCGACGCGGACGGGTGGCCGCGTCGTGGTTCACGGCGACGGCGGAACCGTCGGCGGCAACGCGCCACAGGAACGCGTGCGACGGCGCTGCGGCGAACACGACGTCGGCGTGCCCCTCCGAGACGCGCCGGATCGCCGTGTCGAGGTCGTCCGGGTCGATGAACGGCGAGGTCGCCTGCAGGAACACCAGGACCTCGGGCAGCGCATCGCCGGCGGCCTCGAGTTCGTCGAGCACGTGGAGCAGCGCGGACTCCGACGACGCCTGGTCGTCCGCGAGGTCGGCCGGCCGTCGGACCACGTCGGCGCCGGCGGCGCGGGCCTCTGCGGCGATGGCGTCACCGTCGGTCGTGACGACCACGGCGTCGATCAGTGCTGCGCTGCGTGCCGACTCCACGGCCCGGCGGACGAGCGACCGTCCGCCGACCGTCCGGAGGTTCTTGCCCGGGATGCCCTTCGAGCCGGCGCGTGCGGGGACGACGGCGAGGACGGTGGCAGAGGAGTGCATCTCCCGGACGGTACGAAGCGCGGGTGTCCCGGAGGCGAACTGCGGGCAGACGACGGCCGAACCGTTCCGGAACCGCTCGACCGGCGGGTCCCGGTTAGAATCGACGTCGCTCGCCTCCGTAGCTCAGTGGATAGAGCAGGTGGTTTCTACCCACCGTGCCGCGGGTTCGATTCCTGCCGGGGGCACGACGCGAACGGGCCGCCATCCGATCGGATGGCGGCCCGTTGCTCGTTCGTGGGGGGGGTGTCGGACGCTGGGTGCTGGGTGCTGGGTGCCGGGTGCTGCTTGACCGTGCCCGCTACTCGTCGTCGTCCGCGGCGCGGCGACGGAGTTCAGAGGCGCTGATCGGCTGCGTGTGCGTCGCCTCGGACGTCTCGTCCGCGTCCGTGGGCTCTGCCGGGGCCTGGGTGATGCGGGTCGGGATCGACGTCGTGTTCGTCGTGCCCGGGGTCTCGACCCTCGGAGCAGGAGCGGACGCCGGGGTCGTCGGGACGTCGTTGGCGGGCGTCCGGTTGACGTGGGCGTCGGCCGAGGTGGGCGCCGGCGTCGCGACGGTGGACGACGCGGGACGGTCGGTGCCGCGGGCCGGGGTCACCCGGTCGGTGTCACCGAATGCCTTGGTGACGGCGTCGTCGTCCACCACCTCGGTGTCGTCGGTGCCGCGGCTCGGGGTGGAGCGTGCGGGGGACGTGGGTGTGCCGAGCGCCGGGCGCACGGGCGGTGCGGCGTCGTCACCGTAGACGCGGGTGGTGTTCTCGCCGTAGGAGCGCGTGGCGTTGGCGTCCGACCCACCGCGGTTCACCGAGAACCCGGGTCCTGCAGCGGGAGCGGACGCCGACCCGGCTGCGGCAGCGGGGGCGCCACCGGCGGGGGCCGACCCGGCGTTGGCGGGGGCCGACGGCGCGGAGGCGGGCGTGCCTCCCGGACGCTGTGCCGGACGCAGGGAAGTCGTCGTCGGCGTCGGGCGCTCGACGGGAGCGGCCTGAGCGGGCGCTGCCGGGGTCTGCGGGCGGGCGGTGCTGTTCTGGTCGGCGTTCCAGTCCTGCTGGCGCTTGATCAGGTCGGCATCCGGGTCGGGGGACTCGAACTTCCAGCGCTCGAGGTCGGCCTTGAAGAGCTTGCGTGCGCGACCCGGACGGGCCTGCCACTCGAGCAGGCGGTCGCGGAACTCCGCGAGCGACTGGTCGGCCTGGAAACTGAAGGTCGACGAGTTCTTCTTGATGTCGGCGATCTCGTGCTGTGCCCAGTTGGCGGCGAGGGGCGCACCCTGCACGGGGAGCAGCCGGAGCCGGATGTCGGCATCCTCTGCAAGGTGGTCCGCGTAGCCGCGTTCGTCGTGCCCGAGCGAACCCCAAGCAGCGGCCTTGCGCGCCGCGGAGATGATCGCCGCGACGGCGGCGTTCTTCGACTCGCGCTCCTGCAGGGCCACGACCCGTTTGGTCGCACCCCGTCCGATGAGCGCCGCGATCACGCCGGCGACGACGATGGCGACGAAGGGGATCACGGCACCCGAGATCACCCGCCACCCGTCGTCGGACGAAGTCCAGTCGGTCAGGTCGTTCCACCAGTCCATGCGCGCACCATACTCACGAAACGGTCAGGCCCCGGGGAGGACGAACGGCGTTCCGCGCATCCGACCCGAGATGATTCCAATCTGGAACATCATGACCAGCGGAGGCAGTCCACGGCGTCGTCGGCGGACCACACGTTCGGCAGCTCGACGAACCGACGCTCGGTCGCGACGTAGCGACGGGCGCGGTAGGCGGTGTCACCGGCGACGTCGATGCGGTCGACGTAGCCGACGATCTCGCCGTTGGCGCGGGTCACGCGGCTCAGGTCGTCGCGGACGTCGAGGATGCGGTAGTCGCCGCGCGACCGGGAGAGCGGGACGGTGCGGATCCGCAGTGCGGGTTCGGTCGTGGTCTGCATCGTGGCCTCCTGGTCGGTGTGGTCTCGACGTTACGGGCCACCACCGACACGCCGGGGCCGTGCTGACGCATCGTGGACGGCGGAGTGGGCGGTGCGTGCTGTGGAGGGCATGTCCCCGGTCCGGCCCCGCGCGGATGTCGGGGAGGTAGGTTGTGGCCATGACCACGTTCGTGCTCGCAGGTGGATGTTTCTGGTGTCTCGACGCCGTGTACCGCACGCTCCAGGGCGTGCAGGACGTGGAGTCCGGCTACATCGGCGGTCGGGTGGAGAACCCGTCGTACGAGCTGGTGTGCACGGGGTCGACCGGTCACGCCGAGGCGGTCGCGGTCACCTTCGACGAGACGGTGATCCCGGACGAGGTCATCCTCGACGTGTTCTTCACGCTGCACGACCCGCGGCAGCTCAACCGGCAGGGTGCCGACGTCGGCACGCAGTACCGCTCGGCGGTGTTCCCGGCCGACGACGCGCAGCGCGCACTGTTCGAGCAGGCGATCGAGCGCGCGTCCGACATCTGGGACGGCGGGATCGTCACCACGATCGAGCCGCTCTCGACGTTCTACCCGGCGGAGGAGTACCACCAGGACTTCTTCGCGAAGAACCCCGGTCAGGGCTACTGCCTCGCAGTCGCGCTGCCCAAGGTGAACAAGGTCCGCAAGGCCTACAGTCAGTACATCCTGGCGTCCTGATCCTCGGGCGTCGGGGCCACGAGGAGGTGGTCGAACGATGACGAACAACACCGGGACCTGGGTCGCGATCGGTCCGGCAGGTGCGGTGGGCAGCATCCACCGTGCCGCGGACGGCTTCCAGGTCGAGCTCTACGGACGAGGGCGCAGCGGCGGGCTGTACCCGTCGCTCGAGTCGGCGAAGGGTGCGGTCCACGCCGCGCTCGGCCCGCTCGCGGCGCGGCCCGAGTTCCGAGCGCACTAGCGGTCCAGGGCCGGACAGGAGGCCCGGGGGACTCGTCCTCCACAGGTCGCCTGATCGGGTCCACACGCCACAGATCGAGCCCGGGGCTGCTTCCGCAGCCCCGGGCTCGATGACGATCGACGCATGAACGACATCATCACCGTCTGCGGAATCGTCGCCACGGAACCCCGTCACCTCGTCACCGAGACCGGCATCGCCATCACGAGCCTGCGCCTCGCCTCACCGTCACGTCGATGGGACCGGGCCAGCGCGGCCTGGGTCAACGGTGCGACCAACTGGTACACCGTCACCGCGTTCCGCTCCCTCGCGTCGAACGTGTTCAAGTCCCTGAAGAAGGGCGACCGCATCGTCGTGTCCGGCCGCGTCCGGATCCGCACCTGGGAGCGCGACGGCCGGGGCGGCACGTCGGTCGAGATCGATGCCGACGGCATCGGGCACGACCTGGCGTGGGGCATCAGCAACTGGGTCCGGGTGCCGCGGCAGGTGAACGACACCACGTCCGGGCACGGCGGCGTGCGGGGCGTCGATCCCCGAACCGGCGAGGTGCACGGCGGCGGCCTCGTCGCTGCTCCGGCGCTCGACGGCCAACGGCAGGCGCACGGGCAGGACGCCGGCCACGAGCCCGACCTCGGTGCCGAGGCCGACCCTGAAGCGGAGGCCGGCCACCGGGCCGAGGCCGACGACGGCGCCGGGCCCGACGACGGCGCCGGGCCCGACGACGTCGCCGGGCACGACGACGGCGCCGTGCCCGACCACGAGAACGAGGCCGCGACCGACCACGGGCTGGACGGCGCGGACCTGGAAGGGCCGTCCGAGCGCGTGCTCGAGCACGACGGAGCCGCATTCGACCCAGCGTCGCCCGATGACGACGGGGCGCTCGCTCGGGTCGCCGCGTGACCCTGGTCAGACGCGCCGGACGGTCACCACTTCTGCGCGATCATCCCGATGCCGGACACCTGATCGGTGTCCCAGTTGCCGCCGCGCGGCAGCCCGGAGACCCGACCGTTGATCCGGAACGTCGCTCCCTGGACCGCAGGCTTGTTGATCTGGGTCGCCTTGATGCCGTGGAACGAGAAGTTCGTGTTCCACGTGCCGTTCAGACCCGTCCGGCCCTTGACGTTGCCCACCGTGATGCGGGTGTTCTGGACGGTGGAGTGCACGACGTCGCCGTTGAGGCGGCCGTTCGCCTCGGCGTTGAAGAACAACCGACCGTCCAGGTTGAGCTTGAGCGTTCCGATCGTCTTGTGGTTGACGATCATCGTCGCGACGTCGTTCTGGTACCAGCGCATCCCGATCGGGGTGTTCTTGTTCGTCGCCGGACCGAGGTACCCGTAGGTGAACTTGCCGTTCTGCACCCGCTCCCAGATGAAGCGCGGCTTGCCCTTGCTCTCGGGCGAGCCCTTGTCCGACTGGATGCCGAACGCGTAGGCGTTGTTGTGGGCGTCGTGCACGTTGATGTAGGACGAGTACCCCGTGCCGGCCCCGTCCGCGCTGATGGTCGCCGTGTAGAGCAGGTACGGGGAGCCCTTCGGCACCGCGCCGGCGGCCGTCGCCGGAGACGCAGGCGCGACGAGGGCGGCGGTGAGCGCGATCGCTCCGAGGAAGGGGAGCGCGAGTCGGCGGAGTCGTGTGGCGTGCCTGGTCATGGTTGTCATCCCGTCCGTGATCCTGAGCCGGTCCGCGTCGTGGTGAGTGACGGGCCCCGAGGTGGTTGGCGAGGACAACCTACGTCGTCGTCACGGATCCCGACAGCCCCCCATTCCGCCGGGTGCGCGAAGCGGCGATCCGGTGCCGGGCGCGCGGTGCACCGACGGGGTCACTACACTTGGGGCCGATATGGCTGAGTACATCTACCAGATGGTCCGCGCCCGCAAGGCGGTCGGCGACAAGCTGATCCTCGACGACGTCACGATGTCGTTCCTCCCCGGCGCCAAGATCGGCGTCGTGGGACCGAACGGTGCGGGCAAGTCGACGATCCTGAAGATCATGGCCGGTCTCGACCAGCCGTCGAACGGCGAGGCGAAGCTCACGCCGGGCTTCACCGTCGGCATCCTCATGCAGGAGCCGGAGCTCGACGAGACGAAGACCGTGCTCGAGAACGTCCAGGAAGGCGTCGGCGAGATCCACGCGAAGCTCGCCCGCTTCAACGAGATCTCCGCCCTGATGGCCGAGCCGGACGCCGACTTCGACGCGCTCCTCGCCGAGATGGGCACGCTGCAGGAAGAGATCGACGCCGCCGACGCGTGGGACCTCGACTCGCAGCTCGAACAGGCCATGGCCGCGCTCCAGTGCCCCCCGGGGGACGAGCTCGTCACGCACCTGTCCGGCGGTGAGAAGCGTCGTGTGGCGCTCTGCAAGCTCCTGCTCCAGAAGCCCGACCTGCTCCTGCTCGACGAGCCCACCAACCACCTGGACGCCGAGAGCGTGCAGTGGCTCGAGCAGCACCTGCAGCAGTACCACGGTGCCGTCCTCGCCGTGACCCACGACCGGTACTTCCTGGACCACGTGGCCCAGTGGATCGCCGAGGTCGACCGTGGTCGCCTCTACCCGTACGAGGGCAACTACTCGACGTACCTCGAGAAGAAGCGTGCGCGCCTCGAGGTGCAGGGCAAGAAGGACGCGAAGCTCGCGAAGCGCCTGTCCTCCGAGCTCGACTGGGTCCGCAGCAACACCAAGGGCCGTCAGGCGAAGTCGAAGGCCCGTCTCGCCCGGTACGAAGAGATGGTCACCGAGGCCGAGCGCACCCGCAAGCTCGACTTCGAGGAGATCGTGATCCCCGTCGGCCCGCGTCTGGGCTCGCAGGTCATCGACGCCGAGAAGCTGCACAAGCAGTTCGGTGAGCGCGTCATCATCGGTGACCTGTCCTTCACGCTGCCCCGCAACGGCATCGTCGGCGTCATCGGCCCGAACGGTGTCGGCAAGACGACGCTGTTCAAGACGATCGTCGGGCTCGAGCCCCTCGACGGCGGCACGCTGAAGATCGGCGACACGGTCGACATCTCGTACGTCGACCAGAGCCGTGGCGGCATCGACCCGAACAAGAACCTGTGGGAGGTCGTGTCCGACGGGCTCGACTACATCCAGGTCGGCAAGACCGAGATCCCGTCCCGCGCGTACGTCTCGCAGTTCGGGTTCAAGGGTCCGGACCAGCAGAAGCGTGCCGGCATCCTGTCCGGTGGTGAGCGCAACCGTCTGAACCTCGCGCTGACCCTCAAGCAGGGCGGCAACCTGCTGCTCCTCGACGAGCCGACCAACGACCTGGACGTCGAGACCCTCGGCAGCCTCGAGAACGCCCTGCTCGAGTACCCCGGTTGCGCAGTGGTCATCACCCACGACCGGTGGTTCCTCGACCGCATCGCGACCCACATCCTGGCGTGGGAAGGCCTGAACGAGGACGGCACGCCGAACTGGTACTGGTTCGAGGGCAACTTCGAGGCGTACGAGGAGAACAAGATCGAGCGCCTCGGTGCCGACGCCGCGAAGCCCGGGCGCGCGACGTACCGCAAGCTCACCCGCGACTGACCCGCGTGGCGAGACTGCACGCTCCCATCCGCATGCGGTGGAGCGACATCGACGCCTACGGCCACGTCAACAACTCCGCGATGCTGCGCCTGCTCGAAGAGGCGCGCATCGTGGGGTTCTGGGGTCCGGACGCGGGTGAGCTGTCGGCCGACGGCAGCCTGCCCGAGCCGATCATCGACGGTCGGCCGGGCTCCGGCACGATGACGGTGATCGCCGGACAGCGCCTCGAGTACCTCGCGTCGATCCCGTACCTGCGCCAGCCGCTCGACATCCAGATGTGGATCGGGCGGCTCGGTGGTGCGAGCATCGACGTGTCGTACGAGGTCTGGTCGCCGGTCGGGCAGCAGCCGGCCGAGCTCTACACCCGGGCGACGACCGCGCTCGTCATGGTGGACGCCGCCACGAACCGTCCTCGGCGGCTGACCGCGGCCGAGCGTGCGGCGTGCGAGCAGTACCTCGAGGCCCCGGTGGAGTTCAGCCGCCCGTAGGGACCCGCATCATGCCCTCCTGCGCCACGGTCGCCAGCAGGCGTCCGTCGCGGGAGAACATCCGACCGAACGCGAGCCCCCGGCCGCCCTGGGCGCTGGGGGACTCCTGCGTGTACAGGATCCACTCGTCGGCCCGACCGTCGCGGTGCCACCACATCGCGTGGTCGAGGCTGGCGCTCTTCACACCGGGCGTGCCCCAGGCGACGCCGTGCCGACGCATGATCGGCTCGAGGATCGACAGATCGCTGGCGTACCCGAGGACCGCACGGTGCAGCGCCGGGTCGTCCGGCAGGTCGCCCTGCACACGGAACCAGACCGCCTGGTGCGGCACGTGCTCGCCCTGCACGTCGACGAACACCGGACCCTCGACGTGCCGCAGGTCGATCGAGCGCTCGGCCCAGGCCTTGGCGACGGGGTGGTCGATGGTGGACAGGATCGACGCAGCGGACGGCAGCGACTCCGGCCACGGCGTGTCCACCGGGTACGGGTCCTGGTGCTCGACCCCGGTGTCGGGCACCTGGAACGACGCGATCATCGAGAAGATCGGCACACCGCGCTGGTAGGCCTGCACGCGCCGCGTCGCGAACGACCGACCGTTGTGGATGCGTTCGACGCCGAAGGTGATCGGCACGTCGATGTCGCCGGGGCGCAGGAAGTACCCGTGCATCGAGTGGATGTCACGCCCCTCGATGGTGGCCTGCGCAGCGACGATGCACTGGGCGAGCACCTGACCGCCGAACACCCGCCCACCGGGGGACCAGTGGTTCGCGCCGGTGAGGATCGTCTCACCCGTGCTCGCACCGGTGTCCTCGAGTCGGAGTGTCCGCAGGAAGTCGGGTTCGCCGTTCACGTGGTGCAGTCTACGAACACAGGGTGCGCCGGTAGGATCGGTCCGACATGGGCACCTCGTTCACGCTTCCCGACGCCGCCTCCCTCGGTGACCTCCGCACGTACCTCGGACGTGCCGCTCGGATCGAGGACGGTTCGGTCCGGCTCATCGCCGACTCCGGTGTCCTCGCGGTCTACACGGCGATCCTGTACCCCCTCGGGCTCCTCGACGAGCTGCCGACGGTGCTCGGCCTCCGCACGTTCTCGCTCACCGAGCCCGCGACGATCGACGTCGTGGTGCCGCTGCAGTCCCTGCTCGAGCGGCTCCGGCTCCTCGCCGAGGCGCAGGACGCCGAGCACGCCGACGGCGCCGACCCGACGCGGGCCACCCCGATCGAGGTCGAGCTCCCGCACGAGGTCCACACCGTGACGTGGGCGGCGATCTCCCCGCCCCGTGGCGGATGGGTGCCGCTGCCCGACGTCTCGCCGGAGCTGCTGCGCCGCGCCACCCGTGACGGCATCGCCGAGGTCGCCGACGCCGTCCCGACGAACGCGGGCGAGGCGATCATCCGCAAGGTGCGCTCCGAGGTCTGGGGCCGTCCGGTGCCGGGCATCGAGCACCTGCCGGCTGGTGCAGGCTTCGCGGGGGAGAGCCTCGGCTTCCTCGGGCACGACCCGGTCCGCTTGTTCGAGACGGGTCCGTGGAGCCGTCTCACGACGTCGCGCGGGCACGTGCTGGTCAAGCGCCGCGCCTGGACCCTGAACCCGTAGCGAGCGTCACGGTCGGGCCTGGTGGTTGGCTGGCCGCATGCACGTCTTGCTCACCGGCGCGTCCGGGTACATCGGTTCCTCTGTCCTCCGCGCCCTCGTCGCCCACGGGCACGAGGTGACCGCCATCGTCCGATCCGACGAGAAGGCGCAGCACGTGCGTGACGCCGGTGGGCACGCCCTCGTCGGGGACGTCACCGACACCGAGGTCGTCGAACGACTGCTCCACGAGACCGACGGCGTCGTCCACACAACGTCCGCCGCCGACGTCGACCCGGACTTCACCGCGACGGTCCTGCGCGCGTCCGTCGGCACACCGAAGCCGTTCGTGCACACCGGCGGCATCTTCACCTTCGGCAACTCGACGGACATCTCGGAGCAGTCGCCGATCGATCCGCCCGAGCTGACGTCGTGGCGTACGGCGAACGAGGCTGCTGTGCGGGCGAGCGACGTGCGGACCACGATCGTCGCCCCGGGCATCGTGTACGGGCGAGGTGCCGGCATCCCCGCGATGTTCGTCAGCGACGGCACCCAGCCGGTCACGCTGGTCGGTGACGGCTCGCAGCGCTGGACCACGGTGCACGTCGACGACCTCGGCGAGCTCTACGTCCTCGCGCTGGAGCGTGCCGAGCAGGACGGGTACATCGTCGCCGCGTCCGGGGACAACCCGACGGTGCGCGAGCTCGCCGAAGCGGGAGCGCACGGTGCACCGGTCGTCCCCGAGAGCGTCGATGCTTCGCGCGAGCGACTCGGCGGGGCCTTCGCGGACGCGCTGCTCCTGCACCAGGAGGCGTCCGGTGCCCATGCGCGCTCCGCCTACGGGTGGAACCCGACGCACCCGTCCCTGGTCGAGGACCTCGCCACCGGCTCGTACGTGCGCTGAGGACCACGTCCCCCCTCGGCGGCGGCATCAGCGCCGCCGAGGTTCCGCAACATGCCGCGCGCCGTTCGCCGAGGTTCCATGAACGGGACGAGGCGCCGCCGAGATGTGCAGATTTCGGAACCTGAAGGGGCCGCGGGCGCGGGCGCGGGGCGCGCCCCGGGTCAGTCGAAGGTGTTCGTCATGGCGTGCGCGGCACGGTCGAGGTACGCCCACAGCTCGGCCTCGTCGAGGGGCGCGAGCTGCAGCGACTCGACGGCCTCGCGCATGTGGTGCAGCCATCGTTCGCGGGCCTCGGACGTGATGCGGAACGGGTTGTGCCGCATCCGGAGCCGGGGGTGTCCGCGCTCCTCGCTGTAGGTTCCCGGCCCGCCCCAGTACTGCTGCAGGAAGGCCGACAGGCGCCAGATCGCGCCCTCGAGGTCGTCGGCCGGGTACATCGGCCAGATGACGTCGTCCTGCTGCACGCCCTCGTAGAAGCGGCGGACGAGCCGGTCGAAGGTCGGGGCGCCGCCGATGCGGTCGAAGAGCGAGCCGGTGGCCGGGACCCCGTGCTCGCCGACCCGCAGCGTGATCGGCTGGGCCGGCACAACGGGCACAACGGGCACCCCCGGCACCCCCGGCTTGCCGAGGCCCGCTCCGCCGGTGCCGCTGTTCGGGGACGTGGGATCGGTCACTGGGAGTCCTTCCCACCGTCGTGGTGGTCGTCGGTCCGGATGGGTTGCCCGAGCACGTTGCGCTTGGTGCGGCGCGGCTTGGTCGGCGCCGGGGTCGGCCGGGTCTGCACGGAGCGCAGTCCGTTGATCGAGGTCGCGTTCTCCCAGCCCTCGGGCATGATCATCGCCATCGCGGGCAGGGTGATGCCGAGCTCGTCGACGGCGTGCTTCAGTCGGGCGCGGAGTTCGCGGCCGACGACGTCGAGCTCGGACGCGCGGGTCTTCACGACGAGGCGGAAGACCATGCCGTCCGTGGACACCGACTGCAGGCCCCAGATCTCGGGCTTCTCGACGATGCGCTGGCGCCAGCGGGGCTCCTGCGACATGGTGACGGCGGCCGTGAGCAGGGCGTCCTGCACGGCGTCGATGTCGGTGTCGTAGGGGACGGTGATGTCGACGAGGACCCGCGACCACCCCTGCGACAGGTTGCCGACGCGCAGGATCTGGCCGTTCGGCACGAACCACAGGATCCCGTTGACGTCGCGCACCTGCATGACACGGAGCCCGACGTTCTCGACGACGCCCGTGGCCTGCCCGGTGTCGACGACGTCACCGACGCCGGCCTGGTCCTCGAGGATCATGAAGATGCCGGACAGCAGGTCCTTCACGATCGACTGCGCGCCGACGGCCAGGCCGGCGGCGACGAGCGAGGCTCCACCGACGATGCCGACGGCGGCGTTCGGGATCGCCACGGGGATGATGATCGCAAGAGCCACCACCACGACGACGACCGTCGCGAGGTTCTCGAGCACGCTGCCCAGGGTGCGGGTCCGCTGCACCACGCGCGCCGTCTGGACCGGTGACGCGATGAGCGCCTGCGTGTCTTCGGCGCCCTGACGCTTCTTCACGCCGTTCACGACGCGATCGACGATCTGCTTGATCATGCGGCGGAGGATCACGCGCAGGATGATCGCCGCGACGATCGTGATCACGATCGTGATCGGGATGTGCCAGGCGTCCACGAACTGGGTGAACGCGTTGGATGCCCACTTCGGAACGTCGGAGGTCTCTGCAGCCAGGGTCATATCCGGTCGATGCTAGAGGGCGGGGCCTCGGCGTTCCATGAGGAACGCCGAGGCCCCGCCCGTGTTCACCAGCGACTCAGGCGTCGGCAGCCTGCACTCGGAGCGCACGCTCCGTGCCCGCGACGCTCTCGGAGACGATGCGACGCAGCGCCGGGGTGTCCGGGTGCGCCTCGAGCCACGCGTGGGCGGCGTCGCGGAGTTCGGCCGACGCGAGCGGCGCCGGGTAGAGGCCCGAGACGATGGTGTCGGCCATGTGGTAGCTGCGCTCGGCCCAGATGCGGGTGAGCACCTCGAAGTACTTCGGCACGAGGCCTTCGAGCACGACGGGGCTGTTCACGTGCTGGAAGCCGACCGTGGTCTGCCGCACGATCGCGTTCGGCAGCTCGGACGAGTCGACGAGCGACGCGAAGGCGGCCAGCTTGCCCTCGGCGGTCGGGATCGTCGCCCGGGCACGGGCCGCGGCCTGCTCACCCGATGCGGTCTTGTCGGCCGCGAGTTCGGCATCGACCTCGGCGCCTGCAGCAGCACCGGCGAGCACGAGGCCCTCGAGCAGCTCCCAGCGCAGGTCGGTGTCGATCTCGAGCCCGTTCAGCGTGACCGAACCGTCGCGCAGCCCCTGCAGGGTGGCGACGTGCTCGGGCGTCGACGCGATCTGCGCGAAGAACTTCACGAACTGGAACTGGGCGTCCGACCCGGCTTCGGCCGAGGCGGCGAGCTGCCAGAGCGTGTCGCCCACCGTGCGGACCGTGGCGTCGACCTTCGACGGCGCCACGTAGTTGCGCGTCGTGAGGAGCAGCTGCGACAGGGTCGTGCGGATGGTCGTCGACTCGGACTCCGTCGCGATGTTGCCGAGCGCGAGCCGGACGTAGTCGCTGGCGGGCGACTCGGCGTCGCGCGTGGCGTCCCACATCGCACCCCACACGATCGAGCGCGCGAGCGGGTTCGCGATGGCCGCGAGGTGCTCGATCGCCGTCGTGCGGGACTGCTCGTCGAGACGGATCTTGGCGTAGGCCAGGTCGTCGTCGTTCAGGAGCACGAGGTCGCCGCGCTGCACGCCGACGAGCTCGGGCACCTCGGTGCGTGCGCCGTCGACGTCGATCTCGACACGGTGCACGCGCTCGAGCTTGCCGCCGGACGACGCGGTGTCGGCACCGAACGGCGCGTCCGCGTCCTGCGTGAACGCGTAGACGCCGATGGCCAGACGGTGCGGGCGGAGCGTCGGGTGGTCGGCCGGCGCTTCCTGCAGGACGGCGAACGAGGTGATCGCGCCGGACGCGTCGACCTCGATCTCCGGGCGGAGCGTGTTGACGCCCGCGGTCTCGAGCCAGAGCTTCGACCACTCGGACAGGTCGCGGCCGCTGGTGGCCTCGAGCTCGACGAGCAGGTCACGCAGCTCGGTGTTCGAGTGGTGGTGCTTCTTGAAGTAGGCCGAGACACCGGCGAAGAACGCGTCGATGCCGACCCACGCCACGAGCTGCTTCAGGACGGAGCCGCCCTTGGCGTACGTGATGCCGTCGAAGTTGACCTGGACGTCCTCGAGGTCGTTGATCGTCGCGACGATCGGGTGCGTCGAGGGGAGCTGGTCCTGGCGGTAGGCCCAGGACTTCTCCATCGCCTGGAACGTGGTCCAGGCTTCGGTCCACTCGGTGGCCTCGGCGGTGGCGATCGTGGAGGCCCACTCGGCGAACGACTCGTTCAGCCAGAGGTCGTTCCACCACTTCATGGTGACGAGGTCGCCGAACCACATGTGCGCGAGCTCGTGCAGGATCGTGACGACCCGGCGCTCCTTGATGGCGTCGGTCACCTTCGAGCGGAAGACGTAGGTCTCGGTGAACGTGACGGCGCCCGCGTTCTCCATCGCCCCGGCGTTGAACTCCGGCACGAAGAGCTGGTCGTACTTCTCGAACGGGTACGGGACGTCGAACTTCTCCTCGTAGTAGGCGAAGCCCTTCTTCGTGGTCTCGAACACGTACTCGGGGTCGAGGTACTCGGCCAGCGACTTGCGCGCGAAGACGCCGAGCGGGATCGTGCGGCCGTCGCTGCTCGTGAGTTCGTCGCGGACGACCTCGTACGGGCCGGCGATGAGCGCCGTGATGTAGCTCGAGATGGTCGCAGTGGGCGCGAAGGCCCAGGTCGCGTGCTCACCGTCGACGCGGGGTTCGGGCGTCGGGGAGTTCGACACGACCTGCCACCGCGACGGCGCCGTCACGGTGAAGGAGAACTGTGCCTTGAGGTCGGGCTGCTCGAACACCGCGAACATGCGGCGCGAGTCGGGGACCTCGAACTGGGAGTACAGGTACACCTCGTCGTCCACGGGGTCGACGAAGCGGTGCAGGCCCTCGCCGGTGTTCGTGTACAGCGCGTCGCTGACGACGACGAGCTCGTTCTGCTCCTGCAGGCCGTCGAGCTGGATGCGGACGCCGTCGTTCACCGCGGCGACGTCGAGCGCGGTGCCGTTCAGGGTGACGGAGTGCACGGTCTTCGTGATCGCGTCGATGAACGTGGACGCACCGGCGGTCGCGGTGAAGCGCACGCGGGTGGTGCTGCCGAAGGTCTCGGCGCCGCGGGTCAGGTCGAGCTCGACGTCGTACGTCTGCACGCTGACGATGCCGGCACGTTCCTGGGCTTCGGTTCTGGTGAGGTTCTCTCCGGGCACGCAACGCTCCATCTTCGCTGAGGACGCGGACGATCGTGGTCCGCGCGGGGGAGTCCCGGCACGGCGTCGTGCACCGGCGGGACGGTCATCCCCAGCCTAGCGACGCCGCGTACGCTCGGAGCGTGAGCGAGACGACTGTGGACAAGACGACGGAACACACGACGGAACACCCGACCGAACGCACCACCGTGGAGTTCTGGTTCGACCCGAACTGCCCCTGGGCCTGGATGACGAGCCGCTGGGTGGGCGAGGTCGCCGAGCACCGCGACCTCGACGTCACGTGGAAGGTGATGAGCCTGTTCGTCCTGAACGAGGACCAGGACATCCCCGACGAGTACCGCGAGCGCATCCACAAGGGGCAGCTCTACCCGCGCATCGTCACGGCGGCGCGGCTCCGGCTCGGCCAGGACATCGTGAAGCCGCTCTACGACGCCCTCGGTGAGCACGTCCACCACCGCCAGGAGCAGGACCCCGACCAGGTGGTCCCCGCAGTGCTCGCGGAGCTCGGTCTCGACGCCGACCTGCTCGAGTACGCCTGGACCGACGAGGTCGACGCCGCCGTGCGCGTCAGCCACCAGGACGGCATCGACCGAGTCGGACAGGACGTCGGCACGCCCGTCATCGCCGTCGCCGGCACCGCGTTCTTCGGCCCGGTCATCTCCCCGGCGCCCAAGGGCCAGGAGGCGCTCGACCTGTGGGACGGCGTCGTCGCCGTGGCCAAGTACCCCGGCTTCTTCGAGCTCAAGCGCTCGCGCACCGTCGGCCCGGTCTTCGACACCACCGACTGACGGGAGGCGCGGCTCGCCCCGGCCCCCCGGCTCGCGTCAGGCGAGCGGCAGGCGCATGAGCGTCAGGTCCAGCCAGCGGTCGAACTTGCGTCCGACCTCGGGTACGACCGCGACCGTGCTGAACCCGAGCTTGGTGTGCAGGGCGATCGACCCGGTGTTCGTGCTGCAGATCCCCGCCATCATGACGTGCCGGCCCTCGGCGGTCGCCCGCTCGACGAGCGACCGCATCAGGGTCGAGGCGATGCCCCGACCGCGGAACGACTCGACCACGTAGACGCTGTGCTCGACAGTGAGCCGGTAGCCGTGGTGCGGTCGCCACTGCGAGTACGTGGCGTACCCGGCAACGGTGCCGTCGACCTCGGCGACGAGCACGGGGTACCCGTCGCCCCGCCGTTCGGCCAGCCAGCCGTCGAAGTACGCGCGGGGGTGCGGGATCTCCTGCCAGATGGCGGTGGAGTGCAGCACGGCGTCGACGTGCAGGGCGTGCACGACGTCGAGGTCGCGGGGTTCGCAATCGCGCACCACGACCGGATCCGTCCCGTTCGTCGCATATGCTGTCGTCATGTCTCACATCGTAGACGAACCGATCGTCGATGACGCAACCGCCGCCGACGACACGGTCGCAGACGAACAGCGTGCTCTCGGCGAGCGTCTCCAGCGCCTGCGCACCGAACGGAAGTGGAGCCTCACCGAGCTCGCCGAGGAGTCCGGTGTCTCCCGCGCCATGATCAACCGCGTCGAGCGCGGGGTGTCGAGCCCCACCGCGACGATCCTCGGCCGGCTCTCCGGCGCCTTCGGCCTGACGATCTCGCAGCTCCTCGACGAGGCCCTCGAGCACGAGGTGCCCAGGGCGACCGACCCCGACGACGCACGGGGCATCCAACGCGGCGCGACCGCGGAGTCCTGGACCGATCCCGACACCGGGTACCGCCGCCGTCCGGTCTCGAGTGCGGCGTTCCCCGCGGACGTCACCGAGGTGCGCCTCCCGGCCGGCCGCGAAGTGGCCTACCCAGCGTCCGCCTACGCGTTCCTGCGGCACTGCATCTGGGTGGTCGACGGCGTGCTCGAGCTCGTCGTCGGCGGCGAGCCGACGCGGCTCGCCGCGGGCGACCGGATCGAGCTCGGTGACCCCGCCGACGTGGTCTACCGGAACCCGGGCGAGGGGCCCACGCGGTACGTCGTCGTGGTGGTCCGGGGGCAGTAGCCGCAGGAATAGGATCGGTTCCATGCGCATCCACCTCGGAACGGACCACGCCGGCCTCGAGTTCAACCAGACCCTCGCAACGCACTTGACCGAAGCCGGGCACGAGGTCGTGGACCACGGACCGACCGAGTACGACGCGCTCGACGACTACCCCTCGTTCTGCATCAACGCCGCGCACGCCGTGGTGCACGACCAGCGTGCCGGCGTCCAGGCGCTCGGCGTCGTGTTCGGCGGCTCCGGCAACGGCGAGCAGATCGCCGCGAACAAGGTCGAGGGCGTCCGCGCAGCGCTCGTCTGGAACGAGTCGACCGCACTCCTCGCACGCCAGCACAACGACGCCAACGTCATCTCGATCGGTGCCCGCCAGCACACCGAGGACGAAGCGATCCGCTTCGTCGACCTGTTCATCGCCGAGCCGTTCTCGGGCGAGGAGCGTCACGCACGCCGCATCGCGCAGCTGGCCGAGTACGAGCAGACGGGGCACATCGCCGGCAAGCAGATCGACGGCTCGGCCGAGTAGACAGGTCCCATGCCCGAGGGTCACTCCGTCCACCGAATCGCCAACCAGTTCACCCGCCACTTCGTCGGCAAGCGCTGCGAGGTGTCCAGTCCGCAGGGGCGGTTCGCCGCCGGGGCCGCGCAGCTCGACGGCAAGAAGTTGGTCGCCGCCCGCGCGGTGGCGAAGCAGATGTTCCTCGAGTTCGAGGACGACCTGTTCCTCCGGGTCCACCTCGGCCTGTACGGCGCATGGGACTTCGCGGGGGTGATCTCCACCGCCGAGGCACTGTCGGACGACGACGACCGCGAGGAGTCGCTCAGCTCGATCGGCGCACCACGGCTGGCGCGCTACCGGATGGCCGAGCAGGAGAAGGCCGAGGACCCGATCGAGTCCTTCCCGCCGGACCCGGTCGGCCAGGTGCGCGTCCGCATCCTGACCGAGGACACCGTCGCCGACCTTCGCGGGCCGACCGCGTGCGTCGTGGAGACGCCGGCCGAGGTGCAGCGCGCCCTCGACAAGCTCGGCCCCGACCCGATGAACGACGACGGTCCCGAGGCCGAGAAGGCCTTCGTCGACAACGTCCGGAAGCGGAATGTCGCCATCGGCCAGCTGCTCATGGACCAGTCCGTCGTGAGCGGCATCGGCAACATCTACCGGGCCGAACTGCTGTTCCGGCAGCGCATCGACCCGTACAAGGTCGGCAAGAAGATCACCGTCAAGCAGGCGAAGGCGCTGTGGGCGGACTGGTCGAAGCTGCTGCACGACGGCGTCCGCGACGGCCTGATGATGACGATGGACGGCCTGTCCGACGCCGAGTACAAGAAGGCGCAGCGGTCGCGCAAGGACCGGCACTGGGTCTACCACCGCCAGGGTGAGCCCTGCCGGGTGTGCGGCACCGAGATCCGGATGGCCGACATGGCCGGCCGGAAGCTCTACTGGTGCCCGAAGGACCAGAAGTAGCGCGCTTCAGAGCTCTGAGTACGTGAATCGTCCGGCGATCGCGGTCGCGAGCACCCGCGTCGATCGCAACGAGGACGACGACGCTGCCAGCGGGTCCGACCCGACGAGCACCAGGTCCGCGACGTCACCGACTGCGACGCTGACCCGACCGTCCGTCGAGCCCTGCCACGCGGCGAGCGTGGAGAGCCGTTCGGCGGGGTGCCACGGGTCGCGGCCGTCCCGGTCGCGTCCGACGGCCGCGGCCATCGAGATCCACGGGTCGAGCGGTGCGACGGGGGCGTCCGACCCGAGCAGCAGCCGGGCACCGGCTCGGGCGAGCGACGCGAACGCGAAGGCGCGGTCGGTGTGGCCCGCCCAGTGCCGGTCGGCGATGTCGCGGTCGTCCATGGCGTGCTCGGGCTGCACCGAGGCGGCCACCCCGAGCCTGGCGAACCGGTCGACGTCGGTGTCGACGAGCAGCTGGGCGTGCTCGATGGTGCCGCGGGCGCCGACGGCTTCGAAGACGTCGAGCGCGAGGGTGTTCGCCCGGTCGCCGATGGCGTGGATCGCGGGCACGAGTCCGGCGTCGACGGCCCGGCGGGTGATGGCCACGAGGTCGTCGAACTCCCATGCCAGCACGCCGGAGCCGTCGGTCATGGCCGCGGTCCGGGTGCCGAGCGAGCCGTCGGTGACGACCTTGAACGGCCCCATCGTGAGCAGGCCGCGGGTCCGGTCGACGACGTCGCCGGTACGGAGTCCGCGGTCGATCACGGCGTCGAGTTCCGCCGGGTAGACGCCCGACGACACCCGGAGCGCGTCGGTGCCGGCGTGGATCCGGCGCATCCAGCGGTCGAGGCCGAAGCGCATCTCGAGGTCGACGATGCCCGTCACACCGCGGGCCGCGGCGGCCTCCACGGCGTCGGCGACGTACCCGTCGAGCAGGTCGTCCGGCACCTGCGAGAGCGCGCCGGTCACGTCGAAGGCGTCCTGCTCGCGCAGGACCCCGTCCGGGCCCGCCTCGAGCGGCCGGCCGACGAGTGCGGAGAAGTGCGCGAGCGCGAGGGCGTTGCACCAGACGGCGTGCAGGTCACCGCTGATGACGACGGTCGGGAGGCCCGGTGCGGCCTGGTCGAGCAGCTCGCGTCGTGCGGGGGTCGGCCACAACCCGTCGCGGTAGCCGTGTCCGATCAGCACGCGGTCCGGCACCCCGGTCCGCGCGACCGCGGCGAGGAGCTCGGCGGTCGACTCCGCGGAGTCGCAGCCGGAGACGTCGACGCGGCGGCGCACCAGGGCCCACTGGTCGAAGTGCGTGTGGTGGTCGCGGAGGCCGGGGCCGAGCCAGGCACCGGCGGCCTCGACGACCTCGGTGTCGGGGCCGGCGGGGTCGAGCGTGCCGGCCGGCGCGATCTCGGTGACCAGGCCGTCGGCGATGCGGACGTCGGCAGGGGCCCCGGAGGTGCCCACCCGGCGGACGGTGCGGAGCAGGATCTCGCTCACCGTTCCTCCAGACCGTGCGCCCGTGCCATCTCGTCGGCGAGCGCCGGCGACGCGTAGGGGCCGTCGCCGCGCAGGCCGGCGATGATGCGGTCGACGACCTCGGGGGCCTTGTTCTGGGAGAGCTTCGCGCGGGCGTCGAACCGGGTGACCCGGATCCGGATGCCGACGGTGCCCTTCGCCATCCGGCGTGCGGTCTCCTCGTCGATCTCGAGGGACACCGGCTCGGGCATGACGCGCTCGAAGTGGTCGACGAGCTCACCGAGCACGCGGAAGTTCTCGTCGTCGGACAGCAGCTCCGGCGTGCCCCACAGGTGGGCGGTGACGTGGTTCCAGGTCGGCACGAACTGCTCGGGCGGGTACCAGGCGGGGGAGACGTAGCCGTGCGGACCCTGCACCACGACCAGGACCTCGTGGCGGCCGAGTTCGTGCGCGAGTTCGTCGGGGCGGCCGACGTGCGAGACGAGGACGATCGCGTCGGGGTCGTCGTCCGGACCGGGCGTCTCGAGCAGGAACGGGTAGTGCGACGCGACGATCCCGGCGTCGGTGTGCGACACGATCGTGGCCCACGGGTTGCCGGCGACGAGGCGCTTGACCTCGTCGACGTCCGTCATCAGGAAGTGGGGTGTGTGCCGCATGGTCCGAGCGTGGCACACGGCCCCGGTCGAGCGCGACACCTGTCGTTTCACGAGTGTTTCAGAACGGTAAAAGTTTCAGAGTTCATTGAAAGAAGCATTGTGCCGGGTGCTCCGACGGGCCTAGCTTCACTCATCAACGACGACCCGAGGAGACCCCCATGCGACGCAGGACCATCGCCGCCCT
Organism: Curtobacterium sp. AB7; assembly: GCF_044909335.1. Lineage (NCBI taxonomy): Bacteria > Bacillati > Actinomycetota > Actinomycetes > Micrococcales > Microbacteriaceae > Curtobacterium > Curtobacterium sp. AB7. The sequence continues at coordinate 217,244 of NZ_JBIYED010000005.1, read as the reverse complement.
GGCCACGGCAGCCACACTGGCGCTCGTGGTGACCGGCTGCTCGGCGAGCGGCACGGCCGACTCCGCAGCGGACGCGAGCCTGGTGTACGCCACCGGCGAGCCCGACCACCTGACGCCCGGACGACAGACCGTCGCGTTCGACCAGGTGCAGAGCCTGTTCGCCCCGCTGACGCAGACCGACGCGAAGGGCGAGCTCCACGACGTCGCCGCGAAGAGCGTCGAGAGCGACGACGCCACCACGTGGACGATCACCCTCCGCGACGGCTGGACGTTCCAGAACGGTGAAGCCGTCACCCCGGAGAGCTACGTGAAGGCCTGGAACCACGTCGCCTACGGACCCAACGCGTGGGAGAACAGCGGGCAGCTCGCCGCGATCGTCGGGTACACGGACCTCAACCCGGCGAAGGGCACCCCGAAGACGAAGGAGATGTCGGGGCTGAAGGTCACCGGCAAGGACACCTTCACGGTCACGCTCACCCACGCCGACAGCCAGTTCCCGCTGCAGCTCAGCCAGGCCCAGACGGCGTTCTACCCGATGCCCGAGGCCGCCTACGACGACCTGAAGGCGTACGACAAGAAGCCGATCGGGAACGGCCCCTACGAGATGCAGTCGGCGTGGAAGGCGGACAAGGAGTTCACCGTCACCGCGTGGAAGGACTACGAGGGCACCAAGCCGGTCACGAAGGACGTCACGTTCCGGAGCTACTCGGACATGAACACCGCCTACACCGACGTCCTCGCGGGCAACGCCGACGTGCTGTTCCTGCCGACCGACAAGATGACGAGCGCGAAGGCCGACTTCGGCGACCGCCTGCACTCCTTCGACGCCCCGGGCATCGACTACCTCGGCTTCCCGCTCTGGGACGACCGCTACTCCGACCCGGACGTCCGACGCGCGATCTCGATGTCGATCGACCGCGACGAGGTGAACACCGCCATCTACGGCGGCCTGTACGACCCCGCCACCGCACTCACGCCCCCGTCGATGTCCGGCACGGAAGAAGGCATCTGCGGCGACGCGTGCGAGTTCGACCCCGCAGCGGCGAAGCAGCTCCTGGCGAAGTCCGGTGGCTTCGACGGCACGATCACGCTCGTCTACCCCGGCGGCAGCGGCCTCGACTCGCTCTACGAGGCCTACGCCAACCAGATCCGGCAGAACCTGGGCGTCGACACCGTCGCGAAGGCCACCACCGACTGGGCCTCGTACTACTCCGAGCTGACGGACAAGAAGGTCGCCGGCCCGCACTTCGGTCACTGGGGTGCGCTGTACATCAGCCAGCAGAACACCCTCCGCGCCCTGTTCACCCTGGCCGGCGGCTGCTCGCCCTGCACCGGGTACTACCAGTCCGACACCGTCGACGCCCTGCTGGCGAAGGCCGACTCGGCCGGCTCGCAGGACGAGGCGAACGAGTACTACACGAAGACGCAGGAGGCCGTGCTCGAGGACTTCCCCGTCGTCCCGACCTTCTTCGACAAGTACTCGTACGTCACGAGCGACAAGGTCACGAAGCTCCCCGCGGTCGCCGGCAGCCCGGTCGTCGCGCAGATCGCCGTGAAGTAGGGCACCACCACATGGACCAGCGCACCATCCTCCGCCTGGCGGCCGAGGTCCCCGCCCGAGACGGCTTCCCGCTCGTCGACGACCTGCACGCCCGGTTCGACGCGCTCGCCGCGGCGCACCCGGACCAGGTCACGGTCACCCGGATCGGCACCAGCCGGCTCGGCGAACCGCTGCACTCCTACCGGATCGGTACCGGGTCGCACGCCGCCGTCGTGGTCGGCGGCGTGCACCCGAACGAACCGATCGGTTCGTGGACGGCCCTGCACCTCGCCGAGACGGTGCTCACCGACGATGACGCCCGTGCGCTCGACGTCACCTGGCACATCGTCCCGACGATCGACCCGGACGGCATGCGGCTCAACGAGGCCTGGTTCCACGACCCGCACGACCGCGTCTTCTACTCGCGGCACTTCTACCGCCCGGCCCCGGACAGCCAGGTGGAGTGGACGTTCCCGAACCGCTACAAGTCGGTGTACTTCGACCAGGTGCTGCCCGAGACGCTCGCGTTCATGCGGCTCATCGACGACACCGAGCCGGACCTGCTGGTGTCGCTGCACAACGGCGAGATGGGTGGGGTCTACTACTACCTGTCCGAGGACCTGCCCGACGTCGTCGACACCCTGCACGCGGTCCCCGCCGCGCTCGGGCTGCCGCTCGACACCGGGGAGCCCGAGTCACCGTTCCTGCGCGAGCTCGCCCCCGCGGTGTTCGCGATGGACGGGATCGAGACCGCGTACGACTACCTGGAAGGGCTCGGGGTCGACCCGGGCGAGCACATCCACGGTGCGTCGAGCGCAGCGTGGGCGATGCGGCACGGGGCACTGTGCATGGTGGCCGAACTGCCGTACTGGAGCCACCCGGACGCCGACGACCAGACCCCGACCGACGAGTCGTACGCCGACCTGCTGCGGCGCTGCTCCGCCGAGCTCGGCGCTTCGGGTGAGGAACTCCAGCAGCTGCTCGACGAGGCGTCGCCGATGCTGTCGATCGAGTCGCCGTTCCTCGAGGCGTCGCGGGCCTTCGTGCCGATGCTCGCCAGCACGGCGGACACCGACCGCCGCCGGGCCGACCGCGAGCCGGCCGACCGGCGGGCCACCGTCGCGGAGCGCTTCGGCTGCGAGGACCTGGTCCGCTGCTTCCGGCTGCGCTACGGCGGCATGCTGCTCCGCGCGGTCGAGGCGGAGACCACCGCCGGCACGGCGTCCGCGCCGCTCCGGCGGCTCCGCGACCGCCTGGCGGAGCGCTACGCGCACTGGCAGGCGGACGCCGCCTCCGAGGCGGAACCGATCCCGGTGCGGAAACTCGTGGGGGTGCAGTACGGGGCGATCCTCGCCTGCGCGAGCCACGTCGCCGAAGGCGACGACGGAAGGCACAGTGCTGACCCGACCCGTGCCTCCCGTCCGGTGTCGGCGGCCGTGTCGGGAGGCGCGTGATGCGTCCGACGCTCGCCGTCGGTCGCCGGCTCGGCGGCCTGGCCATCGTGTTCCTCGGGGTGACGTTCCTCATCTACGCGATGACGTTCGCGCTGCCCGGTGACCCGATCCGGGCGCTCGGCGGCGACCGGCCGCTCAGCGACGCGGTCGTCCGCACGCTCCGGGCCGAGTACCACCTGGACCAGCCGCTGTGGCTGCAGTACGTGCAGTACCTCGGTGGGCTGTTCCGCGGCGACTTCGGCACCGACTTCAACGGGCAGTCCGTCGGCGAGCAGATGGCCTCGCGGTGGCCCGTCACGATCACCCTGGCGCTCACCGCGTGGGCGCTCGAGATCGTCCTGGGCATCGGCCTCGGAGTGCTCTCCGCACTCAAGCGCGGGACCGCACTCGACAAGACGGTCCTGGTCGGCACCATCGTCGTCGGTGCGATCCCCGTGTTCGTCCTCGGCGTCGCCCTGCAACTCGTGTTCTCGGTGCGGCTGCACTGGTTCCCGGTCGCCGGCGTCACCGCGGGCTGGCCGACGGCGTACATCCTGCCAGCGTTCGTCATCGCGCTGTTCGGGCTCGCGGCGGTGTCCCGGCTCACCCGCACCTCGATGATCGAGACCCTCGACGCCGACTACGTCCGGACCGCACGGGCCAAGGGGCTCACGCCCGGTCGGATCGTCGGCGTGCACGTGATGCGGAACTCGCTCATCCCCACCGCCACCTACCTGGCGACCGACCTCGGGTACCTGATGGGCGGCACCGTGATCATCGAGGGCATCTTCAACCTGCCCGGTGTCGGCAACCTGCTGTTCCAGGGCATCCGGTCGCACGAAGGTGCCGTCGTGGTCGGCATCTCGACGGCGCTCATCCTGGTGTTCCTCGTCACGAGCGTGCTGGTCGACCTGCTGCACGCCGCCCTCGACCCCCGCGTCCGGACCGGAGCAGCCGCATGACCACCTCAGCGCTCAGCGCCACCGTCGAACCCGTCGTCGGCGGCCGACGACGCCCCCTGCTGGCCGCGGCCCGCACCCCGGGCTTCTGGGTCCCCGCCTCGGTCCTGGTCGTCGTGCTGCTCGTCGCGTCGTTCCCGCAGCTGTTCGCCGGACTGTTCGGCCACGGCGACCCCCGGGTGTGCGACCTCGGGCAGAGCGGCGCCTCGCCGACCAGCGGACACCCGTTCGGCTTCGACCTGCAGGGCTGCGACGTGTACGCCAACGTCGTGTACGGCACGCGCTCGTCGATCGCCGTCGCGGTGCTCACCACCGTGCTCGCCGGCATGGTCGCCGTCGTCGTCGGGACGATCGCCGGCATGGTCGGCGGCTGGGTCGACGCCGTGCTCGCCCGCCTGACCGACGTGTTCCTCGGCTTCCCGTTCCTGCTCGGCGCCGTCGTGGTGCTCAACAGCGTGGGGGAGCGGTCCGTGCTGACGGTGTCGCTCGTGCTCGCGCTGTTCGGGTGGCCGACGATGGCCCGGCTCGTGCGGTCGAGCGTCCGCAGCGTGCGGAACGCCGAGTTCGTGCTCGCCGCCCGCACGATGGGGCTGTCCACCTGGCGGATCACCACCCGGTACGTGCTGCCGTCGTCGATCTCGCCGCTGCTCGTGCTCGCGACCATCACCGTCGGCGGTGTCATCGTGTCCGAGTCGTCGCTGACCTACCTCGGCATCGGGCTCGAGAGCCCGGCGATCTCGTGGGGACTGCAGCTCTCCGCCGCGACGTCGCAGTTCCTCCGCGCCCCGCACATGCTCATCGCCCCCGCGACGTTCCTCGCCGTCACGGTGCTCTCCGTCATCGCGCTCGGCGACACGCTGCGCGCCGCGCTCGACCCGCGTCGGCGCTGAGGCGTGTCGGCCCTGACCGGCGCCGACGCGCGTCGCGGCGGGCGCCGTCGCGACCGACGCGCCAGACTCGAACCACCGCCCTTCGAAAGGACCACCGTGACCGACACCCTCTCCGCGTACCGGAAGACCCTGCCCTACGTCCACGAGTGGGTCTCGTACAAGGTCTGGCAGCTGCGGGTGCCGGGCGTGCAGGTCGCCATCGGGTTCGGCGGCGAGGTGCTGTTCGACGAGGCCTGGGGCTACGCCGACGTCGAGGCCGGTCGCCGCCTGACCACCACCGACCTGTTCCGCATCGCCTCGCACTCGAAGACCTTCACCGCGACCGCGCTCCTGCAGCTCGCCGAGCGCGGGTCGCTCCGCCTCGACGACACCGTGGGCACGTACGTCCCGGCACTCGTCGAGGGCGGGTCGCCGCTCGCCGACGCCACGATCCGGGAACTCATGGAGATGGGCGCCGGGGTCATCCGGGACGGCCACGACGGTGACTACTGGTCGCTGCTCCGCCCGTTCCCGGACGAGCAGGAGCTGCTCGCGCTCGTCCTCGACCGCGGGCAGAAGGTCCCCACCGGGTCGTCGTTCAACTACTCGAACCTCGGGTACTCGCTGCTCGGGCTCGTCATCGCAGCGGTGTCCGGGCAGTCCTACAACGACTTCGTCCGCGAGTCGATCACCGAACCGCTCGGCCTCCGCAACACCGGACCGGACTGGGACCCCACCCGCGCCGACGACTTCGTGGTCGGGTACACCGGCTTCCACACCGCCCGGTCTCGGCAGCGCATCGACCACGTCGACACCCGTGCGATGGCCGCGGCGACCGGGTTCCACGGCACCGCGTCCGACCTGGTCCGGTACTTCTCGCAGCACGTCATCGGCCAGGGCACCCTGCTCGACGACCACTCGAAGCGGCTCGCGCAGCGGAAGGCGTGGAGCGCCACCGAGGACCCGGCGGCCCGCGGCTACGGCGCCGGGTTCATCGTCGACCGCATCGGGGGGCGAGACGTGCGCGGCCACTCCGGCGGGTTCCCCGGGCACATCACCCAGTCGCTGTTCGACCCGGCATCCGGACTCGTCGTGTCCGTGCTGACGAGCGCTGCCGCGGGGCCAGCCACCCTCATCGCCACCGCCATCGTGCAGATGCTCGACGCCGCGGCGGACACGTCCGCGCCGGGCACCCCCGTGCCCGACGACGTCGACACCACCACCTACACCGGACGCTTCGCCAACCCGTGGGGCGTCAGCGACATCGCCCGGATCGGCGACCGGCTCGTCGAGGTCGACCCGTCCGGACCGGAACCGCTCGACACCCCGACCCGGCTCGAGGTCGTCGACGCGGACACGCTCCGGATGACGCACGGCAACCGCTTCGGCTCGGTCGACGAGGACATCACCTTCACGCGCGACGCCGACGGTACCGTCCGGTCGATCCGTGCCGGTGGCGGCATGACCGAGGAACCGTGGACGATCCCGGCCGAGTCGCCCGAGGTCGCGGCAGGGCTGGCACCGTGAGTGACGTGGAGGGTCGGGGCGACGGTGCCGGGCACGACGACGGTGCCGGGCACGACGACCGTGCCGGGCACGACGACGTCGTGCTCGGACCCGACCGCCAGGCGTTCGTCGAGGAGTTCGCCCTCATGCTCAACGACGGTGCGGGCATGCCCCTGACCGACGCCCGCGTGCTCGGCTACCTGATGATGACGCGCGCGCCGCACTCGTCCTCCGCCGATCTCCAGCGCGCGCTCGGCGCCAGCTCCGGTTCGGTCTCGATGGCGACGCGCCGGCTCGTCGACTCCGGGTTCGTGAAGCGGCAGATCGTCGCCGGCGAGCGCAGCCACTACTTCCGTGCCGAGGCCGACGTCTGGGGCTCCTGGCTCGCCGGCGAACGGAAGTACCTCGACCGGCAGCGCGACGTCATCGGACACGGTCTGGCCGTCGTCGAGCACGCCGGCCGCACCGGGGCGGGCGACGTCGACGCCGAGGTGCGTGAGCGCCTGCTCAACGGCCGCGACTACATGCAGTGGTTGCAGGGCCACCACCACAAGATGCTCGAGGACTGGGAGGCGTTCAAGGCCGCCCGCGACCGCACCGACCGCTCGGAGACCCCATGACCGACGTCCTGACCGTCGACCACCTGTCCGTGACCTTCGACGTCGACGGCGCCGAGGTCCGCGCGGTCGACGACGCCTCGTTCACCGTCGGCCGCGGCGAGGTCGTCGCCGTCGTCGGGGAGTCCGGTTCCGGCAAGAGCATGACGGCGATGACGGCGATGGGGATCGCGCCGGACGGGGCGCGGTCCTCCGGCAGCATCCGGCTCAGCGACCTCGAGGTGCTCGGCACCGACGAGCGCACCCTGCGCGGGGTCCGCGGCCGCAGCGTGTCGATGATCTTCCAGGACCCGTCGGCTGCCCTCAACCCGGTGTTCACGGTCGGGTTCCAGCTGGCCGAGGCCGTCCGCCGCGCCGACGCCTCGCACGACCGCGCCGCCGTCCGTGCGCGGTCGCTCGAACTCCTGCGTGCCGTCGAGGTGCCGGAACCCGAACGCCGGCTCGGCCAGTACCCGCACGAGCTCTCCGGCGGACAGGCGCAGCGGGTGATGATCGCGATGGCGCTCGCCGCCGACCCCGACCTGCTCATCGCCGACGAGCCGACCACCGCACTCGACGTCACGGTGCAGGCCGAGGTGCTCGACGTCCTGCGTGCGCTGCGGGAACGCACCGGCACCGCGATCCTCCTCATCACCCACGACATGGGCGTCGTCGCCGACATCGCCGACCGCGTGGTCGTCATGCGCCGCGGTCGCGTCGTCGAGACGGGCACCGTCGCCGCGGTCTTCTCCGCACCGTCCGCCGACTACACCCGCGACCTGCTCGCTGCGGTCCCACGCATGGGCACCGAGGTCGGCCGGGAGGCGCGGGTCGACCCCGTCACCGAGGCCCCGTCGGTCGTCCTCGACGTCCGGCACCTCGTGGTCGAGTACGGCGGTGCACTGCGCGGGCGGTTCCGCGCGGTCGACGACGTGTCGTTCACGGTCGGTCGCGGTGAGATCGTCGGACTCGTGGGCGAGTCCGGCAGCGGCAAGACCACCATCGGCCGCGCCGCCGTGGGGCTCGCACCGATCACGTCCGGTTCGGTCGTCGTCGAGGGCACCGACGTGGCGGTCGCCCGGCGAGCAGCTCGTCGGGCGATGCGGCGACACGTCGGCGTGGTCTTCCAGAACCCGCTCCGGTCGCTCAACCCGCGCTACACGGTCGGACAGACCGTCGCAGAGCCGCTCCGGCAGATCCTGCGCCTGCCGTCGGCCCAGATCGACGAACGGGTGGACCGGCTCCTCGCCGACGTCGGCCTGGACGGCGGGTACCGCGAGCGCTTCCCGCACGAGCTCTCCGGCGGACAACGGCAGCGCGTCGCGATCGCCCGCGCCGTCGCACTCGACCCCGCACTGCTCATCGCCGACGAGCCGACGAGCGCCCTCGACGTCTCGGTGCAGGCGCGGGTGCTCGACGTCTTCCGCGAGCTGCAGGAACGCCTGGGCTTCGCGTGCCTGTTCGTCACCCACGACCTGGCCGTGGTCGACACGCTGTGCGACCGGGTCGTCGTGCTGCACGGCGGGAAGGTCGCCGAGCAGGGGACCCGCGACGCCATCCTCCGGTCACCGCAGGACCCCTACACGCGTCGACTCATCCAGGCTGCGCCGGTGCCCGACCCGGACGAGCAGGCAGTGCGCCGGTCCGAGCGCCTGGCGGCACGGGCCGACTGAGGGGCGCACGCCGGCGCTGCGGCGCTGCGGCCCTGCGGCCCTGCGGCCCTGCGGCCTCAGCGTCGTTGCGGAGTCAGCGCACCTCGGCCGAGGCCCAGAGCGCGTTCATTCCCCGGCCCACCGGACGCAGGAGCGGGATGGCGACGAGCACCGTCGCCGCCAAGTAGGCCACGGTCTGCAGCAGCCCCGGGACGGAGAACGTGATGCCGAGTGCTTCCTGCGGCAGCGCCGTCAGGAGCACCGTGTTCGACAGCAGCGCGGCGACGAACCACAGCGACGCCGCCACGGCGACGACCCAGCCGAAGGCCCGCTGCACGCCGTCCTCGTTCCGGATGGTCAGCACCCCGAACGCCACGAGTGCACCCTGCGCGACGACGAGGAGCACCTCGGTAACCCAGCTCGGCGCGGGCCACAGGAGCGCGAACGCCAGGACCGACACCGCGAACGCGAGCGCCCGACGGTCCCGAGCGCGCACCGCGGCGACGAGCACGACCACGCCGGCCAGTCCGGCGAGCGCCGTGGCGACGAGGAGCAGTCCGTTCGGCAGGTCCCACGGCGCGAGCCAGATCGTCCCCACCAGTCCGCGCGCCCCGAACACGACCGCTGCGACGACAGCCGCGGCCGAGACCACCCGAACCCCCGTGATGTTCTGCATACCCGGACACTACTCCCGCGCCCGTGACGCCGCCATGGTGCCCCGGTAGTCGGCGGAACGGGGGGATAACCCCACCCGGGGTGGGGAGGGGGCAGGATGGGGGAACGGCCCCGTGATCGCGAGGCTGGAGTCATGACCGACACCGACCGCCTCGACCAGGCGCGAACCGTCCCGCTGGACGACGTCACACCCTCGCCCGACCAGGCCCAGACCGTCCCGCTGGGCGACTCCGTCCCACCTGGAGCCACCAAGCCGATGCCGCAGTACCCGCGACAGCACGAACAGCAGACCCCGCCGGCGTCGTGGGAAGCGACCCCGGCGAACGGATCGGCACCGGGTGGCGGTCGTGGCGGCAGTGCGGGCTCCGGCATGACCGCCGGCGCGTTCTACCGCGAGTCCTGGAAGCGCCTGCCGCGCGACTTCGGGTACATGGCCCTGACCGGGGTGCTGCTCTGCACGCTCTACTTCGCGTTCCCCGCGGCGATCTTCGGCGGCGGCTTCCGCGACCTGTTCAACCCGTTCGTGCTGCTGATGTTCTTCATCGCGCTGTTCGTGGCGCGGTGGCTCGGACAGTTCGAGAAGCTCCGCATCGGATGGGCCGACCGGCGTCCGATCCGCCCGGTGGACTGGACGCCCCGTTGGCAGCAGAACTGGTGGACGCGCACCGGTTCCGCGGTCGCCAACCCGCACTACTGGCTCTACCTGCTGCACGCAGCGGTCGTGTACCCGCTCGTCGCGCTCTTCACCGTGGGCGCCGGCGTCCTGCTGCTCGCCGGGTTCCTCTGGCCCGTCGGGCTCGCGGTGGTCGCGTTCGCGAACGGCCTGAGCGCGCAGTACTTCGGGTGGGACATGACCTCCGTCGTCGGCTTCGGGTTCCTCGGGCTGCTGTCGATGGCCGCCTCGGTCGTGCTGTTCCCGCTCTGGGCCCGTGGCTCGGTCATCGCGCACTACTGGGTGGACTTCGGTCTGCTCGGCGGGTTCCGTGCCGAGCAGCTCGAGCAGCGCGTCGCCGGACTCCAGGCCTCCCGTGCCGGTGCGGTGACCGCCGAGGGCCAGGCCCTGCGCCAGATCGAGCGCGACCTGCACGACGGCCCGCAGCAGCGCCTGGTGCGGCTCCGGATGGACCTGTCGGCAGCGGAACGCGCGTTCGACAAGGACCCGCAGAAGGCGAAGCAGCTCATCGGCGAGGCCTCGGAGCACGCGCAGGACGCCCTCGACGAACTGCGTGCACTGTCCCGCGGGTTCGCCCCACCGATCCTGCTCGACCGCGGGCTCGTGGCGGCCCTCGAAGCCCTCGTCGCCCGCACCCGAATCCCGGTCGGCCTCGACGTCCGCCTGCCCGAGGGCCTCGAGCTCGCGACGGAGATCCAGCGCAACGTGTACTTCACGGTGAGCGAACTCCTGACGAACACCATGAAGCACGCCGGTGCGACGACGGCCGGGGTGTACCTCGGCCTCGTGGTCGACGCCTCGGGGCTCTGGTACCTGACCGTCAGCGTGACCGACGACGGCCGCGGCGGCGCACGACCCCAGCAGGGCCACGGCATCGAGGGCCTGATCGGCCGGATGCGTGCACTCGACGGCGACCTGGTCGTCGCGAGCCCCGAGGGCGGCCCGACCGAGGCCACGGCGCGGATCCCGCTCGGTGCCCTGAACGGCGTGCCCACGACGGCGAACCCGCGGTCGTGACCCCACGGGAGCGCCCGTGCTCCCACGGGAGCGCCCGTGCTCCCACTAGGCTGGTCGGCATGACAGACGGCCCGGATGCAGCACGCATCCGGGCCGTCGTCGTCGACGACGCCGTCCTGCTGCGCGAGGGCCTGGCCCGCGTGCTCGACGAAGCCGGCATCGACGTCATCGGCCAGTACGCCGACGCCCGTGCGTTCCTCGCGACGCTGCCGGACGGCGCTCCCGACGTCGTCGTCATGGACGTCCGGATGCCGCCGACCTTCACCGACGAAGGCGTCCGCGCAGCCGTCGAGACCCGCAGGATCGCCCCGCGCACCGGGGTCCTGCTCCTCTCACAGTACGTCGAGGCCACCTACGCCGAGGACGTCCTCGCCGCCGGTGCGACGGGCATCGGCTACCTGCTCAAGGACCGCGTCACCCGGCTCGAGGAGATCGATGACGCCGTACGCCGGATCGCCGCCGGCGGCACGGTGCTCGACCCCGAGGTCGTCACGCAGCTGATGAGCCGGCGGCGCGACCCGCTCGCCGCGCTCACCCCGCGCGAACGCGACGTGCTCGGTCTGATGGCCGAGGGCCGCACGAACGCGGCCATCGCCCGCGCCCTCGTCATCGGCACCGGCGCCGTCGAGAAGCACGTGTCGAGCATCTTCGGCAAGCTCGCGCTCGAGGACACCGGCGAGGACCACCGCCGCGTCCTCGCCGTGCTCGCCTACCTCGGATGAGCCGGGCCCGCGGATGAACCAGGCCCGCGGTACCGACCGGATCCCGGCTCCGCTGCTCGCCCTCACCGCGATGGTGTCCGTCCAGGTCGGTGCCGCGATCGCGAAGACCCACTTCGACGACGTCGGCGCGGTCGGGGCCGCGACGCTCCGGCTCGTCATCGGCGCGGTGGTGCTCGCGCTGGTCGTCCGTCCTCGCGTCCGGCACTGGACCCGCGCGCAGTGGCTCGGCGCGGTCGGCCTCGGGCTGGCGCTCGGCGGGATGAACGTCTTCATCTACCTGGCCTTCGCGACCATCCCGATCGGGGTCGCGGTGACGATCGAGTTCCTCGGTCCACTCGCCCTGTCCCTCGTGCACACCCGGCGGTGGCGGGATGCCCTCTGGGCCGCCCTGGCGCTCGCCGGCGTCGTCCTGCTCGGGGTCGGCCCGAGCGCCGTGACCGAGGTCGGCGGCGTCGTCTGGGCCGTGCTCGCGGCGGCCTGCTGGGCGGGCTACATCGTGATGAACCGGCACGTCGGCGCCGCGATCCCGGGTGTCGACGGCCTGGTGGTGTCGATGGTGGTCGCGATGCTCGTGTCGCTGCCGTTCGGGTTGCCGTCCGCGGTCGACGGCGTGGTCCGCGAACCCGTGCTCCTGCTCGTCTTCGGCGTGGTGGCCGTGCTGTCGAGCGTGCTGCCCTACGCCCTCGAGATGCTGGCGTTGCGGCGGATGCCGACGCGGGTGTTCGGCGTGCTGCAGAGTCTCGGCCCGGCGATCGCCGCGCTGGCCGGGCTCGTCGTGCTCAGCGAGGGGCTGTCCGTGCTGGAGACGGTGGCGCTGGTGTGCGTCACCGCTGCCAGCGTCGGCGTCACGCTGTCCGCGCGCCGCCGACGCCGCTGAACGACCGTCTACTCGTCGCCGAGGAAGTCGGCGTACGTGGGTTCCGTGTGTTCACCCGACAGCAGGGCCGGGTCGTTGACCCGGGCCTCGACGTAGGCGCTGATGACCTCGGGTGGGGTGAGCACGTGGGCGACCCAGGACGGCACCGCTGTGTTCTTCATGGTGCCTCCTCGTCCCGGAGCGGCACTCGAACGAATGCCTCGATCAGTGAGTTACTTGCCGAACCGGTGTTCGGTAAACGATCCTCGGGGTGTGGCCGGAAGTCAACGCGCTGCGTTCTGCGGACTCCGCATCGCGCGTTCCGGCTGGTCGGCACGCAGGGTGCGGTGCTTCACGGCCGACCGCCACACCCAGGCGTCCGCCTGCTGTCCGAACTGCGCCCACTCGACCATGACGGCGTCACGCGTCCAGCTCTTCGCGAAGGCCTTCACCCGGACGTGGAAGGTCGGGAACTGGATCCACGCCCAGACCGGCACGGGGGTGACGGCGTGGCAGACGTCGGGCCCGCGGGCGTCCTCGGACAGTGAGTAGGCGCGCGGACGTTCGACCTCCGGGTGTTCCGGGGGCTGCCACCGGTTCTCGCGACGCCGTCCCACGACGGTATTCGAACGTGTGTTCGAACGTGAGTCAAGTCCGCCGCGTGCTGTGGACGCAGACGAGCAGAGTGCTGGGCGTGTCGGATGGTGCCGACGACGGGTCAGGACCGCGCGCGTGTCGTCGATTCCCGGACACTGAGGGTCAGTGGCGGCCCGGGGCGTGACGGCAACGGGGCATCGGCGTCGATCTGTGCGCGCAGGAGCGTCGCCGCGCGCTGCCCGAGCTCCACGGTGTCGCGGGTCAGCGAGGTGATGGACGGCCGGACGAGTTGGATCATCGCCGAGTCGTCGAACGACACGATCGAGACGTCGGTCGGCACGGCGATGCCCATCTCGCTCGCGACCCCGAGCCCGGCGACCGCCAGGACGTCGTTGTCGTACACGATCGCCGTCGGCCGACTGCTGCGGGATAGCAGGGTGCGGGTCGCACTCGCGCCAGCCTCGGCGGAGTAGTCGGTCGGGATCGACACGGCGTCCGCGAGCCCCTCGGCCGCCGCGAACGCCCGGACGCGTTCGATCCGCATGGCGGTGTGCTCGAACTCCGGGCGCCCGGCGACGTGCGCGATGCGCCGGTGCCCGAGCGCGTGCAGGTACCGAAGGACAGTGTCGGTCGCGTCGCCGTCGTCGATCCACACGCTCGGTGCGGAGCCCTCTGGTGAGGGGTGGGAGCCGACCACGACCGTGGGCATGCCGAGTTCGGCGAGCAGGGTGAGCCGGTCGTCGTCGCGCCGCGGGTCGATGACGACGACACCGTCGACCCGGTGCCCACGCCACCACGCCCGGTAGGTCTCGAGCTCCTCGGCCGCGTCGCGTGCCACGAGCAGGTTCATCCCGACGTGGGTGCCGGCGAGCCCGAGCTGGATGCCGGAGATCAGGTCACCGAAGAACGACTCGGTGCCGAGCGTGCGGGCCGGCCGGTTCAGCACGAAGCCGATCGACCCGGCTTTTGCGCCGCCCAGGGCGCGGGCCGCGGTGTGCGGTTGCCAGTCGAGTTCGCGGGCGATCGCGCGGACGCGTTCGCGGGTCTCGTCGGACACGCCGGGGCGGTCGTTGAGGGCGAACGAGACCGCGCTGACGGACACGCCGGCACGCGCGGCGATGTCGGAGATCGTCGTTCGACGGTTCGTGGCCACGGGCTTGACTATAGCGTTTTAGTCCTTCATAGTCACTGCCACAAGCGGGTTCAGCCGCAGGGACTGAACCGGTTCAGCACGATGACGAAGCAGGATGACGAGGGAGTCAGACGCCATGAGGACCACCACACGTGCGACGAGGAGCCGCGCCGCAGCGCTGCTCGCAGGAGCTGCCGCCACGGCACTCGTCCTGACCGGCTGCTCGAGCGGCGGCAACGCGGCCGACACCGGCAGCGGGGAGATCAGCGGGTCGATCACGCTGCAGACCTGGGCGCTCACGCCGACGTACACGGGCTACCTGAACGGGGTGATCGCCGACTTCGAGAAGGCCCACCCCGACGCGAAGGTCAAGCTGCAGGACCAGCCGGGCGACGGCTACGCCGACAAGGTGCTCAGCCAGGCGTCGTCGAACTCGCTGCCCGACGTCATCAACCTGCCGCCGGACATCGCCCTGCCGCTCGCGAAGCGCGGGTTCCTGCAGGACGTCGCGAAGGACGACGCCAAGCTCGCGAGCACCTACGTCTCCGGCGCCCTGGACTCGTACCAGTACAAGGGCGTGGACGGCACGTTCGGCTACCCCTGGTACCTCAACACCGACGTCGACTACTGGAACGCGACGATGTTCACGAAGTGCGGCCTCGACGCGGAGAACCCGCCGAAGACCACCGACGAGCTGTTCACGCAGGCGAAGACCATGCACGAGAACTGCCCGACCGACTACCTGATGAGCCGGAAGCCCGGCCTCGGCGACTTCACCCTGGCCGGCGTGAAGGTCCTCAACGCGGACGGCACGAAGTTCACGTTCGCCGACTCGTCGAAGGCCGCCGACCTGATCGAGCGCTACAGGGACGCGTACCAGGACGGCTACATGCCCTCGAACGTGCTGAACAGCGACTACCTCGGCAACTCCACCCTGTTCACGCAGCAGAAGGTCGCCTGGACCACCGGCGGCGCCACGTCGCTCGCCGACTTCGAGAAGAACAACCCGTCGCTCAAGGGCAAGGTCACCGTCAGCCCCGCACTCGACACCCCGCCGCTGTACGTGCAGGGTCTGTCGGTGTCGGCCAAGTCGAAGCACCTCGCCACGGCCGAGGCGTTCGCGAAGTTCATGACGAACGCGGAGAACCAGGAAGCGTTCGCGCACAAGGTCAACATCTTCCCGTCGACCACGTCGTCGCAGTCCGACCCGTACTTCTCGAAGGACGACGGCACCGTCAACGGCGAGGCCCGTGTCCTGGCGAACGAGGCCCTGAAGACCGCGAAGGTCCTCAACCCGGTCGAGGCGAACTCCGCGATGACGGACTTCCTCGACCAGCAGATCGCCCTCGCCATGAAGGGCCAGGTCGCGCCGGAGAAGGCGCTGCAGACCGCCCAGACCAAGATGAACAGCCTGCTGGCCAACGGCTGATGCGCGCCAACCGCTGGTTCACGCCCTGGCTGCTCGTCTTGCCGGCCCTCGTCTGGCTCGTCGCGTTCAGCCTCTGGCCGTCGATCAACACCGTCCGGCTGTCGTTCACGAACGCCAGCCCGCTGGGGGGCGTGAGCCAGTGGGTGGGCCTTGCGAACTTCGAGACCCTGCTCGCCGATCCGCAGGTGTGGGAGGCGCTGCTCAACAGCGTCATCTACATGGCGATCTGCCTGCCGCTGCTGACCGTGCTGCCGCTGCTCATCGCGGTGCTCGTCCAGCAGAAGCTGCCGGGGATCGCGTTCTTCCGCACGGCGTTCTACACGCCGGTCATCGCGTCGGCCGTGGTCGTCGGGCTCATCTGGACCTGGATCCTCGACGACCGCGGCGTCATCAACGAGATGGCGCAGGCGCTCGGCGTCGTGCAGGGCAGCGTCCCGTTCCTGACCGACCGGTGGCTGCTGCTCCTCAGCGCGATCAGCCTGACGGTCTGGAAGGGCCTCGGCTACTACATGATCATCTTCCTCGCGGCCCTCGGGAACGTCGGCAAGGACCTGCACGAAGCGGCCGCCCTCGACGGCGCCGGATCGGTGCGACGGTTCTGGTCGGTCACCATGCCGGGGGTCCGCGGCACCATGACGCTCGTCGGGATCCTGGTGTGCGTCTCCGCGCTCCGGGTGTTCAGCGAGCTCTACATCCTCACCAACGGCACCGGTGGGCCCGGCGGGCAGGACAACTCGCTCGTCATGCTCATCCAGCAGTACGCCCGCGGCTTCACCGGCAACCTCGGCTACGCGTCCGCCCTGAGCCTCCTGCTCTTCGTCGTGACGCTGATCCCGATGCTCGCCCTCGCGCGGATGAACAGCAAGGCGGACAAGTGACGAACACGACGACCACCGAACCCGCCCTGGGCGGGGCGCGCGGTGCAGCCAGCCCGACGCCGGACGTGACTGGAGCGACGGACGGGGGACGGGCCTCCCGGCCTCCCCGCAAGCGCCGTCGCGCGGTCTGGGGCGTGATGTCGACCCGCGAGAAGGTCGTGCGCTACGTCCTGCTCATCGTGGTGCTCTTCATCACGATCGGCCCGTTCCTGTGGCAGCTGTCCACCTCGCTCAAGGGTGCCGGCGAGGACATCTACACCGCGAACCCGTCGTTCATCCCGACCGAGCCGACCATCGAGAACTACCTGAAGGTGGCCGCCGCGATCCCGGTGTGGCGCTACATCGGCAACTCGCTGCTCGTCGCCGCGATCGACGTGTTCGGCAACATCGTCTTCGCGACCCTCGCCGGCTTCGCCCTGGCGCGGCTGCAGTGGCGGCACCGCAAGCTCGTGCTCGGGCTGTTCCTCGCGACCCTCGTCCTGCCCGGCGAGGCGACGATCATCTCGCAGTTCGTCACCGTCAAGGACCTCGGCCTCGCCGACAACCTGGTCGGCGTCGCCCTGCCCGGCATGATCGCCGCACTCAACGTCCTGCTCATGTTCAACGCGTTCCGGCAGATCCCCGAGGAGATCGACCAGGCCGCGGTGATGGACGGTGCGAACGCGATGCAGCGGCTGCGGTACATCTCGCTGCCCGCCGTGCAGGGGACGATCGCCGTCATCGCGATCTTCTCGTTCATCGGGGCGTGGGACGACTTCCTGTGGCCGCTCATCGTGCTGCAGTCGCCGGAGAACCTCACCCTGACCGTCGGGTTGCAGTACCTGCAGGGCACGTTCGCGACCGACCAGCGCATGATCGCCGCCGGCACCATGATCGCGTTCATCCCGATCGCCGTGATCTTCGCCGTCCTGCAACGCTTCTTCTTCAAGGGCGTCGAAGAGGGCGGTGTGAAGGGCTGATGCGCTTCGGGGTCAACTACACGCCCTCGGTCGGCTGGTTCCACTCGTGGCTCGACTTCTCACCGTCCGACACCGCCAGGGACCTCGAGGCGATCGCCTCGCTCGGCGCCGACCACGTGCGGATCTTCCCGCTCTGGCCGGTGGTGCAGCCCAACCGCACCCTCATCCGGGCGTCGGCACTGCAGGACGTCGCGACGGTCGTGGGCATCGCCGGCTCGTTCGGGCTCGACGTCAACGTCGACGCCCTGCAGGGGCACCTGTCGAGCTTCGACTTCGTGCCGTCGTGGCTGGACAGCTGGCACCGTCGGAACATGTTCACCGACCCGGACGTCGTCGCGTCGACCGCGGCGTACGTCCGGGCGCTCGCCGCGGCGGTCGCGGACAAGCCGAACCTGCTCGGCATCACCATCGGCAACGAGGTGAACCAGTTCGCACACGCGCCGCACCCCGCTCCGCACGACATCACGGCGGAGCAGGGGCACGCGTGGGCGGCGGCGATGGTCGCCGCGGCACGTTCCGGGCTCGCGTCCGGTTCGTCCGGTTCGTCCGGCCGGGAGGCCCGGGTCGACTCCTCCGCGTCGGCCCCGTCCGGCAGCCGGCCGCGTCCACGGCCGCTGATCACCGTCGCGCAGTACGACGCGGCCTGGTACGACGACGCGCAGCCGTTCGGACCGGAGCACGCGGCGGACCACGGTGACGCCACCGTCACGCACTCGTGGGTGTTCAACGGCTCGGCGGCGCTGCACGGCGCACTCGGGTCCGGCTCGGTGCGGCACGGGGAGTACCTGCTCCAGCTCGCCGCAGCCTGGAACCGCGACCCCGCACGGCCGAACTGGCTGCAAGAAGTGGGAGCGCCCACCAACGTCGTCGCCCCGGAGGACGCCGCCTCGTTCACCGAGCAGACCATCCGGCACGTGCTCGGGGCGCAGCAGGTGCTCGGCGTCACCTGGTGGTGCTCGCACGACGTCGCCAGGTCGCTCGCCGACTTCCCGGAGCTCGAGTACGACCTCGGGCTCTTCACCAACGACGGCCGGGTCAAGCCGGCGGGGGAGGCCTTCGCCGCCGTCGCACGGTCCGGTGCCACCGGCACCGCCGCTGCACCGCCGGCCACGGCGCTCGTGCTCGACGACGTGCTGCCCGACGGCGCGGACCGGCACGGGATGCGTGCCGACTGTGCCCCCGGCGGGCGCTTCGCCGCCGCCTGGCTCGCGGTCGCGTCGGCGGAACCCGACGGTCGCGGTCCACAGGTGGTCCTGCGTTCCCGGCTCGACGACACCGAGATGCTCGCCGCCCGTGGCATCGACCGATGCGTCGACGTGCCCGCCGAGCTCGGCTCCACCTCCATCCGCGTCGCACACCCCGCGACCACGCACTGACCGGCGACCACGCCCCGACCCTGGAAGGCTCCATGCACGACGACATCCCCCTCACGACCGGACGGGCCCGCCGGGTCCTCGACGAGCGCATCACGCCGGCGGTGCACGCCACCGCCGTGCCGCTGGAGACCGCGTGGCACGAGCTGCCGGGGGAGCCGATCCCGCCGGCGCAGGGACTCGCGCTCGAGTTCACGCCGTACGAGGTCGGCACACCTTGGGGCGCCGCGTGGGGGACGACGTGGTTCCGGCTGACCGGGACGGTCCCGAGCGCATGGGCCGGACGTCGGGTCGAGGCCGTGGTCGACCTCGGGTTCGACAAGAACATGCCGGGGTTCCAGTGCGAGGGCCTCGTGTACCTGGCCGACGGCACGCCGGTGAAGTCGATCAACCCGCGCAACCAGTGGGTGCTGCTGACGGAACGGGCCGAGGGCGGCGAGACCATCGATCTCTTCGTCGAGGCGGCGTCGAACCCCGTCCTGCTCGACTACCACCCCTTCCTCGTCACGCACGAGGGCGACATCCAGACCTCGTCGTCGAAGCGGCTGTACACCTCGCGCCGGATGGACCTCGCCGTGTTCGAGTCCGAGGTGCACGAGCTCGCGCTCGACATCGACGTCCTGCTCGAACTGCAGGCCGAGCTGCCCGAGGGACCGCGACGGATGCGGATCCTGCAGGCCCTCGACGACGCGCTGGACCGGCTCGACCTGCAGCACATCGCAGCGACAGCGGGTGACGCCCGAGCGGCGCTCGCCGACGTGCTCGCCGCCCCTGCCGAATCGTCCGCACACACGATCTCGGCGATCGGCCACGCCCACATCGACTCCGCGTGGCTCTGGCCCGTCCGCGAGACGATCCGCAAGGTCGCACGCACCACCTCGACGATGACCGAGCTCATCGACCAGACCGACGACTTCCTGTACGGCATGTCGAGCGCCCAGCAGTACGCCTGGATCAAGGAGCACCGACCCGAGGTGTACGCCCGGGTCACGGCCGCCGTGCAGGCCGGCCGGTTCCTGCCGATCGGCGGCATGTGGGTCGAGTCCGACACCGTGATGCCCACCGGCGAGAGCATCGTCCGCCAGTTCTCGCAGGGGCAGCGGTTCTTCGAGCGCGAGTTCGGCATCCGGCCCAGGGGCGTCTGGCTGCCGGACAGCTTCGGGTACTCGCCGGCGCTGCCGCAGCTCATGCGCCGTGCTGGCTTCGAGTGGTTCTTCACGCAGAAGATCTCGTGGAACCAGGTCAACAAGTTCCCGCACCACACGTTCCTGTGGGAAGGCATCGACGGCTCGCGGGTGTTCTCGCACTTCCCGTCGATGGACACCTACAACTCGCGGCTGTCCGGCAGCGAGGTCGCGAAGGCCTCCCGCCAGTTCCGTGAGAACCGGCTCGCCACCGGGTCAATCGCCCCGGTCGGCTGGGGCGACGGCGGCGGTGGCACCACCCGCGAGATGACCGGCACGGCTGCGCGGCTCGCCGACCTCGAGGGCAGCGCGAAGGTGCGCTGGGAACACCCCGACACGTTCTTCGACCGTGCAAAGTCTGAGCTGCCCGACCCGCCGGTGTGGGTGGGGGAGCTGTACCTCGAGCTGCACCGCGCCACCCTGACCAGCCAGCACGGCACGAAGCAGGGCAACCGCCGGTGCGAACAGCTCCTCATCGAGGCCGAGCTCTGGGCCGCGACCGCCGCCGCACGCAGCGACTTCGCCTACCCGTACGACGAGCTCGACGCCCTGTGGCAGCAGGTGCTGCTCCAGCAGTTCCACGACATCCTGCCGGGCACCTCGATCGCCTGGGTGCACCGCGAGGCTGAGGCGAGGTACGCCGAGACGGCCGCGGCGCTGACCGCGATCATCGAGCAGGCGCTCTCGGCGCTCGCCGGTGCCGGAGACGCGGCCGTCGTCGTGAACCCGGCCCCGTTCCTCCAGGCCGGCGCACCCGCCCAGGGCGCCGTCCTGGCGACCGACGTGGCGGAACCGACCGCTGTAACGCTGACGGAGCAGGACGGCGGGTACGTACTGGCGAACGAGCTGGTACGCGTGACCGTCACCGACCAGGGACTCGTCACGAGCGCCGTCGACCTGGCCAGTGGGCGCGAGGCGATCGCCGCCGGGCAGGACGCGAACCTGCTGCAGCTGCACCAGGACTTCCCGAACATGTGGGACGCGTGGGACGTCGACCGGTACTACCGGAACCGGGTCGAGGACCTGGTGGACGTCTCGTCGCTCGAGGCCTCGGTCGACGACGCAGGTGTCGCACGGGTCGTCGTGTCGCGGTCCTTCGGCGACTCGACCGTGCGGCAGGAGATCGTCCTCGCACCGGACTCCCGCACGCTCGAGTTCGACCAGACGACCGACTGGCACGAGACCGAGAAGTTCCTCAAGGTCGCGTTCCCACTCGACGTCCGCGCCGAGCACACCGTCGCCGAGACGCAGTTCGGAGCGCAGAAGCGGGTGACGCACACGAACACCTCGTGGGAGGCCGCGAAGTTCGAGACCTCGATGCACCGCTACGTGCTCGTGTCCGAGCCGGGGTTCGGCGTCGCGCTGGTGAACGACTCGATCCACGGCTTCGACACCACCCGCGACGCCGTCGACGGGCACGTCACCACCACCGTGCGGCTGTCCCTGCTGCGGGCACCGCGGTTCCCCGATCCCGAGACCGACCAGGGCGTGCAGACGCACCGGTACGGCATCGTCATCGGGACGGACCAGCTCGGGGCCACCGCGGCGGGCGTCCGGATGAACGCCGGCGCGCGGACCGTCACCGGGGCGCACGGGTTCGCGCCGCTCGTGCGGGTGTCCGGCGGGGTCGTGCTGTCGAGCGTCAAGCTCGCCGACGACCGCTCCGGCGACCTGGTCGTGCGGGTGTACGAGCCGGTGGGTCGGCGGGGGACCGGCGGGATCGCGGTCGAGGGGCCGTTCGGTCCTGCTGCCGAAGTCACCTTGCTCGAGGAGCCGTTGTCCGCCACGAATGCCTCAGCTTTCGCCGTCGACGCGTACGAGGTGCGGACCTTCCGCTTCCCACGGAACTGACCAACCTGTTCACGACCAACCCATTCAAGGAGGAATGACATGAAGAAGTCCACGAAGTTCGGGATCGTGGCGGCCATCGCCGCGATGGTGGCGGCGCCACTGGTGCCGTCAGCCGCGACCGCAGCCCCGACCACTGCTGCAGCCGCCGGCACTGCCGCTGCCACCAAGTCCGGGCCGACGAGCATCGCCTACGTCGAGGTCAACAACGACCAGCTCGCCAACGTCGGCCGCTACACGTTGTCCGGTGGTGCGAACGCCTTCGACGTCGCGATCATCTTCGCGGCGAACATCAACTGGAACGGCTCCAAGGCTGTTCTGGTCAACAACGACAAGGTGCAGGCGACCCTCGACAACGCCGCCACGCAGATCAAGCCGCTGCAGGCGAAGGGCATCAAGGTGTCGCTGTCGGTCCTCGGCAACCACCAGGGTGCGGGCATCGCCAACTTCCCGACCCAGGCGGCCGCGTCGGACTTCGCGTCCCAGATCGCCGCCACCGTGTCGAAGTACGGACTCGACGGCGTCGACCTCGACGACGAGTACTCCGACTACGGCGCGAACGGCACCCCGCAGCCGAACCAACAGTCCATCGGCTGGCTCATCACCGCGTTGCGTGCCCAGATGCCCGGCAAGCTCATCTCGTTCTACGACATCGGCCCGGCCTCGTCTTCGCTGTCGTCGTCGAGCAGCACCATCGGCTCGAAGCTCGACTACGCCTGGAACCCCTACTACGGCACGTACTCGGCGCCGTCGATCCCGGGGCTCGGCAAGGACCGGTTGTCCGCGGCCGCGGTCGACATCCAGAACACCGCGCAGTCGACGGCGGTGTCGCTCGCTTCGCGCACGAAAGCGGACGGGTACGGCGTCTTCATGACGTACAACCTGCCGGGAGGCGACAAGTCCGCATACGTCTCCGCCCTGACGCAGCAGCTCTACGGGCAGGCCGCGACGTACCGCTGACGCGCTTGGCGTGCGCCCCGTGCTCTCCGGCTCCGGTCTGGGGGCGCGGGGCGCTTGGCGTGGGGCGCTGGAGGCTCGGCCTGGTGCGAGGCTCCGAACTCGGTGCGAGTACGCGGCCGTCGCACCGAGTGCGGAACCTCGCACGGAGCTCGGCCGACCTCGCACCGTGTGAGGGGCGCGGCCGTACGATCGCGGCATGGAGCTCCACTTCCGCGGCGAGGTCATCGAGTGGCGCGGCCCTTCGCCGTTCTTCTTCGCCGCTGTGCCGCCGGACGCCGCCGAGGTCATCGCCGACCTCGCGCCGATGCTCACGTACGGGTGGGGTGTGATCCCCGCCCGGGTGACGATCGGTGCCGTGACGTGGACCACCTCGCTGTTCCCGAAGGACGGCGGGTACCTCGTGCCGCTCCGGGCGGCCGAGCGCAAGCGCGCACACGTGGACCTCGGGGCCACCCCGCAGATCACACTCGAACTCGGCGGCCCCTGACCACGCGCGGTGCGCGCGTGTTCGCTCCGTGCGAGGTTGATCACTCGGTGCGCCGGAACAACCTCGCACCGAGCGTGTAACCGCGCACCAGCTGAAGCAAGGGAGGGGATGACGGGAATCGAACCCGCGTGGCCAGTTTGGAAGACTGGGGCTCTACCATTGAGCTACATCCCCGCGCTGCGCACGTGTCGCAGCCCGACCATCGTAGCGGACGAACGAGCACCGACATGCCACCCCGTGTGACGCTCCCGCCGACCGACGCCGATGCACGGCGGATCAAGCGGTCGCGGGTGGTCTCGTACGTGCTGGTGGTCCTCGCCGCGATCGTGTTCTCGATGCGCCCGGAGTTGTTCGGCGATCCGCAGTCGCAGCCCGCGCACGCCCTGCTGCACGTGTGGCGGATCGTCGTCGGGATCGTGCTCGGGGTGATGGCGCTCGGGGTCCAGGTGGTGGTCGGAGTGCAGTGGCGGAAGGGTGTGCGACGCGCCGCTGAACCCGATGACGTCCCTCCCGGGAACCGCGCACCGGGGGACCGCTAGACTCATCGGCGTCGCGTGCGCCCTTCGGCGTGCGCGAACACCCTGGCCCAGTCAAACGGGGCGTAGCTCAGCTTGGTAGAGCGCCCGCTTTGGGAGCGGGAGGTCGCAGGTTCAACTCCTGTCGCCCCGACCAGGTCCTCGAGAACCATCGACCACACGAACGTCAACCAACAGGAGAACATCCCGTGGCCACCAGCACCGTCGACAAGGTGAGCGACACCCGCGTCAAGCTCACCGTGAACGTGACGCCGGAAGATCTCAAGCCGAGCATCGACCACGCGTACAAGCACATCGCCGAGCAGATCAACATCCCCGGTTTCCGCAAGGGCAAGGTCCCGCCGGCGATCGTCGACCAGCGCGTCGGCCGTGGCGAGGTCCTGAACCACGCCGTCGGTGACGCCATCGACAACTTCTACCGCCAGGCGGTCGAAGAGCAGGAGCTGCGCATCCTCGGCCGTGCCGAGGCCGACGTCGCCGAGCTGCCGAACCTCGCCGACTTCGCGGGCGACCTCGTCCTCACCTTCGAGGTGGACGTGCGTCCCGAGTTCGACCTGCCGGACTACTCCGCGTACGAGCTCACCGTCGACGCCGTCGAGGTGTCGGACGACGAGATCGAAGAGGAGCTGCAGAACCTGCGCACCCGCTTCGGCACGCTCGTGACCGTCGACCGTCCGGCGAAGACCGGCGACTTCGCGCAGATCGACCTGACCGCCAGCATCGGCGACGACGAGGTCGACTCGGCCACGGGCGTCTCCTACGAGATCGGCTCCGGCGACTTGCTCGAGGGCATCGACGAGGCGCTCGAGTCCCTGACCGCCGGTGAGTCGACGAACTTCGAGTCGAAGCTCGTCGGTGGCGACCGCGAGGGCGAGACCGCCCAGATCGCCGTCACCGTCACCGCCGTCAAGGAGCGCGAGCTCCCCGAGGCCGACGACGAGTTCGCCCAGATCGCCAGCCAGTTCGACACGATCGACGAGCTCAAGGCGGACCTGAAGGAGCAGATCGCGAAGTCCAAGACCTTCGGTCAGGGCGCCGCGGCTCGCGACAAGCTCGTCGAGAAGCTCATCGAGGACGTCAACATCCCGATCTCGGAGCAGCTCATCGAGGACGAGGTGCACCGTCACCTCGAGCAGGAGAACCGCCTCGAGGACGACGAGCACCGCAAGGAGGTCTCCGAGTCCAGCGAGAAGGCCTTCCGCTCGCAGATCCTCCTCGACTCCATCGCCGAGAAGGAGGAGATCCAGGTCTCCCAGGAGGAACTGACCCAGTACCTCATCCAGGCTGCTGCGCAGTACGGCATGGAGCCGGCCGAGTTCATCAAGGTCATCGACCAGAACGGCCAGATCCCCGGCATGGTCGGCGAGGTCGCCCGCTCGAAGGCGGTCGCGACCGTCCTGTCGAAGGTGACCGTCAAGGACACCAACGGCGACGCAGTCGACCTGTCCGCCTTCACGGCGGGCGTCGCGCAGGCCCCTGCTGAGGACGCCGAGTAACGAACTCGACGCCACCAGCAACACGCAACGGGAGGCACGGTGCCAGCTGGCACCGTGCCTCCCGTCTCGTGTTTTCCGCACCACCGCATTGCTGTCGGCGAACACACGCGAAGTGGTGCGTTGCAACCGATAAGTTCGACAACAAGCGACAACTGAACGGGAGCTTTTCCATGGCCGAAGCAACACTGAACCCCAGTGTTTTTGACCGCCTTCTGAGAGACCGGATCGTGTGGCTCGGCTCCGAGGTCCGCGACGACAACTCGAACGAGATCGCAGCCAAGCTGCTGCTGCTCGCCGCCGAGGACCCTGAGAAGGACATCTACCTCTACATCAACTCGCCCGGTGGCTCGATCACCGCCGGCATGGCGATCTACGACACGATGCAGTTCGTCCCGAACGACATCGTCACCGTGGGCATCGGCCTGGCCGCGTCGATGGGACAGTTCCTGCTGTCCTCCGGCACGCCGGGCAAGCGCTACATCACGCCGAACGCCCGCGTCCTGCTGCACCAGCCGTCCGGCGGGTTCGGCGGCACCGCTGCCGACATCCAGACGCAGGCCAAGGTCATCCTCGACATGAAGCAGCGCATGGCGGAGCTCACGGCCGAGCAGACCGGCAAGTCGATCGAGCAGGTCCTCAAGGACAACGACCGCGACAACTGGTTCAGCGCACAGGAGGCCCTCGAGTACGGCTTCGTCGACCACCTGCGTGCCTCGTCGGCCGAGGTCGTCGGCGGTGGTGGCACCGTCGGCGACGGCGCGACGCCGACCGCGGCTGCCGACCCCGACGCCCAGTCCTGACCCCCACCGAAGAAAAGGAAACGAGAATGCATCTCCCAATGCTCGGTGGCGCGCAGAACGTCCCGGCTCCCTCCGATCGGTACATCCTGCCGAGCTTCGAGGAGCGCACGGCCTACGGCTACAAGCGCCAGGACCCGTACGCGAAGCTCTTCGAGGACCGCATCGTGTTCCTCGGCGTCCAGGTCGACGACGCGTCGGCTGACGACGTCATGGCCCAGCTGCTCGTGCTCGAGTCGATGGACCCCGACCGCGACATCGTCATGTACATCAACTCGCCCGGTGGCTCGTTCACGGCGATGACGGCGATCTACGACACGATGCAGTACATCCGTCCGCAGATCCAGACGGTCTGCCTCGGTCAGGCCGCCTCGGCCGCGTCGGTGCTCCTCGCCGGTGGCACGCCGGGCAAGCGTCTGGCCCTGCCGAACGCCCGCGTGCTCATCCACCAGCCCGCTGTCCAGCAGGGTGGCGGCCAGGCGTCGGACATCGAGATCCAGGCGGCGGAGATCCTCCGCATGCGCACCTGGCTCGAGGAGACGCTGTCGAAGCACTCCAACAAGACGCCGGAGGAGATCAACCACGACATCGAGCGCGACAAGATCATGTCCGCGCAGGAAGCCGTGGAGTACGGCCTGATCGACCAGGTCCTCACCAGCCGCAAGAACCTGCCGGCGCTCGTCAAGTAGCACCAGCAGGAACGACGAAGGCCCCGCACCGATCGGTGTGGGGCCTTCGTCGTGCAGCGGTGTCAGTCGTCGGTGTCGTCCGTCTCGGGCGCGGGGCGGCGTCGCAGGAGCAGCAGGACGGCGACGACCGCGGCGACGAGGACGACGCCTCCGGCGCCGATCCAGAGCGCGTCGGTCGCGGCCGAGTCGGTGTCGCCCGAGGCGGTGCCGGTGGTCGCGGCCGCGGTGGAGCCGTCTCTCGCGGTGGCGCAGGTCGGCGGCGTGGTCGATCCCGAGGCCGCGGAGAAGCCCGACGGGGCCTTCCACGTGAAGGCGTACTCGTCGGAGACGGTGTGGCCGTCGGCGGAGACGATCTGCCACTCGACGGTGTACTTCCCCGAGCCGCCGAGTGCGGCGGTCGTGGTCATCGAGGGGCCGTCGATGTTCACGCAGCCGTCCTCGTAGTACTTCCCGTCCGGACCCACGACCCGGAAGGCGAAGCCCGAACCGGAGTCGCCGATGTCGAGCAGCTTGTCGTTCGTGGTGATCTCGAACGCCTTCGGCAGGCTCGTGAGCGTGCCGCCGACCTCCGGGGTGGACGCGATCAGGTAGTTGTGCGCGCTGGCGGGACCCGCGAGCCCGAGGACCGCACCGCCCGCGATCGCGACGGCCGCGGCGGACCCGGCCACGAGCCTCCAGGCACAGGACCGCAGCCGAGTCCGACGCGAGCCGCGCTGCGTCACTTGGCGGAGCTCCGACGACGCGTGCCGGCGACGGCGACGACCAGGGCGACGGCGCCGAGCACCAGACCGCCCAGGCCGAGGAAGCGGCCGACCAGGTCGGGGTCCGCAGGGGTCGTCGAGCCGGCTGCGGCCTCGGCGGTCGGGGTGGTGGCGACCGGGTCACCGTCGTCGTCGGTGGCCTCGGCCGCGGTCAGCGTGATCGAGGGGGCCGGGTGCTCGGGCTCGGCCTCGCCGGCCTGCTGCTCCTGGTTCCACTCGACCGAGCCCTTCTCGCAGGTCTGCAGCACGGGGAACTCGACGAGGTCGCCGGCCTTGCCGTCCGGCAGGGAAAAGGAGAAGGAGAAGGTGTCGCGCTCGTCGGCGGGGAGGGGGGTCTTCGCCGTGTACGTGATGCTCGTGACCCGTTCGGCGGCGTCCTCGGCGTGCTCGCCGTCGGCCGACGCGGACGCGCTCGTGTAGGGCTCGGTCGTCTTCGAGATCTTCCAGTTCGGGTTGACCGTCGGCGTGACCTCGATGACGGACTCGGGCACCTGGAACTCGAGCTTCGTGGTGGGGGAGCCGTCGCAGCCGTGCGGGACCGAGAAGGTCGCCGTGGTGTACGAGTTCGCGGCGGTCGAGGTGGCCGTGGCGGACACGTGCGCGCTGGCTGCGCCGGCGGTGCCGAGGACGATGACGGCCACGGCGCCGAGGGTGACGGCGCCGCCGGCGGCGAGACGCTTCTGCATGGGGATCCTTCGATGGTCGGGACGGTGTTTCTACAACTTGTAGAGAAGACTGGATCACGGTAGCAGCCCCGAACGCCCTGGGCGAACGCGCGCGCGAAATCCCGCGGCGCCGCACGGTCGGTGTCACCGGTTGCGGTTAGGCTCGTGTCCACGACGAGGTGCCCACCAGCAGCGGTGCACCAGCGGCCGGTGCGAGTGCGCGGGCCGGCATGTCCAACCAGGGAGGCACGGCAATGGCACGCATCGGAGAGAGCGGGGACCTCCTCAAGTGCTCCTTCTGCGGCAAGAGCCAGAAGCAGGTGCAGCAGTTGATCGCCGGTCCGGGTGTCTACATCTGCGACGAGTGCGTCGAGCTGTGCAACGAGATCATCGAGGAGCGTCTGGCCGAAGCGGGCGAGGACACCTCGAGCGGTGACTTCGAACTGCCGAAGCCCCGCGAGATCTTCGACTTCCTGCAGGAGTACGTCATCGGGCAGGACCCGGCGAAGCGCGCTCTTGCCGTGGCCGTCTACAACCACTACAAGCGCATCCGTGCGCAGGGGCAGATCACCGCTGCCGAAGACCGCGACGACATCGAGATCGCGAAGTCGAACATCCTGCTCATCGGCCCGACCGGCTGCGGCAAGACCTACCTGGCGCAGACCCTGGCGAAGCGCCTCAACGTGCCGTTCGCCGTCGCCGACGCCACCGCCCTGACCGAGGCCGGCTACGTCGGTGAGGATGTCGAGAACATCCTGCTCAAGCTGATCCAGGCCGCCGACTACGACGTCAAGCGCGCCGAGACCGGCATCATCTACATCGACGAGGTCGACAAGATCGCCCGCAAGGCCGAGAACCCCTCGATCACGCGGGACGTCTCCGGCGAAGGCGTGCAGCAGGCACTGCTCAAGATCCTCGAGGGCACGGTCGCATCCGTCCCGCCGCAGGGCGGTCGCAAGCACCCGCACCAGGAGTTCATCCAGATCGACACGACGAACGTCCTGTTCATCGTGGCCGGTGCGTTCGCCGGGCTCGAGGACATCGTGTCCTCGCGCGTCGGCAAGCGGGGGATCGGCTTCGGCGCGCCGCTGCACAGTGCGACCGACCACCAGGACCTCTACTCCGAGGTCCTGCCGGAGGACCTGCACAAGTTCGGCCTGATCCCCGAGTTCATCGGTCGTCTGCCCGTCGTCACCACGGTGTCGCAGCTCGACCAGGCCGCCCTCATGCAGATCCTGACCGAGCCGAAGAACGCGCTGATCAAGCAGTACCAGCGGATGTTCCAGATCGACGGCGTGGAGCTCGAGTTCGACCAGGGTGCGCTCGAGGCGATCGCCGACCTGGCCGTGCTGCGCCAGACCGGTGCCCGTGGCCTGCGCGCCATCCTCGAAGAGGTCCTCGGCCCGGTGATGTTCGACGTCCCGTCCGACGATGACGTCGCCCGCGTGGTGATCACCCGCGAGTCCGTGCTCGAGAACGCGGCGCCGACCATCGTGCCCCGGCCGCGGGCGAAGCGCGTCGAGAAGTCGGCGTAGCGCTCCGCTCGCTCCGAAGCCCCGCACCGGATCGGTGCGGGGCTTCGTCGTGGTGGGGCGGTCGCACGGCCTGCGGGTCGGCGTCTGGTTCTTCCCATGACGGCTGCGATGGAAGGTGAGATCGGGCGTAGCTGGTCGAAAGTCCCGACCAGGTACGCCCGAATCGACGCGGTACGCCCGAAAGCGCCCGGTCCGCGCCGCGCGCCGCGCGCCTACTCGAGCCCGCGGCGGCGCAGCAGCGGGCCGACGTCGGCGTCGCGGCCGCGGAAGTCGCGGTACGCCTCGAGCGGGTCCTTCGACCCACCGACGCCGAGCAGGCGTTCCGCGAAGCGCCGACCGGCCGCGCGGTTCAGCCCACCGTTGTCACGGAACCACTCGACCGTGTCGGCGTCGAGCACCTCGGACCAGATGTAGCCGTAGTACCCGGCGTCGTACCCGCCCGAGAACGTGTGCGCGAAGTACGTCGACGAGTACCGCGGCGGCACGGCCTCGACCGCGATGCCGGCGGCCTCCAACGCCGAGCGCTCGAAGTCCTCGACGGACGTCACCGCGGCGGCCTCTGCGGCGGAGAGCCGGTGCCAGGCCTGGTCGAGCAGCGCCGCGGCCAGGTACTCGGTCGTGCCGAAGCCCTCGTTGAAGCCCTCGGACTCGCTCAGGCCCAGGACGAGCTCGGGCGGCAGCGGAGCACCGGTCTCGTGGTGCTTCGCGTAGTTCGCCAGGACCGACGGCCACGACACCCACATCTCGTTCACCTGGCTCGGGAACTCGACGAAGTCGCGCTCGACGTTCGTGCCCGAGAACCGGGGGTAGGTGGTGCGGGCGATGAGACCGTGCAGCGCGTGGCCGAACTCGTGGAAGAGCGTCTCGACCTCGTCCTGGATGAGCAGCGTCGGCGAGCCGGGTGCCGGCTTCGCGACGTTGAGGTTGTTCACCACGACGGGCAGCGTGCCGAGCAGCTCGGACTGCTCGACGACGGGGTTCATCCACGCGCCGCCGCGCTTGCCGTCGCGCGTGTACAGGTCGAGCAGGTAGAGCCCGACGGGCTCGCCGTCGTCGCCGGCGACCTCGAAGACACGGACCTCGTCGTTGTAGCCGTGCAGGTCCGGTCGCTCGGTGAAGGTCAGGCCGTAGAGGGCACCCGCGGCGTGGAAGACGCCGTCGTGCAGGACCCGGTCGGCCTCGAAGTACGGTCGGAGCGCCGAGCTGTCCGCGGCGAACTGCTCCCCGCGCAGGATCTCGGTGGCGTACGCCCAGTCCCACGACTCGATGTCGAACCCGACCGTGCGGGACCGGACGGCCCGCTCGTCGTCGGCGTTCCGTGCCGCAGCGCCGACGAGCGACGACAGCAGCCCGTCGACGGCCTCGGGGGTCTTCGCCGTCTCGTCGGCAGTGACGACCGAGGCGTGGTTCGGGAACCCGAGCAGTTCGGCGCGCTCGGCACGGAGCCGGACGATGCGCAGCAGGACCTCGCGGTTGTCGTACTGGTTGCCGCGGCGGCCGCGGGCGAGCGAGGCGCGCATGATCCGCTCGCGCAGGTCGCGGTTCGCGAGCGACGGCAGCCACGGGTGGCCGGTGTAGAGCGGCAGGGTGATGAGCCAGCCCTCGAGGCCGCGGTCCGCTGCGGAGCCGGCAGCGGCGGACTTCGCACCGTCGTCGAGCCCCTCGAGCTCGGCTTCGTCGGTCACGTGCACGGCGGAGTCGTTGGTGTCCTCGAGCAGGTTGCGCTCGAAGGTGGTGGTGAGCGTGGACAGCTCCTGGTTGATCGCGGTGAGACGCTCCTTGCCGGCGTCGTCGAGCCCGGCGCCCGCCAGGGTCATCTCGGCGTGGGTGCGCTCGACCAGGCGGAGCGCCTCGCCCTCGAGCCCGGCGGCTGCGGCGCCGTCGAGCACGGACTGCACGCGGGCGTAGAGCCGGGAGTCCAGCGTGATCGCGTCGCGGTGGGCCGCGAGCAACGGCGAGACCTCGGCCTCGAGGTCGTGCAGCTCCGGCGTCGAGTCCGCCGACGACAGCGTGAAGAACACGTGGCTGACACGGGTCAGCAGCTGCCCGGAGCGCTCGAGAGCGATGAGGGTGTTCTCGACCGTCGGTGCGTGCGGATCGGTGGCGATGGCCTCGACCTCGGCGCGCTGCTCGGCCATGCCGGCCTCGAAGGCCGGTCGGTAGTGCTCGAGTCGCACGTCGCCGAAGGGCGGCAGGGCGTAGGGGAGGGTGCTCGGGACGTCGAACGGGGTTGCCATCTCCCCACCCTATTCACGGGAGGCCCGTGGCGGCCTGGCCCCGCGCCTCCCGCCCGCCTTGTGGGTGCGTTCTCGGTCAGCGGGTCGCGGCGTCGATCAGCGTCGACGCAGCACGGCGGGCGTGCGCCGCTGGCGCCGTGGTGCCGGCGATGGCCGCAGTGGTCTGCGCACCCTCGGCGAGCAGGGCGAGCTGTGCGGCGAGTTCCTCGGCACGGCCCGGATCGGCGACGACCTCGGCGGTGAGCTCCTGCACGAACCGCTGGAACGAGTCCTTGTGGTCGCGGGCGATCTCGGCGACCGCAGGCGAGGTCGCGCCGAGCTCCCCGAAGGCGTTGATGAATCCGCAACCGCGGAACGTGTCGTCGCCGAACCACGACTCGAGGAAGTCGTACACGGCGAGCAGCTTGTCGCGCGGGGTGGTGGCCGCCTCGACCGCGCCGTGCACGCCGCGTTCCCACAGGTCGTGCCGCCCGGACAGGACGGCCGCGATGAGCTGCTCCTTGCCGGGGAACGCCGCGTAGAGCTTCTTCAGCGAGACGCCGGCGCCGGTGCGGATCTCGTCCATGCCGACGGACCGGATGCCGCGCGCGTAGAACAGCTGGTCGGCAACGTCCACGATGTGAGCGCGGACGCCGGCGTCGACCGTGCTGATGGTGCTGGTTGCCATGACGTACCCCGTTCGCTGCGTGTTCACCGTTCCCGAGTTGCGCCGGGAACGATCGTTCTCTAGTGTAAGGCACATCCACGGAGAACGGACGTTCTCCGTGAGGCTCAGGGAAGGAAACGATCATGGGTGCCATCACCGTCGGAACCGAGAACAGCGTCGACATCGAACTCCACTACGAGGACAAGGGAACCGGGCAGCCGATCGTGCTGATCCATGGCTTCCCCCTGGACGGCAACTCGTGGGAGGGCCAGACCCCGGCCCTGCTCGACGCCGGCTACCGCGTCATCACCTACGACCGCCGCGGCTTCGGGCAGTCCTCGCAGCCGTCCACCGGGTACGACTACGACACCTTCGCCGACGACCTGCACACCGTCCTGACGACCCTCGACCTGCGCGACGTGATCCTCGTCGGCTTCTCGATGGGCACCGGCGAGATCGCCCGCTACATCGGCCGCCACGGCGAGGACCGGATCGCCAAGGTCGCGTTCCTCGCCTCGCTCGAGCCGTTCCTGGCCATCACCGACGACAACCCCGACGGCGCCGGCCCGATGTCGTTCTTCGAGGGCATCGCCGCCGACGTGAAGAAGGACCGCTACGCGTACTTCACGAACTTCTACCAGGACTTCTTCAACCTGTCGGAGAACCTCGGCTCGCGCATCTCGGAAGAGGCCGTCCGCAACGCCTGGAACGTCGCCGCCGGCTCGGGAGCGATCGCGTCCGCCGCGGCACCGCTGACCTGGCCGACCGACTTCCGTCAGGACATCCCGAAGGTCACCGTCCCGGCGCTCATCGTGCACGGCACGGCGGACAACATCCTGCCGATCGACGCCACCGGCCGACGCTTCACCAAGGCCCTGCCGGCAGCGAAGTACGTCGAGATCGAGGGCGCCCCGCACGGCCTGCTCACCACGCACACTGCCGAGGTGAACGAGGTGCTGCTCACCTGGCTCGCCGAGTAGTCGCGAGCGGCGCGCGTCGAGAAGCGCCCGCATCGTGAGCAGAAATGGTCGGGTTCCCACTGAGGACCCGACCATTTCTGCTCACCGAGCAACTGCGCCGGCGCGTCAGTCCTCTTCCGCGGCGTCGTCGGGGTTCGTGACCTGCGCGTGCCCGGCATCGTCGAGGTGGATCGAGGTGCCGTCGTCGAGTTCGACGATCGGCTTGCCCTCCAAGAACGTCAGGGTCCAACCCCACGAACCGGTGTCGACCGACTCGGCCGCCAGCTCGTCCTCGACCCCGCGCACGGCGACGACCATCGCCTCGGGCAGTCGCGCAGGCGGCTCCCCACCCACGCTCCATCGTGTGCCCAACTGCATCCGTGCCTCCTGTCCGGTGGTGGACGGGCCGGATCGCCGACGCGACCCGGCCCGGACGACCGACGTTACGCCTGCTGTTCCGCCAGCTCGATCTCGGTGACGGCGAGCTCGTCGCCGTCGACGAACGACAGGTTCTCGATGCGGCCGACGGCCGCCAGGTCGACCGCCGCGCGCTCGATGAGCGCCCGCGTCTCGGCCGGCGCCGCGACGACGGCACGCGTGACGGGCGTCTTCTGGGACGCCTTCGCCGACGTCTTCGCGCCGCGGATCCCGATGAGCGCCTGTCCGACGGCCGCGAGCAGCCCGGTGGGGGCCGCGTCGGTGGGCAGGTCGGCAGCGGTCGGCCAGGAGGCCCGGTGCACGCTGGTCTCGTAAGTCCAGGCCCACACCTCTTCCGTCGCGTACGGGAGGAACGGTGCCAGCAGTCGGAGCAGCACGTCGATCGCGCCGCGCAGCGCCAGGACCGCGCTCGCCTGGGTCTCGTGCGTCGCGTCGGCCGCCGTGCCGTAGGCACGTTCCTTCACGAGCTCGAGGTAGTCGTCGCAGAAGGTCCAGAAGAACCGCTCCGTGATCTCGAGCGCGCGGGCGTGGTCGAATCCATCGAACGCGGCGGTGGCCTGCTCGACGACCGCACCGAGCTCGGCGAGCATGTCGACGTCGAGTGCCTCGGTCACGCTCGTGGCGCCCTCGGGTAGGGGGAAGCCGTAGACGAACTTGGCGGCGTTCAGCACCTTGATCGCCAGACGACGACCGACCTTGATCTGCTTCGGGTTCTGCGGGTCGAACGCCGCGTCGGTGCCGAGCTTGGACGAGGCCGCCCAGTAGCGGACCGCGTCGGCGCCGTGCTGCTCGAGGATCGACAGCGGCGTGACGACGTTGCCCTTCGACTTCGACATCTTCTTGCGGTCGGGGTCGACGATGAAGCCGGAGATGCTGGCGTGCTTCCACGGCACGGTGTCCGCTTCGAGCTGGCTGCGGAGCACCGTCGTGAAGAGCCACGTGCGGATGATGTCCTGCGCCTGCGGGCGGACGTCGTACGGGTAGACGAGGTCGTAGAGCGCCGGGTCGGTCTCCCACTTGCCCGCGAGCTGCGGGGTGAGCGACGACGTGGCCCAGGTGTCCATGACGTCGAGCTCGCCCTGGAACCCGCCGGCGACGCCGCGCTGGTCCTCGGAGTAGCCCGGAGCCGGGTCGGAGGACGGGTCGACGGGCAGCTGCGCCTCGGTCGGGACGATCGGCTGGTCGAACACCGGGTTACGGTCGGCGTCGAGCGGGTACCAGACCGGGATCGGCACACCGAAGAACCGCTGACGCGAGATGAGCCAGTCGCCGGACAGGCCACCGACCCAGTTGTCGTATCGGACGCGCATGAAGTCGGGGTGGAACGCGATCTCCTCGCCGCGGGCGCGGAGCGTCGTCTTGAGCGCTTCGTCGCGGGCACCGTTGACGATGTACCACTGGCGGGTCGAGACGATCTCGAGGGGCTTGTCGCCCTTCTCGAAGAACTTCACCGGGTGGTTGATCGTCTTGACGTCGCCGACGAGCTCGCCGGACTCGGTCAGGGCGTCCACGACGACCTTCTTCGCCGAGAACACGGTCTTGCCGGCCATCTCGGCGTAGAGCGCCTTGCCGGTCGCCGACTCGATCCACTCGGGCTCGTCGGAACGGACACGGCCGTCGAAGCCGAGGATCGCGCGGTTCGGCAGCTGCAGCTCGCGCCACCAGACCACGTCGGTGGTGTCGCCGAAGGTGCAGACCATCGCGATGCCGGCGCCCTTGTCCTTCTGCGCCAGGTGGTGCGCGAGCACCGGGACCTCGACGTCGAACAGGGGGGAGCGGACCGTGGTGCCGAACAGGTCCTGGAACCGCTCGTCGTCCGGGTGCGCGACGAGGGCGACGCACGCCGGCAGCAGCTCGGGACGGGTCGTCTGGATCACGACGTCGTCGCCGCCGTCCGCACGGTGGAACGCGATGCCGTGGTACGCGCCGGGCATCTCCTTGTCCTCGAGCTCGGCCTGTGCGACCGCGGTGCGGAACGTGACGTCCCACAGGGTCGGGGCGTCGGCCTGGTAGGCCTCGCCGCGCTCGAGGTTGCGGAGGAAGGCACGCTGCGCGCTCGCCCGCGAGGTCTCGTCGATGGTGCGGTACGACTGCGTCCAGTCCACCGACAGCCCGAGGGTGCGGAAGAGCTCCTCGAACTGCTGCTCGTCCTGCACGGTCAGCTGGTCGCACAGCTCGATGAAGTTGCGGCGCGAGATCGGCAGCTGGTCGGCGGCCTTCGACGACTTGCCGTCGCCGCCCTCGAACGGCGGCGTGAAGTCGGGGTCGTAGGGGAGCGTCGGGTCGCAGCGGACGCCGTAGTAGTTCTGCACGCGGCGCTCGGTCGGCAGGCCGTTGTCGTCCCAGCCCATCGGGTAGAAGACGTGCTTGCCCCGCATGCGCTCGAACCGCGCCTTGAGGTCGGTGTGCGTGTACGAGAAGACGTGCCCGATGTGCAGCGATCCGGAGGCGGTCGGCGGCGGGGTGTCGATCGAGTAGACGGCGTCGCGGTGGCCGGCGGCGTCACGGTCGAAGCGGTAGGTACCGTCCTGCTCCCAGACCGGCCCCCAGACCTGCTCGAGTCCGTCGACGCTGGGCTTCTCGGGCATGGGCTTGGTCATGGCTGCGCCTTCCGTGCGTGTGTGCGGCACCGAGTCCGTGATGAGGTGCCTGAGTGTCCCCGCTCGAGGCGAGGTGCCCCAATCGTAGCGGGCGGGACCGACGCGGCTCACGAGCGCTCGGAGCGGCGATTACCACACCGACCTGTCGGACACGCCGGAGACCTGGTAGTCTGTCGGAGTTTGTCCGGCGAGCGCGGGTTCGCAGGAACTGCACCGTTGCCGTCCGCCGGACGCCCGAAGGACGCACCGCACACCGGAGGAACTCTCTTGGCACCGAACGACGCACCCCACCCGCACGGCGATCGGCCGCAGCCGCACGGCGACCGACCGCTGCGCTCGAAGGGCGCTGCGAAGCGCGCTCGGCGCAAGCTGACGAAGGACGACGTCACCGTCGTCGAGGAGTCGCTGCTCAAGCGCGCCGTGGCGGCCGCCGCCCTCGGCAACGCGATGGAGTGGTTCGACTTCGGCATCTTCGCGTACCTGACCGTCACGATCTCGCAGGTCTTCCTGCCACAGGGCGACCCGGCCGCGAACATCGTCGCGACCTTCGGGTTCTTCGCCGCCGCCTTCATCGTCCGTCCGATCGGTGGCGCCGTCTTCGGCCCGATCGGCGACAAGATCGGCCGGCAGAAGGTCCTCGCGCTGACGATGATCCTGATGGCCGCCGGCACGCTGATGATCGGCCTGATCCCGTCGTACGACTCGATCGGCTTCTGGGCTCCGGTCCTGCTGCTCGTTGCCCGCTTCGTGCAGGGCTTCTCGACCGGCGGTGAGTACGGCGGCGCCGCGACCTTCATCGCCGAATACTCGCCGGACAAGCGCCGCGGGTTCATGGGCTCGTGGCTCGAGTTCGGCACCCTGGCCGGCTACGTGCTCGGCGCGTCGATCGTCACCGGCCTGCAGTTCGGCCTGTCCGAGGACGCCCTGCTCAGCTGGGGCTGGCGCATCCCGTTCATCATCGCGGGCCCGCTCGGCCTGATCGGCCTGTACCTGCGCCTCAAGCTCGAGGAGACCCCGGCCTTCCAGAAGCAGCAGGAGCAGGCCGCCGAGCGCGAGGGGCAGAAGACCCCGTTCCTCAAGCTCTTCGCCGAGAACTGGCGCGCACTCATCATCTGCATCGGCCTGGTCCTGGTCTTCAACGTGACCGACTACATGCTGCTGTCGTACATGCCGACCTACCTCGAGCAGAACCTCGGCCAGAACGCCACGTTCGGCCTCATCCTGATCGTCGTCGTGATGCTGCTCATGATGGTCGTCATCACGTTCGGTGGCCGGCTGTCCGACAAGTTCGGTCGTCGCCCGGTCCTCGCCGCCGGCTGCATCGGCTTCATCCTGCTGTCCTGGCCGGCCCTCAAGCTCGTCCAGACCGGCACGGGCGTCGGGGTGTTCTCCGGCCTGCTCATCCTCGGTGTCGTGCTCGTCACGTTCACCTCGACCATGCCGTCGACGCTGCCCGCGCTGTTCCCGACGATCATCCGCTACGGCGCCCTGGCGATCGCGTTCAACGTCTCGGTGTCGCTGTTCGGTGGCACCACCCCGCTCGCGACCTCGGCGCTCATCAACGCCGCGAAGGACGCCGGCTACGGCTGGGCCGAGGACATCCCCGCGTTCTACCTGATGCTGGCCGCCGTCATCGGGCTCGTCGCGGTGTACTTCACCAAGGAGACCGCCGCCACCCCGCTCATGGGCTCCGGCCCGACGGTCGGTTCCGAGGACGAGGTCGCCGGCGTGATCGACGACTACAACGACCCGACGTCGGAGTTCGCGCAGTCCGACTGGGCGAAGGAGTTCGCGACGAGTGAGATCCCGATCATCTCGGGTGACGCGGCGAAGAAGGAGTCCGCGGACTCCTGACCCCGGTCACACCCGCCCTGGAGGCCCGGTGCACGTCCGCCACGGACGCGCACCGGGCCTCCGATCACGTTCAAGGGCCGTGGTGCGGCCCCGAGACTCGGAGTCAGCGACCCGACTCGGGGCCTGCGGCCCGAGTCGGGTCGCCCTGCGCGAGACTCGGGCCGGCGGCGAGCCGCTCGGCCGCCTGCAGCAGGTGCGCGGTCACCGGGTGCGCCGGGCGCGCGAACACTGTCGCGGCGGGGCCGTGCTCGACGACCGCGCCCCGGTGCACGACCAGCACGTCGTCGGCCATCCGGCGCACGGCCCGCAGGTCGTGCGAGACGAACACCATCGCCACGCCGGTGGCGTCGCGGAGCCGCTCGAGCAGGGTCAGCACGGCGTCCTGCACGGTGGCGTCGAGGGCGGTGACCGGCTCGTCGAGGACGATCACCTCGGGGTCGGTGGCCAACGCCCGGGCGATCGCGAGTCGCTGCCGTTGCCCACCGGACAGGGTCAGCGGTGACCGCGGCCGGAGCGCCGGGTCGAGGTCGACCTGTCGCAGGGCTGCGTCCACCCGGGCGGCGAGGGAGCCACGGGCGCGGCGGTCGTCGCCCCGCGAGAACGCGTCGGCGAGGACCCGCTCGACCGACCACCGCTCGTCGAACGTGGCACCGGGGTCCTGCACGACGGCGGCGACCCGGTGGCGTCGCGGTCGTCGGTCGCGCTCGGGCAGCGGTACCCACGGCGTTCCGTCGAGTGCGACCGTGCCGGCGTCGGGCGTCTCGAGCCCGAGCAGCATCCGCGCCAGGGTGGTCTTGCCCGACCCCGAGGCGCCGATCACCCCGAGCACCCGCCCGCGGTCGAGCCCGAACGACACGTCGTCGACGGCGCGGACGCCCTCGTAGTCGCGCGCGAGGCCCGCGGCGACGAGGACGCCCCTCGCACCGTGCGAGGTTGCGCGCTGGGTACGGCGGTCGCCGATCGGCGCACGGTGCGTGAACGTGCGCTCGGTGCGAGGTTGCCCGCTCGGTGCGTCGTCAGAGGCCTGCACGGAGCCATCAACCTCGCACCGGTCGACCAGATCGGCACCGTGCGCAGCGCGCACCAGGGCCTGCGTCGCGGCGTGCTGCGGATCCTGCAACACCGCGGCGACCGGCCCCTGCTCGACGATCCGCCCCGCGTGCATGACGGCCACCCGGTCGGCCCACCCTGCGACGAGCCCGAGGTCGTGCGTGATGACGAGCAGTCCCGCCCCACGCTGCTGCGCCGCCCGGAGCTGCTCCATCACGGTGACCGCGACCCCGGCGTCCAGTGCGGTCGTGGGCTCGTCGGCGACCACGAGCGCTGGCGACCCGATGGTGGCCGCCGCGATGAGGGCGCGCTGCCGCATCCCGCCCGACAGCGTGCCGGCGAGTCGGCCGTCGGTCGCGATGTCCGGGTCGAGGCCCACCGCCTCCAGGGCATCGCGCACGGCGTCCACGCGCTCGGCCGCACCCATCTCGGTGTGCAGGCGGAGGCTGTCGGCGACCTCGCGCCCGACCGGACGCAGCGGGTCCAACGCGCCGAGGGCCTCCTGGCCGACGTAGCCGACCCGCGACCCGCGCACCTGACGCCACCGTCGGTCGGAGAACGCCCGGACGTCGAGGCCGGCGACGGTGAAGGCGTCGGCGCGGACGGCGGAGCCGGGTGCGGACAGGCCGAGCGCGGCGCGGGCGGTGACGGTCTTGCCGGAGCCGGACGCGCCGACCAGGGCGACGCACTCGCCGGCGTCGACCCGCAGGGCGACGTCGTGCACGATCGGCGTGCCCGCGATGGCGACGTGCAGCGCCTGGACCTCGAGGACGGTGGTCATCGGACGACTCCTGTTCGGCGGATCGCGCGACCGAGCACAGTGACGGCGGTCGCGAGCACCACGATGGCGAGCCCGGGGAAGGTGCTCATCCACGGTGCGGTCTGCAGGTAGGTCCGGCCGTCGGCGAGCATCGCGCCCCACTCCGGGGCCGGGGGAGGTGTGCCGACGCCGAGGTAGCTCAGCGCCGAGGCCCAGACGATCGCCTGGCCGACGCCGAGCGTGGCGACGGCGACGACGGGCCAGAGTGCGGTCGGCAGGACGTGCCGGACCACGATGCGGACGGGGGAGCGGCCGAGCAGCACGGCGGTCTCGACGACCTGCGACGACCGGGCCGCGCGGACCAGACCACGGACGATGCGGGCGTAGCCGGGGGCGGTGGCGAAGCCGACGGCGAGCACGGCGGGCACCGGGCCGGGGCCGGTGACGGCGATGACCACGAGGGCGACGAGCAGCAGCGGCAGGGCGAACGCGACCTCGGTGACGCGGCCGATCACGGCGTCGAGTAGCCGGCCGACACGTCCGGCGCCGGCGCCCAGTCCGGCGACGACCCCGAGGACGACGCCGGTCCCGCCGCCGATCAGGGTCGCGGCCACACCGACCACGAGCGAGGCCCGCGTGCCGGCGACGACCCGGGACAGGACGTCGCGTCCGGATTCATCGGTGCCGAAGGGGTGCGCGCCGCTCGGTGCGAGGAGCGCCTCGGACGGGTGCACCGCGAGCGGGTCCGCGCCGCCGAGCAGCGCCGGCCACGCGGCCGCCACGACGGCGAGCAGGACCACGGCGCCTGCGACCGTGCCGGGGACGCCGAGGACACGTCGCCGGCGACGTGCTGCTGCCGGACGTCCGTCGACCGGTTCACCGGCCAGGAGGCTCGGCTCGGCGATGCCGCTCACCGCGCCGCCGCCTCGGGGCCGGGTCCACGGCGTCGCGCGGCTCGCGGGGCGCCGGTGCGCCGGCCTCCGGTGCGCGGGTCGACGACACGTTCGACGAGGTCGGCAACCGCGAGCACCACGACGTAGGCGGCGGCGGACACCAGCGCGATGCCGGCGACGAGCGGCATGTCCCGCTGCGTCACCGCGGTCACCAGGGCGCGACCGATGCCGGGCAGCGCGAACACGGACTCGACGACGACGGCGCCGGACACGAGGGACCCGAAGGCCCAAGCGGACAGGGCGATCCCGGGCAGCGCCGCGTGGCGCAGCAGGTGCCGGGCGAAGAGCCCGAGGCGGGTCTCACCGCGGCCCCGGGCGGCGAGGGCGAACGCGGACCGCTGCGCGTCGACCACCCCGTCCCGCACGGTCTCGGCCAGGTACCCGGCCACCGGCACGGCCACCGTCAGCACCGGCAGCACCCAGCCGCGCACCGTGCCGTCGCTGACCGCCGGCACCCAGCCGAGGGCGCTCGCGAACACCACGATGAGCACGCTGCCGAGCCAGAAGTGCGGCATCACGCTCGCGGTGACGCTCAGCGCGCTCGTCAGTCCTGTGGCGAACCGACCGCGCTGCGTCGACCACCACGCCGCGACGATCGCCAGAGCCCAGGCCACGACGAGCCCGGCGACCGCCAGGGTGAGCGTGACGGGCAGCTGCTGGCCGAGCAGCGTCGCGACCGGGGTGCGGAAGGCGTACGAGTCACCGAGCTGCAGGGTGGCGAGGCGGCCGAGGAACACGGCGTACTGCACGAGCACCGGCTGGTCGAGGCCGTACTCGTGCCGGACCTGGGCGACGGCCTCGGCGGAGGCCTGCGAGCCCGGGCCTCCGAGGATCGCGAGTGCGGGGTCGCCGGGGATGAGCCGGATCGCGACGAACACGATCGTCGCGACGGCCCAGAGCACGCCGATACCGCCCGCGAGCCGTCGGACGGCCCACCACACCCAGGGCATCCGCGTCAGCGGTCGATCCAGGCCGTGCCGAACCAGGGCGTGGACACCGAGGTCGTCTGGACGCCGTGCACGGCCGAGCGCACCAGGAAGTGGTTCTGCTGGTCGTAGAGGGGCAGCACGGTGTCGCTCGCCAGGATCGTCTTCTGCGCCTGCTCGTACAGGTCGGCGCGCTCGTCCGA
The DNA here is from genome assembly GCF_044909335.1 of Curtobacterium sp. AB7. NCBI lineage: Bacteria > Bacillati > Actinomycetota > Actinomycetes > Micrococcales > Microbacteriaceae > Curtobacterium > Curtobacterium sp. AB7. The sequence goes on along the minus strand of NZ_JBIYED010000005.1, from coordinate 174,794 downwards.
GTCCGAGGTGCGGGCGGCCCGCTCGAGCAGGGTGTCGAGCGCGGGGTCGTCGAGCTGCGCGAGGTTCGCGAAGTACCCGGACGGCGCCGGCTCGATGCTCGCGCTGTCGTACAGGATGCGCAGGACGTCGGGGCCGACCTTCGTGTACGGGGCGCTGACCACGTCGTACTCGTTCGCCGCGAGGGCGGCGTACCAGCTGGAGAGGTCGAGTTCGTCGAGCACGACCTTGAACCCGACGGCCTTCTCGGACGCCTGGATCTGCTGGAACAGGCTGCGCTCGGCCGGCACCGACTGGTTCGTCGACACCGGGAACGTCACGGTGAGCTGCTTGCCGTCCTTGACGCGGATGCCGTCCGATCCGACCTTCCAGCCGGCGTCGTCGAGCAGTTGCTTCGCCTTCGACGGCGAGTAGTCGAACCGGCTCTTCTCGGAGTACGCCAGCGGTTCGGCACTCGAGAGCACGGAGTACGAGCGCTTCGCGGTGCCGAGGAACAGCGACTGCAGGCCGGGGTCGATGTCGGCGCCCGCGATGAACGCCTGGCGCACTGCGTCGTCACGGAACACGCCGTGGCCGGAGTTCAGTTCGAGGCGGTTCGAGGCACCGGGGCGCGGGGCGTCGAGGTCGCGGATCGAGCCCTTCGACGACGCCGCCTTGAGCTGGTCGGGCTGGGCGTTGTCGATGACGTCGACCTGCCCGGACTGCAGCGCCGCGTAGCGCGACGTCGAGTCGGGCAGGAAGCGCCACGTGATGCCGGACAGGCGCGGCTTCGTCGTGCCCCAGTAGTCGCTGTTCTTCGTCAGGGTGACGCGGTCGCCGTGCTTCCATCCGGTGATCTCGAACGGGCCGGTGCCGACGGGGGACTCGCAGTTGGTCGCCTGCTCGCGCTCGAGTGCCTTGGGGGACTCCATGCCGACCCACGGCTGCGAGAAGGACTCGAGCAGCGCGCTGTCCGGACGGCTCAGCGAGAGCGTCACGGTGTGGTCGTCGGTGGCCGTCGCCTTCGAGATGGACTGCAGCGCGAGGTAGCCGGTGCTCGACGCGGTGGCCGGGTCCTGCACGTGCTCGATGTTCGCCACGACGGCGGCGGCGTCGAACGGGGTGCCGTCGGTGAAGGTGACGTCGTCGCGCAGCGTGAAGGTGAGGGTCTTGCCGTCGTCGCTCGTGGTCCACTTCGTCGCGAGCTCGGGCGTCGGCTCGCCGTCCTCGAGCCCGACGAGCTCCTCGATGTACTGCGTCGCCAGGAGCGCCTGCGGGTAGTTGCCGCCGACGTGCGGATCGAGGCAGGTGGGCTCGGCGTCGCCGGAGGCGTACGTCAGGGTCCCGCCGCTCACCGGCTTGCTGCTCGTGGTGCTCGTCCCGGGGCCGCTGCACCCCGCGAGGACGAGGACGACGGCGGTGGCGGTCGCGACGGCGGCGACGGTTTTCTGTACTGAGTCCAAGATCATGGCTGGACGAGTCTAGCGGTTTACTGGGGCCCATGGACGAACCGATCCGCCGCGGTGGCCGCCCTCGACGCTCGAGCGCCGAGGTCCTCGCGGACGCCGCTGCCGAGCTGTTCCTCGAGCAGGGGTACGGACGCACCACGGTCGACCAGATCGCCGTGCGTGCGGGGGTCAGTCGCGCGACGTTCTTCAACTACTTCACGGCGAAGTCGGACGTGATGTGGCTCGAGCTCGACGCCGCGGTCGCGGGGCTGCCCGGGTACCTGGCGGCCTCGACCGAGCCCAGTGCGGTGCGTGCGGTGGAGCAGGCCCTGCTCGCCGCGGCCCGGGCCCACGACCCCGAGCGGGTGCCGTGGGCGGTCGCGCAGGCCGAGGTGATGGGCATCGGCGCCGAGCTCGTCGCCGGCGTCGCCGTCCGGGTGATGGCGCAGCACGGGGCCGTCGCCGCCTTCGTGGCCGGGCGCACGGGGGAGCAGCCGGGATCGCTCTGGCCGCAGACCGTGTCCGGGGCGATGCTCGGTGCCGCGGGGGCGGCGTTCGGGGTCTGGGTGGCGGACGGGGTCGGTCGTCGGGCGCTCGTCGAGTACGTCGGTGCCGCGCTCACGCCGGTCACGTCGGGCCTCGACGCGCACTGAGCCGCCGCACCAACCGGACGGTCCGCCGCACTGTGGGAGGATCGTCGCCGTGCAGTCGTGGGTACGTGTGGGGCGCTGGCCCGTGTTCGTCGTCATCGCCCTGGCCGGGGTCTTCGTCTGCTTCTGGCACATCGGTCAGCAGACGATCAACGTCGACGAGATCCTCTACGCGCAGGCCGGTTGGCAGTACGTCCACGGCATCGTCACGCTGAACCTCGAGCACCCGCCGACCGCGAAGTACCTCTACGGCCTCGCCCAGTTGGTCGTCGGCGAGGGCATCCTCGGTCCCCGGCTGGTCGCCGGCGCGGCGGTCTTCGGGACCGGCGCCGTCCTCTTCGCCTGGCTGCGCGGTCCGCTCGGCCACTGGGGTGCGCTGCTCGCCGCGGGCCTCTGGTGGCTGACGCCCCGCGGCGCCGGACTCGACCCGTTCGACCCCGGATCGGGCACCCCGGTGCGCATCGACCGCATCGCGCTCCTCGAGCCGGTCATGGTGTTCTTCGTCGTGGTGGCGCTCGCCGCCGCATGGGTGTGGATCACCTCGAGCAGCCGGTGGCGCTGGGCGTGGGCAGCGCTCGCCGGGGTGGCACTCGGACTCGCGGTCACCTCGAAGGTCACCGCAGCGCCGTACGTGATCGCGATCGTCGTGCTGCCGGTCCTGTTCCGGCGCTGGTGGGAACTCCTGATCGGCGGCGTGATCGCGGCGGCGGCCTTCGCCGTGACCTTCGTGGCCTGCTACCACCCGATCGGGATGGTGCACGCGATCCGGTACATGCTCGAGTTCCAGTCCGAGCACGACGCGAAGGGGCACCTGGCCGAGATCGCCGGGCACACCTACCGCTTCGCTCCCTGGTGGGCCGAGTTCTGGTACATGGCACGTGGGGTGACGCCGCTCCTCGCCGTGGTGCTCGCGGTCGGGATCCTCGCAGCCCTGGTGGTCCGCCCCGGACGGCTCGTCCTCTACCTGGTCGCCGCTGCCGTTCCCCTGATGGTGTTCCTCGGGACGTCGAAGGTGGCGCTCGCGCACTACTACGACGCCTGGATGCCGATCGTCATCGCGCTGGCCGCCGTCGGGTACACCCGTCTCGCACAGAGCGTGCGGGTCGGTCGTCGTGCTCGGCGGACGACCCCACCGGTCGCGAGCGCAGTGATCACCGCCGTGGTCGTGCTCTGCGTCGGGGCAGCCGTCGTTCCCGCGGTGCAGCAGACCGTCGCCGTCGCCAGGGTCCGCCCGTCCGGTGTCGGGCTCCTCGACCAGGCACTCCGGGCACACGGGATGGACGGCGGCCGGATCCTCTTCACCGCCTACGGGGCACCCGGCTGGCGGCCGTACTTCGCCGACCGGGGTGTCGACGCGCCGGTCAACGGGCGGTACGGGGCGGTCGTGCAGGGGGTCGACGGACGGTTCCCGGTACCGCCACAGGTGTCCGGCTTCCTCGAGGCGGAGCGGTCACGGCTGACCTCCTTCCGCGTCGACGAGCTGCGGGTGTGGGTGCCCACCGACGGCTCCGAGATCGTGGTCGACGGTGAGTCGTTGACGCTCGGGCGCTGACCGTCACCTGCTGACCGTCATCTGCCGACCGTCACCCGCTGCCCGTCTGCCGCGCGTCAGTCCGTCCGCAGCGTCCCCGCGCCGCCGGCGGCCACGTCCGAGGCCGTCCCGTCGCGCACCACCTCGGGCACCTCGTCGCTCGTCGGCCGCAGCGAGGCGTCGCCCGGGTAGCTCAGCGTGAGCACGGCTTCCTCGATGTACTGGCTGTCCTCGAGCGACTTCTCGACGTCGCGCAACCGCACCGCCACGTGCTCCTCGTTCTCGTTGCCCGTCAGGTCGACGGCCGCGACGAGGTACACCCGCGACGGTCCGACGAACTCCAGGTGCAGGTAGGTGACACGTTCGATCTGCGAGCGGCCGAGCAGCTCGACGAGCACGGCGTTCTCGAGCTCGGGCGACGTGCTCTCGCCGAGCAGGAAACGGCGGTTGCGGTCGATGAGGATGATCGCCACGACCCCGAGCAGCACGCCGATCGCGATGGAACCGATCGCGTCGAAGACCGCCAGGCCGGTGACCTGGTGCAGGAACACCCCGAGGAACGCGACGACGAGGCCGATGAGCGCAGCGGCGTCCTCGGCGAAGACGGCCCGCAGCGTCGGGTTCGAGGACTGCAGCACGTGGCGCAGCACCGGCACCTTGCGCTTCGTCGCCGCTCCGTGGGCCTGGCGGTAGGCCTGCAGGAAGCTCGTGCCCTCGAGGCAGAACGACAGCGCGAGCACGATGTAGTTGAGCAGGACGTCCTCGGCCGGACCCGTCTCGCCGAGCTCGGAGATGCCGTGGTAGATCGACACGATCGCGCCGGCGGTGAACAGCCCGAACGCGGCGAACATCGACCAGATGTAGGTCTCGCGGCCGTACCCGAGCGGGTGTGCGGTGTCGCGCTTCCGCGCGCCCCGTCGTTCGGCGACGAGCAGGAAGACCTCGTTGCCGGTGTCTGCCCACGAGTGCGCCGCCTCGGCCACCATCGAGGCGGACCCGGAGATGAGCGACGCGATGGTCTTCGCGATCGCGACGAGCAGGTTCGCGCCGAAGGCGATGATGACGGTGAGGGAGGACTCCGGGCGTTCGCCGGAGGCAGAGTCGTCGGGCATCCCTCCAGCATGCTCCCGTCCGCTAAACTCGTGTCACACGAGCGTCGATCCGGCCATCACCGGGGAGCTCCCGGAAGAACGCGGTCCGCGCGAGCGGCTCGTCAGTAGAACCGGGCGGACCGGGCCGCACCGAACCCGAACACGAGCGGTCGTGACGTGCGGACAGCACGGCGTGGCAAGCGAGGTGGTACCGCGGAGCCTGCTCCGTCCTCGTGGAGATCGAGCGAACCCACAAGGAGTCCCGGTGCCGTACCCGTTGAACGCCGATGCCGATGGCGTCGTCCCCTCGCCGTCCTTCCCCGCCGTCGAGCGGGGGATCCTCGCCTTCTGGAAGGGCGACGACACGTTCCAGGCGTCCATCGACCAGCGCCAGGGCTGCGACGAGTGGACCTTCTACGACGGCCCGCCGTTCGCGAACGGCCTGCCGCACTACGGTCACCTGCTGACCGGGTACGCGAAGGACGTCTTCCCGCGCTACCAGACCATGCGCGGCAAGCAGGTGCACCGCCGCTTCGGCTGGGACACCCACGGGCTGCCCGCCGAGCTCGAGGCGATGCGCCAGCTCGGCATCACCGAGAAGCACGAGATCGACGAGATGGGCGTCGACGTGTTCAACGCCGCCGCCAAGAAGTCCGTGCTGCAGTACACCGACGAGTGGCAGCAGTACGTCACCCGCCAGGCGCGCTGGGTCGACTTCGAGGACGACTACAAGACGCTCGACACCACGTTCATGGAGAGCGTGCTGTGGGCGTGGAAGCAGCTCTGGGACAAGGGCTTGGCGTACGAGGGCTTCCGGGTCCTGCCGTACTGCTGGAACGACCAGACGCCGCTGTCGAACCACGAGCTGCGCATGGACGACGACGTCTACAAGATGCGTCAGGACCAGTCCGTCACGGTGTCGTTCCCGCTGCAGGGTGCGCGCGCCGAGTCGCTCGGGCTGGCCGGCGTGCGTGCGCTCGCCTGGACGACGACCCCCTGGACCCTGCCCACGAACGCCGCCCTGGCGGTCGGGCCTGCGGTCTCGTACGTGGTGCTCCCTGCGGGGCCGGGAGGCGCGGCTGACGGTGCCGACGCCGGTTCCGTCTCCTACCTGCTGGCTTCGGACACCGTGGCCGCCTACGCGAAGGACCTCGGCTACGAGACGGCCGGCGACGCCGCTGCCGCGGTCGTCCGCACCCTGGCGGGCGCGGAGCTCGACGGCGTCGAGTACGAGCGCCTGTTCGACCACCTCGCCGACACCGAGGGCATGGAGCACGCCTGGCGCATCCTGGTCGCCGACTACGTCGAGACCGGCGAGGGCACCGGCATCGTGCACCAGGCCCCGGCCTACGGCGCCGACGACCAGGTGGTCTGCGCCGCTGCCGGCATCCCCGTGGTGCTCTCGCTCGACGAGGGCGGGGTCTTCACCTCGCAGTTCGGCGAGGTCGCCGGCATGCTCTGGTCCGACGCGAACAAGCCGCTGACCAAGGCCGTCCGCGACGCCGGCCGACTGCTCCGCCAGGCGTCCTACGAGCACAGCTACCCGCACTGCTGGCGCTGCCGGAAGCCCCTCATCTACAAGGCCGTCTCGAGCTGGTTCGTCCGCGTGACCGAGTTCCGCGACCGCATGGGCGAGCTCAACCAGGACATCAACTGGGTGCCCGACAACGTCAAGGACGGCCAGTTCGGCAAGTGGGTCGGGAACGCCATCGACTGGTCGGTGTCCCGGAACCGGTACTTCGGGACGCCGATCCCGGTGTGGCAGTCCGACGACCCGTCGTACCCGCGTCAGGACGTCTACGGCTCGCTCGAGGAGATCGAGCGCGACTTCGGGCGGCTGCCCCGGAACGCCGACGGCGAGGTCGACCTGCACCGTCCGTTCATCGACGACCTGACCCGCCCGAACCCCGACGACCCCACCGGGAACTCGACCATGCGCCGGATCACCGACGTGTTCGACGTCTGGTTCGACTCCGGGTCGATGCCGTACGCCCAGGTGCACTACCCGTTCGAGAACCGGGAGTGGTTCGAGTCGCACAACCCGGCCGACTTCATCGTCGAGTACATCGGGCAGACCCGCGGCTGGTTCTACGTCATGCACGTGCTGTCCACCGCGCTGTTCGACCGACCGGCCTTCGAGAACGTCATCAGCCACGGCATCGTGCTCGGCTCGGACGGTCAGAAGATGTCGAAGTCGCTGCGGAACTACCCGGACGTCTCCGAGGTGTTCGACCGCGACGGCGCCGACGCCATGCGCTGGTTCCTGATGTCCTCGTCGGTGATCCGCGGTGGCAACCTCGTCGTCACCGAAGAGGGCATCCGCCAGGGCGTCCGCGAGTTCATGCTCCCGCTGTGGTCGACGTACTACTTCTTCACCCTGTACGCGAACGCCTCCGGGCCGGACGGCTACCAGGCGTCCCGCCGGACGGACAGCACCGACGTCCTCGACCGGTACCTGCTCGCGAAGACCCGGGTGCTCGTGTCCGACGTGCAGCAGCACCTCGACGCGCTCGACACCCCGCTCGCGGCCCAGGCCGTCCGCGACTTCGCCGACGTACTGACGAACTGGTACGTCCGCCGGTCGCGCGACAAGTTCTGGACCGGGGCCGACGGCGCGGCAGGGGACGACGCCCGTGCGGCGTTCGACACGCTGTACACGGTGCTCGAGACCCTGACCCGCGTGGCGGCCCCGCTCGCCCCGCTCGTCACCGAGGAGATCTGGAAGGGCCTGACCGGTGGCCGGAGTGTGCACCTGACGGACTTCCCCGACGCGGCCGAGTTCCCCGCCGACGACGCCCTCGTCGCGGCCATGGACCGCGTGCGCGACGTCGCCTCGAAGGGCCTCGCGCTCCGCAAGGCGACCGGCAAGCGCGTCCGGCTGCCGCTCGCCACGCTCACCCTCGTGGTGCCGGACCCGGCGGCGGTCGAACCGTTCGCCGACATCCTGCGCGACGAGCTGAACGTCAAGCGGGTCGTGCTCGAGGCGCAGGCCGAGGAATCACTGGCGCAGTACGGCATCGAGCGGAAGCTCACCGTCAACGCCCGCGTCGCCGGTCCGCGCATCGGCAAGGCCGTGCAGCAGGTGATCCCGGCCGCCAAGAAGGGCGACTGGACCGCGACCGAGTCCGGCGTGACCGTCGGCGGTGTCGACCTGGTCGAGGGCGAGTACACGCTCGACCTCACCGTCGCAGACCCGTCGGTCGCCGTGGCGTTCCTCGACGAGGGCGGCTTCGTGGTGCTCGACACCGTGACCACGCCCGAGCTCGAGGCCGAGGGACTCGCCCGCGACGTCGTCCGTGCCGTCCAGCAGGCCCGACGCGACGCCGACCTGGACGTCAGCGACCGCATCGTCCTGACCCTCGGGGTCGACGAGGCCGCCGACGCGTCGGTGCGCACCCACCAGCAGCTCATCGCGGGGGAGACCCTGGCGACGAGCGTCGAGATCGTGCCCCTCGGGGCAGGCGCCACCACCGATGTCGGTGACGGCGCGAAGGTGACCGTGGAGGTGTCACGCGCATGAGCGACGACGACCAGTACGACGAGCACGACCAGCACGACGAGGACGGCATCCGGATCCCGGTGGGGCCGTCCGGTGACGCTCCGGTCGAGGCCGTGCCGTACGGCGGTGACGACGACGATGTCAAGCGCGTCGAGGCCGCCCTGTACGCCCGGATCGGCGAGCAGTCGCCCGAGCACCGCCTGACCGCGACCCGTCGCGCCGTCGAGCTGCTCGGGGACCCGCACCTGGCGTACCCGGTGATCCACATCACCGGCACGAACGGCAAGACGTCCACCGCGCGCACGACCGAGAGCATCGTCCGTGCCCACGGGCTGCGCACCGGCCTGATGACGAGCCCGCACCTGGTGTCGATCCGGGAGCGCATCGTCATCGACGGGCAGCCGATCGAGCCGAGCCGGCTCGTCGAGAACTGGGACGACATCGCCCCGGTCCTCGAACTGACCGACCAGGAGCTCACCGCCAAGGGCGAGCTCCCGCTCACCTTCTTCGAGGCACTGACCGTCCTGGCCCTGGCGTGCTTCGCCGAGGCACCGGTCGACGTCGCCGTGATCGAGGTCGGCATGGGCGGCGAGTGGGACTCCACCAACGTCGTGCAGAGCCAGGTCGCGGTGTTCACGCCGATCGCCATCGACCACGCGAAGCAGCTCGGCAGCACCGTGGCGGAGATCGCGCGGACCAAATCCGGGATCATCAAGCCGTCGTCAGCCGTGGTGTCGAGCGAGCAGGTCCCGGAGGCACTCGTCGAGCTCGAGCGCGCCGCCGAGCTCACCGAGTCGACCCTCGCGGTCGAGGGCACCGGGTTTTCGCTCGTCGACGTCACGCCGGCGGTGGGCGGTCAGCTCATCACCGTGCAGGGCATCGCCGGCCGCTACGACGACCTGTTCCTGCCGCTGTTCGGCCGGCACCAGGCGCACAACGCGGCCGTCGCGATCGCCGCGGTCGAGTCGTTCCTCGGTCGGGGCACCCAGGCGCTCGACGAGGACGTCCTGTCCGAGGGCCTCGCCGGTGCCACCAGCCCCGGCCGCCTCCAGCCGATCGCCACCGACCCGACCGTCGTGGTCGACGCGGCGCACAACCCGCACGGCGCCGCGGCCCTGGCCGAGGCCCTGCCCGTGGCGTTCCCGTCCGAGCACGTCGTCGGCGTCGTCGGGATCCTCGGCGACAAGGACGCCCGTGGGTTCGTGCGCGCGCTGAAGGGCACCGTCGAGACCTTCGTCGTCACGCAGCCACCGGGGGAGCGTGCCCTCGACGCGGACGCCTTCGCGAAGGTCGTCGTGGACGAGGTCGGCGCGGACCGCGTCGTCGTCGAGCCGTCACTCGCCGCCGCCCTCCAGCAGGCACGCGACCTGGCGGACGAGGCGGACGCCGAGGACGCCCTCGTGCTCGTCGCGGGCTCCATCGTGATGGTGGGTGCGGTCATGGACCTGGTCCACCGGGAAGGCGAGACGAAGTGACGAACGCACCACGTGCCTCCCGGCCGGGGCGTGCACCGCGCACCCGCAAGCCGCGACGCGACCGCGGGGCGCAGGAGAGCCTGCTGTCGATCGCGCTCGTGCTCGAGGCGATCATGTTCTTCTTCCCGATGCTCGTCGTGTTCGGCAAGGGGACCCTGCCGCCGGCCCTGGCGTTCGGCGGCGGCATCGGCGCGATGATCGTGCTGGCGCTGGCCGCACGTCTGACCGGCAACCCCGCCGGTGTAGGGTTCGGGTGGCTGCTGCAGGCGGCCATCCTCGCCACCGGGTTCATCGAACCGTTCATGTTCGCGGTCGCCGTGGTGTTCCTGGCGCTGTGGGTCTTCTGCTTCGTCAAGGGCGGTCAACTCGACCGTCAGAACGCCGCGCGCCGGGCCGCCATGGGCGAGGACTGACCACCCCTCCGATCCCGCGAACACACTAGGAGTACTGCGTGTCCGACCTCGAAGAGACCCTCGTCCTCGTCAAGCCCGACGGCGTCGCCCGCCAGCTCACCGGTGAGATCCTCCGCCGCATCGAGTCGAAGGGCTACGAGATCGTCGACCTGAAGATGCTCACCGCGCCGCGCGACCTGTTGGACGCGCACTACGAGGAGCACCAGGGTAAGCCGTTCTTCGAGCCGCTCGTCGAGTTCATGCAGTCCGGTCCGGTCGTCGCCGTCCGCGTCGCCGGCAACGGCGTCATCGCCGGCTTCCGGTCGCTCGCCGGCACCACCGACCCGACCTCGGCCGCACCCGGCACCATCCGTGGCGACCTCGGTCGCGACTGGGGCCTCAAGGTGCAGCAGAACCTGGTGCACGGATCTGACAGCACCGAGTCGTCGGCGCGCGAGCTCGCGCTCTGGTTCGCCTGACGCTGAAACGGCAAGAAGGCCTCGCAGATGATCTGCGAGGCCTTCTTATTTTCACCGCCGGCTAGACGATCTTCCACTTCACGCTCAGCGCAGAGCCACCTCGAGAGCAGAGAGCCGAGATCTGGTATGTACGCCCGAAGGACTCGTTCCACCGGTACGAGCGAACAGTGTTATAGGTCACGCAGTTCAGGGTGTACTGAACTGTGCCTTTGCCGTTACACGTGTGCAGAAAGTTGCCACCCTGAATGATCGAAGTAGGTCCGCAGTTCAAGCCCGCGGCTCGTGCTGGTTCGGTTCCGACCGGACTGAGCATCTGCGCTCCGACCAGTATGGTGGCCACGAGCGTCACGCTCAGAGCGGCTTGCAGTGACCTCCTGCGGCGATCCAGGGAAAGAGTCTTCTTGGTCTCACGCATCACCATCAACCAAGCCGGTAGCTGGCCGATACGAGCGGATTCCCACCAGGACACGTCACATTGAAGATCAAACACTTCGCCGACGCGAAGTAGCGGGTGTACTGCTGGTTGTTCCCCGGAAGCAGACACTTCACTGTGTACGTGACCTGAGTTTTCGCGTCGCAAGTGTGGACGAGACGTGCTGTCGACACTCCAGTGCGCTCCACGCCCAATGCGCCGCATTGGTTTTTCGCGGATGCCGGACTGGCGAACGCCAGACTGCCTACCAGCATGGCCCCCAAAACTGCAGCCGCGGCGATGGACTTCTTCATATTGCACCCCTATCTACGCTGATGTGTTACCGGCAAGCTAGTGGAACATCGAATCTTGTGTCAAGCCAGCAAGAAACGGCGGGCCGTCCGAAAACGACCCGCCGCAGTGAGGGGTGCGTTACTTGCTCCCACCGTTCTGCTCGACGAAGGCTGCGAAGGCGTTCGCATCGCTCCAGGCACTCGTTGCATCACCGTTGTACTGCTTTCCGTTGACGATGACGGTCGGCGTGCCGGTGAGCTTCGGGAGATCGGAGTTTGCGAGGGGCTCGGTCAGCACGCGGTCGGTCGCATCGCCGACCCAGCCTTGGAAGTTCTGATTCGTGATGCAGCTGGCGACGTCCTTGCTCGTGACGCCCGCCTGTTTCACGACCGACGCCAGCTCAGCGTTCGTGAGTCCGCGAGTGCCTTCCTGTGGCTGGTTGGCGTAGAGCGCTGTGTTGACGTCAAGGAACTTGTCCGGGGCGTAGTTCGCGACGCAAGCGGCCGCGGCGGCGGATCGCGTCGAGTACTTGGAACCGAGAGAGGATCGATCCAGGAGGTTGAACGGGTGAACCTCAAGCGTCGCAGAGCCGTCCTTGACCCACTTCTTGATCTGCTCCATGTTGCCGGTCTCGAACTGGTTGCAGATCGGGCAGAGGTAGTCCTCGTACACCGTGATGTTGGCGACACTGTTGTCTTGCTTGGTGGCTGTGGGCTTCCCGCCCTCCGCAATGGCCTTCGTCCGTTCGGCGACGATCTTCCCGTTTTGCCCCTTCAGCAGGATCCCGTCGCTGGCCATGTTCTTCGGGCCCGGTCCTGCCGGCTGGATCGAGCTCGAGATGATGAGCACGACCGCTGTCACTATCGCCAAGCTCCCGACGACGATCGCGCTGACCAGGGCGATCCGGTTGCGGCGTCGGCGCGCCTGCTCTTTCTGGCGAGCCTCTCGGGCCCGTTCCCGCGCGGCGTTACGGCGCGCCTTCTTCGTCTCGTTGTCGCTCACGGGCATCGAGCGTAATCGAGGCTGAAGTGTTCGTGGCGGCCGTTCGGTGCTCCGTGCTGTATTGGCGGTGTCATCTCAGGTTGATCGTCTGAACAGATCAGCCGTCGTGTCGAACTCGCCGCGTGAGCACGGACCTGCTTCCAGAGGCGAAGCGAGGGGCGTGCTCGTCGCGTTGGCGCGTATCACGCAGCGCCACCGTTCTGCTGGACGAAGGACGCGAAGGCGTCGGTGTCGGTCAGGGAGCCGGTGAACTGCTTGCCGTTCACGATGATCGTCGGGGTGCTCGTCACCTTGTCGAGCGACGAGTTCGGGATCGGGTCGTTCATCACCCGGTTCGTGGCGTCGGCGACCCACCCGGCGAAGTGCTGCCCGGTGATGCACGAGGCGACCTTGCTGTTCGTCGCGCCGGCGTCCTTCGCCAGGGACGCCAACTCGTCGTTCGTCAGCCCCTTGGTGCTCTCGGACGGCTGGTTCTCGTAGAGCGACGTGTTGTACGCCAGGAACGCGTCGGGGTCGTAGTTCGCCACACAGGCGGCCGCGGCGGCGGAGCGGGTGGAGTACTTCGACCCGAGGGACACCCGGTCGAGCAGGTTGAACGGGTGCAGTTCGAGCGTTGCGGAGCCGGCCTTCACCCACTGCTCGATCTGGTCCATCTGCGCCGTCTCGAACTGGTTGCAGTACGGGCACATGTAGTCCGAGTACACGGTGATGTTCGCCACCGAGTCGTCCTGCTTCGTCGCGGTCGGGGTCCCACCGTCGGGCGTGGCCTTCGTCTCGACGGGTACGATCTCGCCGCTCTGGCCGGTGAACAAGATGCCGTCACTCGCCATGTTGCGCGGCCCGGGCCCCGCGGGTTGCACCGAGTTCGCGATCACCAGGACGACCACGGCGACGACCGCCAGGCTGCCGACGATGATGCCGCTGATGCCGAGCGTCCTGTTGCGGCGACGTCGCGCCTGTTCCTTCGCCCGGGCTTCGCGAGCGCGCTCTCGGGCGGCGTCGCGACGGACCTTCTTGCTCTCGTTCTCGCTCATCGGAATCGAGCGTAGGTGCTGCCCGTACGGCGATCGGGCGTCCTGCCTGGGAAGCCCCCAGGAATTCGGTGACGTGTCATCGATGTGTCATCGGTGCCGCATCGGGAATGCCCAGCAGCGGATCAGAAGACCGTCAGGATGGTCGGGAACTTGATGATGATCGTCACGATGATGAACAGGTAGTTCGCCAGCGGGAACGCCCAGCAGAAGGGGAGCAGCACCTGGCCGAATCGCTGGGTCTTCGCACCGAAGCGGCCCTGCGCGGCGTTCCAGATCGTGAACACCCAGAACATCGGGATCGTCATCGACCACACGAGCATGCACCACGGGCAGAGCGCGCCGATGAACCAGACGGTCTGGGTGAAGAGCCACGTCACGAAGACCCACGCCAGGAACACGCCGGTGTTGAACGCGATCCAGAACCACCGCGAACCGTTGCGGAAGCCCGCGAGCATCATCACCGCGACGGCGATCGGTGCGACGAAGCCCATCACGCCCAGCAGCGGGTTCGGGAACCCGAACAGGTGGCCCTGCCAGCTCGCCATCACGTCAGAGCAGCTGATGAACGGGTTCACGTCGCACGAGAGCACCGTGTCGGGGTCGGCGTACTTCTTGAACTCGTCGAGCACCAGGGAGAAGGACCCGTACAGGCCGACGAACCCGGTGATCAAGAGGAAGACGGCCATCGCGATCGGACGACGGGGGGCAGGCGCTGACGTGCTCACGCCGTCATCATCGCATGCGGCTTCCGGTCCTTTCCGGGAGCGGCGTGCGATACTGGCCGGAGGTCGTGCGGGCAACCGCAGACCGAAGAGAGCTTTCCGGGCAGTGCCCCACGGGGCAGTGTCCGGACGATCAGGTGCGGTGAGAGCGCACCGTGGTCGGGACAGCGTCACTCCGACGCCGAGCCGACCCGGGCCGGGTGCCCGGACCGGAACGGCAGCGGACGCAACGAGAAGTTGACGCAGACCGATCACGAAGACAGCGAGCGCGGGGCGTCGACGCCACCGCCACAACCAAAGAATTCCCGCCGCCTGACAAGGGTGCGAGTGGGGCCGAGGAGTGCGCCAGTCCATGGTGGAGCAGAACAACGACAACACGACCAACGACGAGAACGCCCCGAAGCGTCGGACCCGCCTGTTCGGCGGACGCCGCGCCCGGTCGTCCGGCCAGCAGGGCCAGGGGGGCGCCGTGCAGTCGCCCGCCGTCGACGAGCCCCTCGCGCTGACGGACGGGGCACCGGCAGAAGCCGTGTCCGTCGCGGTCGAGGCCGTCTCCGCGCAGAGCGCCGAGCCGGACGACGTGAGCACGCTGACCGGCGACCTGCCGGTGGTCACGGCCGAGCCGACCGAGCCCGCAGCCGACGTGGCGGAGCCGAGTGGTGCCTCCCGTCCGACCGAGACCGAGCCGACGGCCGAGGCGAGCGAACCCGCCGCCCCCGCCGAGCCGTTCGTCCCGAAGGCGACGAGCACGCTCAGCCTGATCTTCCACGCCCCCGTCCTGCCGGAGCTCCCGCGCCGTGCTGAGCGGTACGAGCGCGACGAGGACGACCGTGACGACCGCTACGACCGCTCCGAGCGCGAGGACCGGTTCGACCGCGATGACCGGTACGACACCGACGAGCGTGAGGAGCAGGGCGGATCCCGCCGGCGCTCGCGTCGTCGGGGGAGCAGCGCCGACCGCGAGGCACGTGCGCCGCGCGAGCCGCGCGACCACCAGGAGCCCCGCCGCCGCGAGCCCGAGCTCATCACCGAGCCGCAGCGCATCAAGGGCTCGACCCGACTCGAGGCGAAGAAGCAGCGCCGCCGCGACGGCCGTGACGCCGGACGCCGGCGCCAGGTCGTGAGCGAGGACGAGTTCCTCGCCCGCCGTGAGAGCGTCGACCGGCAGATGATCGTCCGCTCCAGTTCGTCGACCATCGAGATCGGCGTGCTCGAGGACGGCATCCTCGCCGAGCACTACATCACCAAGTCCGAGAACGTGTCGCTGATCGGCAACGTGTACCTCGGCAAGGTGCAGAACGTCCTGCCCTCGATGGAAGCCGCCTTCGTCGACATCGGCCGAGGCCGCAACGCCGTGCTGTACGCCGGCGAGGTCGACTGGAACTCGGTCGACACCAGCCACGGCCGTCGCATCGAGGCCGCGCTCAAGCCGGGCGACAAGGTCCTGGTGCAGGTCACGAAGGACCCCGTCGGCCACAAGGGCGCCCGTCTGACCAGCCAGGTCTCGCTGCCCGGTCGCTACCTGGTCTACGTGCCGAACGGCTCGATGAACGGGATCTCCCGCAAGCTGCCCGACACCGAGCGTGCGCGCCTGAAGAAGATCCTGAAGGAGGTCCTGCCGGAGCACGCGGGCGTCATCGTGCGCACCGCAGCCGAGGGCGCGACCGAGGAGCAGCTCACCCGCGACGTGCAGCGCCTGACCAGCCAGTGGGAGGCCATCCAGAAGAAGGTCGCCGGTGGCCAGGCCCCGGTGATGCTGCACTCGGAGCCGGACCTGCTCGTCAAGATCGTGCGTGACGTCTTCAACGAGGACTTCACGAAGCTCATCATCGACGGCGAGGCCGCGGGCGGAACCATCGACGAGTACCTGTCGGCCGTCGCGCCCGACCTGAAGGACCGCGTCGTCCGCTACGAGGGCCCGGACTCTTTCGAGGAGTACCGCCTGAACGAACAGATCGACAAGGCGCTCGACCGCAAGGTCTGGCTGCCCTCCGGCGGTTCGCTCGTCATCGACCGCACCGAGGCCATGACGGTCGTCGACGTCAACACGGGCAAGTTCGTCGGCTCCGGGGGCAACCTCGAGGAGACCGTCACGAAGAACAACCTCGAGGCCGCCGAGGAACTCGTCCGCCAGCTCCGCCTGCGCGACATCGGCGGCATCATCGTCGTCGACTTCATCGACATGGTGCTCGAGGAGAACCGCGACCTCGTGCTCCGTCGCCTGATCGAGTGCCTGAGCCGCGACCGCACGAAGCACCAGGTCGCCGAGGTCACCTCGCTCGGCCTCGTGCAGATGACCCGCAAGAAGATCGGCGTCGGTCTGCGCGAGTCGCTCGACGAGGTCAACGCCAAGGTCAACGACAACAACGCCGACCCGGGCCCGAGCAAGGGACGTCGCAAGGGGCGCAGCGGTGCCGGCAGCAACGGCGCCGGTGGCAACGGGAACGGTGGCAACGGCGGCAACGGGCACGGCAACGGCGGGGGCAACTCCGGCGGTGGCTCCGGTTCCGGTTCGTCGAACGGGCAGTCCAGCCAGGCGCACCAGATCACCGACGACGTGAAGAACGCGCTGTCGCGGATCGCTGCCTCGACGATCCCGCACGAGGAATCGCCGGCATCGCCGACCTCGGCGGAGGCACCGACCTCGGCGGACGTCCCCGCAGTGACGTCCGCGTCCGACGACTCCGGTGCGGGCGAGCAGCCCAGCGGGTCGAAGCGTCGGCGCCGTGGCGGCCGTGGTGGACGCAGCGGTGAGCAGTCGAACGCTTCCGCGACCGAGACCACTGAGTCCGCTCCCGTCGCAGTCGAGCCCGAGGTTGCAGTCGAGCCTGAGGTCGCCGTCGAACCGAAGCAGACCGAGCCGAAGCAGGCGGTCGCCGAGGCTGCTGCTGTTCCTGCTGCCGAGCCGAAGGCCAAGGCCCCGGCCCGCCGTCGGGTCAGCTCCAGCGCAACGGTGACCCCGACCGAGAACACGGTCGCGATCCTGGACATCCCGCTCGGCGCCGCCCCGAAGCGTGAGCCGCGCCAGGTCGCCCCGGACGCCGAGTCGCTGTTGGACTCCGTGCTCCAGGCGTTGCCCGAGCCGAAGCAGCCGGGTCAGGGCCGTTCGCGGTCCCGCCGGGTGTCGTCGCCGAGCATCAGTGCCCCGGCCACGACCGAGGGTGCGTCCGGCGAGGACACCGACGGCGCCGTCATCCTGGGGAACTGAGCGTGACGAACCCCGGTGACCCGCAGCAGGATCGTGGGTACTACGGTGCGGGCTGGCAGCAGCCCGCACCGCCCGGAGCCGGGGGAGCCGGTGGTTCCGCGCCGCTGTACGGTGGGCAGCCGGTGGGTGGCGGGCAACCTGGTGGGCAGCCGCCGTACGGCGTCCAGCCCGCTGCCGGGGTGCCCTACGCCCCGCCGCGACCGCCGCGTGCACCGGCCGATCCACGTCGGGCCTTCGCGCCCAGCGCCTCGGTGAACAACACCGCCGGGGCGCTCATCGCCGTGGTGTCCCTCGTGCTGGTCGAGTTCGTGTCCGGCATCGTCGGCCTCATCGGGACGTCGCTCGTCGTCAGCCCGTTCGCGCACTACGGCGCGGGTGCCAGCCTGGTCGGCAGCTTCATCGCCTCGGTGTTCCTGGCGCCGTTCCCGTTCTACGCGGGGGCGTTCCTGGCGCTGGCGTTCCTGACGCCGATCGCCCGCCGCAGCCCGCTGCCGACCGTGCTGCTCCGCGCCGTGCTCGCCGGAGCCGCCGGGACGATCGCCCTCGCGCTCGTCGGCGTCTTCACGGGCGCGTTCGGTGCGATCACCTCGGGCGGGTCCCGCCTGGTCATCGACGTCGTCACGAACCCGCTCCGCAACGGGGTGCCGTTCACGGTGATGCTCCTGGCGAGCGCGACCGCGGCGTGGCTGTGGCTCGGGCGCCCGCGACGGAACCGTGGCACCGCGCCGACGACCGGCCTGCCGGGCACGGTGCGGCCCGCCGACGCCGTCCCGCCCGCGACCGTGCAGCCGGGGCCGCAGCAGCCGCAACAGGGCCCGTACGGACAGGGTCTGGTCCAGCCGGATCCCCACGGGCAGTACGGCGGCCAGTACGGCGCACAGCCCCGTCCGGACCAGCAGCAGCCGCCGGCCGCTCCCTGGGGCGGTCCAGCGCCCCGCTGACCTCGGGTCGTCGCGCGTGCTGTCGTGGGGGCGCCCTCGGTCGTGTCGACGGTCGCTGCACGGTGCGAGGTTGACCACATCGTGCGGCCTTCGTACCTCGCACTGTGTGGCCAACCTCGCACCGTGCGTGCATGCCCGTGACGCGACCGCGGTCATGCGAGGTCATGCGCGGTGCGGCGCACGCCTGTCGCCGCACCGTGCGAGGTTCTCCGGGCGGTGCAGCGGCCGCGGCACGGTGCGAGCCTCTGGCGACGCACCGTACTGCCGACCTCGCACGCTGTGAGCAACCTCGCACGGTGTGCACGTGCTCGAGACGAGGCCGCGCACCGTGTGGCGGGACTGGCGTGGCGGGGGCGCGCCGGGCCTCCCGTCCGCACCGTGCGAGGTTCCGGACAGCGTGCGAGCCGGCGTGCCCCGCACCGAGTCCAGAACCTCGCACCATGCGTCCCGGACGCACGCGCGCGGCGCGTCAGTGGGCGCGCTTGTCGCGCTGCGCCACGCGCAGACCGCTGTGGATCAGCCGCAGCACGAGCTCCCGGCCGGACACCGCAGAGGCCCCTGCGGCGACCAGTTCGTCGTACTTCGCGAGCGGCACGTCGTAGTGGTCGTGGTCGAACGCGCGACGCGGCACACCGGCGCGTGCAGCGAACGCGTGGAGTTCCGCGTAGGATTCATCACTGACGAGGTGCGACCACAGAGTGTCGTGAGCGGGCCACGTCGGTGGGTCGATCAACACGGTCACCGTGCAATCGTACGTGTGTCGCCGTTTGACCGGACCCATGGGGATCGAGTATTCTCGATCCCTGGTGTCAGCGGGCCGTTCTGCCTGCGTCGCCGATCGGGCCCGGCCTTCCGGGAGCCGCTCGTGCAGAAGTGGGCACCCGAGACTTCCCTCAAGCAGAGTTACGTAAGGATTTCCACGTGGTTTACGCAGTAGTGCGCGCCGGCGGCCGTCAGGAAAAGGTCGAGGTCGGCACCATCCTGACCGTCGACCGTGTCAAGGCGGACGACAAGGGCAACATCGACCTCGCCCCCGTGCTCCTCGTGGACGGTGACAAGATCACGTCGGCGGCTTCCGAGCTCGTCAACGTGACCGTCACCGCCGAGGTGCTCGACGACCTGCGCGGTCCGAAGGTCATCATCCAGAAGTTCAAGAACAAGACCGGGTACAAGAAGCGCCAGGGTTTCCGCGCTGAACTGACCCGCGTCAAGATCACCAAGATCGCGTAAGGGAGTCAGCTCATGGCACACAAGAAGGGTGCGAGTTCCACTCGCAACGGTCGTGACTCGAACGCTCAGCGCCTCGGCGTGAAGCGCTTCGGTGGCGAGGTCGTCAACGCCGGCGAGATCATCATCCGCCAGCGCGGCACCCACTTCCACCCGGGCGCCAACGTCGGCCGCGGTGGCGACGACACGCTGTTCGCCCTCTCGGCCGGTTCGGTCGAGTTCGGCACCAAGGGTGGCCGCAAGGTCATCAACATCGTCAACGCGTAGTCGCGACGATCAGCTTCAGCGGGAGGGGCGGGCCGAGTGCCCGCCCCTCCTTCGCTTTTCCCGCCGACGGATCACGTCGGCACAACGCGCTGACGGATCACGTCGGCACAACGCGCTGACGGATGCCGTCGGCACAACGCGCTGACGGATCACGCCGGCGCAACGACCTTCCAGGAGTGGAACCATGGCGACCTTCGTCGACCGCGTGACCCTGCACCTCAGCGCGGGGAAGGGCGGCAACGGTTGCGTCTCGGTCCGCCGTGAGAAGTTCAAGCCCCTCGCTGGGCCCGACGGTGGCAACGGCGGTGATGGCGGCGACATCGTGCTCGTGGCCGACCCGCAGGTCACCACGCTGCTCGGCTACCACCGCTCGCCGCACCGTTCGTCCAAGAACGGGCAGCCGGGCATGGGCGACCACCGCAGCGGCGTCGGCGGCGAGGTCCAGGAGCTCCCGCTCCCGATCGGCACCGTCGTGTACGACGAGGCCGGCGAGGTCATCGCCGATCTGACCGAACCCGGCATGCGCGTCGTCGTGGCCCCCGGTGGCCAGGGCGGCCTCGGCAACGCGGCGCTCTCGACCACCAAGCGCAAGGCCCCCGGCTTCGCGCTCCTCGGCACCGAGGGCTGGGCGGGCGACATCAGCCTCGAGCTGAAGACCATCGCCGACGTCGCCCTCGTCGGCTTCCCGAGCGCCGGCAAGTCCTCGCTCATCGCAGCGATCTCGGCCGCGAAGCCGAAGATCGCCGACTACCCCTTCACCACGCTCACCCCGAACCTCGGCGTCGTCGAGTCGGGCGAGAGCCGCTTCACCGTCGCCGACGTCCCCGGGCTGATCGAGGGTGCGTCGGAGGGCAAGGGCCTCGGCCTCGAGTTCCTGCGGCACGTCGAGCGCTGCGAGGCCCTGCTGCACGTCATCGACTGCGCGACCATGGACCCGGGCCGCGACCCGATCAGCGACCTCGACGTCATCCTCGGCGAGCTCGAGCGCTACCCGGTCCCCGAGGGCCAGGTGCCGCTGCTCGAGCGTCCGCAGCTGATCGCGCTCAACAAGATCGACGTGCCGGACGCCGCGGAGCTCGCCGAGTTCGTCACCGCCGAGCTCGAGGGCCGCGGCTACCGCGTGTTCCCGATCTCCACGGCGTCGCACAAGGGGCTGCGTGAGCTGACGTTCGCGCTGGCCGAGGTCGTCGAGCAGGGTCGCGCCAAGCGCGCGGCCGAGCCCGTCGTCGAGCGCATCGTCATCCGCCCCCGTGCGGTCAACGACCAGGGCTTCACGGTCCGTGCCGAGGGCGGCGAGGAGCACCGCTTCTTCCGCGTCCGCGGCGCGAAGCCGGAGCGCTGGATCCAGCAGACCGACTTCACCAACGAAGAGGCGATCGGCTTCCTGGCCGACCGGCTCGCGAAGCTCGGTGTCGAGGACGGCCTGTTCAAGGCCGGCGCGGTCGCCGGTTCGACCGTCGTGATCGGTGGCGACGGCGGCATGGTCTTCGACTGGGAGCCGACGCTCACGTCCACCGCGGAGCTCATCACGAGCGCGCGCGGTACCGACGCCCGCATCGGTGCGACCTCGCGTCCGACCCGCAACGAACGTCGCGAGGAGTACTTCGAGCGGATGGACGCCAAGGCGGCCGCCCGTGCCGAGCTCGAGCAGGAGCGAGTGTCCGGCCTCTGGGTGAACGACGACGTCGTCACCAGCGACGACCTCGAGACCGGCGACTTCGAGACCAGCGACGTCGAGACCGGCGACTTCGAGACCAGCGACGTCGAGACCAGCGACCAGAAGGACTGACCGCGGCATGACCGACACGACCGCCCGCACCGACCTCGGACCCGTCACCCGGCGCGAGGACATCCCGCGTGCGCGGCGGATCGTGGTCAAGGTCGGCTCGTCCTCGGTCAGTGGTGACGCCGCCGGCCAGATCGGTCCGCTGGTGGACGCCCTGGCCGGCGCCTACGGCCGCGGCACCGAGGTCGTGCTCGTGTCGTCCGGTGCGATCGCGACCGGGTTCCCGTTCCTCGGGCTCGAGGGCCGTCCCGACGACCTCGCCACGCAGCAGGCCGCCGCGGCCACCGGCCAAAACGTCCTGATGTTCCGGTACCAGAAGGAGCTCGACCGGCACCGGGTCGTCGCGGCGCAGATCCTGCTGACCGCCGGCGACCTGCAGAACCCCACGCACCGGGTGAACGCGCAGCGCGCCATCGACCGGCTGCTCGCCCTGCGCGTGCTGCCGATCGTGAACGAGAACGACACGGTCGCCACGCACGAGATCCGCTTCGGCGACAACGACCGGCTCGCCGCCCTGGTGGCGCGGCTGCTCGGTGCCGACGCCCTGGTGCTGCTGTCCGACGTCGAGGCCCTGTACACGAAGCCGCCGGAGCAGCCCGGCGCCGAGCGCATCGACGCGGTACCGTTCGGCGACGAGCTCGCCGGCGTCACCTTCGGCTCCGTCGGCAAATCCGGCGTGGGGACCGGGGGCGCGGGCACCAAGGTCGCGGCAGCGCGACTCGCGGCCGAGGCGGGCACGTCGGTCCTGGTGACCGCCACGGCCCTCGTCGACCGCGCCCTGTCGGGCGACCACGTCGGCACCTGGTTCCACGCCGCGCCGCGTCCCTGACACGGGTCGGACCGCGCCCGGAGCGGTCACGACTCGCGGTCGGGACGGCGCCGACCGGTCAGAGACCGTCGGCGCGGGGTCGCGGAGCGACGGTCTGCGACCGCTCGCGTGGCGCAGGACGACGTGTCGTGACCGGTCGGCGTGGTGAACGCGACCGCCTGGAGGCCCGGCGCGGGTCCCGGGGACCGGTGCCGGGCCTCCAGGCGGTCACGACTCACCGACGGACTGCGTCGAGCGGTCGGGACCAGTCGACGGGGTCGGCGCGGAGCGACGCGGCGCGACCGCTCGGCGTTGGTGGTACGACGTGTCGTGACCGGTCGGCCGGCGAGACGCCGTCACGCCCGTCACGGGCCGACGAGCGGACCTAGAATCGGTCCATGTCGTCGATCGCGCCCGCCCCGACCCTGACCGACACGCTCGTGGCGGCCCGGACCGCCTCGTCGGCCCTGGCGACCGCGACGACGGCGGTCAAGGACGCAGCCCTCGTGGCGATCGCCGCCGGGGTCCGTGCAGCCACCGACGAGATCGTCGCCGCGAACCACGGCGACCTGGTCGCGGGCGAGGAGAGCGGCCTGTCCTCCGGCCTCGTCGACCGCCTCCGACTCGACCCCGCACGCATCGAGGCGCTGGCCACCGCGGTCGAGGACGTCGTCGGCCTGCAGGACCCGGTGGGGGAGCACCTGCGGGGCTCGCTGCTGCAGAACGGCCTGCAGCTCACCCAGGTGCGGGTGCCGTTCGGGGTCGTCGGCGCCATCTACGAGGCACGACCGAACGTCACGGTCGACATCGCCTCGCTCGCGCTGAAGTCCGGCAACGCGGTCGTGCTCCGCGGGGGTTCGGCGGCCCAGCGGACGAACGCCGTGCTCGTGGCCCGCATCCAGGACGCCGTCGAGTCCGTCGGCCTGCCGCGCGAGCTCGTGCAGACCATCGACGAGTTCGGCCGTGCCGGCGCCACCGAGCTCATGCGCGCCCGCGGCCTGGTCGACGTGCTCATCCCGCGCGGCAGCGCCTCGCTCATCCAGACCGTCGTCACCAAGTCGCAGGTCCCCGTGATCGAGACCGGCGCCGGTGTGGTGCACGTGTTCCTCGACGCGTCGGCCCCCGAGCAGCGAGCCGTCGACATCGTCCTGAACAGCAAGGTGCAGCGGCCGAGCGTCTGCAACGCCCTCGAGACGCTGCTGGTGCACGAACAGGCGGCCGAGCGGCTGCTGCCCGTGCTCGCGGACCGGCTCCGCGCCTCCGGCGTCACGCTGCGCGGCGACGACGCCACGCGGGCGATCGTGCCGGGCGTGCTGCGCGCGACCGACGAGGACTGGGCGACCGAGTCGATGGACCTCGACCTGTCGATCCGCGTCGTGCCGGACGTCGACGCCGCGATGGCGCACATCGCGCGCTGGTCCACCCACCACACCGAGTCGATCGTCACCAACGACGTCGACACGGCCGAGCGGTTCCTGGCGACGGTCGACTCCGCGGTCGTGATGGTGAACGCCTCGACGCGTTTCACCGACGGCGGGGAGTTCGGGTTCGGCGCCGAGGTGGGCATCTCGACGCAGAAGCTGCACGCGCGTGGCCCGATGGGGCTGCCGGAGCTCACGAGCACCAAGTGGATCGTGCGCGGGAACGGCCAGATCCGCGGCTAGACTGAACGGCGTCTTTCCCCGACCGAACGGAGCACCGAACGATGACCTTCCTCGCAGAAGCTGCTGAGCACGCCTCCGGGGCCCCGGCGTTCGTGTTCCCGCTCGTCGGTGCGCTGTTCTTCGTCTTCCTGGGCTTCGTCACCTGGAGCTTCCGCGACGTGGCGTACCGCCACTCGCAGAAGTTCGAGGCGACCCGCCACCACGAGACCGGTGTCGACGAGTTCGGCCACACCAAGATCTGATCTGCACGCGATGCTCGAGAGCACCGGACGACCGCGCATCGGGGTGATGGGCGGCACGTTCGACCCCATCCACCACGGTCACCTCGTCGCGGCGTCCGAGGTCGCTCGGGCGTTCGACCTGGACGAGGTCGTGTTCGTCCCCACCGGTCAGCCCTACATGAAGTCGGGCGTGACGGATGCCGAGCACCGCTACCTGATGACGGTCATCGCGACCGCGTCCAACCCGATGTTCACGGTGAGCCGCGTCGACATCGACCGCCCCGGCCCGACGTACACGGTCGACACGCTCCGCGACCTGCACGAACAGCGGCCGGACGCGCAGCTCGTCTTCATCTCGGGCGCAGACGCCGTTCAGCAGATTGTCGACTGGAAAGACCATGATGGTCTCTGGGACCTCGCGCACTTCGTCGCCGTGACGCGTCCGGGACACGACCTGAGCATCAGCGGACTCCCCGAGCGAGACGTAAGCTTGCTCGAAGTCCCCGCACTGGCCATCTCGTCGACCGACTGCCGCGACCGGGTGAGACGTGGTTCCCCCGTCTGGTACCTGGTCCCCGACGGGGTCGTCCAGTACATCTCCAAGCACCACCTGTATCGGAGCGTTGCATGAGTTCGTCCGACGCGCAGCCGCCCCTGTCGCGGCGCCAGGCGCGCGAGCGGGAGCGTGCCGCAGCAGCCGGTTCGCAGCCCGCGACGCCGCCGCCGACCGTCGCCGCCCCCGCCGAGTCGACGGACCCCCGTCCTCGGCCCGGTTCGCACGTGGCACCCGCCCCCGGCGGTCCGACCCAGTCCGCCGCCCCCGCCTCGGCGCCCTCCGTGCCGGTGTCGTCGGTCCCCGCAGCCGGGGTGTCGCCGTTCCCGCCCGCCTCGGCGACCGAGATCGTGCCCGGCAGCGGTGGCCTCACCCGCCGCCAGATCCGCCAGCAGCGCGCCGCCCAGGACCAGGCGGTCCTGCCGGTCCCGCTGCAGAACCCCACGCCGCAGTCCTCCGACCGCACCGTCGAGGACGTCCTCGGCTCGGTCGACACCATCGAGCCCGCCTCGGCGCCGCGCGCCACGGACGAGCCGTCCGGTTCCGAGACCCCCACGGTGCTCGACGAGGCAGCGGTCGCCCAGGCCACCGAGGCCGACGGTTCCCCCGACGCCCTCGAGCCGCTCGACGAAGCCGCTGCGCACGCCGAGGAGCCCCGGCGCCACCGGTCGACCTGGTCGCCGCCCGCCGACGACGGCGACGACACACCGGACGCACAGCCCGCAGCCGACTCCACGGACGAGGGCTCCGCAGGGACGCCCAGCGACCAGGCGAGCACCGGCCAGGCCAGCACCGACCAGACGGGCACCGACTCGATCGCCACGGACGCACCGGTCGACGTCGCCGCGCCCGAGCGCCCCTCGGCCACGCCGCTCCCCGGGATCCCCGACGGTGCGCCGTCGACACCGGCGGTGTTCCCGCTGTCCCTCGACCCCGAGGACGACGACACCAACGAGGTCCCGATCCCGGAGCCCGCACGGACCGAGCCCCCGAAGGTCCCCGCGTCCTTCCAGCGACCGGCCGAGCCGAAGCCGGTGACGACGGCCTTCGAGCCGCCCGTCGGGCACTGGTCGCAGCAGGCGCACGGCTCGAACGACGCCGAGGTGCACGACGACTCGACCGGCACCCGACGGATCGCGGTGACCGACACCAACGCGATCATCCTGCCGAACTCGGCCCTGGCCGACCCGACCGGAGCATTGAACGCGACGGGCGAGGTGATCCTCACGGGGTCCATCGACCTGCCCGCGTCGCTGTCCTCGACGGGGTCGCACCGACCGATCGACGGTGCCGAGGTCGACCGCCTGCTCGAGCAGCACGACGAGCAGCCGGAGACCGACGCGAGCCCGGTGCGCGCCAGCCGCGCGGTGTCCAGCCACACCTCGACCCGCCAGGTCGTCCTCGCCGCCGCGAAGCCGAAGGAGTCGCGCACGCCGCTCATCCTCGGTGTCACGGTGGGCGCGGTCGGACTGGCAGCGGCAGGTGTCATCATCACCGCCCTGCTTACCACCCACATGGGCGGCTGACCGCTGTCGTCCCTGACGTCCTGCACCACCCCGCCGCCCCTGGCCTGGCCGCTGTCGGCGGGGTGGCTTATGATCGTGACCCATCAAGCGATCCGGCTCCCTGCCGGGTCGACGACCGGAAGGAATCCGTGACCGCCTCCACTCGCGCACTGGAACTCGTGCAGGCCGCCGCTCTCGCGGCGGACGCCAAGCAGGCCGAGGACCTCGTCGCGCTCGATGTGACCGGGCCGTTGCAGCTCACGGACGTGTTCCTGCTCGCAACCGGTCGGAACGAGCGCAACGTGCAGTCCATCGCCGATGCGGTCGAGGAGCGCCTCCTCGAGCTCGGTGCCAAGACCCTCCGTCGTGAAGGCCGGAGCGAGGGCCGCTGGGTCCTCATCGACGTCGGCGACATCGTGGTGCACGTCTTCCACGACGAGGACCGTCAGTACTACTCGCTCGAGCGGCTCTGGGCAGACTGCCCGACCATCCCGCTCGAGCTCCCGGTGGACCACACCGCCTGATCAGCGACGCGCCCGGGTGACGGCTTCGATTTCGTTGCCCGGCGTTCGCATGGTGTACGCTTCTATGGTGCCTCCGGGGAACCGGTCGGCACAGAAGCAACACAATCTGGGTCTGTGGCGCAGCTGGTAGCGCACCTGCATGGCATGCAGGGGGTCAGGGGTTCGAGTCCCCTCAGATCCACCAACAACCCCCGTCGTTCCCCGGAACGGCGGGGGTTTTCTCGTGGTGCGGGTGGCCACGCGTGCCCGATACGCTGAGCGCATGAGCAACGATGCGCCGCTGTCCGGAACCCCGCTGACGATCTCCGCCGCCGGGTACACGGCCGACATCGCCACGGTCGGTGCGACGCTGCGGACCCTGCAGTACGAGGGTCGCGACCTGATCGTGCCGTTCGCCGCCGACGAGGTCCGACCGGCGTTCCGCGGTGCCGTCCTCGCTCCGTGGCCGAACCGCGTCGTCGACGGCGAGTACTCGTTCGGTGGCGTCGACCACGAGCTCGCGCTCTCCGAACCGGCACGGCACCACGCCCTGCACGGACTGGTCGCCTGGACCGACTTCCGGGTCGAGGCGCAGGAGTCCGACCGCGTGGTGCTCGCCACCACCGTGCAGGCCCAGGCGGGCTACCCGTACCGTGTCGAGGTCCTGGTCGAGTACCGGTTGGACGACGCCGGCCTGCACACGACGATCACCGGCACGAACTCCGGCGCGGACGACGCCCCGTGGGGGACCGGCCCGCACCCGTACCTGGTCGCCGGCGACGGCACGGTGGACGACTGGACGCTCACCCTGCCCGCGGCCGAGGTGCTCGAGGTCACGCCGGACCGGCTGATCCCGACCGACCTGGTCCCCGTGCACGACGAGTTCGACCTGCGCACCGCCACACGCATCGGCGACCGGTTCATCGACCACGCCTTCACGGGCTTCGACCGCGACGCCGACGGGGTCGCGGCCATCGCCCTGACCGCGACGGACGGCCGGGGTGTCCGCGCGGCCTTCGGTCCGGAATGCCCGTGGGTGCAGGTGCACACGGCCGACCACGTGGTCCCCGAGTACCACCGCGCCGGGTTGGCGGTCGAGCCGATGACGTGCGCCCCCGACGCCTTCAACGACGGTGCCGACCGCGGTCTCGTGGTGCTCGCCCCCGGTGCGTCCCACGCCGCCGCATGGACGATCTCGGCGATCTGACCGGTCCGTCGGCCGGCGTCCGCATCGAGGTCCGTCGGCTCGATCCGGTCCCCGACCTCGTCGCGCTGGCCGCCGCGGTCGACGGTGACCTGGTGTGGCTCGACTCCGCGCTGCCGGACGGTGCACCGGACCGAGCCCGGCCGCGTGCCCGCTGGTCCGTGCTGGCGTGGACGGACGGGCCGTTCCGGGCCCGGTTCCGTCACCAGGACCGGCGGGCGTCCGTCGAGGTCGCCGCGCCCGCTGCCGGCTGGTTCGGTCGGTCCTCCACCGACGACCGTCCCGCCTTCGCCGTGCTGGCGGAGTTGCTGGACCGAACGCCGCAGCTACCCGAGCCGATCGCCGGCTGCGGCTTCGCGCTCGGCTGGATGGGGTTCCTCGGGTACGAGCTCGGTCGCGAGTCCGGCGGCCCGGACCGGACCGCCGACGGTCACGCCGACGCCGACCTGCGGTTCGTGGACCGCGCCGTGGTCGTCGACCACACCGGCGGTGCCTGGGCGCTGACGCTCGTCGCCGACGCGGAACCGGCGGCCAGTGCGCAGAACCGGGTGTGGCTCGAGACGGTGACCGGGGCGCCGTCGCGGGCCGACGTGGCGGACGCGGCCACGGGCCTCCCGGCCGGGGTGTCGTCAGCGGTCGGACGCGTGTCGCGTGTCGACCACGAACGCGCGGTCGACGCGTGCCGCGCCGAGATCCGCGAGGGGAACGCGTTCCAGGTCTGCCTCACCACTTCCTTCTCCGTGCCGGACGGGGACCGGGAGGCCCGGGTCGGCCCCGGCGCGGACCCGCACCTGGACGACCCGCACCTGTCCGACTACTTGCGGATGCGGGCGTCGGACCCCGTCCCGTTCGGTGCGTACCTGCGGCTCGGCTCGCTGCGCGTGGCGAGCCGGTCGCCGGAACGGTTCCTGCGGATCGACGCGGACGGGAGCGTGCTCGCCGAGCCGATCAAGGGCACGCGGCGCCGCCTCGCCGACGCTGCCGCCGACGCGGCCGTGCGGGTCGAACTCGCGCTGAGCGCCAAGGACCGTGCCGAGAACGTGATGATCGTCGACCTGCTGCGGAACGACCTGATGCGGACGGCGACCCCCGGGTCGGTGCACGTCGATCGGCTGTGCGCGATCGAGACGTACGCGAGCGTGCACCAGATGGTGTCCACGATCGGTGCCGTGCTGCCGTCGGGGACGTCGCCGGCGGACGTGGTGCGGGCGGCGTTCCCGCCGGGGTCGATGACCGGTGCGCCGAAGATCAGCGCGATGGCGATCGCCGACCGGCTCGAGGGTGCGCCGCGCGGGGTGTACTCGGGGGCGATCGGGTACTTCGCGGCGAGCGGGGCGGTCGACCTGTCGGTGGTGATCCGGACACTGGTGACGGTGGTGGACGCCTCGGGCCGGGTCCGGTCGCGGACGCTCGGGGCCGGGGGAGCGGTGACGTGGTCGTCGGTGGCGGCGGACGAGGCGGACGAGGTCGTGACGAAGACACGGTCGGTGCTGGGTGCGGTCGGGGCGACGGCGACGTGGTGAGCTGACCGAACACGCGTTCGACCCGATTGTCCACGGATGTCGGACGCGATTGACATCATCGAACACATGTTCGAATATGAGGGCATGCAGACGGCGTCGGCACTCCGGTCGCCCGGCCCGGACCGGGTCGGGCGGGGCGGTGCTGCACGCGGGGGTGCGGGTGCGGCGCGCGGGAACGGCGCGGGTACTGCGCGCGGGGGCGGCGCCGACCACCTCGGCGACGCTCGGGCGGCGCTCGATCGCATCACGTCCCTGCGGTCCCGGGTCACCGACATGGAGTCCACCCGCGTCGACACCGCTGGGCTCCCGACCGCCTCTGCTCTCGAACCGCTGCTGCCCGGCGGGGCGATCCGGGTCGGCGGCACCTACGCCGTCCCCGAGTCGGTGCTGCTCGCGATCACCATGCTGCAGGCGGCCTCGGCGGCCGGTGCGTGGTGTGCGGTCATCGGGGTGCCCTCCTTCGGGATCGAGGCGGCCGCCGCCGCGGGCATCGACCTCGAGCGGCTCGTGCTCGTCCCCGACCCGGGCGACCAGTGGCTCGCGGTGACCGCGGCGATGGCCGACGTCGCCCAGATCGTGCTCACCCGGCCGCTCGGCCGGGTGGTCCCGGGTGACGTCGCCCGGCTGTCTGCACGGCTCCGGCAACGCGGCGGTGCCCTCGTCGCGCTCGGGTCCTGGCCCGGTGCCGATGTCACGTTGCGGATCACGTCGTCGGTGTGGAGCGGCATCGGACAGGGCCACGGGCACCTGACCGAGCGTCGCGCCACCGTGACGGCGACCGGTCGCGCGGGTGCGGTGCGCCCCACGAGCGCCGAACTGCTCCTGCCCGCGGCCGACGGCACGGTCCGGGCAGCCACCCCGGTGCCGAAGGTGGGCTCCGGCGACACCCGGGTGCTGCGGCCCGTCGCGGTGGCGTCGTGATCGCCGCGGTGCTGCGGCCCGTGGCGGTGGCGTCGTGATCGCCGTGGTGCTGCTGTGCGTGGCGGTGGCGTCGTGATCGTGCCGGGGCGTGTCCGGGCCGACGCGATCGCCCGCGGCGGGGCGCTGCCCGAGCCGCCACCGACCCGGACCATCGTGCTCTGGTGCCCGGACTGGCCGGTGATCGCGGCGGCCCGCGCGGCCGGTGCGCCGCCGGATCAGCCCTTCGCCGTGGTCGCGAAGGGCCTGGTGTTCGCGAGCTCCGCGTCCGCACGGCAGCACGGCGTCGTCCGGGGCCTCCGGGTGCGCGAGGCACAGGCGCGCTGTCCGGAGCTCGTCGTCCAGCCCTACGACGACGCGCTCGACCACCGTGCGTTCGAACCCGTCATCCGCGCGGTCGAGGCGGCCGTCCCCGGGGTCGAGGTACTCCGTCCCGGCACCCTCGCCCTGCGTGCCCGGGGGCCGGCGCGGTACTACGGCGGCGAGCGGGCGGCAGCGGCGACCCTGGCGGGGATCGCGGCCGACCACGGTGCCCCGGCGGTGCGGGCCGGCGTGGCGGACACCCCGTTCGCAGCGGAGCAGGCAGCACGGGCCCGGCCGGTGCGTCCCGGCGAACGGGTGCGGATCGTGCCGGTCTCCGGCTCGTCGGACTTCCTGGCGGCCCTGCCCCTCGATGTGCTCGGCGACCCTGAGCTCGCGACCGTGCTCGACCGGCTCGGCATCACCACGCTGGGCGCGTTCGCGTCGCTCAGCGACGAGCAGGTCCGCGACCGGTTCGGGGTCGCCGGGGCGTTCCTGCACCGGCTGGCGGGCGGACGCGACCCGCGGGAGATCTCGGCGCGCGCGATCCCGCCCGAGCTCCGGATCGAGGCCGCCTTCGAGCCCCCGCTCGACCGTGCCGACCAGATCGCGTTCGCGTTCCGGCGCTCCGCCGACGACTTCGCCGCACGCCTCCGTGCCGCGGGGTTGGTCGCGACCACCATCCGGGTGGGGATCGTCGACGAGCGGGACATCCTGCTCGAACGCACGTGGGCACACCCCCGCTGGTTCGACGCCGCCGACGTCGTCGACCGGGTGCGGTGGCAGCTCGCCGGCGGGGTCGACCCGACCGGGCTCGAGGCCCCGGTCACCTCGGTCGTGCTCGAGCCGGTCGCCGTCGACGACATGGCGAACCACGAACGCGGACTCTGGGGCTCCGGGCCGGACGAGCGCGTGCACCACGGGCTGGCCCGGATCCAGGGCATGGTCGGGCACGACGGGGTGGTGAGCCCGCGAGTCGGCGGTGGACGGACCCTGTCCGAGCGGGTGGTGCTCGTGCCGTGGGGCGACGCCCCGCCCGGCGGCGAGCGTGCCCTGGCCACCGTGCGCGACCGACCGTGGCCCGGCAAACTGCCCGGGCCGCCGCCCGCCACCGTCCTCGAGCGTCCCCGACCGGTCGACGTGGTCTCCGGCGACGGCGCGAGTGTCGACGTCGACGACCGCGGTGTGTTGTCCGGCGCGCCCGAACGCTTCCGCGCCGAGGGGGACCGGGGCGGCGGGTTCGCACCCGTCACCGCCTGGGCCGGCCCCTGGCCGCTCGTCGTGCGGTGGTGGGAGTCGGGCGGTCGACGACTGCACCGACTGCAGCTCGTCGACGCCGAGGGTCGTGCCTGGTACCTGGTGCTGGCGGACCACCGGTGGTGGGCGGAGGCGATCGCCACGTGAACCGATCCAGGAGCAGGACCTGATGGGCTACAGCAACCCACCCGTGCCGTGGTCGCAGTTCGAACGCGCCCTGTCGGACAAGCGCAGTCCGGGGACGGCGAAGGCCGGCGACGGCGGGGACAGCCCGGCGTGGTCGCGGAAGCGCGAGCGCTACGTGCCGACGGCCCTGGACACCGACGGCGCTCCGGTCGTGCCGTACGCCGAGCTGCACGCGCACTCGGCCTTCAGCTTCCTCGACGGAGCCAGCCAGCCCGAGCAGCTGTTCGAGGAAGCCGCACGGCTGCGCCTGCACGCCCTCGCGCTCACCGACCACGACGGCTTCTACGGTGCCGCCCGGATGGCCGAGGTCGCCGAAGCGTACCCGCAGGTCGGCACCGTCTACGGCACCGAGCTCTCGCTGGGTCTGACCGAGCCGCAGAACGGCGTCCCCGATCCGCAGGGCTCCCACCTGCTCCTGCTCGCCGACGGGCAGGACGGCTACCACCGGCTCGCGGGCGCGGTGACGAGTGCGCACCTCGCGGCCGGGTCCGAGAAGGGCAGCCCGCGGTACGACCTCGACGAGCTCGCGGGTCGGGCCGACGGACACTGGCGGGTGCTCACCGGGTGCCGGAAGGGCACCGTCCGGCAGGCGCTCGAGCAGGGCGGGGAGTCCGCGGCGGAGACCGCGCTGCGCGTGCTGCTCGACCGCTTCGGCGGCGGCAACGTCGTGGTGGAGCTCCTCGACCACGGCGACCCGCTCGACAGTGCGCGGAACGACGTGCTCGCGACCCTCGCCGAGCGGTACACGCTGCCCCTGGTCGCGACCGGCAACGTCCACTACGCCACACCGGACCGGTTCCCGGTGGCGACGGCGCTGGCCGCGGTCCGGGCCCGGCGCAGCCTCGACGAGATCGACGGGTGGCTGCCGGCCGCCGACACCGCGCACCTGCGCTCCGGCGCCGAGATGACCCGGCGGTTCGGGCGGTACCCGGGGGCGATCGAGAACACCGTCACGCTGGCCGACGAACTCGGGTTCCGGCTGCGCACGGTCAAGCCCGGGCTGCCCGACCTCGACGTGCCGGACGGTCACACCGCGATGTCCTGGTTGCGGGAGCTCACCTGGACGGGTGCACGTCGGCTCTACCCCGGTAGCGCCGACGGCGTGGACCCGCAGAAGCGCGAGCGCATCGAACGCGAGCTCGCGGTGATCGAGGACAAGAACTTCCCCGGCTACTTCCTGATCGTGCGCGACATGGTGCAGTACGCCCGCGGCCGGGGGATCCTCTGCCAGGGGCGGGGCTCCGCCGCGAACTCCGCGGTCTGCTACCTGCTCGAGATCACCGCGGTGGACTCGATCCGCTACGGCCTGCCGTTCGAGCGGTTCCTGTCGGCGATGCGCGACGAAGAACCCGACATCGACGTCGACTTCGACTCGGACCGCCGCGAAGAGGTGATCCAGTACGTCTACGAGAAGTACGGCCGGTACAACGCCGCCCAGGTCGCGAACGTCATCACGTACCGCCCGAAGGGTGCCGTCCGCGACATGGCGAAGGCCCTCGGCCACAGCCCGGGGCAGCAGGACGCCTGGTCGAAGCAGGTCGAACGGTGGGGCTCGGTGACCGAGAGCCAGGACCACGACATCCCGCCGGCGGTCGTCGGGCTGGCGAGCGACGTCCTGGGCTTCCCGCGTCACCTCGGCATCCACTCGGGCGGCATGGTGCTCACCGACCGGCCGGTGGGCGAGGTCGTGCCGATCGAACACGCGCGGATGGACGGCCGCACCGTGCTGCAGTGGGACAAGGACGACTGCGCCTTCATGGGACTCGTGAAGTTCGACATGCTCGGCCTCGGCATGCTCGCGGCGCTGCAGTACTCGTTCGACCTGGCGGCGGAGCACTGCGGGGAACGCTGGGAGATGCACTCCATGCCGAAGGAGGAACAGGGCGTCTACGACCAGCTCTGCCGAGCCGACACCATCGGGGTGTTCCAGGTGGAGTCCCGTGCGCAGATGGGCACCCTGCCCCGGCTGCTCCCACGGCGGTTCTACGACCTGGTGATCGAGGTCGCCCTCGTCCGCCCCGGCCCGATCCAGGGCGGTGCCGTGCACCCCTACATCCGGCGTCGGACCGGCGAGGAGCCGATCACGTACATCCACCCGTCGCTCGAACCGGTGCTCGAACGCACCCTCGGGGTGCCGCTGTTCCAGGAGCAGCTCATGCAGATGGCGATCGCGGTCGGCAACTGCTCGGGCGACGACGCCGACCTGCTGCGGCGGGCGATGGGATCGAAGCGCGGCCACGAGAAGATCGACCGGCTGCGCGACAAGCTCTACGCGGGCATGTCGGACAACGGCATCCACGGCGAGGACGCCGACGCGATCTACGCCAAGATCCAGGCGTTCGCGAACTTCGGCTTCGCGGAGAGCCACTCGATCAGCTTCGCCCTGATCGTCTACGCGAGCGCCTGGATGCGCCTGCACTACCCGGGGGCGTTCCTGGCCGCGCTGCTCCGGGCACAGCCGATGGGGTTCTACTCACCGCAGACCCTGGTCGCCGACGCCCGTCGGCACGGCGTCCAGGTGCTCCGACCGGACATCCTGCGCTCGGGTGTCGACGCCACGCTCGAACCGCTCGGCGACGACCAGGTGGTGCCCTCGTGCGGTGACGACGCCTGCCTGCGCACGGAGCAGCCGCCGGTGCTGCCCTTCGACAAGGCACTGCCCGACGACACCGCACGGCACCGCCGCGACGGCGCCTTCGCGGTCCGGCTCGGACTCGCCGAGGTCGCCTCGCTCAGCCGGAAGAGCGCCGAGAAGATCGTCGCCGAGCGTGACGCGAACGGTCCCTTCGCCGACATGTCCGACCTGGCCCGCCGGGTGGGGCTGACGACGGCGCAGCTCGAGGCGCTCGCCGCCGCCGACGCCTTCGCCCCGTTCGACATCGACCGCCGCGGGGCGATGTGGTCGGCGGCCCAGGCCGCTGCGGAGCACGCCGACCAGCTGCCGGACACGCAGGTCGTCGTCCAGCCGCCGCTGTTCGGGCAGATGACGAGCGGTGACGTCCTGATCGCCGACATGTGGTCGACGGGCATGACGACCGACGACCACCCCGTCCGGCACGTGCGCGACCGGCTCGCCGCCCGCCGGGTGCTCAGCGTGCAGGACACCGCGACGGCCGAGACCGGGCGGCGGGTCGAGATCGGCGGGATCGTCACGCACCGGCAACGTCCGGCGACGGCGTCGGGGATCACGTTCATGAACGTCGAGGACGAGACCGGGCTGGTCAACGTCATCTGCAGTGTCGGGGTGTGGGGGCGCTACCGCCGGGTCGCCCGGGAATCCCCGGCGGTGATCGTCCGGGGCATCCTCGAGCGGTCACCCGACGGCGTGGTCAACCTGGTGGCGGACCGGATCGAGCACCTGTCGCTGTCCGTGCGTACGCGCTCGCGGGACTTCCAGTGAGCGGTCGCGGGCGAGGGGCGCGGAACGGGCGCGCGGCTACTCGACCTCGGGCAGTCGCACCGTGACCTCGAGTCCGCCGGAGCGCACGTTCCGCAGCGACGCCGTCCCGCCGGCGCGCTCGGCCACCGCACGGACGATCGCGAGACCCAGCCCGGATCCACCCGGCAGGGCGTTCGCACCGGTGGCCGGATCGGGGTTCGGGCGCGACTTCCGGGCCTCGTCCGGTCGGGTGAACCGGTCGAACGCGACCGGGATGAACGACTCGGGGACGCCGGGGCCGTCGTCGGTGACCTGCAGGACGCCCTCGCCCCCGGTGCTGCGCCAGGAGACGAAGATGCCGCCGCCGCGGGGGAGCGCCGACACCGCGTTGCCCGCGATGTTCGTGACGAGCTGCGCCATGCCGCCGGTGTCGAGCCGGTAGCGGGGTTCGTGGGTCCCACCGCCGATGCCCGGCCCGGAGCCACCGACGGCCACCGGTGCCTCGAGGTCGAAGTCGACGGTGACGTCCTTGGCCGACGCGATGAGCCGGACCCGGTCGACGGCCGCCATGACCTCGTCACCGAGGTCGGACCAGCCGGTCTCCGGGCGCTGGTCGCCGTCCTGTTCCCGCCGTTCGGACTCCTCGATCCGGGACAGTGCGAGCAGGTCGTTCGCCAGCCGGGACAGCCGGGCGACGCTGTGCTTGGCGCGCTCGATGTGGGCGGCCAGGGCAGCGGCGTCGTCGCCGTCGAGCGACGCCAGGTCGAGCTGCGTGGTCAGGATGGCGAGCGGTGTGCGGAGCTCGTGGCTGGCGTCGGACACCATCTGCCGCTCCCGCTCGGTGGCCTGGCGCGTGCGGGCGAGGAAGGCGTTGAGGGTCGTGGCGAGGGACGCGAGTTCGTCCTGCGCGGGGCCGACGGGCAACTCGGCCCGTTCGGGCGCGACGGACAGCCGCTCGGCCTCACGGCGCATCCGGTTGACAGGGCGGAGCGCCGCGGTCGCCAGGACCCAGGAAGCGATGCCGAAGGCGAGCAGGATCGCGACGCCGGTGAGCGACAGGGTCGAGGTGAGGTCATCGACCACGATCGCCTCGGCCTGCGAGTTCCGGGCGGCGACGACCGTCCACCGGCCGGCCTGGTTCACGGGGTGTTCGACGACCACGCGGTACTCGGACCCGGACACCCGGATGATCGAGGTGCCGGCCGCCGTGGAGGTCAGGCTGCCGAGGGCGCTCTCCACCCGGGTGGGCATCGTCGAGAGCACGATGTCGCCGGACGGTGAGACCACGGCGACGAGCTGCGCGTTGCCCGGCGGGGACAGGTCGGGGTCGCTGTCCACCTCGAGCGTGGCGACGTACGGGTCGGCGTCGGCGTCCAGCAGGGTCCGGGTCGCGCTCGCGACGACGCTGACCACCTGGAACCGCATCACCAGCACCAGCAGCACGATCACGACCGCGGCGATCGCCGTCGAACCGATCGTGATCCGTGCCCGCAGGGACAGCAGGCGCAGGGGGCGGACCAGACCGCGTCGTGGGCGGTCCGGCCCCGGGCGAGCGGAGGCCCCGCTCACGCCCCGAGCAGATCCAGGCGGTACCCGCGGCCGCGGACGGTCGCGATCGCGACGGTGGCCTCGTGGGCGACGAGCTTCTTGCGGAGGTACGAGATGTACTGC
Organism: Curtobacterium sp. AB7; assembly: GCF_044909335.1. Classification (NCBI taxonomy): domain Bacteria; kingdom Bacillati; phylum Actinomycetota; class Actinomycetes; order Micrococcales; family Microbacteriaceae; genus Curtobacterium; species Curtobacterium sp. AB7. The sequence continues at coordinate 137,667 of NZ_JBIYED010000005.1, read as the reverse complement.
TCGACGACGTTCGGGTCGACGTGCTGCGAACCGTCCCAGACCTCTTCGAGGATCTTCGGCCGGTCGACCACGCTGCCGGCGGAGCGCGCCAGCAGGCGGAGCAGCGCGAACTCGGTCGGGCTGACGGCGACGCGCTGCCCCTTGATCGAGATGCGACGGGCCTCGGAGTCGATCGAGACGTCGCCGACCTCGATCGTGCGTGGTGCCCCGGCGGACTCGCGGCGACCGAGGGCGCGGAGCCTGGCGGTGAGCTCGGCGAACGCGAACGGCTTGGTGAGGTAGTCGTCCGCACCAGCGTCGAGGCCGAACACGCGGTCGTCCACGGCGTCGCGCGCGGTGACGAGCAGGATCCGCACGGGGTCCTCGCGTTCGCGGATCCGTCGTGCGAGCTCGAATCCGGACATGCCGGGCATCATCACGTCCACGACGGCCAGGTCGAACGCCTGCTCGCCGAGGGCGATGAGTGCCTCGACCCCGTTCTCCACCGCCGTCACGCGGTACCCCTCGGCAGCGAGACCGCGCTCCATCAGGGCACGCATCTCGTCGTCGTCCTCGACCACCAACAGCCGCATAGTGGACCTCCTCGGACCCATCGTGGCATCGAACGGGCGTCGAGGGTCGATGCCCGGGCCGAACTCACTGAATCTCGTCACAGGAGCGGGTACCGTGGCTGCCAGAGCACCGGGCAGAACGGTCTGTCCCGCGTTCTAGGGACATGAGGACTTCTTGCTTCATTGGTAGGATCACCCGGCGGACAGCGCTTACCCGAAGGGCGGTCCGTTGCAGCAGGGGGCACCATGAACGACCCGATCGACCACGCGTCCGTCGACCACCCGTCCGTCGACCATCCGTCCGTCGACCACCCGGCCATCGTCCGTCTCCGCGCGGAGCTCGATGCCGCGTGGAAGGGCATCGGCGCACTCGGCCAGATGGAGGGCGTCCGCCGCGACCGCGTGGTCGCCGAACTGCGGACGGCCGTCCCCGACGTCGCGAGCCGCGCGGCGCGCGAGGTCGGCTCCGAGGCCGCCGTCGCGGAGATCAGCCGGTTCGCCGACGTGGGCGTGCCCGGCGCCGACCCCGCCGTGCCGGCCGCGGTGATCTGGGACGACGTCGTGCAGACGGCGGCCGAAGCCGCACGCGCCACGCGCTGACCAGCACTGGCACGCCGCGCCCGACCGGCGTCAGTCGTCCTCGCCGAGCAGCTCCTCGCGCACGCGCCGGACGTCCTCGAGCAGAGCGCCGATGAGCACCCAGTGCCGTGAGTTCGGTCGCACGATCTCCATCGGTGCCGTCAGCGCGGGTTCGGCGGTCGACACCTCGGCATCGTGCCCACCGGCACCCGCAGCGATCGACGGGTCCAGCCGCGTCGACTCGACCCGGGCGCTCAGAGCGCGGACGTCCGCGCCGATCCGGGCCACCTCGGTCGCGATGCCGCCGACCACCGGGTCGGCGCGCAGGTCCGGTGCGGTGTTGTCGTGGATCGCCCGGGTCATGCCGGTGACGCGCGTGACCAGGACGCGCAGGTGCTCGGTGATGGCGACGTCGCGGTCGAGGATCGTGCGGTGCCGTCCACCTCGTGGGTTCATCGTCAGGGACTCGCGGGCCGCGTTCAGCGATGCCTCGGTCTTCGCGTGCTGCTGCCGGAGCGCACGGGCCCGCACCAGGGCGTCCTGCCAGCGGTCGCGGTCCCACCCCTCGGTCAGGCCGATCGCGACCCGTTCGAACGCCACGGCGGTGTCGCGGGCGAGTCGGGCGACGGCGAGGTGCGCGGGCTCGAGCAGGACCGGCGGGATGATCAGGGCGTTCACGACGAGGGCGACGACCGCACCGATCACGGTCTCGAGGATCCGGTCGGCCGAGTAGTTCGGCGTGACGACCCCCGCGGTGAGCACGAGCATCCCGCTGATGCTGACCTGGGTGGCCGAGGTCGGGGTCAGCCGGAGCACCCAGGCGATGAGGATGGCGAGCACGACCACGAGCAGGACGACCCACACCGAGTCGCCGAGCAGCAGGTGGAACCCGGTGGCGAGCAGCACGCCGAGCACGACCCCTGCGCTCCGCTCGAGGCCCTTGACGAACGACTGGTTGATGCTCGGCTGCACGACGAGCAGCGCAGCGATCGCGGCGAAGGTCGGGAACGGACCCTGGATCAGCAGCCGACACAGCAGCACCGCCGCGACGACCGCGACCGCGGTCTTCACGACCTGCAGGAACGGCGTGCGACTGGAGCTGCGGAGACGCGCGACCGGGTTCACCTCGACCACGCTAGCCACCGCCCGCACGCCGAGCCGTGCACGAACGCGACGAAAACGTCCGGACACGGTTGACTGATGTCGTGTGGCCCAACCATGAGCGCGTCATCCCGCAGGCCTTCGCCGGCTCCGGGACCTCCGTCGTGGCCGCACGGGCGCACTCCGTCGAGCCCTCGGGCAACGGCTACCTGTACGGCTACGAGGTCGACACGGTCGACCGGAACGGCCAGCGCGCCACCGTCCTGACGTACGTCGACACCGGCGGCGCGCACGACCAGAACAGTGCGATCGTCACCGATCCCGCGACCGGCGAACCCGTCTCGGTGTGGGCGTACCCGAACGACCCGGGTCTTCCGGTGCTGCCGCAGGTGACCTACCGCGACGCGGTCGCCGAGCTCCTGACGACGCTCGGCATGCCCGTCACCGACCCGGTGCTCACGGTGGCCGCGTACCGACCGGGCAAGCGTGCGGTGGTGCGGGTGGACGCCCCCGAACGCACCCTGTTCCTGAAGATCGTCCGTCCGCACCGGGTCGCGCCGATCGTGGAGTCGCACGAGCAGTTCGTGACGGCGGGCCTGCCGGTGCCCCGAGTGCTGTCCAGCCGCGGCGACGGGCTCCTCGTGCTCGAGCGGATCCGCGGCGTGCCGGCCGGCAGTCGCATCCTCGACATCGCCGACGACCCGCGGTTCGTCGCGTCCCTGGCCGCCCTGAGCGGTCGGGTCGCGACCGTCCCGATGACCCAGCAGGCCCGCGCCGACGCGATGGACCACGCCGACTGGCACCGCCGTACGCTCATCGCCGCGTTGCCGCAGGACGCCGACGAGATCGACCGCCTGTACGACGCCATCGGCCGCCGGTCGATCGGTTGGACGAGTGCCGCGAAGCAGGTCGTGCACGGCGACCTGCACCTCGAGCAGGTGTTCGTCGACGAGGACGAGCCCTGGCGCATCTCCGGACTCCTGGACATCGACACCGCCGGCTGGGGCTTCCCGGTCCGCGACATCGGGGCGGTCGTCGCGCACCTGGTCGTCACCGGCCTCTGGCACCGATCGCGCGGAGACGCCGACCGCGGAGCCGCGGCCGAGCGCCTCGCCGACGCGATCGCCCGCGACTGGGTCGCCCGCAACCCGCGCGAGGCCGACCGCATCGGGCCCGCCATCGGCGCCCAGCTGCTGGCCCACGCCGGCGGCCAGGCGACCACCGGCTCCGCGAACGGCATCCAGACGGCCGAGCAGCTCCTCGCGGCGACGCGGGCTGCGTTGGCCGAGGCATCTCCGGTCCCGCCGGCGGCCGGTCTGGTCCGCCCGCGGTCCGCGCCCCGCGTCTGACGGGGTTCCACGGCACGCCACGCGCCGAGCGCCCAGGTTCCACGACATGCCGCGCGCGGTGCGCCGAGGTTCCACGGACGGCTCCGAGGCGGCGCGAGGTGCCAATATTTCGGAACCCCGGGCGCGGCGGTGCATGCGACCCGTGGCGGTCGGGAGGCGCGTGGCGGGCCCGCCCCGGGCCTCCCGGTCGGCCGTCGCGAACGTTCCAGATCCCGTGGGACGCGCGCGGGAAAGGGACGCTCGGGCCGCAACGGCCAGGAGGCGCGACGCGCGCGGGCGACGTGGAGTCGCCGCTGTCGGGGGTCGGGGAGTAAACTGAGCGCGCACGCACCGCGTTCCCGCGTGCCGCGTCGATTCCGGACGCAGCCGTCGATCACTTGATCGACGCGGGAACCGGGCCGTGACCGCCCCGCGGGGGCGTCACGTGCGTGTGACGACGCCGGATCCCGGCGCGGACCGTCGCACCCGGCGCCGAGCAGGCGCTCGCGGTGGAACGGTCCGCGGGACTCCACCGGACGTCCCGAAGCGGGGACCGGCGATGCGGTGGGCCACGGTGGCCCGCAGCCGAACCGGAGCCGTGTCAGGCCCCGGTGCAGGACTTCCGCCCCACGGGCGGCTCGCCCCGATGTGTGGGCGGAACAGGAGGAGCGTTGGCTCGATCAGGCACCCGGCGAGCTGCCGGCGGGACGCGGACCGCGTCACGTCGGACGAGGCCGCTGGACAACGACGGCGTGATCCCCGTCCTCGCCCGCGCGGTGCGCGAGGTCGAGGCGGCGGCGCAGCGCGGACCGCTCAAGGCGACGAACCGGACGAAGTTCCAGGCCGTCGCACTGCTCATGCGCGAAGAGCGCGCACGGGTGAAGGGCGACACCGACCTCACCGACTCGCAGCGCGCCGAGCAGCTCAAGCGGCTCGACGGCGTGGCGACGATCCTCGCGAAGACCGCGGCCCGTGACACCAGCGTCATCCAGCTGCTCGCGGAAGAGGTGCAGGTCTCCGAGGCGACCCGCGCCGTCAAGCGCGACATGATGATCGCCGGCGGCATGGAGCTGCAGCCGGAGGACCTCGTCATCGCGGCCGAGCCCACCCCGGTCGCCGAGACCCCGGTGCGCGCGGTCACCCCACAGGCGGTCGTGCAGCGTCAGCTCGCCAACCCGTTCCTGCCGCCGGACTTCGCGCTCGCCGACCAGCCCGTCGCGCACCCGCGTCGCCTGGCGAACTGGGAGCTCTTCGGTCCGCTGTTCAAGTCGTTCGAGTACGGCGCAGGCGGGGGAACGGCGACGATGCCGCTGCCCGAGCCGACCTCGCTGCACTCCCGCTCCGGCACCACGCTGATGAAGCACCAGGCCGAACTGGTCGCCGCCGCGTCGCAGGGGCACCGCACGTTCCTGCTCGCCGACGAGCCGGGCCTCGGCAAGACGGCGCAGTCGCTGCTCGCCGCCGACGCCGCGAACGCGTTCCCGCTGCTCGTCGTCGTGCCGAACGTCGTCAAGACGAACTGGGCGCGCGAAGCCGAGCGCTGGGTGCCGAACCACCGCGCCACCGTCATCCACGGGGACGGCAACGACCTCGACGGGTTCGCCGACATCATCATCGTGAACTACGAGATCCTCGACCGGCACGCGGGCTGGCTCGGCGGCTTCGGCTTCAAGGGCATGGTCGTCGACGAGGCGCACTTCATCAAGAACAAGGACTCGCAGCGCGCCCGCTTCGTGCTGCAGATCGCCGATCGCATCCGGCAGCGCACCGCAGCACCGCTGCTCATGGCGCTGACGGGCACCCCGCTCATCAACTCGGTCGAGGACTTCCGCACCATCTGGGAGTACCTCGGCTGGATCGACGACAAGAAGCCCCGCGCGAAGCTCATGAACGAGCTCGAGGAGATCGGGCTGACCCCCGCCGACCAGGGCTTCTTCGTCGAGGCCCGTCGTGCCGTCATCGACCAGGGCATCGTCCGACGCCGCAAGGTCGACGTCGCCGCGGACATCCCGGCCCGCCGGATCGCCGACATCCCCGTCGAGCTCGACGGCGACGAGGGGCGCTCCATCCGCGACGCCGAGCGCGAGCTCACCGCGAAGCTCGTCCGCCGGTACCACCAGGCGCTCGACGCCCGCACCGGGCAGGACCCGGTCGTCGGCATCGACCACAAGCTCGTCCGGCAGGTCGCCCGCTGGGAGCTCGAGGACCAGGACGCCTCGTCGACCGGCGAGAACGTGTTCTCGATGGTCCGACGCATCGGCCGCGCCAAGGCCCAGCTCGCAGCCGACTACGCCGCGCAGCTCGCGTCGAACGTCGGCAAGGTCGTGTTCTTCGCCAAGCACCTCGACGTGATGGACCAGGCAGAAGAGGTCTTCGCTCGACGGGGCCTGCGCACCGCCACGATCCGCGGCGACCAGACGGCCACGCAGCGCACGGCGCAGATCGACTCGTTCGTGAACGACCCCGACGTCGCCGTGATCGTCTGCTCGCTGACCGCGGCCGGCGTGGGCCTGAACCTGCAGGTGGCGTCCAACGTCGTGCTCGCCGAGCTGTCGTGGACGAGCGCCGAGCAGACCCAGGCGATCGACCGCGTGCACCGCATCGGGCAGGAAGAGCCCGTCACAGCGTGGCGCATCATCGCCGCGCAGACGATCGACACGAAGATCGCCGAGCTCATCGACTCGAAGGCGTCCCTGGCCGCCCGCGCGCTCGACGGATCGGACGAAGAACTCGTCGGCTCCGGCGACATCCAGCTCGACGCCATGTCCGCGCTGCTGACCGAGGCGCTCGGAGGCTAGTTCCGCGGCTGTTCCGGCCGCAAAACACCGGTGTTCGCACTTCGAACCGCGTCGTGCGCGTGTTCGGAGCGGGAACACCGGTGTTTCGCCGCGTCGTCGCGTCGTCGCGTCGTCGCGTCGTCGCGTCGCCGCGTCGTTGCTCAGATGCGGGACTGCACCTCGGCCAGCGATGGGTTCGTCGCCGTGGTGCCGTCGGGGAACACGAGCGTCGGAACGGTCTGGTTGCCGCCGTTGACCTCGGCGACGAGTTCCGCCGTGCCCGGGGTCTGCTCGATGTCGACCTCGGTGAAGGGCACGCCGGCCTTCGCCATCTGGTTCTTCAACCGGGCGCAGTACCCGCACCACATGGTCGTGAACATCGTGACGCCGCCGGCTTCGGGGGTGAACTGCTCGCGGGTGATCGTGTCGCTCATGGCGCCAGGCTAACCCCGCTTTCTGGACGCCCTTGACGTGCTTATCCGATATAGCTAGGTTAAGCCGCATGGAACCGATCCAACGCATCACCGCCCCGACGCTCGACGTGCTCGACGCACTGCTGACCGTCGACGGCCCGGCATGGGGGTTGCTCGTCATCAAGGCCACCGGGCGCCAGGCCGGCACCGTCTACCCGATCCTCGAACGACTCGAGCGGCAGGGGTGGATCACGTCGTCGTGGGACGACGAGACCGACCGCCCCGGGCCGCGCCGTCGGCTCTACGAGTTCACGCCCGACGGGGTCGACGCCGCACGCGACCTCGTCGCGGCGCGTCCGTCCGCCGCGACGCCTGCTCGTCCGGCTCGCTCGGCCCACCGGCCGGTGACCTCGTGAGCGCGCTCGACCGGGTGCTCGTGGGGGTCGCGGTCGCGGTCTCGCCCGCAGCACACCGCGCCGCCCGCCGCGAGCAGTGGCTCGCCGACGTCCGCGATGCCCATGAACTCGACCTCTCGCCGACCGCACTCGCGTTCGGCGCCTTCACCACGGCGCTGTTCCACCGACGCGCCGGCCACCGTTCCACCTGGGGGGACACCATGACCGCACTGCCGACACCCGTCCGTTCTGCACCGCACACCATCCGCACGATCCCGGTCCTCATCGCGCTCGCGGTCCTGTCCTTCGTCGTCTCGGTGGGCGTCCTCGCGCTCCTGCAGCGGTACAACGGCCTGCCCGAGGCACGTCCGGTCTTCGACATGGTCGGGATCGGGCTCGCGGTGGTGCCGGGCGCCGCTGTCGCAACGAGCGTCCTCCTGGTGTCGGACGTCGCACGCCGCCGCCGGGTCCTCGGCGCTGTTGCCGTGTTCGCCGTCGCCGCCGTGTGGTGGGCGATCACGACCGGTTCGCTCAACGTCCCCGTGTACGCCCCGGTCCAGGTCGGCGTCATCGCGGCTGGGCTGCTCGCGGTCTGGCTCGTGGTGCTCCACCGACCGGTGTGGACGTACTCGCTCCTCGTCCTGCCCGTCGTCGCTGCCGTGCTGGTGTTCCCGCTTGCGGAAGCAGCGAACGGCTCGGGGATCCCGTACTCCGCCATGGCGCTGGTGTCGTGGATCGGGCAGCTCGTCCCGTTCCTGGTCGCCGTCGTCGGAGCCGTGGTGGCGTCACGGTTCTCCACAGATGCGCCAGCGGTGGTCGAGGCGCACGGCGAAGCCCTGGTAGACAAGACCGTGTGAGTGACACCCACCTCGAGATCGAGCGCACCTACGACCTGCCAGAGGGCGGTGCCCTGCCCGACCTCGTCGGCGCGGGTGGCATCCTCCGCACCGAGCACCAGGAGCCGTTCGAGCTCGATGCGACGTACTGGGACACCGAGCGCTACGACCTGGTGGCGGCGCGGGTCACGGTCCGCCGGCGGACCGGCGGTCCCGATGCCGGGTGGCACATCAAGCGCTCCGAATCGGACACGGTCCGCCACGAGCAGCACTTCCCGCTGACCGACGACGCTGACACGGTTCCGACCGAGGTCCTCGCGGCGCTCTTCACCGAGCGCCGCGGCCGTGGCCTGCGCCCCGTGGTCCGCATCACGACCACTCGCACCGTCACCCGCCTGCTCGACGAGGACGGCGACCAGGTCGCCGAACTCGCCGACGACCAGGTGACCGCGCAGCGCCTCGACGACGATGCTCCTGAAACGCCGCGGACCTGGCGCGAGGTCGAGGTCGAGGCCGTCGCCGACGTCGACCCGCAGGTCGCGCACGAGCTCTTCGCGGCCCTCGACGGGCGCTTCGCGGCCGTCGGCGCCGGCCCCGCCGCCGTCGCGTCCAAGCTGGCACGCGGGCTGGCAGGAGCACTGGCACCGCGCCTCCAGACCGAGGAGAAGCCGGACAAGGGCACGACCGCGCGCGTCCTCGCGAAGCGGCTGCGGAAGCTGCGCGCCGCGCTGCTCGGCCAGGAATCGCGCCTCCGCGCTGGCGATGCGGCCGACCTCCGGCAGACGGCCGAGACCGCGCTCGAGATCGCCTCGATCCTCGGTGCGTACCGTCCAGCGTTCGCCGCCGGCGCCGCCGTCGACCGTGCCGCCGAGGCGGCCGACGGACTGGCTGCCGTGACCGCGCGCGCAGCACTCAACGAGTACCTGATCGACCGGTTGCCGCGGGCGTCGACCCCGGCGCAGGACGACCTGGTCGACTCGATGACCCGTGAACGCATCCTGGCGTCGACCCGTGAGCGTCGCGACCAGTCGGTGCGGGACGTCGTCGCGTTCGTGCACGGCGAGCCGTTCCTCGAACTGCTCGACGCGCTCGACGACGCCGTCGAACGACCGACCCCGACCGAGTGGTCGCTCCGTTCGCCGAAGAAGGTCGCACAGGACGTCGGCGCCGTCGTGAAGCCGCACATCCGCGAGCTCGTCCGGGCCGCGGTCGCCGATGACACCTCGGACACCGCCGCCGAGCGCGAGGCCGCCGACCGTGCGACCACCGAAGCCGCCTGGCAGGGCACGATGCGGGCGCGGATGGCGATGGACGTCCTCGGCGACGACGCGTTCCCGCATGCGCTCTGGAAGCGGATCGGCAGCGCGGCCGATGTACTGACCGAGCGCGTCCGGTCGCTGCACGCCCTCGATGCGCTGCGGACCAACGCGGCGATCGCCGAACGCGGTGGCGAGGGGACGTTCGGGTACGGCGTGCTCGCGGGGGACCGGGTGCGCCTGGCCGAGGAGTCCTACGACGAGGCGGTGCACGCGCTCAACCGCGTGTGAGCCGCGCGCTGCGCTTCGCCGCGGGCGTTCGCTTGGTGCGCAGGAATGGTCGGTTGCCTGCGGGCAGCGGACCATCCCTGCTCACGAAGAGCGTGGCGCTCAGCCGCCGAAGTCGACCGACGCCGACTCCGGCACCCGGAACCGCCGACCCGGGTAGCGCAGCCCCGACCAGTACGTGTTGGTGTGGGCGATGACGTGCCCCGCCGGCACCGTGACGCCGTCGTGTTCGGCATCGGTCGTCGTGTGGGCGTCGGCGACGAGTGAGACGTCGTACCCGTCAGCCGCTGCTCGCCCCGCGGTGGTGCGGACGCAGTAGTCCGTCTGCGCCCCCACGATCACGAGGTGCGTGACGTCGAGCCCGTCGAGCACAGCACGCAGGTCCGTGTCGACGAACGAGTCCCGGTAGGTCTTGCGCACGAGCGGCTCGGCGGCATCACGGACGAGCGGGACCGCGAGCTGCCAGCCGTCGGTGCCGTACGGGAAGTCCTGTTCGTCCTGCACCCAGACGACGGGGACCCCCTCGGACCGAGCTCGCGTCACGAGGGCATGGATACGTGCAACCACGGCGTCGGCGTCGAGGCAGGAGCGGACCACCCCGGCCTGGACGTCGATCACCAGCAGGGCAGTGCTCATCCGAGTGCGAGGGGCGCGGCGCTCGCGGGCGCGGGCTCTTCGTCTGCCAGCCCGAGCACGTCGAGCAGCCAAGCCAGTTCGAACGCCCGCTCCTTCCACGAGGCGTACCGCCCGCTCACGCCGCCGTGGCCCGCGGACATCTCGGTCTTCAGCAGCACCGGCGCCCCGACCTCACGCAGCTTCGCGGTCCACTTCGCCGGCTCGACGTAGAGCACACGGGTGTCGTTGATCGACGTCACGGCGAGGATCCGCGGGTACTGCACGTCGTCGCGGACGTTCTCGTACGGGGTGTACTCGCTCATGTAGCGGTAGACCTCGGCGTCGTGCAACGGGTCGCCCCACTCGTCCCACTCGATGACGGTCAGGGGCAGGTCGGGGTCGAGGATGCTCGTGAGCGCGTCGACGAACGGCACCGCGGCGACGATCCCGGCGAACCGGTCCGGCGCGATGTTCGCCACCGCACCCATCAGGAGCCCGCCGGCGCTGCCGCCCTCGGCCACGAGCCGGTCCGCGGTGGTGCGGCCGGACTCGATCAGGTGGTCGGCGACCGCGACGAAGTCGGCGAACGTGTTCTTCTTCGTCAGGGTCTTGCCGTTCTCGTACCAGTGCCGGCCCATCTCGCCGCCACCGCGCACGTGGGCGACGGCGAAGACGACGCCGCGGTCGAGCATCGACAGGCGCATGACGCTGAACCCCGGGTCGATGGAGTGCTCGTACGAGCCGTAGCCGTACAGGTGGAGCGGCGAGGGGGTGTCCGCGTCGACGGCGTCGCGGCGCCACACGAGTGAGATCGGCACGCGGGTGCCGTCCGAGGCGGTGGCCCAGTCGCGCTCCTGGACGTAGTCGGCGGGGTCGTAGCCGCCGAGCACCGGCTGGCGCTTCAGGACCGTCACCTGGCCGGTCGCCAGGTCCAGGTCGCTGACCTCGGACGGGGTGACGAACGAGGTGAACCCGATGCGGAGCGTCGGCTGGTCCCACTCGGGGTTGCCGCCAAGGCCGGCCGAGAACAGTGCTTCGTCGAAGGGGACCTCGTGCGCGTCGCCGTACCCGTCACCCTCGATGGGGATGATCGCGATGCGGGGGAGCGCCTCGGAGCGGTACTCGAGCGCGAGGTGCCCGGCGAAGGCGTCGACGGACTCGATGCGGCGCTCGGTGTGGTGCGCCACCACGACCCGGCGGTCGCGCTCGGACGTGGGGTCGTCGGCGGGGACGTCGACGAGCTCGAAGTTCTCGGCACCGTCGTTGTGCAGCACCAGGAACCGGTCGCTGCCGCCGACGATGGCGTGCTCGATCTCGTACTCGACGCCGTCGCGTCGCGGCCACACGACCTGGAACTCGCCGGTCGGGTCGGCGGCGTCGAGCACCAGGGCCTCGGACGTGATCTTCGACCCGAGCTCGATGACGATGTACTGCGACGACCGCGTGACGCCGACACCGACCCAGTAGCGGTCGTCCGGTTCCTCGAAGACCAGCACGTCGTCGGACGCCGCCGTGCCGACGGCGTGCCGCCAGATCTTGTCCGGACGCCACGACTCGTCGACCGTCGGGTAGAAGACGTACCGGCCGGCCGGGTCGAACGTCGCGCCGGCCCCGGTGTTCGGGATGGCGTCGCCGAGGTCGGTGCCGGACGCCAGGTCGCGCACGTGCAGGGTGTACCGCTCGTCGCCCTCGACGTCGATGCCGTAGACCAGGCGGGTGCCGTCATCGCTGATGTCGTAGGTGCCGAGGGAGAAGAACTCGTGGCCGTCGGCCAGGGCGTTACCGTCGAGGACGACCTGCTCGCCGGGGAGGGTCGACTCGCCCTCGACGACGGCCGGCGGGGTCCAGTCGTTGGCACCGGCGATCGGCGCGCGGCAGTGCACGCCGTACTGGCTGCCCTCGGCCGTGCGGGTGAAGTACCACCAGTCGCCCATGCGCACCGGCACCGAGAGGTCCGTCTCCTGCACCCGGTTCTTGACCTCGGCGAAGACGCGGTCGCGCAGCGGTGCGAGGTGGTCGGTGGCAGCGTCGGTGTAGGCGTTCTCTGCCTCGAGGTAGGCGAGGGTGTCCGGCGAGTCCTTGTCACGCAGCCACTCGTAGTCGTCGACGAAGTCGATGCCGTGGTGGGTCCGCGTCACGGGCCGCTTGGCGGCGGTGGGCGGGGTGGCCTGGGAGTGCTCGGTGCTCACCGTCCCACCCTATGCGCACGGCCCCGTGGCGTGCCGGGCGTCACGCCGCCGCCCGGAACCGGTCGGACCGGGTCCGCCCGGCCGCCCCGTCCGGAACCGGTCGGACCGCGTCCGCCCGGCCATCCCCGCGCGGACCCGCTGCTCGAAGGCCTCGAGCTCGTCCACGACGGCCGGTGCGACCCAAGCACGGTCACGCCGCCGCTCGGTGACCGGACGCAGCACTCCGGCGCGGACGAGCTCTGTGGCCACGGTGCCGGCCAGGTCGTCGTCGACCGGTCCGCCGGCGACACCGGCGAGGAGGCCCTGCAGCCGGGTCTCGGTCAGGACCGGGTCGTCGGACAGCGCCCGCCCGACGACTGCGTGGGCTCTCGTGGCACACGGACCCGCCATCCGGTCGGCCGCGTGCTCGTCGAGCAGCAGGGCGGTCACGGTCGCCTCGTCGCACACGGTGCCGATGGCGATCGCGACGTCTGCCACGAGGGCGTCCACGACCCCGTCGCGGTACCGCTCGAGGTGTCGGAAGTACCGGCCCCGGTCCGCTGCGAGCGCGGTGGCGATCGGTGCGGTCACCGTCGTCGTGACGCCCCGGCGTCGCAGCACGGCGCTGATCACCGCGCGTCCGATCCGGCCGTTGCCGTCGGTGAACGGGTGGATCGACTCGAACTGGGCGTGCCCGATCGCAGCCTGGGCGATCGGGTGCAGGTCCGTCCGGTGCAGGAACGCGAAGAGGTCGGTCATGAGCGGCGCGACGAGCTCCGGCGGAGGCGGGACGTACGTCGCCAGCCGCGGGGTGTCGCCGCCACCGATCCAGTTCTGGACGCTGCGGTAGCGCCCGGCGTACGGCCCGTCGACCGGGTCGTCGCGCATGAGCAGCCGGTGCGCCTCGAGCAGCGCGGCTTCGGTGATCACGCCCGTGTCCGCTGCTGCGACCAACCCCTCGATCGCACCGGCGGCACGGACGACGACGGTCGCAGTCGGGTTCGCGCGGATGCCCACGAGTGCTCGGGCGCAGTCGTCGAGCGACGCGGACTCGTCCTCGATCCGCGACGAAGCGACGGCCTCGGTCCGACCGATCACCGACCCGAGGGGCGCGAGCCGGGAACCGTGGTGGACGTCGAGCGACCGGAGCGCCGTGGCCGCGCGGTCGAGCAGCGCCTCGGTCCGGGCATCGGGCACCCACCGAGCACGAGCGATCCTCGGTGGGAGCGACACCCGGACCGACGTGGTCATCCGGTCGGCACGGGAACCCCGACGGGAACCGCGCCACGGACGCTCGGCACTGCCGTGCACTGGCCAGCTGCCGGGTGCGGGCGACGTGTCGAGGAGGTGCGCGGGCTCGATCCGATGTGCCATGCCGCGAGCGTAGGGACCTCCGGATGCCCGACGCCAGGAACTCGTATTTCGCGTGCGTGCCGTCCGCGTAGCGTTGGTGGCATGAGCAACTCCTTCGCGATCACCGGTGCCCACGTCGTCCCCGTCTCCGCTCCCGCCTTCGACGGCGGCGCGGTCGTCGTCGAGGGCGGCCGCATCACCGCGATCGGCCCGGATGTCACACCGCCCTCGGGGATCACCGTCGTGGACGCAGCCGGTGCCTGGCTCGTCCCCGGGTTCGTCGAGTCGCACGGTCACGTCGGCATCCACGAGGAGGCGAACGGCGAGGCGGGCAACGACACGAACGAGATGACCGGCCCCAACATGGCCGGGGTCCGTGCGATCGACGCGATCGACATCGACGACGAGGGCTTCCGCGATGCGCTCGCCGGCGGCATCACGAGCATCGTCGTGAAACCCGGCTCGGGCAACCCGATCGGCGGCCAGACCGTCGCCATCAAGACCTGGGGCGGCCGGACCGTCGACGAGCAGCTCATCTCGGACTCGGTGAGCATCAAGAGCGCCCTCGGCGAGAACCCGAAGCGCGTGTACGGCGGCAAGGGCCAGACGCCGTCGACGCGCTTGGGCGTCGCGAAGATCATCCGGGACGCCTTCGTCGAGGCGCAGAACTACCGTGCCGCCCGCGACGCCGCCGCGGCCAAGGGGGAGCCGTTCGCGCGGGACCTGTCGAAGGAGGCCCTGGTCCGGGTCCTCGACGGCGAGCTCGTCTGGGACCAGCACACGCACCGCCACGACGACATCGCGACCGCGATCCGGCTGTCCGAGGAGTTCGGCTACCGACTCGTCGTGAACCACGGCACCGAGGCGCACAAGATCGCCAGCCTGCTCGCCGAGAAGGACATCCCGGTCATCTACGGCCCGCTGTTCACGAGCCGCTCGAAGGTGGAGCTCCGTGACCGGGGCATCCCGAACCTCGCCACCATCGCCGCCGCCGGCGTCCGGGTCGCGATCACCACCGACGCCCCCGTCGTGCCGATCGGCATGCTCGTCGACCAGGCGACGGCCGCGGTGAAGGAGGGCCTGCCCGCCCAGACCGCGCTCGAAGCGCTCACGGTCAACCCGGCCGAGTTCCTGGGCTTCGGCGACCGAGTCGGTCGGCTGGCCGTGGGGCACGACGCCGACCTCGTGCTCTGGGACGGCGATCCGCTCGACGCGACCAGTCGCGCGACGCGCGTCTGGATCGACGGCCGCCAGGTCTTCGAGTGGGCGGACGGCGTCGGCGTCACCACCCCGCGCTGGTAGCGGGGGCGATCCGGGCCTGGCGTCCGTGGCGCCGGGGGCGCTGGGTGGTGACGGCCGGCGGACCCGGCGGGCTCAGACCTCGCGTGCCAGCAGGAACTCGTTGATGCGGTCCGTCAGGTCCGCGTCGATCGCGCGGGCGTCGCCGTTCACGGAGCGGATCGGCGCCGCCTGCCGGACGCTCGACACGAGCCAGAGTGCGTCCGCAGCCTGCAGGTCGGCGAGCGTGACGAGCTCGTAGGCGGTCTCGATGCCTTGCTGCTCGGCGAAGCGGAAGACGTCCGCCTGGGTGGTGCCGGCCAGGATCCCGATGTCGGTGCGCGGCGTGACGAGCCGGTCGCCGACCTTCAGGATCAGGTTCGCGCGCGTGCCCTCGAGCACGTAGCCGTCGCTCGACACGAACAGGGCGTCGTCGGCACCGCGCCGGGCGGCCTCGCGCAGGGCGGCCATGTTGACCGCGTACGACAGGGTCTTCGCGCCCTGCAGCAGCCACGGCGAGGTTCGCTCCACGTCGTGGCGGTAGCCGCGGTCCAGCACGACGACGGAGATGCCCTCGGTGCGCGCGGCGGTCGAGTCGACGGACGGCGCGGCGTACACCCAGCCGGTCGGACGGTCGGTGCCCTCGACGCCACGGGTCAGGACGGTCTTCGCGAAGGCCTCGCGGACCGGGTCGAGCCGGGCGCAGACGGCCTCGATCGCCTGCCGCCAGGCGTCGGGGTCCGGCGCGGGCAGGTCGAGCATCGCGGCGGAGCGGCCGAACCGGTCGAGGTGCGCCTCGAGGGCCTGCGGACGACCGTCGACCACCGTGATCGTCTCGAATACGCCGTCGCCCCGGGTGATGCCGAGGTCCTGCACCTGCAGGTGCTCCTCGAGCGGCTTCGCCCAGGTGAAGGCGTCCGCTGCGGGGTCGTGCGGCGCGGCGTCGCGGGAGGGCTGGTTGAGGATCGCGAGCACGGTTTCGGTCATGCGCCCATCCAACCGCACGTGCGTCCGCGCACGTTGTGCGTGGACGTCAGCTCGCGTCGGGCAGCGCGCCTATGAGCTTCCACACCGCCTGGGTGAGCTCGGGGTGCTGCAGCGCGATCCGGCGCAACCGGTGGTACTCCTCGCCGAGGACGGTGCCCTGACCGGACGCGGGGTGCATCGACCACTGGGCGTGCCGCTTGCCGATCGCGGCGTCGAGGTCGACCGCGTCGGCCCGCAGGATGAGCACGACCTGCTCGTCGACCGTGGGGAGCGTCGGCATGAACTCCCACGGGTCCTCGCCCTGGCGGCTCCGGTGCTCGACGAGCATCGAGATCTCCTCGGCAGCCTCGGCGCGCAGCACTTCGAGGCTGCGCCCGGTCCTGCGGGGCTCAGCCATGGTGCCCCCGCAGCACGCCTGCCATGGGAAGAGCGTACGACACATCTTCGGCCAGACTGGACGGGTGACCCCGCGCGACGAGAGCAAGTCCCAACACCCCCGAGTGGTCGTCGTCTACCTGCTGCGCGACGGCGAGAGCGGACCCGAGGTCCTGCTCGGGGAGAAGCGCCGCGGCCTCGGCACCGGCCGGCTGGTCGGCCCGGGCGGCAAGCGCGAACCCGGTGAGTCGGCGGTCGAGACCGCCGTGCGCGAGGTGCGCGAAGAGGTCGGCCTGCGTCTCGAGACGGTCGACCTGGAGGCCCGTGGCACGTTGGACTACCGGTTCCCGTACCGGCCGTCCTGGTCCCAGGTCTCGGACGTCTTCGTGTGCCGCCGCTGGCAGGGCAGCCCGTCGGGCTCCGACGAGCTCGAGCCGCGGTGGATCCCCGTCGCCGACGTCCCCTACGAGGCGATGTGGGACGACGCGAAGTACTGGCTGCCGGCGGTGCTCCGCGGGGGGTCGGTGCGTGCACGCTTCACGTTCGCCGACGACGACGCGACGGTCGCGGGCTTCACCGGGACGGGTGTCGAGTCACCCGCGTAGAGCGGGTCAGCGGGTCTGCGGGTCAGCGGGTCTGCTGCGTGCGGGTGCTGCCGGTGCGTGCTTCCTCGGCCGCGGCGATGACCTCGGCGTCGCCGCTGCGACCACCGAGGGGCCGGACGAAGAAGTCGATGATCCCGAACACGATCGCTCCGACCATGGCGAACATCGCCCAGCCGACGAAGAGCCCGGCGGTGTTCCGGCCGTCGGCGGGTGCGAGCACGATGCTCGCGACGTAGAAGCCGACCGTCAGCACGAGGAGCACGACGACGACGGTGACGAGGACGCGGTGCCAGGTGATGCGGGGGTTCATACCCTCCAGGATACGCGCCGCCGACACCTCACCGGTCCGCGTGGCGGCCGTGCGGCGGCTCATCCGACGTGTCGACGCGGGCCGACGTGTCGGACCGAGCCGGTGCCCTGGAGCCCTCGGTGCGTGGGACGGGACGCGTGCGCGGTCCGGTCCCCGCGCCTCCCGGCCGCTGCACCGGTCCGGTGCGGTCCCCAGTCCGCACCACGGGGATGCGGCCGGTGGGGGTGGTCTCGGTCTCGAGGCCGTCGCGGCCGCCCGTGAAGACGTCACCGCCGACGCGGGCGTCCTCCCAGTCGTCGTCGCTCAGGACGCTCAGGGTGCCGGTCTCGGTGGACTCGAGGCCGTGGCGCTCGAGCTCGGCGTCGCGTTCCTTGCCCAGGAACTCGCGGTTGGCGGTGTTGGCGTCCTGGAACATCGTCGTCCGGCCCGTGACGATGGCGCGGATGCGTCGGCGTTCCCACCACTTCTTGCCGAAGTACATGAGCACCAGGCCGGCCGCGGCGTAGCAGCCCATCGTGATCAGGCCGCGGGCCGGGCCGGGGCCGACGCCGTAGATCTGGTGCTTGATCATGTCGACCATGCTCGACCCGACGACGACGTTGTTGAGCCAGGCGAACGGCTCCGGCATGAACCACTTCGGGTACGCCCCGCCGGACGACGGCATCGACAGGAACACGAAGCAGATCATGGCGGGTGCGGCGATGAACCGGCCGACGAAGTAGCTCAGCCCGTTGACGGCGAGACCGATCGCGACGATCCACCCCCACGCGATGAGGACGAGCTGGATCCAGTGGCCGTGGATGGCGCCGACGACCGGACCGGCGAGGGTGTTCGTGATCAGGGAGATGACGAGGCCGCCGACGACGATGACGGTCATCCGGGTGCGGTGCCGGAGCGGACCGCCCATGATCCCGATGAACATCGCGACCATGTAGCCGCCGATGCACCAGGCGAGCATGACGTACATCGGGACGGTGCCGTACTCGTCCCACGCGGGCAGGGCAGCGAGCTCGGTGGTCTTCGGGGTCGCGACGCCGATGCCCGTGAGCACCGCGCTCAGTGTCGCCGGCACGAGGCTCGCGACCTGGAACTGGTGTGCGCTCGCCTTGAAGAACTCGTTCCTGGACGGGTCGTACGCGACCGCCATCGACCCGGCGAGCACGTCCCGCTTCGCCGCAGCCAGGGAGTCGTAGGTGTGGAACACGAACTCGCCCGGCAAGGCCTTCTGCACCGCGGCGACGAGGGTCGGGTCACTGCCGATCAGCGCGATCGGGACGTCGTGCGGGTGCGGGGCGTGGAACGCGAAGACGTAGCAGAGGCAGAAGCCGACGATGAAGAACAGCGGCATCCACAGCTGCAGACCGATCAGCTGGAGCGACGGGTGCAACGTCGAGTACCAGCGGCGGTACGCACCGTGCTGTTGTGGCTCCGGGACGGGGGCCTGGCGACGCGGTGCAGCCCGCGTGGAGCCTGCGACCTTCGCACCGCGGCGGGGCTTCGTGCCACGGGCCGAGGGGCGGGTGCTGCGTGGCTTCGGGGCCGACGTCGGCCGGGACGCTCCGGGACGGTCCGGGGTGTCGTTGTTCTTCGGGACGTCGTTCCGCGGCGTGCTCACTCGGCGTTGTGCTCCTGTACTCGATCGGAGCGCCAGGATACGCCCGAGGCCCTCAGGAGCGGCTGCGTGAGGCCTGCGCCGAGTCCATCGCGAGTTCTTCGGCGTCGAGGGTCACGAGCACGCGGCGCATGACCTCTTCGTCGAGGTTTCCCTTCTCACGCTCCTCGAGCACGATCTCGCGTCGTCGGTCGAGCAGCTCGCGCCGGATGTCCTGGATCTGCGAGCCGCGCAGACGCATCGGGGCGTTGCGCTCTTCGACCTCTTCTTCCTCGGCGTCCTGGCGGAAGGTCTCGACCTGTCGCTCGAGCCGTGCCTTCAGCCGGTTCACCACCGAGTCGACGGCGACGTCGCCGTACTGCTTCGACCAGTCCGGACGTCGCTTCTCGAGCAGCTCGATGGCGGCCTCGGTGGTGCGCTGGTTCAGCCGCATCTCGCTCCGGACGTCCTCTTCGCCCTCGGCCGGGTCCTGCACCTTGAGCGCACGGATGACGAAGGGCAGCGTCAGGCCCTGCAGCAGCAGGGTGCCGACGGTGACGAAGAACGCGATGATGAAGATCGTGTCCTGCGCGGGGATCTGCGTCGGGCTCGCGACCACGGACACCGCTGCGGCGAGGGTCACCACGCCGCGCATGCCGGTCCACGAGATGACGGTGAGCTCGCGCCAGTTGAGCTTCGGCTCGGCCGTGCCGCGCATCCACCGCAGCGACGGGTGACCGCGGGAGAGCTTGATGCGCAGCGGACGGAGCCATCGCCCGTTGAAGCGGTTGCGCACGTACGACTCGAAGATGAAGAGGGGCCGCACCAGGATCACGACGCCGAGCACCACTGCCGCGGCGGTGAGCGTCTGGCCGAGACTCCGCTCGCTCTCGACCAGGTCCTGCACCACGGTGTTGAGCTGCAGGCCGATCAGGGCGAACACGAAGCCCTCGAGGATGACGTCGATGCTGGTCCACAGCGGACGCTCCTGCAGGCGGGTGGCGTAGCCCTCCTTCGGGGAGTTGTAGCCGATGTACAGGCCGGCCGTGACGACCGCGATGACGCCGGAACCGGAGAGGTCCTCGGCCAGGATGTAGGCGACGAAGGGCAGCAGGATGCTCATGATCGTCTCGACCACGGGGTCGTTGAGCCGCATCCGGATCCAGTGCACGACGACACCGAGCACGATGCCGACGGCCAGGCCGACGCCGATCGCCAGGCCGAAGATGCCGAGGTCCTGCCAGATGGTGAGCGACGTCCCCGCGATGATCAGGGTGAACACGCGCACCAGGGTCAGGGAGGCTGCGTCGTTGATCAGGCTCTCGCCGGACAGCACCGTCATCACCCGGCGGGGGAGCCCGAGCTTGCGACCGATCGCGGCGGCGGACACGGCGTCCGGCGGGGCGACGATCGCACCGAGCAGGATCGCCGCGGGCAGGGTCATGTCCGGGATCAGGAAGTAGGCCACCGCGCCGACCACGAGTGCCGTCACGATGACCAGGAAGATGCCGAGACGCCGGATCTGCTTGATCGACGTGCGGAAGCTCTGCCACGACACGTCGAGCGCCGCCGAGTAGAGCAGCGGCGGCAGGATCACCGTCAGGATCACCTCGGAGTCGATCTCCATCGCGGGGAGCCCCGGCAGGAACGACGCTGCGAGCGCGACCGCCGTCACGAGCAGGGGAGCGGGGAGCCCCTTCGCCCGTGCGAACCCGGTCACCGCGAGCGATCCGACCAGCAGGATGAGGAGCTCGACGGTGTCCATGGGACTCATTCTCGCATCGGCATGGTTCCGAACCTGAACGAGTCTGAAGCTCTGGTGAACGGCAGGTTGCCGATCAGGTTTGCTAGGGAGGCCGTCGATGGGGAACACTGGCCCGCGGTGGACATCACACTCATAGTCGTCCTGGTCATCGCGTTGGCCCTCTTCTTCGACTTCACAAACGGTTTTCACGACACCGCCAACGCGATGGCGACTCCGATCGCGACCGGGGCCATGAAGCCCAAGGTCGCGGTCACGGTCGCCGCGGTGCTCAACCTCGTCGGTGCGTTCCTCAGCACCGCGGTGGCGACCTCGATCTCGCACGGCCTCATCAACGAGGGCCCGGGCGGCGTCGCGATCTCACCGGAGATGATCTTCGCGGGGCTCATCGGAGCGGTCGTGTGGAACATGATCACGTGGCTCCGCGGGCTGCCCTCGTCGTCGTCGCACGCGCTGTTCGGCGGACTGATCGGCGCCGCGATCGTCGGCGCCGGGTTCCAGTCCGTCAACTACGTCGCGCTGCTGACGGTCGTCATCATCCCGGCCTTCGCGTCGCCGGTGATCGCGTCGCTCGTGTCGTTCCTGTCGACCCGCATCGCGTACCGGATCACGAAGCGTCCGGTGTTCCCGAACGAGCGCGGTGGCTTCCGCGTCGGGCAGATCTTCACCTCGTCGATGGTGTCGCTCGCCCACGGCACGAACGACGCGCAGAAGACGATGGGTGTCATCACGCTGACGCTGATCGCGTCGGGGGCGCAGTCGTCGAACCAGGGCGTGCAGTTCTGGGTCGTCGTCGCCTGTGCCCTGGCGATCGCGCTCGGTACCTACACGGGCGGGTGGCGCATCATCCGCACGCTCGGGTCAGGCATCACCGAGATCCGTGCCACCCAGGGCTTCGCGGCCGAGGCATCGACCGCCGCGACGATCCTGGCGTCCAGCCACCTCGGCTTCGCGCTCTCGACCACGCAGGTGTCCTCCGGCTCGATCATCGGTGCCGGGCTCGGCCGCCGCGGCTCGAAGATCCAGTGGTCCACCGCCGGCAAGATCGTCATCGCCTGGTTCATCACGCTGCCGGCCGCCGCAGCCGTTGGCGCCGTGGCATCGGGCATCGCACGCCTGGGCGTCATCGGCCTGGTCATCGACGCGATCGTCGGTGCCGCGGTGATCCTCGGCCTGTACCTGTGGTCGCTCCGGAAGCCGCACGAGCAGGCCTCGGCCATCGAGGTCGACGTGGCCGCGAACGCCGTGTACACCCGCAAGGAACTGCGCGACCTGCAGCGCAAGAAGCGCGCCGACGCCGTCGCGGACCGCCGCGCAGCGCTGAGCCGCGAGCGCACGCTCCGCCGCATGGCCGCACGCAAGGGAGGCCGTCGCTGATGGGAATCGACTGGTTCGCGTTCCTCACCGTGGCGCTCGTCGCCGTGGTCTCGTCGTGCTTCGTCGTGGCCGTGTACTCCGTCGGTCTCCGGTTCTGGAGCGCCGCGGACACCCGCGCCGGCAAGTTCACCGTGAAGGACGACGGCACGATCGGTCCGGCGACCGCCGGGTTCCCGAACCCCGACGGAGCGACGACCGCGGTGCGTGCCTTCCGTGCGCTCGCGATCCTCTGCTACGCGGTCTGCGGCGCCGTCGTGCTGTACGGCATCTACCTCATCGTCCCCCAGTTCCACTGACCCGGGGAGCGCGCGACGCCAGCTTCGTGAGCAGAAATGGTCGGGTGCGTTCCGGCGACCCGACCATTCCTGCTCGCCATGTGCGCACTCCCGCTCACCATCCGCACGCATCCACCCGCGCACACCCCGAGCTCGTTCCGGACCGGCCGGACGGACTGGGCTAGCCTCGACGTGTGACCGGCAACGAAGCAGCACAGGCCCCCACCGGGGCGCAGACCCGTACCGAGAGCGACTCGCTGGGGTCGCGCGAGGTCCCGATCGACGCGTACTGGGGCATCAACACCCTGCGGGCACTGGAGAACTTCCCGATCACGTCCGTGCCGATCTCGGTGTACCCGGACCTCATCGAGGCCCTCGCCACCGTCAAACAGGCGGCAGCGCGGGCGAACCGGGCGATCGGGGTCCTCGACGACGAGCGTGCCGACGCCATCGACCGTGCTGCGCAAGAGGTACGGGACGGCGCCCTGCGTGAGCAGTTCGTCGTCGACATCGTGCAGGGCGGTGCCGGCACGAGCACGAACATGAACACGAACGAGGTCCTGGCGAACCGGGCCCTCGAGCTCCTCGGCCGAGAGCGGGGCGACTACGGGTACCTGCACCCGATCGACCACGTGAACCGCAGCCAGTCGACGAACGACACGTACCCGACGAGCATCAAGATCGCGATGATCTTCTCCGCCCGGCGGCTCATCGAGCAGCTCGAACAGCTCTCCGCGGCGTTCGCCGAGCGGGGGAACGCCTTCGCCGACGTGCTCAAGGTCGGCCGGACGCAGCTGCAGGACGCCGTGCCGATGACCCTCGGGCAGGAGTTCACCGGCTTCTCGCACACGATCCAGGAGGACGCCGACCTGCTCCGCAAGGTCCTGCCGCTGCTGGCCGAGATGAACCTCGGCGCGACGGCGATCGGCACCGGGATCACCGCGGACCCGCTCTACCGCGACGAGGTCCGCCGGCAGCTGCAGGACGCCAGCGGCATCGACGTCGTGACGGCACCGGACCTGATCGAGGCGACGAGCGACGCCGGCGCCTTCATGACGCTGTCCGGCACGGTGAAGCGCAGTGCCGCGAAGCTCTCGAAGATTTGCAACGACCTGCGGTTGCTCGCGTCGGGGCCGCAGGCGGGTCTCGGCGAGATCACCCTGCCGGCGCGCCAGGCGGGCTCGTCGATCATGCCGGGCAAGGTGAACCCGGTGATCCCCGAGGTCGTGAACCAGATCGCGTTCGCCGTGGTCGGCGCCGACACCACCGTGACGATGGCGGCAGAGGGCGGCCAGCTGCAGCTCAACGCGTTCGAGCCGATCATCGCGCACTCGATCCTGCAGTCGCTGCAGTGGATGTCACGGGGCTGTGCGACGTTGCGCGAGCACTGCGTGGCGGGCATCGAGGCGAACGAGGCGAAGCTCGCGGCGCAGGTCGACACGAACGTCGGGGTGGTCACTGCTCTGACCCCGTACATCGGATACGCGGCTGCGGCGTCGATCGCGCACACGGCACTGACCACGTCGACGCCCATCTCGACACTTGTCGTCGCGGCCGGCCTGATGGACGAGGACCAGGTGCAGCGCGTGCTGAGCCCGGCGCGGCTGTCCGGCATCGAGCTCGCGACCGGCGCGATCCCGGTGGTCACCGAGGAGATGCTGGACCAAGCGGCGCGCGAGCGCTGACGCGCAACCAGCGCAACCAGCGCAACCAACGCAACCGCCTCAGGGCATCGGCGCCTCGCCGACGCGCACCTGCTGTGCCACGTCGCGCAGGTGCTCCTCGGCCGGGGTCGGCTCGGCGTCCTCGTCGGCGGCGACCTGGGCCGCGGCGGTCCGGACGTTCCGCGCCGCGGCGATGTCGGCGTCCCGCCACCGCGCCAGCGTGAAGTTGCGGGTGACGTCGCGCAGCGGCAACCGGATGGACTCGTCGGCCTCGATGCCGGCCAGGAGCTGCCGCATCCGGATCACCTCGGAGTCGAGCTCACCGCCGACCACGAGCACGAAGTTCGAGATGTACAGGTACACGAGCAGCAGGATCCCGCCGCCGAGCCACCCGTACGCACGGTTGCCGCCGCCGATCGTCTCGACGTAGACGGCGAAGCCGAGGGTCGCCAGCGCCCAGGTCACGATGGCGAACGCGGCACCGGCGGACACCCACCGCAGCTGCGGCGTCTTCACGTTCGGGGTCGCGTAGTACAGGACCGCGACCATCACGACCAGGTCGACGGCGAGCACGGGCCACTTCACGACGTTCCACACGTCGTCGATCCACGGCGCCCAGCCGAACGACGCGACGATCGCCGCCGAGATCGTCGGGGTTCCGAGCAGGATCACGATAGCGATCGCCCCGCCCGCCATCACGAGCAGGGTCACGAGGAGCATCATGCTGCGGAACTTCCAGATCCGCCGCCCTTCCTCGACCTCGTACGAGGTGTTCATCGCGCGCCCGAACGCCGTCGCGTACCCGGACAGCGACCACAGCGTCAGCACGACGCCGGTCGCGAAGCCGAGCCACGGGTTGTCGAGTGTCAGCAGCTGGCGCAGCGGGGTCTCGAGGTGCTCGGCCGTCTCCGGACGCAGGATGAACCCGAGCACGCCGATGATGTCGGCCAGGCTGTCGCCCTTGCGGTCGACGATCGACAGTGCGGACACCACGGTCAGCGCGGTGGGGAACACGGTCAGCAGCGCGAAGAACGTCAGCGACGCCGCCGCGTCGACGACGCGGTGCCGGATGACCGAGTGGTAGGTGCGCCGGACGACGGCGCGGACTCCCGTCCGCTGGAGATCGCGCGATGCGCTGTCCGGCATGCGTTGTACGGTACCCGACACGTGACGGCCTGGAGGCGCGGGGCGGCGCCGCCACGCGCCTCCAGGCCGGCCCCTGGTCACGTCCGGCGGCCGCTGCCGAGACTCGGGCTGAGCGACAGGTCACGCGCTCCGCGGGCCGAGGACTGTCGCTCAGGCCGAGACTCGGCGCAGTGGGCCCGAGTCTCGGCCGTCAGTTGGCGTGCGGGTGCAGGGCGTCGTACCGGCGGAAGGAGGGGACCAGGCGGAGGAGCAGCGCGACGAGCGCCACGATGAGCACGCCGCCGATGATCGGCGGGTACGCGATGCCGGCCGCGACGACCAGACCCGCGTAGAGGTCGCCGAGCCGCGGTCCACCGGTGACCACGACGATGAAGATGCCCTGCAGCCGGCCGCGCATGCCGTCCGGCGACGCCGCCTGCAGGATCGTGTTCCGGAACACCGAGCTGACGTTGTCCGCACCGCCGGCCGCCGCCAGGAACAGCGCCGCCAACCCGAGCGCGGGCAGGATCCCGACCGAGAACGACTCGCCCGAGCGTCCGCCGAGCACGCGCGCGAACGCGATGACGACGCCGAACGCCGCGATCGCGCCGCCGTACGCCGTGATGGCCCAACCGACCGCCTCGCCCTGGCGGCGCACGTGCCCGAGCGGCCCGGAGAAGACGCTCGACAGCAGGGCGCCGATCGCGTACGCGGCCGTGAGCGTGCCGACGGTGATCGATCCGCCGCCGATCACGAGCGCCCCGATCGCGGGGAACAGGACGCGGGGCTGCCCGAACGTCATCGCGACGATGTCGAGCACGAACGTCATGGTGATGTTGCGCGACCGCCGCAGGAACTTCGCACCCTCGATGAGCGAGCTGAGCCCGGGGCGGAGCGCACCGTGGTCGGCGGCCATCCGCGGCAGCGTGAACACCCCGAGGAACGCGAACGTGAACAGGACGACGTCGATCGTGTAGGTCGGCGCGAACCCGACGCTCGCGATGAGGACACCGGCGACGGCCGGTCCGACTGTGACCTGGAACCCGGAGGCGATGCCGCCCAGGGCGCTCGCCGCGGGCAGCAGGTCGGTGCCGACGAGTCGCGGGACGATCGCCGAGCGCGAGGCGTTGCTGACGGTCGCGGCGACGGCGTTCACGGTCGCCAGGACGTAGAGCAGTGCGACGCTGTGCAGCCCGAGCCACGAGTGGGTGGCGATGAGGGCGACCGCGACCCAGGCGATGATCGACGACACGAGCGCGACGGTACGGCGGTCGAAGGCGTCGGCGAGCATGCCGCCGTACAGACCGGCGACCACCATCGGCAGCAGGGCGATGACCCCCACGAGCGCCACGGCGAAGGTGGAGTGCGTGATCTCGTACACCTCGAGCCCGACCGCGACCGTGGTCATCTGCGTGCCGATCCCGGCGATGGCGGTGCCCGCCCAGAGCCGCGCGAAGGCGGGGGATCGGCGGAGCGGGGTGAGGTCGGCGAGCAGGCGGCGGCGCGGCGGTGCGGGAGTGGGTCGTGTCACGGTGGAACCATTCTGCGGCCTGTGTGGCCGTTGCGTCTGCCGTTGCCGCGCTCTGGTTGACTGGATCGCATGACTGACCTCAACAGCAAGCCCGAGTTCGACGCGCCCGAGGGCCCGGCCCCCACCGATCTCGTCATCACCGACATCGTCGAGGGTGACGGCGACGTCGCGAGCGCCGGGTCGACCGTCAAGGTGCACTACGCCGGCGTCGAGTACGAGACCGGCGAGGAGTTCGACAGCTCGTGGAACCGCGGTGAGCCCATCGACTTCCCGCTCGCGGCGCTCGTGCGCGGTTGGCAGGAGGGCATCCCCGGCATGAAGGTCGGCGGTCGCCGCAAGCTCGTCGTCCCGCCGGAGCTCGCCTACGGTCCCGCCGGTGGTGGCCACTTCCTGTCCGGCAAGACCCTGATCTTCGTGATCGACCTGCTCGGGGTGCGCTGATGCAGGTCGGTGCCCCGACCATCGAGCTGAACGACGGCCACCGGTTCCCGGAGCTCGGCCTCGGCACCTACGGCCTGAACGGTGACGAGGGTGCGGCCGCGGTCGGCACCGCGATCGCGAGCGGCTACCGGCTGCTCGACACGGCGCTGAACTACGGCAACGAGGACGCCGTCGGTCGTGCCGTCCGCGAGTCCGACGTCGCGCGTGAGGACCTCGTCGTCACGTCGAAGCTCCCCGGCCGCCACCACGGCTACGACGAGGCGCACCGCTCGATCGACGAGACCCTGGGCAACCTCGGGCTCGACCACGTCGACCTGTACCTGATCCACTGGCCGAACCCGTCGGTGGACAAGTTCGTCGACACGTGGAAGGCGTTCGTCGACCTGCGCGACAGCGGCAAGGTCCGCTCGATCGGCGTCTCGAACTTCACCCCGGAGCACCTGCGTCGCATCATCGACGCGACCGGTGTCGCCCCGGCCGTGAACCAGGTCGAGCTGCACCCGTACTTCCCACAGGCGGAACTGCGGAAGGTGCACCAGGAGCTCGGCATCGTGACCGAGAGCTGGAGCCCGCTCGCGGTCCGGTCGGAGCTCCTCACCGAGCAGCCGATCACCGACGCCGCAGCGGCCCACGACGTGACCCCCGGCCAGGTCGTCCTGCGGTGGCACGTCCAGCTCGGCGCCGTGCCGGTGCCGAAGTCGGCCGACTCCTCCCGGCAGCGCGAGAACCTCGACGTGTTCGGCTTCGAGCTGACCGACGCCGAGGTGCAGGCCATCTCCGGCCTCGAGCGCGGCCGGCTCTGGGACGCGGACCCGGACACGCACGAAGAGATGTGACCGACGACCCTTCGGGAACTGCGGGGCTCCAGCGGGCAGTACACTGGATTCCCCTCTTCCCGAAGGGTTGCGTGTGTCCGAACCGACCGAGATCGACCGCGAGCGCGGCTACGTGGACGGCCTCTTCCGCCGTCTCGACGAGCTGACCGCCGAGGCCGAGCAGCGTCTCGCCGAGACCCGTCGTCAGGCGGTCGGCGGGAACCACCAGAGCCGCAGCGAGCGCGACGCGTACGCCCGACTCTACGAAGACACCGTGGCGACGCTCGAGCGCGTGGGGGACCGTCTGGTCTTCGGCCGGCTCGAGGTCTCCGAGCCCGACAGCTCCGAGGACGCCTTCCGCTACATCGGCCGGGTGGGGCTCCGCGACGCCGACCACCGCCCGCTGCTGCTCGACTGGCGTGTGCCCGGTGCCAGCGCGTTCTACCAGGCCACCGCGGCGCACCCGATGGGCATGCGCTCGCGTCGCCACCTGTCGCTCGAGGGCCGTCGGGTCGTCGGTGTCGAGGACGAGGTGTTCGACGCCTCGCTCTACGACGACGAGCGCACCCACCTGCAGGGCGAGGGGGCGCTGCTGGCCGCGGTGACCGCCGAGCGCACCGGCCGGATGACCGACATCGTCGCCACCATCCAGGGCGAGCAGGACCGGATCATCCGCTCACCGCTCGAGGGCGTCCTCATCGTGCAGGGCGGCCCCGGCACCGGCAAGACCG
This sequence comes from Curtobacterium sp. AB7, assembly GCF_044909335.1. Classification (NCBI taxonomy): domain Bacteria; kingdom Bacillati; phylum Actinomycetota; class Actinomycetes; order Micrococcales; family Microbacteriaceae; genus Curtobacterium; species Curtobacterium sp. AB7. The sequence continues at coordinate 109,140 of NZ_JBIYED010000005.1, read as the reverse complement.
CCGTGGCGCTGCACCGTGCCGCGTACCTGCTGTACTCGTACCGCGAGCGGCTGCGGGGCTCCGGCGTCCTGATGGTCGGCCCGTCGCCGGCGTTCCTGACGTACATCGAACAGGTCCTGCCGTCGCTCGGTGAGACCGGCGTGGTGATGGCCTCGCTCGGTTCGCTCTACCCGGGGGTGCACGCGACGACGCACGACTCCCGCGACGTCGCCGCCGTGAAGGGCTCCGCGCAGACGGCTGCGCTCCTGCGCCGCGCCGTGCGCTCCCGCCAGGTGGTGCCGACCGAGTCGGTCACGCTCGACGTCGAGGGTGAGCGGCTCGTGGTGCCGCCGCAGCTCGTGGCCGACGCGATGAAGCGCGCACAGGACCGCGGCAAGCCCCACAACGCCGCGCGCGTGACGTTCAACAAGCTCGCGCTCGACGCGATGACCCGGCTGCTCGCCGAACAGCTGCGCGAGCGTGGGACGACGGTGGACGAGGCCGACGAGAAGGTCCTGCGCGAGGACATCCGGAGCTCGTACGACGCCCGGGTGCTGCTCAACACCGCCTGGCTGCCGCTGCCCCCGGAGAAGTTCCTCGAGGACCTGTACGCCCGTCCGAACTGGCTCGCCTCGCTGACCCCGGACTGGACCCCGGAACGCCGTGCCCTGCTGCAGCGCGCACGAGGTGGCGCCTGGACGGTCGAGGACGTCCCCCTGCTCGACGAGGCCGCCGAACTGCTCGGCCCGTTCGACCCGACCGGCGGCGCCGCCAAGCGCGCGGCGAAGGCCAGCCGGAACCGTGACATCGAGAACGCGCGGCAGGCGATCGAGAACATGGGCGTCGAGGGCATCGTCACCGCCGAACAGGTCGCCGGCTCGTTCGCCGAGGGCGGCGACCCCCGCTCGACCGCGGAGCGCGCCGCCGACGACCGCGAGTGGACCTACGGGCACATCGTGGTCGACGAAGCGCAGGAGCTCTCGCCGATGCAGTGGCGCGTGCTCGCACGCCGCAACCCGCTGCGCTCCTTCACGATCGTCGGCGACATGGCGCAGGGCTCCTCGCCCGGGGCCGCGCGCACCTGGGACGACGTGCTCGGCGCGCTCGCCCGCCGACGCCGTGGCCGGGCACCGCTCGTGCCGCTCGACCACCGCATCGAGCAGCTCACCGTGAACTACCGCACCCCGCGGTCGATCGTCGAGGCCGCCGGCGTCTTCGCCGACGGTGCTGGCCTGACCGTCACCCGCAACGAGGCCGTGCGCGACGGCGACCCCGTCGAGCGCGTGCGCGTCGCCCGCGCCGACCTGCTCGACACCGTCGTGTCGGTCGCCGACGCCGAACGGTCGCGGATCGGTGCCGGCACCATCGGCGTGATCGTCCCCGAGTCCGAGGTCGACGCGGTCCGGCAGCGCCTCGCCCGCACCGAGGCCGACGTGCGCGGGCTCGCCTCGCCGCACGCCGGGTCGCTCACGGTGCTGACCGGCGCGGACGCCAAGGGCCTCGAGTTCGACGGCGTGCTGCTCGTCGACCCCGACCGCGTCGGAGCCGACGCTGCGCGCCCGGCGGCCGCGGTCTACGTCGCGATGACCCGTCCGACGCGGCGCCTGACGGTCATCGACGTGGCCTGAGCCGGGAGGCCCGTGGCGGCTCCGGCACGTGCCTGCTGGCTCAGGACGGGTCGCCTGCAGAGCGGACGCGCGCGACGAGGTCGGCCCACGCGCCGTCGAGGCGGCGACCGGGGATCGTCACGGTCGTGCGCTCGACGGTGATCGTCCACGTGAAGTCGTCGGGGACCGGCGGCCCGGCCGTCGCCGTCGCAGGGGTACGGGGGAGCGCGTCGACGACCTCGGACCACGCCGCGGGGTCGGCGCTCGTGTCGGTGTCGACCCGCCAGTGCCGCGTGGTACCGGCGAAGCCCCCGGAACGACGGACCTCGATGTGCATGCTCCCGACCGTACGCCGGTGCGTGGCGCTCGATCGTCTCAGTCGAGGACGCCCACCGTCCGCCAGGCATCCTGCACCGCGGTGTGCTCCGCGGACTCGGCGCCGAACCGGACCCCAGCGGCGTCGATCGTCACGGCGGCGAAGCCGGCGAAGTCGATCGAGGCGGTGACGGCGTCCGAGGTCAGGGCGTCCCACCACACGGCACCGGCGCCCTGCCAGGCGTACCCGCCGATCGCGGTCGCCGCCAGGAAGAACGCGTGGTTCGGGATGCCGGAGTTCGTGTGCACCCCACCGGCGTCGTCCGTCGTGACGACGAAGTCGGCCATCGTCGCGGGCTGGGGGTCCTTGCCGAGCACCGGGTCGTCGTAGGCGGTGCCGGGTGACCGCATCGAGCGCAGGGCGTCGCCGTGCACGGCATCCGTGAAGAGCCCCTCGCCGATGAGCCAGCTCGCCTGCTCGGCGGTCTGCCCGGCCGCGTACTGGGCGACGAGGGAGCCGAACACGTCGCTGATCGACTCGTTGAGCGCCCCGGACTGCCCCTGGTAGGTCAGGTCGGCGGTGTACTGCGTGACGCCGTGCGCCAGCTCGTGCCCGATGACGTCGAGCGCGATCGTGAAGCGCCGGAAGACCTCGTCGTCGCCGTCGCCGAACACCATCCGGCTGCCGTCCCAGTAGGCGTTGTCGTAGTCCTGCCCGAAGTGGACCGTGGCGTCGAGGGGGAGTCCGGCACCGTCGATCGACACCCGGCCGAAGACGTCGAGCCAGAAGGCGTGGGTCGCGCCGAGGCCCGCGTACGCCTCGTCGACGGCCGCGTCGCCGGTGTCGGGGTCGCCTTCGCTCCGGACGACCGTGCCGGGCAGGGTCGTCGTGCCGCGGGCGTCGGCGATCGTGCGCTGGGGCGACCGGTCGACCGTGCCGCTGACACGGTGCGGGGCGACCAGGTGCTGGTGCTTCGGGCTCTGCACGAGCTCGAGCGACGCCAGTGCGGTGCGCGCGGCAGACGCCGCACGGGGGAACTCAGCCGCCTGGGCCACTGCGTGGAGCAGGTAGGGCGGGACGACGGAGCGCCGGCTGTCGGTCGGGGTCATGCGCTCATGCAACCACCGGGCACCGACACCCCGGCCGCGGGTCAGTCGCGCGTGCGGTTCTCGACCAGACCGAGCGCGTAGGACTCCCACCACTGCCCGGCGGCCGGTCCACCGTTGCACGTGCCGTCGCTGAGCCCCGGCGTCTTGACCCAGAGCAGCGCGTCGAGCCGGCTCGATCCACCGGTGACGTGCGGTGCCTGGCCGAGACCCGCACCCTCGGGGTTGCACCACGTCCCGCGCCAGCCCTGCCCGTTCCGGGAGACGTCGATGACGAAGTGCGGATCACCACCGATCGCGTCGGCGAGTTCGTCGGCGTAGGCGCGTTCCTGGTCGACGCGGTAGAAGTTCGACACGTTCGTGAAGAAGCCCTGCACCTCGTCGACACCCGCCTGGCGCAGCCAGTCGGCCATCGTCGCGATCGGGACACGGTTCTCGTTGCCGCCGTCGAGGTACACCGTCAGTCCGTGCCCGGTCAGGGCGTCCACGGCCTCGCGGAGCAGCGGGAGCCGGGAGTCGCGGAGGCGCTCGCAGTTCTGGATCTGTGCGATCGCGTCCGGTTCGACGAGCACGACGGCCTTCGAGCCAGCCATCGCGCGGACGGCGGAGCGGACCCACGGCAGGTACGCGTCGTCGGCGGTGCCGCCCTTCGAGTAGCTGCCACAGTCGCGGTCCGGCACGGTGTACAGCACGAACACCGGGGTGGCCCGCTGCTGCTCGGCGTTCCGGACGACGGTGCGGATCGTCGCGCGCGTCTCGGACCGCGAGGTGTTCGTGAGCCAGGTCGCGATCGGCTGGTCGGCGATGCGGGCGATCTGCGCCGCGGTGTCGTCGTGCCCGGCGGCGCGGGCCTGGCGCTCGCGGATGCCCGGCTGGTTGACCGCGGACGGCTGGTGCGCCAGGCCGCCGGGGAACGCCTGCTCCACGGTCTTCCGCGTCACGACGTCCCGTCCGCTCGTCGGCGGGTCGGCATCCGGCCCGCCGCCGTGCGGTACGACGACCACGAGCGTCGTGACGACGGCCGCGACGCCGACGACCGCGGCCGTGATCCACAGCCACTGACGTCGCGCGGGCGCACGCTTCCCCTGGTGCTCCGGCATCCGGCGGTCCTCCCTGTTCGCACCCATGCTGACAGGTGCGGGGGAGTCCTGACCAGGACGCCGGGGTGTTCGTCCAGGTCAGCCGACGGGTTCTGCCAGGAGCGCTCCAGCGGGCGTGCAGGGCAGTGCCGCAGACTGGCGGGATGTTCCGTCGACTCCTCCTCCTCGCCGTGACCGCGGCGTACGCCTGGGTGATCTGGCGGATGACGCTGACCCCGCAGGTGTTCACCTCGGCACAGAACTCGTTCGTGCTGCACGCGATCGCCTGGGTGCAGCAGCTGCCGCACGGTGCCTGGTTCACGTACGAGCGCACCGAGTTCCTGGCCAACATCGCGATGTTCGTGCCGGTCGGCATGCTCGCCGCACTCTGGCTGCCTCGGCGCTGGTGGATCCTCGGAGCCCTGGTCGCGGTCGCCCTGTCGACCGGCATCGAGTTCGCGCAGGCCACCTACCTGCCCTACCGCGTCGCCGACCCCCGCGACGTGCTGTCGAACGGCCTCGGCGGTCTGCTCGGCGCGACCCTCGTCGGACTCGTCCGCAGCCTGCTGCCGGCGCCGCGTCGTCGTCGCCTGCGCCCTAGGACCGCCTAGGACTCTGGTAGTCTTGCGCGGTTGCCGTCGAACGGCCGCGGACAAAGAGCGCTCGTGCATCAGGCACGGGCACCGCGCAACGGACTGAAAGGGGATCTACGCATGGCACTTGACGCGAAGGTCAAGCAGGAGATCATCGAAGAGTACGCGACCCACCCGGGCGACACCGGTTCCCCCGAGGTCCAGGTCGCCGTTCTGACGCGTCGTATCAACGACCTGAACGAGCACCTCAAGGAGCACAAGCACGACCACCACTCGCGTCGTGGTCTGCTGCTCATGGTCGGTCAGCGTCGCCGTCTCCTCGGTTACCTCTCCGACGTCGACATCGCCCGCTACCGTGCGCTCATCGAGCGCCTCGGCCTGCGCCGATAAGGTACGAGCCGCTGGTCGACGCCTCACGGCTTGACCGAACGCCCCGGTCCTCCTCGCGAGGACCGGGGCGTTCTCCGTTCTGCGGGAATGGTTGCGCGCGGCACACGGTTCGGTACGATGTTCATGCAAACGCATCGAAAGTCGGAAACCACCATGACCACCATCGCCGTCGTCTCCGCCGGACTCTCCGAGCCCAGCTCCACCCGCCTGCTCGCCGACCGCCTGGGCGAGGCCGCCGTCGCCGCGCTCGTCGCCGAGGGAACGCCCGCGCACGTCCTGCACGTCGAGCTCCGGCCGCTCGCGCACGAGATCACCGACGCGATGCTCACCGGCTTCGCGGCGCCCGCGCTGTCCGCCGCCATCGCCGCGGTGGTCGAAGCCGACGCCGTCGTGTTCGTCACGCCGATCTTCACGGCCGGCGTCAGCGGTCTCGCGAAGTCCTTCCTCGACGTCCTCGAGAAGGACGCGCTCGCCGACCTGCCCGTCCTGCTCGGCGCAACGGGCGGGACCTCGCGGCACTCGCTCGCCATCGACCACGCCCTGCGTCCGGTCTTCGCGTACCTCCGCACAGCGGTGGTGCCGACCGGCGTGTTCGCCGCGACCGACGACTGGGGGAGCGACGGCGACGCCGCGGCCCTGGACGGACGCATCCGCCGGGCCGGAGCGGACCTGGCGTGGGCGATCCGGGCCTCCCGGCGGACCCCGCAGGAAGCCGACGCGCTCCCCGCGACCGCGGACTTCGCGAGCCTGCTCGGTGGCCTCGGCCACTGATCCCGATCGCTGACCCCGTGACGCGCTCTTAGGCGGACCACAGGGTTCGTGGGGTCGGAGTGCGGCCGGCTGGCGGCTCGCTCATCGGTGAGCTCGGGAACCTCGTCATGACGACGAGGAGGACCGATGGACACCAGAGGCAACGGCAAGCGATCCGCACGGGTGACGAGTGCGCTCGTGAGCCTGGGCGGACTCGCGGTCGCGACGGTCACGGGTGCCGGGCTGTGGTTCGGGCACGAGCAGGCCAGCACGACGACGACCGACACGTCCACGAGCACGAGCACGACGACGGACTCCGGTTCGGGTACCGGGACGTCGGGCGACGCCACCACCGACTCCGGGTCCTCGTCCTCCTCGTCGTCGAACGACACGTCGACCGACAGCGGCACGAGCAGCAGTGATACCGGCGTCTCGCAGGGCACCACCGGTGGGTCGTCCGACACGACGACGACGGGGTCGTGACCGTGCGCGCCACCGCCGAGTGGGACCTCTGGACCACCACCGCCCGGGTCGTCCTCGACCACCGCGACCGCCGCCACCTCGCCGCCGCCGAGTCCTGCGTCCGCGACGTCACGGCCGCCGTCGACGCCGCGTGCAGCCGGTTCCGCGCCGATTCCGAACTCGTGGCCCGCGCCGAGGACCTGGTGCGCGGTACCGAGGTCTCGCCCCTGCTGGCGACGCTCGTGCACCAGGCCGTCGACGCCGCACGGCTGTCCGACGGGGACGTCGACCCGACGCTCGGACGGCGCATGGTCTCCCTCGGGTACGACGCCGCGTTCGCCGACGCACCACCGGTTGCGTCACCCGACGCCGTGGCCCGATCGCTCGACGACCGCCCGGCGTGGCAGCGGATCCTGCTGTCCGGCACGTTCCTGCGGGTCCCCGAGGGCGTCACGCTCGACCTCGGCGCCACGGCGAAGGCCGCCGCCGCCGACATGGCGGCCGCGAGCATCACCGCGCGGCTCGGCGTCGGTGCCCTCGTCTCGCTCGGCGGGGACGTCGCCACGGCCGGCCCGGACCCCTCCGGCGGCTGGCAGGTGCGCGTGCAGGACCTGGCGGACGATCCCGTCGACCACGTCCGCATCGCCTCCGGGTGGTCCGTCGCGACCTCGAGCACGCAGAAGCGCCGCTGGGAGCAGGACGGGACCGCGCGGCACCACATCCTCGATCCGCGGTGGGGCCTGCCCGCCGAACCGGTGTGGCGGTCGGTGACGGTCGTCGCCCCCTCGTGCACCACCGCCAACACGATGACCACCGCCGCTGTCGTCCGGGCGCACGGCGCCGTGGAGTGGCTCCGGCAGAGCGGCCGTGCGGCCCGGCTCGTCGCGGCCGACGGCTCGGTGCTGCGACTCGGCGGCTGGCCCGACGACCAGGTCGACCACGTCGACCGGGCGGACGCCGCCTGATGGACACCGCGCTCTGGGTGATCGGCCGCGGCACGGGCGTCGCCGCCGTCGTGCTCCTGACCCTGACGGTCCTGCTCGGCATCGTGACCCGCGGCGGACGACCGCTCCCCGGCCTGCCGCGGTTCGGCGTGCAGCTCGTGCACCGGGACGTCGCCCTGGCGTCCACCGTGTTCGTCGCCGTGCACGTGGTGACGCTGCTGCTCGACACCGAGGCCGAACTCCGCCTGCTGGACACCGTCGTGCCGTTCGTCGGTGCGTACCGCTGGTTCTGGCTCGGGCTCGGCACCCTCGCGGTGGACCTGCTCGTGGTGCTCGTCGTCACGGGGATGCTCCGCCGGGTGATCGGTCCGCGGGTGTTCCGCGCCGTGCACTGGGCCGCCTACGCCATGTGGCCGGTCGCGATGGCGCACGCGATCGGCACCGGGACCGACGGCACGTCCGCCTGGTTCCTGGTGGTCGCCGGGGTCTGCGCCGCCGCCGTCCTCGGCGCCGTGGCCTGGCGCTGCTCCGCACGCGTCACCGAGTTCCGTTCCCCACCGACGGGACGCCCGCGCCCGATCGAGCCGCAGCCGATGGAGGCCCTCCGATGACCCTGACCCACCCGCTCACCGTGTCACCACCGACCGGCGCGCAGCGACTCCTCGCCGCCTCCGGCCCCGGACTCGACGCCCACCTCCGCACGCACGGGCCGCTGCCGCACGTGGGACCCGGGATCATCGACGAGATCGGTCTCGCCGGCGTCGAGGGCCGCGGCGGTGCAGGGTTCCCGCTCGCCCGCAAGCTCGACGCCGTGTCCTCCCGCACGCGTCGCGGCGGCCGCGGCGCCCCGATCGTCATCGCGAACGGTGCCGAGGGGGAGCCCGCCAGCCGCAAGGACGCCGTCCTGCTCGAACGGGCACCGCACCTGGTGCTCGACGGCATCGTCGTCGCGGCGCAGGCGATCGGTGCGACCGAGGCCGTGGTCGCCACGAGCGCGCGGCTCGCCGACCGGGTCCGGCAGGCACTGGCCGAACGCACCGACGGCCGGCGCGGCACCGGCACCGACGGCCAGCGCGGCACCGGCACCGACCCGGTCGCCATCGAGGTCCGGGCCCTGCCGCACACCAGCTACGTCGCCGGGCAGGCCACGGCGCTCGCCTCGGCCGTCGTCGGAGGACGAGGCCTTCCGGAGGACCGTGTCGTGCGGCTCGCCGACCGTGGCCCGAGTGGTCGCCCGACCCTCGTGTCGAACGTCGAGACCCTCGCCCAGGCGGCCCTCGTCGCACGGTACGGGGCGGCCTGGGCGCGGAGCGTCGGCAGCGCGAGTGCCCCCGGTACCCGTCTCGTGACGGTCAGCGACGTGACCGACCCAGGTGGTGCCGTGGTGCTGGAGACCGCCGGGGGTGCGCCGACCTGGCAGCTGCTGGGGGCCTCCCGGCTGGCGGCGGCCGACCCGCGACGGACGCGAGCCGTCCTGGTCGGCGGGTGGGGTGGCACCTGGGTGCCGGCCGCGGCGCTCGATGCGACGTTCGACGTCGACGGGCTCGCACCGTGGGGTGCGGCGCCCGGGGCGGGCGTGCTGGCCGTGCTCGACGACCGGACCTGTCCGGTCGGGGTCACCGCAGGCCTTGCCACCGCGCTCGCCGGGGCCTCCGCCGGACGCTGCGGGCCGTGCGTGAACGGGTTGCCGCGGATCGCCGACGTGGTTGCCGACCTGGCCTCCGGGCGTCGGGCGGGGGACCTGGCCGGCGAGGTCCGACGGGTCGCTGCCCTGGTCGACGGACGCGGGGCCTGCCACCATCCGGACGGCGTCGCACGGATGGTGCGGACTGCGCTGGACGTGTTCCACGACGACGTGCAGGCGCACCTGCGCGGCGCGTGCCTGGTCGGGGGACGAAAGTGAGCGGCGTACAGGGCGGCGCCACGGCCGGCGGCTCCGTCGCCCTGCACGTCGACTGGACCCGCTGTCGGGGACGCGGCCTGTGCACCGAACTCTTCGCCGAGCGGCTGGCGCGCGACGAGTGGGGCTACCCGATCGCGCGGGCCGGCGGCGGCACCCGCGACGTGCCGGTGCGGCCGGACGAGCGCGCCGCCGCTGCGGACGCGGTGGCGATGTGCCCGCTGCAGGCGTTGCGGCTGGTGGCGCGGTGAGCGGGTGCGCGGCGAGCAGGGACGCGGTGAGCAGTGCTGCTCAGTACCAGTGCGGGTTGACGCTCATCTCGTGGCCCCACGCACCGCACGGCGACCCGTACGCGCTCTTGATGTAGGCGAGTCCCCAGTTGATCTGCGTGTTCGCATTCGTCCGCCAGTCCGCCCCGGCCGCCGACATCTTGTCGGCGGGCAGCGACTGCGGGATGCCGTAGGCCCCGCTCGAGGCGTTCAGCGCGTTCGCCCGCCAGCCGGACTCCTGCGTCCAGAGCGACACCAGGCAGGAGAACTGGTCGTCGCCCCAGCCGTACGACCCCAGAGCACTCCTGGCGTAGGCCTGCGCGGCCGCGGGGTCCACGGCGACCCCGCCGGTGCTCGGGTAACTGGTGCCCGAGCCGCCGCTGGCGCTGCTGCTGCTGCTGCCGCCGCTGCCGGTGTCGACGCTCGCCGAGGCTGCTGCCGCCTGGGCCGCGGCGGCCGCCGCGCGCTTGCGCTGCTGTTCGGCCTTCTGCGCCGCGACCTTCTGCCCGAGCTCGTACCCGGCGGCCTGCTTCGCGGTGGTGTCCCGGAGCGACGCCAGCTGCGCGTACAGCTCGTCGCTGTGCTGCTCGGTCGACTCGACCGCGGCGTTCGCCACGGACTCGGCGGACTTCGCCGCCGCGGATCGTTCCTCGGCCGCCTGCGCACGCGTCGCGCGCTCGGTCTCAGCGCGTTCGGCCTGCTCGTGCAGTGACGATGCCGTGCCGGCCGCGACGGACGCCTCGTCCATCACGCCGGACCACGTAGACGACAGCTGGTCGAGCGCGCCCAGCTGGTAGAGCAGCTGGTCGGGCTTCCCCGAGGTCGCGATCCGGGTGGTCATCTGGTTCGTGCTGCCGTCGCGGTACAGGTTCGCCGCCAGTTGGCCGGCACGCGCCTGGGCCCGGTCCGCCGTCTCCGTCGCGTGCTGTGCCTGGGCCTGGAGGCTCGTGGCGGCCTGGGTGGCCTCCGCCAACTCCGCCTCGGCCGTGTCCGCCTTCGACGAGGCCGTCAGCGCGGCCTGCGACTTCGCCGCCGCCTCGTCCTGCGCCGACTGCAGCGCGGCCTGCACCTTGGTGACCTCGGCGCGCTTGGCGGTCTCGTTCCCCTTGGCCTGCTGCACGTCCTGCCAGGTCGGGTACTCCGTCGCGGACGCCGGGACAGCGGTGAGGACCGGGGCGACGAGCGCGCCGACGACCACGGCGGCCGCGACGAGCACGCCCCGCGAGGGGGTGAGACGCATGGCAGCAGGCTACCGAGGCTCGCCCGGCCGTCAGCGAGCCGCGCCGCCGATTCCCTGTGGACTGGTAAAGTCCATCGTGTCCGAGGACCGTTTCCCCGGATGTTCGACACAACACTGCGCAGGCCGGGCACGGAGCTGGTCATCGGTGGTGGCTCGCGGGCCGGAACGGTTTCCCGAGTGCTTCTACTGCTGGCCAGACATGCGTCCGGAACGATCGGCGCGCACGCACCATCGAGTGCCGTCGCCACGGCCTGCCGAACACACATCAAGGAGGCACCCTTTTGGAGGGTCCCGAGATCAAGTTCGCCGAAGCCGTCATCGACAACGGCAAGTACGGCAAGCGCACCGTCCGGTTCGAGACCGGTCGGCTCGCACAGCAGGCGCAGGGCGCGGTCGCCGCGTACCTCGACGAGGAAACGATGCTCCTCTCGGCCACCAGCGCCGGCAAGCACCCGCGTGAAGGCTTCGACTTCTTCCCGCTGACCGTCGACGTCGAGGAGCGCTCCTACGCCGCCGGCAAGATCCCCGGCTCGTTCTTCCGCCGCGAAGGCCGCCCGTCGACCGAGGCCATCCTGGTCTGCCGACTCATCGACCGGCCGCTGCGCCCGTCGTTCGTCGACGGCCTGCGCAACGAGGTCCAGATCGTCATCACCGTCCTGAGCATCGCTCCGGACGAGTTCTACGACGCGCTGGCCATCAACGCCGCGTCCGCGTCGACGCAGATCTCCGGTCTGCCGTTCTCCGGCCCGATCGCCGGTGTGCGCCTCGCGCTCATCGGTGACCAGTGGGTCGCGTTCCCGAAGGCATCGCAGCTCGCCGACGCCATCTTCGACCTCACGGTCGCCGGCCGTGTCGTCACCGACGAGGCGGGCAACGAGGACGTCGCCATCATGATGGTCGAGGCCGAGGCCACCGAGCACAGCTGGGAGCTCATCCAGGGCGGCGCCACCAAGCCCGACGAGGCCGTCGTCGCGCAGGGTCTCGAGGCGGCCAAGCCGTTCCTCAAGTCCCTCGTCGACGCCCAGGCGAAGCTCGCCGCGCAGTCCGCCAAGGAGATCCAGGACTACCCGGTCTTCCCGCCGTACGCGCCCGAGGTCTACTCGGCCGTCGAGGCCCTCGCGCTCTCCGAGCTCGGCGACGTCTACAAGATCGCCGCCAAGACCGAGCGCCAGGACGCCGACGACGCACTCAAGTCGCGCGTCAAGGAGGCCATCGCGTCGAAGGTGTCGGCGGGCGAACTGCCCGAGGTCGCCAACTCGCAGGTCAGTGCCGCCTACAAGTCGGTCACGAAGAAGGTCGTCCGCGGCCGCATCCTGACCGAGCAGGTCCGCATGGACGGTCGCGGCCTCGCCGACATCCGTCCGCTCGACGCCGAGGTCGCCGTGATCCCGCGCGTCCACGGTTCGGCGATCTTCCAGCGCGGCGAGACGCAGATCCTCGGCGTCACCACGCTGAACATGCTCAAGATGGAGCAGCAGATCGACTCGCTGTCGCCCGTCACGAAGAAGCGCTACCTGCACCACTACAACTTCCCGCCCTACTCGACCGGTGAGACCGGCCGTGTGGGTTCGCCGAAGCGTCGCGAGATCGGGCACGGCTTCCTCGCCGAGCGCGCCCTCGTGCCGGTGCTGCCGACGCGCGAGGAGTTCCCGTACGCCATCCGTCAGGTCTCCGAGGCGCTCAGCTCCAACGGCTCGACCTCGATGGGTTCCGTCTGCGCCTCGACCCTCTCGCTGCTCAACGCCGGTGTGCCCCTCAAGGCCCCGGTCGCGGGCATCGCGATGGGCCTGGTGTCCGACACCGTCGACGGCCAGACCCGCTACGCGGCGCTGACCGACATCCTCGGTGCGGAAGACGCCCTCGGCGACATGGACTTCAAGGTCGCCGGTACCTCGGAGTTCGTCACCGCGATCCAGCTCGACACCAAGCTCGACGGCATCCCGTCGACGGTGCTCGACGCGGCGCTGAAGCAGGCCAAGGAGGCCCGCTCGGCCATCCTCGGTGTGCTGAACGAGGCGATCGACGCCCCCGACGAGATGGCGGACACCGCTCCTCGCGTCATCTCGGTGCAGATCCCCGTCGACAAGATCGGCGAGCTGATCGGCCCGAAGGGCAAGACGATCAACGGCATCCAGGACGAGACCGGTGCCGACATCTCGATCGAGGACAACGGCACCGTCTACATCGGTGCCGTCGACGGACCGTCGGCCGAGGCCGCCCGTGCGTCGGTCAACGCGATCGCGAACCCGACCAACCCGGAGATCGGGGACCAGTTCCTCGGCACCGTCGTGAAGATCGCCACGTTCGGCGCCTTCGTGTCGCTGCTCCCGGGCCGTGACGGTCTGCTCCACGTCTCCGAGGTGCGCAAGCTCGCCGGTGGCAAGCGTGTGGAGAACGTCGAGGACGTCCTGGGCGTCGGCCAGAAGGTCCTGGTCGAGGTCACCAAGGTGGACGACCGCGGCAAGCTGTCGCTCGCGCCGGTCGTCGCCGAGGAGTCGGACACCGACTCCAGCGGTGCCCGCGAGGAGTCGACGGACGCCACCGTCTGATCCACCCCTGGCACACGAACGGCCGTCGTCCCTTCCGGGGCGGCGGCCGTTCGTCGTTGCGGATCTAGCGCTGGCCCGAGTCTCGGCCTGAGCGACACTTCTCGGGCGCCGGAGCGCGAGAAGTGTCGCCGAGCGCGAGACTCGGACCGGCGCCGGGCGCGCGATCAGGCGGCGGCGGTCTCCTGCGTGCCGACGAGCTGCGCGCGGCCGAGCAGGTGCTCGCGCAGCACGAACCCGACGACCGCGGGGGTCGCGTCGGCCGGCGCCTCGAGCAGCGGCACGTCGAGGGCGCTCAGCGTGAAGAAGTAGCGGTGCACGCCGTGGCCGGCGGGCGGAGCGGCGCCGAGGAACGTGTCGGTGCCGAACTCGTTGCGGCGGCGGAGTGCCTCGGCCGGCAGCAGGGCGTCGTCGGTGCCGGCGCCGGCGGGCAGCGAGGTCGCCGCGCCCGGGATGTCGGTCAGGCTCCAGTGCCAGAAGCCCGAGCCGGTCGGGGCGTCGGGGTCGTACACGGTGAGGACGAAGCTCTTCGTGCCCTCGGGAGCGCCGGACCACTCGAGTGCGGGGGAGCGGTCCTCACCGCCCACGTCGGTGCCGCGCGCCGAGGTCGGCAGGGCGCCGCCGTCGGTGAAGTCGGGGCTGGTCAGGGTGAACGAGGGGACCTCGGGGAGGTTCCAGTTGGGGTCGTTGGCCATGTCCCCAGCCAACACCCGCAGCCTCGGTCTGCGCTCGGTGCGCGGAAGGTCGCGCGGGGTGCGCGGGTGCGCGGGTGCGGACGGGAGGCACGGTGCCAGGCCGGCGCGGGCCTCCCGTCCCTCAGGCGGTCGCGCCGGGCTGGCGCCGACGGCTGACGCGACGAGGTCGACGTCGTACGACGTCGAGGCTGTCGTTCGTGCGCGCCTGCAACTGTTGCGGCCGCGGTGGAGCGACAAAGCCGACGTCGTACGACAGCGGTGATGTCGTTCCGCGTCGGCGGCTCCCGTGCGTCGGCGGCAGCCGAGCGTCAGGCGGCGAGGACGCGGTCGACGACGCGACCGAGCGCGGCCGTCGCCGCGATGGCGTCGCCGGCGTAGGCACCGGCCATCGCACCGTCGCGCGCGAGCATGAGCTCGTCGGCGCCGTCGCCGGGCAGCTGGTGGCCGGACTCCTGCAGCAGGGTGGCGAGCCGGTCGGTGTACCAGTCGCGGTGGGTGGCGACCACCTCGCGCACGGGATCGCGGGGGTCGTGGTACTCGGCGGCGGCGTTGAGGAACGCGCACCCGCGGAAGTCGGGGTCGTTGACCTCGTCGGCGAGGGCGGCGACCCACGCGCGGACCGCTGCGGCGGGGGAGCCGGCGTCGGTGACGAGCTGTTCCATCCGTTCCTGCACCCGCTCGTGCTGCGTGCGGATGTAGGCGAGGATCAGGTTGTCCTTCGACCCGTAGTGCTTGTAGAACGTCGCCTTCGTGACGCTCGCCTCGGAGATGAGGCGGTCGACGCCGACGCTGTGGATGCCCTCTTCGTAGAAGAGTCGCGTGGCCGTCTCGAGGATGCGGACCTTCGCGCCGCCGGAGCGGGGAGTCGGGGGGACGCTCGACCCGTCCGGCGACGCGAGGTTCGTGCTCGGACCGAGGAGACGCTGGACGGCCGGTTGGGGGGAATCGACCGTCACAGCGTGGCTCCTTGGTTCATCGGCTCCGCGGACGAGTGGGGGGACTCGTGGCCGCGAGGACTGATGTCCCGAGCCACCGGATCGGAACTTAGGGGGGCTTTCGATCCGGTGTGAACGACTGTACCACAAGGAGGACAGACAGACGAGTCGGTCTGTCCGCAATTTCTGTACCCCTCTTCGAGTGACAGTCCGCGGGCCTGTGGAAACTGGGCGGTGGGCTCCGGAGCATCAGTAGGCTCGTATGCGATGAACCAGCCAGTGCCACTGCCGCTCGGGGCCCCGGACACGTCCTTCCTGACGTCCGGAGGAGCCTTCGTCCGCCGCACCGTGCTGCCGTCGGGTGTCCGTGTGCTGACCGAAGCCGTGCCCGGTGCCGCTTCGACGAGCATCGGGTTCTGGGTCGGCGTCGGTTCGCGCGACGAACGCGACGGCCAGTTCGGATCGACCCACTTCCTCGAGCACCTGCTGTTCAAGGGCACCGAGACCCGGTCGGCGCTCGACATCGCGATCGCGTTCGACTCGGTCGGCGGCGAGCACAACGCCGCGACGGCCAAGGAGTACACCTGCTACTACGCACGGGTGCGGGACGCCGACGTCCCGATGGCCGTGCAGGTCATCGGTGACATGGTGACCGGCTCGGTGCTCGACCCCGAGGCGTTCGCCGTCGAGCGCGGCGTCATCCTCGAAGAACTCGCGATGGCCGCCGACGACCCGGCCGACGTCGCGGGTGAAGCGTTCTTCGCCGCGGCCTTCGGCGGTCACCCGCTCGGTCGCCCGATCGGCGGGACCCCGGACAGCATCCGCGCGGTCCAACGGGACGAGGTCCTGGCGCACTACCGCGAGCACTACGCACCGAACGGCATCGTCGTGACCGCCGCCGGTGCCGTCGACCACGACCGGTTCTGCGACGCGGTCGCCGCCGTGTTCCACGACGCACCGCACGCCGAGCCGCTCGCGCGCCGCACGCCGCAGACCGTCGCCGACCCCATCGAACCCAAGCTGTCGGTGGTCCACCGTCCGACGGAGCAGGTCAGCATGCTGCGCGGCTCGCAGGGACTCGACCTGCGCGACGACCGCCGGCCGTCCCTCAGCGTCCTGAACGCCGTGCTCGGCGGGGGCATGAGCTCCCGGCTGTTCCAAGAGGTCCGCGAGCGACGCGGCCTCGCCTACGCGGTGTCGTCCTTCGCGCCCGCCTACCTCGACAACGGCGCCTTCGGCGTCTACGCGGGCTGTGCGCCCGACAACGTCCCCGGGGTCATCGAGATCATCGACGCCGAGTTCCGCCGCATGGTGGACGACGGCATCACCGACGACGAGCTCCGCCGCGCGAAGGGCCAGATCGAAGGCGCCCTGACGCTCTCGCTCGAGGACTCCGACGCCCGGATGACCCGCCTCGGCCGGTCCGAGCTCGGCACCGGGGAGTACACCGACCTGGCGACCGCACTGGAGCGTGTCGACCGGGTCACCACCGACGGCGTGCTCGAACTCGCCCGCGACCTCCTGACCCGCCCGACGATCACGTCGGTGGTCGGGGCGGTGCAGCAGGACGAGCTCGCCGCAGCGATCCGGATGGGCAGCTGAGCACGGACATGTCGCACTACCTGTACCTCGTTCGGCACGGCGAACACCAGGACGCCGAGCACGGCCTCCGCGACGGCAAGCTGTCGGAACGCGGCAAGCGCCAGGCGATGCTCGTCGCCGACCGGCTCGGCGGGCTGCCGTTCGACGGCGTGTACCACTCCCCGTTGGAGGCCCCCAGCGAGACCGCCGCGTTCCTCGCGCAGCGCCTGCCGTCGATCCAGCCCGAACCCTCGACGCTGCTGTTCGACTGCGTCCCCTCCGGTCCGACCCCGGACATGCCGCACGCCTACCAGGGCTGGTACGGCGGCGTCACGGAAGAGGAGATCATCGCCGGCCAGGCGCAGATGGGCGACGCCGTCTCCGAGTGGTTCACCCCGGCGCGCGAGGACCGGCACGACCTGCTCATCACCCACAACGCCGTGATCGGCTGGTTCGTGCGCGAGGCGTTCCAGGCGCCCGAGTGGCGCTGGATGGGCACGAACGTCGCGCACACCGCGCTCACGATCATCCGGATCCGTTCCGCGAAGCCAGCCGAGGTGGTCGCCCTGAACGACCTGGCCCACCTGCCGGTGGAGCTCCGCACCGGGCTGCCGGTCGACCAGCCCGTCTAGCGGGAGACCGGCTTGCGGTACCAGGCGGTTGCATTCGGGTTGTCGTTGAACGGCGCAACGCGCTCGTAGCCCCGGCTGCGGTACATCGCGCCCGCGGCGACGAGCGAGTCGTTCGTGTCCAGCACGATGGCCGTCGCGCCCAGCGCGGCGCCTTCCCGTTCGAGCGAGTCCATCAGCGCCGTCGCCACGCCCTTCCCCCGGCCCGCCGGGGTGACGAAGACGTGCTTGACCTCGAACCGGACGTCGTCGCCGTCGTCGGGGATCCGCCGCAGGCCGCCGCAGCCGACCGCGACCCCGCCGTCGTACGCCACCGCGAAGACCCCGTTCGGCGGCGTGAACTCGGCCGCCGGGGTGCGCTTGCGCGAGTACGCGCCCTGCGCACTGGGGAACGTCGCCTCGCGCTCGTCGAGGTACGCGTCGAGCAGGACGTCGACCTCGGGCAGATCGGCCGGCACGGTCCTGACCTCGACTGACATGCGTCGATCCTAGGATGGACCGCATGGTCACTCCCGTCGCCGTCGTCGGCGCCACCGGTCGTCTCGGGGGCCTCGTGGCCTCCGTCGTCGAGGAACTCCCGGAGTTCGAGCTCGTCGCCCGCCTGTCGTCGAAGGACGGTGCCCACGAAGCACCGCCGTCGGTGTTCGGCGGTGCCGCGCTCGTCGTGGACGTGACGGTGCCGGCGCTCAGCCCCGCGATCGTCGAGAACGCGCTGTCGAGCGGGGCGAACGTCCTCGTCGGCACGTCCGGATGGTCCGCCGAACGTCTCGCGAAGCTCCGCACCGCTCTGCAGGAGCGTCCCGACCAGGGTGTCCTCGTGGTCCCGAACTTCTCGATCGGGTCGGTGCTCGGCACCCACCTGGCCACCATCGCGGCGCCGTGGTTCCCCTCCGCCGAGATCGTCGAGACGCACCACGCCGGCAAGATCGACTCGCCGTCCGGCACCGCGGTCCGCACCGCCGAGCTCATCGCCGAGGCCCGTCGCGACGTCGGCCCGGTCGAGGCCCCGCACGTCGACCAGCGCGCCCGCGGCCAGCAGGTGGCGAGCGTACCGATCCACTCGCTCCGGCTGCCCGGGGTGAAGGCCGTGCAGGACGTCCTGCTCAGCGGCCCCGGCGAGACCCTGACGATCCGGCACGACACCAACGACGACGTCGCCTACGTCGCCGGGATCCGTGCAGCGCTGTCCGCCCTCGGATCCGCCCGCGGGCTCACCGTGGGGCTCGGCAGCGTCCTCGGCATCGGCTGACCCGGTGGGACGTGCAGCGCGGGCCGGCCGCGCGATCCGGTCGCCGTTCTGGGGCGCAGCGCTGATGACCCTGCTGTTGGCGCTCTACATCGTGCTCGTCGGGCAGCGGGCCGTGGCGTTCATCGGCACCGGCATCCCGATCGGGATCGGCATCGGCATCGCCCTGTTCGTCGTCGCGGCGATCGGGGCGCTGCTGCTCGTGCTCGAGTTCCGCTTCGGCATCCGGATCACCCGGCTCGGCTCCCGGCTCGAGGCCGAGGGTGGTGCACCGGAGGACGTCGTGCCCGTGCGTCCGTCCGGCCGTCCGACGCGCGAGGCCGCCGACGAGCTCTTCCCGCAGTACAAGGCCGCCGTCGAGCAGGACCCGGCGGACTGGCGTGCCTGGTACCGGCTCGGGGTCGTCTACGACGCAGCCGGGGACCGCAAGCGTGCTCGTGCCGCGATGCGGACGGCCCTGTCGCGGTCGAGCGCCTGAGACCTGGTCAGAGGACCGCGTCGACCGCGTCCACCGCACGCGTGTACCGGAACGCGTAGCCGGACTCGAGCAGTTTCGTCGGCACCATCCGCTGACTCGACAGCAGCATCTCGTCGGCGGCGTCCTGGAGCGCCAGGCGCAGTGCGAACTCCGGGATCCGGAACAGGTACGGCCGGTGCAGGTCCTCGGCGACGCGCTTCGTGATGCGGTCGGCGACGACGGCTTCCGGACCGGCGAGGTTCACCGGCCCGCTGACGCCGGACGCCGACGGGCTCGTCGCCAGGTGCACGATCGCACCGACCTCGTCCTCGAGCGCGATCCACGGCCAGTGCTGCCCGCCGGTGCCGAGGCGCCCGCCGAGCCCCGCCCGGGTGAGCGGGATGAGGGGTGCGAGCGCGCCGCCGCCCTCGCCGATCACGATGCCCGTGCGCAGGGTCACCACACGGACGCCGTCCGGGGCAGCGTTCGCCGCGGATTCCCACGCGGTGCAGACGTCGGCGAGGAACCCGGTGCCGGGCGCCGCGTCGTCCTGCAGGACGTCCGCCGGGCGGTCGCCGTACACGCCGGACGCCGATCCGGACAGGAACAGCGCCGGGGGAGTGCTGGCGTGCCGCATGGCCTCGACCAGGGTGTCGGTCGCGTCGATGCGGGAGCGCCGGATCTCCTCGCGGTACTTCGCGGTCCAGGGCAGCTTGCCGATGTTCGCCCCCGCCAGGTTGATCACCACGTCGGCACCGTCGACGATGGCCGGGTCGAGCGGCCGGCGACCCGGGGCCCATCGGAACTCGGTGGCCGTGTGCGGCTCGCGTCGGACGAGCGTGGTCACGTGGTGGCCCGCCTCGCGCAACGCGCGGACGAGCGGGGTGCCGATGAAACCGGACGCGCCGGCGATCAGGATCGAGAGCGGCTGTTCCGCCTTGTCTGCCATGCGTGCCACGCTACTCACCCGACGTAGGCTTCTGTGTGTGAGCGACAGCGAGACCCTGCAGCCCGACCCCACCGTGCCGACCCCGTACGAGGACCTGCTCCGCCGGGTCCTCACCGAGGGTACGCCGAAGGGTGACCGCACCGGCACCGGGACCCGCAGCCTGTTCGGCGCGCAGCTCCGCTACGACCTGTCGAAGGGCTTCCCGCTCGTGTCCACGAAGCGCGTGCACTTCAAGTCGATCGCGTACGAGCTGCTCTGGTTCCTGCGCGGCGACGGCAACGCCACCTGGCTGCAGGAGCACGGTGTCCGGATCTGGAACGAGTGGGCGGACGAGGACGGCGACCTCGGCCCCGTCTACGGCGTGCAGTGGCGCTCGTGGCCGACCCCGTCCGGCGAGCACGTCGACCAGATCGCCCAGGTCATCGACCAGATCCGCACGAACCCGGACAGCCGCCGGCTCATCGTCTCGGCGTGGAACGTCGCCGACATCCCGGACATGGCGCTCGCCCCGTGTCACGCGTTCTTCCAGTTCTACGTCAACGACGGCAAGCTCTCGTGCCAGCTCTACCAACGCAGCGCCGACATGTTCCTCGGTGTCCCGTTCAACATCGCGTCGTACGCCCTGCTGACCCACATGATCGCCGCGCAGACCGGACTCGAGGTCGGCGACTTCGTCTGGACCGGCGGCGACTGCCACGTCTACGACAACCACGTCGAGCAGGTCGAGGAGCAGCTGTCCCGCACGGCGTACGCCCTGCCGACGCTCGAGCTCGCGCCGCGCGACTCGATCGACGACTACGAGTACGAGGACTTCACCGTCGTCGGCTACCACCACCACCCGGCGATCAAGGCCGCGGTCGCCGTCTGATGATCGGCATGGTCTGGGCCCGGTCGACCGACGGGGTCATCGGGGCCGACGGCGGCATGCCCTGGCACGTGCCCGAGGACCTCGCGCACTTCAAGCAGGTCACCGGCGACGGCACGGTGCTCATGGGCCGTCGCACCTGGGAGTCCCTGCCCGAGCGCTTCCGCCCGTTGCCCGGTCGGCGCAACGTGGTGCTCACCCGTGACGCGTCCTGGACCGCCGAAGGGGCCGAGATGGTGCACGACCTCGCGACCGCGCTCGACGGTGCCGACGGTGCCGAGCGCCCCGTCTGGGTCATCGGCGGCGGCCAGGTCTACGCCGCAGCGCTGGACCGTGCCGACCGGGTGTCCGAGACCGTCATCGACGTCGACGTGCCCGGCGACACCGTCGCACCGACGCTCGGCGCGGCGGCCGGCTGGACGCTCACCGACGAGGGCCCGTGGCAGGTGTCCCGCACGGGGACCCGCTACCGCTTCCTCGAGTGGCGCCGCAGCGCGTCCTGAACGACAGCGGCTCGCGGTGCCCCGTGCTCGCGGGCGTCGCGCCTGTGCTCGCGCCCGCTCGCGGGCGTCGCGCCCCAGTGAGTCGGGGCGCGACGGCCGTGGCGGGGCGCGACGCGGGCCGGGACCCGGGCGTGAGCGGCGGGACGGACGTGATCCGGGCCTCCCGTCCGCGCCGCAGGCAGGCGACCGTCCACCCGGACGGCGGCCATCGCGCGCATCCCCGGTACGCTGGTGCCCGTGTCCCCGCGTGAGAATCCCTTCGGTCAGGTCCTCGTCGCCCTCGTGACCCCGTTCACGGCCGACGGCGAGGTCGACTGGCCCGGCGTCGAGCAGCACATCGACGACTGCATCACCGCCGGCGCCGACGGCATCGTCGTCACCGGCACCACGGGCGAGACCAGCACGCTGACCGACCCCGAGAAGCTCCGTCTGGTCGAGGTCGGCAAGTCCGTCGCCGCGGGCCGCGCGAAGATCATCACGGGTGGCGGGTCGAACGAGACCGCGCACGCGATCCACCTGTACAAGCAGAGCGAGAAGGCCGGCGCGGACGGCGTGATGATCGTCACGCCGTACTACAACAAGCCGACCCAGTCGGGCGTGCTCACCCACTTCCGGATGATCGCCGACGCCACCGACCTGCCGGTGATCCTGTACGACATCCCGGGGCGCACCGGCATCCCGATCACGTACGAGACGATCGTGCGGGCGTCGCACCACCCGAACATCCTCGCCGTGAAGGACGCCAAGGGCGACTTCGCCGAGGTGTCCCGCGTGCTCAACAACACCGACCTCATGTACTTCTCCGGCGACGACACCAACGTGCTCCCGCACCTGTCGATCGGCGCGACGGGCCTGATCGGCGTCACCGCGAACATCACGAGCACGCCGTACCGCACCATCATCGACGCCGTGAACCGCGGCGACCTGGCGACCGCCACCGCCGAGCACAAGCGCGTCGAGCCACTCGTCCGCGCCGTGATGACCCACGTGCCCGGCACCGTCGCGGCGAAGTACATCCTGCACGGGCTCGGCCGCATCGGCAGCCCGCGCGTCCGTCTGCCGCTCGTCGGCCCCGAGGACTCCGAGGCGTACGCCATCGAGACCTCGCTCGAAGCCGTGCGCGACGTGCCCGGCGCCGACTTCTCGAACTTCCGCCCCGACCGCAACGCTGCGGCCGGCGGCGCTCTGCCAAAGGTGCCAGGCACCACCCGCTAGCGAACACCGCGGCGCGCTCCTCGCGCGTCGCCTGAATCCGTAGGACCGAATGCCCACACAAGTCTCCACACCGCAGCCGCTCGAACCCGGCACCCTCCGCGTCATCCCCATCGGGGGACTCGGCGAGATCGGTCGCAACATGACCGTCTACGAGTACGAGGGCAAGCTGCTCATCGTCGACGCCGGCGTGCTCTTCCCCGAGGAGCACCAGCCCGGGGTCGACCTGATCCTGCCGGACTTCGCGCCGATCCGTGACCGTCTCGACGACGTCCTCGGTGTCGTGCTCACGCACGGCCACGAGGACCACATCGGTGCCGTCCCGTACCTGCTGAAGCTCCGCGACGACATCCCGCTGATCGGCTCCACGCTGACCCTCGCGCTCGTCGAGGCCAAGCTCAAGGAACACCGGATCAAGCCGTACACGCTCGTCGTGGCCGAGGACCAGACCGAGCAGCTCGGCCCGTTCCACCTCGAGTTCGTGGCCGTGAACCACTCCATCCCGGACGCCCTCGCCGTCTCGATCACGACCCCCGCCGGTCGTGTCCTGCACACGGGCGACTTCAAGATGGACCAGCTCCCGCTGGACGACCGCATCACCGACCTCCGTGCGTTCGCGCGTCTGGGGGAGCAGGGCGTCGACCTGTTCCTGCCGGACTCGACGAACGCCGATGTGCCGGGCTTCACCGCGCCCGAGCGCGACATCGGCCCGGTGCTCGAGAACATCATCACGCGCGCCTGCAAGAAGGTCGTCGTTGCGAGCTTCTCGTCGCACGTGCACCGTGTGCAGCAGGTCCTCGACGCCGCCGCGGCCGCGAACCGCAAGGTCGCGTTCATGGGGCGCTCGATGATCCGCAACATGACCATCGCCGCCGACCTCGGCTACCTCCGCGTGCCCGAGAACGTCCTCATCGACACCAAGAAGGCGAAGAACGTCCCCGACGACCAGATCGTCTACATGTCGACGGGGTCGCAGGGTGAGCCGATGGCCGTGCTCGCGCGCATGGCGAACCTCGAGCACCAGATCGAGATCGGCGAGGGCGACACCGTCATCCTCGCCTCGTCGCTGATCCCGGGCAACGAGAACGCCGTGTACCGCGTCATCGACGGGCTGACGAAGCTCGGCGCGAAGGTCGTGCACAAGGGCAACGCCAAGGTGCACGTCTCCGGACACGCGTCGGCCGGCGAACTGCTCTACTGCTACAACATCCTGCGTCCGCGCAACGTCCTGCCCGTGCACGGCGAGCACCGCCACCTGTACGCGAACGCCGACCTGGCGATCCAGACGGGTGTGCCGCCGCGCAACGTGATCCTCGGGCAGGACGGCATCGTCGTCGACCTGAAGGACGGCGTCGCGACGGTCGCCGGGCAGCTCGACATCGGCTACGTGTACGTCGACGGCTCGACCGTGGGCGAGATCACCGACGCCGACCTCAAGGACCGCCGCGTGCTGTCCGAAGAGGGCTTCATCTCGGTCTTCGCCGCGGTGGACTTCACCACCGGCCAGTGCGTCATCGGCCCGGAGATCCAGTCGCGCGGCTTCGCCGAGGACGACTCCGTGTTCGACGACGTCCGTCCGCAGATCGCCAAGGCGATCGCCGAGGCGGCCGCCAACGGCACGCGCGACTCGCACGCGTTCGCGCAGGTCGTCCGCCGCACGGTCGGCCGCTGGGTCAACACCAAGCACCGCCGTCGTCCGATGATCGTCCCGGTGGTCATCGAGGCGTAGCGCGTCAGTCGCGTTCATCGCGGTCGACCGGGAGGCCCGTCCAGCGTCCGTCACGGATGCTGCGGCGGGCCTCCCTTGGTTTGTCCTGGGAGGGGATTAGGGTTCTGCCCATGGCCGGAGGCACCAAGTCGACCACGCGCTCGCGCGCGTCCACGTCGTCCCGTGGGAACGGGACGCGCGGTTCGTCGCGCACCCAGGCCACGACGAAGAAGCTGCCGCAGGCGGCACCGACCCCGGTGTTCCGCGAGCAGAACCCGCTCGTGACGTTCTGGCTCGCGATGGCGCACGGCGTCGGCGCGGTGTTCCGACTGCTCGGCAAGGAGTCCCTCGAGAAGGACCAGCGGCGTGACGGGTTCCCGTTCCTGCTGTTCGTGCTGGCCATCGCCGGTGCGGTCGTCGAGTGGCTCAACCCGACGAACGGCGTGTCGGTCGCACTCGACGCGTACACGTTCGGCGGGCTGTTCGGCCGGCTGGCGTTCGCCCTGCCGGTGATCATGATCGTCTTCGCCGGATGGCTGTTCCGGCACCCGGCCTCGGTGCACGACAACACCCGGATCGGCATCGGCCTCGGGATCCTGCTCGTCGCGATCGCCTCGCTCTGCCACGTCTTCGGCGGGCAGCCGAGCGCAGCGGACGGCATGCCCGCCCTGGCTGCGGCCGGCGGTGTGCTCGGCTGGGTCGTGATCGGCTGGCTCGTCACGATCGCGACCGCGTGGGTCGCGGTCCCGGTGGCGATCGTGCTGCTCGTGCTCTCCCTCTTCATCATCACCAAGACGCCGCCGAACAAGGTCGGCCGTCGGCTGCACGAACTGTACGCGTACCTGTTCGGCGCCCCTGCCCCGGCCGCCGAACCCGAGGTCGAAGCGGCAGCAGCGGCGCCCGCCACCCGCACAAAGACGGCCAAGCGCGGCAAGAAGGGCGACACCGACTTCCAGCTGTTCGACGACCTCGGCTTCGGCGAGGAGCAGGCTGCTGTCGACGGTGACGCCGGCGGCGACGTGCCGTGGTGGCGGCGGAACAAGTCCGGGCGCGAAGAGGACCCGGCGTACGACAGTCCCGTCCTGCCCCCGGCCACAGGTGTCGCGCCGACGGCCCCGCCCGCCGCGGCGGCTGCACCCGCTGGCCCGGTGGTCAACCCCAACGTGGGCGCTGCTGCCGGTCTCGTGGACCTGACACCGGCCGAACCCGCCTCGGTCAACCTCAACGACTCCGTCGAACAGGACCTGCAGGTCGCCGAGCAGGCCCTGCGGGACTTCGGCACCGATGTCCCCGCGCGTCCGGAGCCGACCGCGGCGATCCGCCCCTCGGTGCCCGAGGTGGTCGCGGCCCCCCTCGTCGAGGACCCCGTCGTCGACGAGCCCGAGGAACTCTCCGCTGCGGCGACCGACGACGACCCCTCGAAGCCGTACCGCCTGCCGGCCGCCACCACCCTGAGTTCCGGCACCCCCTCGGTCGCCCGCAGCCAGGCGAACGACGACATCGTCGCCGCCATCACCGGTGTCCTGACGGAGTTCAAGGTCGACGCGAAGGTCACCGGGTTCTCCCGCGGCCCGACGGTCACCCGCTACGAGATCGAGCTCGGCCCGGGCGTCAAGGTCGAGCGCGTCACGGCACTGTCGAAGAACCTGTCCTACGCGGTGGCGTCCAACGAGGTCCGGATCCTCTCGCCGATCCCGGGCAAGAGCGCCATCGGCGTCGAGATCCCGAACTCCGACCGCGAGATCGTGTCCCTCGGCGACGTGCTGCGGTCGAACGCGGCGCGCAAGTCGAAGCACCCGATGACGATCGGCGTCGGCAAGGACGTCGAGGGCGGCTTCGTCGTCGCGAACCTGGCGAAGATGCCGCACCTGCTCGTCGCCGGTTCGACCGGTTCCGGCAAGTCGGTCTTCATCAACTCGATGATCACGTCGCTGCTCATGCGGGCGAAGCCGTCCGAGGTCCGCATGGTCCTCGTCGACCCGAAGCGCGTCGAGCTCTCGATCTACGCGGGTGTCCCGCACCTCATCACGCCCATCATCACGAACCCGAAGAAGGCAGCCGAAGCGCTGCAGTGGGTCGTGAAGGAGATGGACATGCGGTACGACGACCTGGCGTCGTTCGGGTTCCGCCACGTCGACGACTTCAACAAGGCGATCGAGAACAACGAGATCGTCCTGCCCGCGGGCAGCGAGCGCAAGCTCAAGCCGTACCCGTACCTGCTCGTCGTCGTCGACGAGCTCGCGGACCTCATGCTCGTCGCCCCGCGCGACGTCGAGGAGTCGATCGTCCGCATCACCCAGCTCGCCCGTGCCGCCGGTATCCACCTCGTGCTCGCGACGCAGCGCCCGTCGGTGGACGTCATCACCGGCCTGATCAAGGCGAACGTGCCGTCTCGCATCGCCTTCGCGGTGACGAGCGTGACGGACTCCCGCGTCATCCTCGACCAGCCCGGCGCGGACAAGCTCATCGGCCAGGGCGACGCGCTGTTCCTGCCGATGGGGTCGTCGAAGTCCCTGCGCGTGCAGGGAGCGTGGGTGCAGGAGGGCGAGGTCGCCGAGGTCGTCCAGCACGTCACCCGCCAGGCCCAGCCCGAGTACCGGCAGGACGTCCAGGCCGTGGTCGAGCGCAAGGAGATCGACGCCGACATCGGCGACGACCTCGAACTGCTGCTCGCGGCGGTCGAACAGGTCGTCTCGACGCAGTTCGGCTCGACCTCGATGCTGCAGCGCAAGCTCCGGGTCGGCTTCGCCAAGGCCGGTCGCCTGATGGACCTGATGGAGTCCCGCGACATCGTCGGGCCGTCCGAGGGCTCGAAGGCCCGCGACGTGCTCGTCACCACCGACCAGCTGCCCGCGGTGCTCGCGAAGCTCCGCGGCGAGGAACCACCGGCTGCTCCGGCGCCCGTGGCCCCCGTGCCCGGCCCGAGTGACGACGGCGACCGCTACGGCGCCGACCCCGTGGGCGACATGACCCGCGGGTACGATGAAGTGCACGACGAGCCCGATGAGGACGCGTGGGGACTGACGGGCAGGGAGTGAAGGCGATGACCGCCTCGGACGGCACGGACACGACACACGGCGCGAAGTTCCCCTGGCGCGGGCGACTGCTCCGCAAGGGTCCCGGCCCCGCATCGACGGCGAACGTCGCGAACATCATCACCGTGGTGCGCATCCTCATGGCGCCGCTGTTCTTCGTGCTGCTCCTCGCCGACGCCGGCGACGACGGCCCGTTGCGCATCTGGGCGGCCATCGTGTTCGTCGTCGCGATCGTGACCGACAGCGCCGACGGCATCATCGCCCGGCGGCAGAACCTGGTGACCGACTTCGGCAAGCTCGTCGACCCGATCGCCGACAAGGTCCTGATCGGCGGCGCGCTCGTCGCCCTGTCGATCCTGGCCGAGCTGCCCTGGTACGTGACCGTGCTCATCATGGTGCGCGAGATCGGCATCACGGTGTTCCGATTCGCGGTGCTGTCGGACCGGGTGATCCCGGCCAGTCGCGGTGGCAAGATCAAGACCGTGCTGCAGGCCGTCGCCCTGACGTCGGCTCTCTTCCCGTGGTGGGAGCTCGTCGGTGACTGGGCGCACTGGGTGAACGTGGTGCTGATGAGCGCCGCCTTCCTGGCGACCGTGCTCAGCGGCATCGACTACCTGTACCAGGCGTGGAAGCACAACCGGACCACCGCGTGACGCAGGCCGACGACGCGACCGGCGCCGTGCCTCCCGGCCCTGTCGACACGGTCGACGCGATCGCGCAGGACCTGGTCGCCGACCTGACGCGTCGCGGTGCGACCGTCGCCGTGGCGGAGTCGCTCACCGGCGGGTTGGTGGTGTCGACGCTCGTCGGTGTTCCGGGGGCGAGCGCCGTGGTGCGCGGGGGAGTCGTGGCCTACGCGACGCCCGTCAAGCACACCGTGCTCGGGGTGTCGTCGGCGTTGCTGGCCGCCAACGGGGCCGTCGATCCCGAGGTCGCGCGGCAGATGGCGGTCGGTGTCCGCACCGCGCTGTCCGTCGACGGTGAGCCGGCGACGTGGGGGATCAGCACGACCGGCGTGGCCGGGCCCGATCCGCAGGACGGCAAGCCGGTCGGTACCGTCTTCATCGGGATCGCATCGGCGGACGGCGCCACCGCCTGGGAACTGCACCTCGACGGGGCCCGCCAGGCAATCCGGACGGCCACCGTCTCCGAACTCCTGACACGGATGTCGTCCGTGGTCCGGGGCCGGGAATAGGTCTCGTTTCCACTGGGTTACATCTCACGCAATCTCCAGCAGGACGGCAGCCAGCCTGGTTAGCATGCTCGAACCGGCAACGCTACTGTTGCTGAACCCGAACTCGATCCTCCGGATCGGGCGGGCGCGGAGACGACAGAGAGGAGGAGTTCTCATGGTTCTCGTTCGTCAGGAAATCGGCGATGTGCTTCGGGACTTCCGCTTGCAGAAGGGCCGGACCCTCCGTCAGGTCGCGTCCAAGGCCAGTGTGGCTCTCGGGTACCTCAGTGAGGTCGAGCGTGGTCAGAAAGAGGCCAGCTCGGAGATCCTCGCGTCCGTCGCGGACGCGCTGGACACCCCCATCTCCACGATCATGCGCGAGGTGGGCGACCGCCTCGCGATCGTCGAGGGACTCACTCCCGTCCCCGACACGCTCCCGGACGACCTCGTCGCCGAGTTCGACAACGACCTCGCAGTGCGCTGAGCGCCTCGCACTGAACGCCCCCGCCGGAACCTCCCGGCGGGGGCGTTCTGCGTTCGGAGACGCTTTAGGCTTGTCGGATGCGGGTGAGTGAATTCTGGCGTGCCGTCGACCAGGTGTTCGGCGAGGCCTACGGGTCCGTGGTCAGCCGTGACGTCGTGCTCGAGGACCTCGGTGGCCGCTCGGCCGTGGACGCCCTCGCCGCCGGCATCGACGCCCGTCGGGTGTGGGATGCCCTCTGCGACTCGCAGGACGTCCCGCTCGACCGGCGGCACGGCAAGGGCTTGGCCGAGCCGCAGAACTGAGACGGCAGCGCTCCGTCGCGCCACCGCCGCCGCCCGAAACTGTGTTCGGCGTGTTGCTCGAACGGGTGTTCGATCGGTGGTACGTTCCTCCACAGCGGCGTCGCCCGGGTGTTCCATCCACAGATCGCGTGACCGTCGGCAGTGATGTCGGTGGCCAGCCATAGGTTGATGGACATCGGGAACAGCCCGAAGCCTTGTCGCAGAACCATCGGCCTTGCACCACCGGCCGGCGTGGACGCGACAGCCTACAGGCGGCCGAACACGAGCACGAAGGAGCACCCCATGCCATCACCGGCAGACCGCGAAAAGGCCCTCGAGACCGCACTCGCACAGATCGACAGGCAGTTCGGCAAGGGTGCGATCATGCGCCTCGGTTCGGACGAACGCGCACCCGTCAACGTCATCCAGACCGGGTCGGTGGCGCTCGACGTCGCGCTCGGCATCGGGGGACTGCCCCGCGGCCGCATCGTCGAGATCTACGGCCCGGAGTCCTCGGGTAAGACGACCCTCACCATCCACGCCATCGCCAACGCCCAGCGTGCCGGTGGCATCGCGGCCTTCATCGACGCCGAGCACGCGCTCGACCCGGAGTACGCCAAGAAGCTCGGTGTCGACATCGACGCCCTGCTCGTGTCGCAGCCGGACACCGCCGAGCAGGCGCTCGAGATCGCGGACATGCTCGTCCGCTCGGGCTCGATCGACCTCATCGTGATCGACTCGGTCGCAGCACTGGTGCCGCGCGCCGAGATCGAGGGCGAGATGGGTGACTCCCACGTCGGTCTGCAGGCCCGCCTCATGTCCCAGGCGCTGCGCAAGCTCGCCGGTGGGCTGAACCAGACGCAGACCACGATGATCTTCATCAACCAGCTGCGCGAGAAGATCGGTGTGTTCTTCGGTTCCCCGGAGACCACCTCGGGCGGTAAGGCACTGAAGTTCTACGCGTCCGTCCGCCTCGACATCCGTCGCATCGAGACGCTCAAGAGCGGCACCGACGCGGTGGGCAACCGCACGCGTGTCAAGGTCGTCAAGAACAAGATGGCGCCGCCCTTCAAGCAGGCCGAGTTCGACATCCTGTACGGCGTCGGCATCTCGCGCGAAGGCTCGCTGCTCGACTTCGGTGTCGACCACGGCATCGTCAAGAAGTCGGGTGCCTGGTACACCTACGACGGCGACCAGCTCGGGCAGGGCAAGGAGAACTCGCGTTCCTTCCTGATCCAGAACCCCGACACCGCGGCCGAGATCGAGGGCAAGATCCTCGCCAAGCTCGGCGTCGGTGGCGCCAAGGCGGAAGAGGCCCCGGTCGAGTCGATCGCGCCGAAGCTCGCGGAGCGCAAGGGCGCGTGAGCACCGACCACGACGACGACGGCCTCGCACCGGTGACCGACCTGTTCGGTGCGAGGTCCCGTCGTCGGGCCCCGGCAGCTGCGGAGCCCACCCCCGAGCCCGAGCCGACGGTGCCCAGCGTTCCGGAGCCCGTGCTCGAGGACGATGCGGACACGCCCGTCCCGCTGCCCATCCGCGGGCCACGCGCACAGGCCGACTGGGTCTCGCCGGTCATCGGCGACGGTTCCGGTCGGAGCACGCGGGCCGAGCAGGACGGCTACGACGACGGGGCAGACGCCACGACGGCGTCGGTCTTCTCGATCGCCGGTGGCGAAGAACTCGACCCTGCGGACGCTCCGCGTCCCCTGGACGAGCAGCGCGCCGACGCCGAGCGGCTCAGCATGCGGGCGCTCGGCCGCAAGGGCGTGAGCGAGTCCGAGATGCGGACACTGCTCGCCCAGCAGGACCTCGACCCCGACGTGGTCGAGCACGAGATCGAACGACTCACCCGTGTCGGGCTGCTCGACGACGTCGCCCTCGCCACCGACCTGGTGGACCGCTTGCACGCCCGCAAGGGTCTGGGGCGGCAGGGCGTGGTCACCGAGCTGCGTCGTCGTGGCATCGACCAGATCGCGATCGACACTGCGCTCGACGAGGCCGCCGACGACGAGGACGACGAGTTCATCCGCGCCCAGGAGCTCGCCGACAAGCGTGCGCCGCAGATGCGCGGGCTCGACCGTGCGACCGCCGAGCGTCGGCTGTCGGGGTTCCTGATGCGCAAGGGCTACGGCTCGGGCGTGGTGCGGATCGCCGTCCAGCGGGCCCTCGACGGCGGCGGACGTCGGCCTCCGACGGGCCGCGGGACCGTGCGCTTCGAGTAGTCGCTCCGACCTACACTGGGACGACCATGGCCACCGTCGCAGCGCGCCAGCGCACCTACGAAGTCCGCACCTACGGGTGCCAGATGAACGTGCACGACTCCGAGCGGCTGAGCGGGTCGCTGCAGGCGGCGGGCTACACGGCTGCGGACGGCGAGCAGGCCGACGTCGTCGTGATCAACACCTGTGCGGTGCGCGAGAACGCCGACAACCGTCTGTACGGCAACCTCGGGCAGCTGGCGGGCATCAAGCGCGACCACCCCGGCATGCAGATCGCCGTCGGTGGGTGCCTGGCGCAGAAGGACAAGAACGTCATCCTCGAGAAGGCGCCGTGGGTGGACGTGGTCTTCGGCACGCACAACATGGGCTCGTTGCCGACGCTGCTCGAACGTGCGCGGCACAATGACGAGGCGCAGATCGAGATCCTCGAAGCGCTCGACGTGTTCCCGTCGACGCTGCCGACCAAGCGGGACTCGACCCACAGCGGGTGGGTGTCGATCTCGGTCGGGTGCAACAACACGTGCACGTTCTGCATCGTCCCGTCGCTCCGCGGCAAGGAGAAGGACCGCCGCCCGGGTGACGTCCTCGCCGAGATCCAGGCGCTCGTCGACGACGGCGCGATCGAGGTCACGCTGCTCGGGCAGAACGTGAACTCGTACGGGGTCGAGTTCGGCGACCGTCAGGCGTTCGGCAAGCTGCTGCGCGCGGCAGGCACCATCGACGGCCTCGAGCGCATCCGCTTCACGAGTCCGCACCCGGCGGCGTTCACCGACGACGTCATCGACGCCATGGCCGAGACCCCGAACGTCATGCCGCAGCTGCACATGCCGTTGCAGTCCGGGTCCGACCGGGTCCTCAAGGCCATGCGTCGGAGCTACCGCAGCGAGCGGTTCCTCGGCATCCTCGACCGGGTGCGCGCCAAGATCCCGAACGCGGCGATCTCGACCGACATCATCGTCGGGTTCCCCGGCGAGACGGAAGAGGACTTCGCGGACACCCTCCGCGTCGTCGAGCAGGCGCGGTTCGCCAGCGCCTTCACGTTCCAGTACTCGATCCGCCCCGGCACCCCGGCGGCGACGATGGACGACCAGCTGCCGAAGCAGGTCGTGCAGGAGCGGTACGAGCGGCTCGTCGCCCTGCAGGAACGCATCACCGCGGAGGAGAACGCGGCGCAGGTCGGCCGGAGCGTCGAGGTCCTCGTCGCGACGGGCGAGGGGCGGAAGGACGACGCCACCCGCCGGTTGTCCGGACGCGCCGAGGACTCGCGGCTCGTGCACTTCTCGGTGCCGGACGGCTCCGCGGTCCCACGGCCCGGCGACGTCGTGACGGTCGAGATCACCCGAGCAGCCCCGCACTTCCTGATCGCCGACGACGACGCTCCACTGCGCATCCGGCGCACCCGGGCGGGCGACGCCTGGGACCGCGCCGAGGCCGAGAGCTGCGGCGTGCCGACCCCGGCGGCGCCCGGCGACGGTCCGCGTCCTGTGTCGCTCGGGCTGCCCACGCTCCGTGTCGGGCGCTGACGCCTCCCTCGGGGTGGACGAGGTGATCGCCGTCGTCGGGGCGACGGGGACGGGGAAGTCCGACCTCGGGATCGCGATCGCCGAACGCCTCCGCGCCGCCGGCCGGAACGCCGAGATCGTCAACGCCGACGCCATGCAGCTGTACCGCGGCATGGACATCGGCACCGCGAAGCTCCCGCTCGACGAACGGCACGGCATCCCGCACCTCCAACTCGACGTGCTCGACGTCACCGACGAGGCGAGCGTCGCCGCGTACCAGGTGGCCGCCCGAGCCGACGTGGACCGCATCCGTGCCGACGGCGGTGTCGCCGTGCTCGTCGGCGGCAGTGGTCTCTACGTGTCCTCCGTCCTGTTCGACCTGGCGTTCCCCGGCACCGACCCGGAACTCCGCGCGCAGCTCGAGCGCGAGCACGACGAGCTCGGTCCGGGCATCCTGCTCGAGCGGCTCCGCGGCATGGACCCGGCGGCCGCAGCGACGATCGATGCACGCAACCCACGGCGGTTGATCCGGGCACTCGAGATCGCGAGCCGATCCGAGGTCGTGACCCCGAGCCTCCCGTCCGCGCCCCGCGCTTGGCGACCGTCCCGGATCCTGCACCTGCGACGGGATCGCGAGCAGCTCGTCGCTGCGCTGCACGCGCGTGCGGCGGGCATGTTCGCCGCCGGGCTCGTCGACGAGGTCGCGGCTCTGCGCGAACGGGGCATCGAAGACGGGAAGACCGCGCGGGCCGCGATCGGGTACTCGCAGGCGCTCGACGTGCTGCGGGGGACCTCGACGACCGAGGCGGCGGTCGAGGCGACCGGCATCGCGACGCGCAAGTACGCCCGCCGGCAGGTGTCGTGGTTCCGTCGCTACGCCGACGCCGAGACCCTCGACGTCACCGGAGCCGACCGCGGGGACCTGTCGGAACTGGCCCGTAGGATCGTCCCGTGACCGAGCTGCACTTCACCAAGGGCCAGGGGACCGGCAACGACTTCGTCCTGTTCGCCGACCCCGACGCCACCGTCGACCTGACCCCCGAGCGGATCCGCGCGATCGCGGACCGACGCTTCGGTGTGGGCGGCGACGGCGTGATCCGTGCGGTGCGGTCCGAAGCGATCCCCGAAGGACGTGCCCTGGTATCCGTCGAACCCGCCGCGACGTGGTTCATGGACTACCACAACGCCGACGGCACGATCGCCGAGATGTGCGGCAACGGGATCCGGGTGTTCGCGCGGTACCTGACCGAGTCCGGCCTGGTCGAGCTCGCACCCGGCGAGACCCTGACCGTCGGCAGCCGCAAGGGCCTGGTCGACATCCAGCGGACCACGAACGGCTTCGCTGCCGACCTCGGCCGGTGGGGTCTGGGCATCGAGGGCGGCGGCTCCGACGACGTCATGGTGCGCGCCAAGAACCTCGACGGCGCCCGGCCAGGCATCGGCATCGACGTCGGCAACCCGCACGTCGTCGTCGCCGTCGCGACCGAGGACGAACTCGCCGACCTCGACCTGACCTTCCTGCCCGTGCTCGACCCGGCGCCCGAGCACGGTGCCAACGTCGAGTTCGTGCTGCCCGGTGACCCGCTCATCAACGACGGCGTCGGCGAGATCACGATGCGGGTGCACGAGCGGGGCAGTGGCGAGACGCTGTCGTGCGGCACCGGTGCGGTGGCTGCTGCCCTCGCGACGCGGTACTGGGTCGGCTCTGGTGCGCCGGACACCTGGCGCGTGCGGGTGCCGGGCGGCGTCGTGACGGTGCGGATGTTCGCGGCGGAGGACGGCGAGCACGTCTCGCTGTCCGGGCCGGCCGAGCTCGTGTTCTCCGGGGACTTGACGGTCTGACGCTGGGCGGGGCGCCGGGGGGGGCGGGGCGCCGCTGGGGCGGCGCGCGCCGCTTCGTGAGCAGAAATGGTCGGGTGCCCTGCGGCGACTCGACCATTTCTGCTCACGAAGCGGGCCCGGCGCGGCGCGGTGCGCGCCGCGGCGCGCCGCGCGCCGCCTGCCTACGCGATCCGGCGCACGCGGATGACGCGGAACCCCTTGTCGGTGGACGCCCGTGCGACGTGGAACCCGGCCCCGAGCACGCCGACGAGCCACTTCTGCAACGAGTCGCCACCGAGGTCCTTCGACACCACGAGCCAGGCGTCGCCCTCGACCTCGAGCCGGGGCAGCCACGTCAGCAGGATCTCGTGCAGTTCGTCCTTGCCGACGCGGATCGGCGGGTTCGACCAGATCGTCCGGAACCGCAGGTCGTCCGGGACGTCGTCGGGCAGGGCGATCGTGACGTTCGACGCACCCGCGGCCTCGGCGTTGGCCCGCGCGAGCCCGAGCACCCGTTCGTTGACGTCGACGCCCCACACCGAGGCGTCGGGGGAGTGCAGCGCCATCGTGATCGCGATCGGCCCCCAGCCGCAGCCGATGTCGAGCAGCGCGCCGTCGTGCGCGGGCGGCGGGACGGAACCGAGCAGCACGCGGGTGCCGCGGTCGAGGCCGTCCGGGCTGAAGACCCCTGCTGCCGTGGTCAGCGTGAGCGACCGGCCGGCGAGGGTGACGTCGATCTGGCGTTGGCTGGTGTCCGATGACGGGTTCGCGGAGAAGTAGTGGTCGTTCGCCATGGATGAACCGTAGCGGGAACCTGGTGTGTCCGAGGCCCGCCGGAGGTACCCTGTGGACAGGATGACGGATACCCATCAGCAGAACGACCAGACCAACGACGACAGCGCAGACGGTGTCGTCGAACGGGTGTTGCGCAACGCCGACCGCCGCGCAGCATCGTCCATCTTCGCCCCCGCCCAGGCGATCCAGACCCGCTCGGTCGACGAGCACGGGTGGGACGGCGACGGCGACCAGTACGACCGTGAAGACCGGGCGGCCCTGCGCCGCGTCGCCGGCCTCTCCACCGAGCTCGAGGACGTCACCGAGGTCGAGTACCGCCAGCTGCGGCTCGAGCAGGTCGTCCTGATCGGCGTGTACCCCCACGGTGACGCGCAGGACGCCGAGAACTCCCTGCGGGAGCTGTCCGCCCTGGCCGAGACGGCCGGCGCGGTGGTCCTCGACGGACTCCTCCAGCGTCGACCGAACCCCGACCCCGCGACCTACCTCGGCAAGGGCAAGGCGGAAGAGCTCGCGATGGTCGTCAAGGCCACGGGCGCCGACACGGTGATCGCGGACACCGAGCTCGCCCCGTCGCAGCGCCGTGCGCTCGAGGACGTGGTGAAGGTCAAGGTCATCGACCGCACGGCCGTGATCCTCGACATCTTCAGCCAGCACGCGAAGACCCGAGAGGGCAAGGCCCAGGTCGAGCTCGCGCAGCTCCAGTACCTGCTGCCCCGACTGCGCGGCTGGGGTGACTCGATGTCCCGGCAGGCCGGTGGTCAGGTCTCCGGCGGCGCGGGCATGGGCTCGCGTGGTCCCGGTGAGACGAAGATCGAGCTCGACCGACGTCGCATCCACACCCGCATGTCGAAGCTCCGCCGCCAGATCGCCGGGTTCCGCCCCGCGCGCGAGGCGAAGCGCGCCGACCGCCACCGCAACGAGGTGCCGAGCGTCGCGATCGCCGGCTACACGAACGCGGGCAAGTCCTCGCTCCTGAACCGTCTGACGAGCGCCGGGGTGCTGGTGCAGAACCAGCTGTTCGCGACGCTGGACGCCACGGTCCGCCGGACCGAGAGCACGAAGGGCCGCGAGTTCACCTTCGTGGACACGGTCGGCTTCGTCCGGAACCTGCCGCACCAGCTGGTCGAGGCCTTCCGCTCCACCCTCGAGGAGGTCGGCGAGGCCGACGTCATCGTGCACGTGGTCGACGGCTCGCACCCCGACCCCGGGGCGCAGCTCGCGACCGTGCGCGAGGTCATCGGCGACGTCGGCGCGCACGACATCCCCGAGATCGTCGTGTTCAACAAGGCCGACCTGATCGACGACGCACAGCGCCTGGTCCTGATCGGGCTCGCGTCGGACGCCGTCTTCGTGTCGGCCCGCACGGGCGAGGGCATCCCGGAGCTCCTCCGCACCATCGAGGAGCGCCTGCCGGAGCCCGACGTCGAGCTCACGGTGGTCGTGCCCTACGACCGCGGTGACCTCGTCTCCACGCTGCACGACGCCGGCGCGGTCGACTCCGTCGACTACGTCGAGGACGGCACCCGCCTGCGCGTGCGTGTCTTCCAGCGCCAGGTCGCGGAGCTCGATCCGTACGTGGTCGCTCCCGTCACGTCATGACGGCCAGCACCGGCTGACGGCCGGGACCGGCTGACGGCCGGGAGGCCCGACCCGCGTCCGTCGCGCGGGTGCGGTCCGGCCGCGGTTCCGTTCAACGCCGCACAACCGAAATCGGCTCGAACCACGAGATCTCGTGGTTCGAGCCGATTTCGGTAGTGCGTGGGTCAGTGCCCGGCACGGGGCAGTGCCCGTGGCGGGTCAGAGGGAGCGGAGGACCGCGACGACCTTGCCGAGCACCGACGCCGCATCGCCGAGGATCGGCTCGAACGCGGTGTTGCGGGGGAGTAGCCACGTGTGGCCGTCGCGCTGGCGGAAGACCTTGACGGTGGCTTCTTCGTCGAGCATGGCGGCGACGATGTCACCGTTCTCGGCGGTCTGCTGCGAGCGGACGACCACCCAGTCGCCGTCGCAGATCGCGGCGTCGATCATCGACTCGCCGACGACCTTGAGCATGAAGAGGTCGCCGGTACCAACGAGCTGCCGGGGGAGCGGGACGATCTCGTCGACGTGCTGCTCCGCCGTGATCGGGACACCGGCGGCGATCCGGCCGACCAGGGGCACGAGCGTGGTGGCGTCGACGTCGGGACCGGTGACGTCCGGGGTGGGCTCGTCGACCAGGACCTCGAGCGCACGCGGACGGTTCGGGTCGCGGCGGATCCAGCCGCCGAGCTCGAGCTGGCCGAGTTGGTGGGACACGCTCGACAGCGAGGAGAGCCCGGCCGCGTCGCCGATCTCACGCATGCTCGGCGGGTAGCCCCGCGAGGCGATGGACGCGCGGATGGCGTCGAGGATCGTCTGCTGCTTCGCGGTCAGCGGCTTCTGGCCCCGCAGTTCGTCCACCACGTCGTCTCGCTTTCGTCGGTGCTGAGCGGCCGTGGCGGGAATGTCGGTGGTCCCCGTTTGACTTGTCCCAGTCGATCGAAACAGTATCCGACCGGTCAACCCCGAACAAACACCTGTTCGAGCGTGTCGCAAGAAAACCCCGCAGAAATCCTCTCCCAGGACTTGTGCGTCGTCTGATTCGAAACTATGTTCGGTACACGACTTCGGTTCACCCGAACGGGAAGGCAAGAACGACATGAGCACCATCGCCATCGCTGACATCCAGCGCACCGCGGCCCCCGCCACGCGCGTCCGCCTGCGCCTGACGCGCCGCGGCCGCATCGTCTTCACGACGCTCGCCGCGCTCCCCCTCCTCATCGTCGTCGCCTTCTTCGTCCTGAACGGCGGGCAGGCGTCCGCCGGTGACGCCGCCGCTGGTGGCGCCCGGACGCAGTTCGACACGGTCACGATCCAGCCGGGCGAGACGCTCTGGCAGCTGGCCGAGGACACCGCGCCGAACGCCGACCCGCGCGACTTCGTGCAGGACGTCATCAGCCTCAACGCCCTCGACGGCTCCGGGCTGCAGGCCGGCGAGCAGATCGCCATCCCGACGAAGTACACCTCCGGCCAGTAGCTGCCGGACGTGGTCGACGGCAGTCCCGTCCGGACGGCTGGTCGTCCGGTGGTCACATCGGCCTACGATGGATCGGTGGCATTCACGCTCGAAGACCTCCCGATCCGAGACGACCTCCGCGGTCAGAGCCCGTACGGCGCTCCGCAGAAGCACGTGCGCGTCCAGCTGAACGTCAACGAGAACACGCATCCCGTGCCGGACGACGTGGCCGACGACATCGTCGCCTCGATCCGACAGGCGCTCGCGACGGTCAACCGCTACCCGGACCGCGAGTTCACGGAGCTTCGCGAGTCGCTGGCCCGGTACCTCGGGCACGGCCTGTCGGCAGAGCAGCTGTGGGCGGCGAACGGCTCGAACGAGGTCCTCCAGCAGCTGTTGCAGGCCTTCGGCGGCCCGGGGCGTTCCGTCCTCGGGTTCCCGCCCACCTACTCGATGCACTCGATCTTGGCGTCCGGCACCGGCACGGCCTGGATCCCGGCGCAGCGCGATGACGAGTACCGCATCTCGCCCGAGACCGTCGTGGCGGCGATCGAGCAACACCGGCCGGACATCGTGTTCCTGTGCGGGCCGAACAACCCCACGGGCACACCGTTGCCGATCGAGACGATCGAGGCCGCGTACGCCGCGACCAACGGCATCGTGATGGTGGACGAGGCCTACGCCGAGTTCATGCCGGCCGACGTGCCGAGCGCCCTCACGCTGCTGCCCGGGCGAGAGCGACTCGTGGTCTCCCGAACCATGAGCAAGGCGTTCGCGTTCGCCGGTGCACGGGTCGGCTACATGGCGGCACACCCCGCCGTGATCGACGCCGTCCGGCTCGTGCGGCTGCCGTACCACCTGTCCGTCCTGACGCAGGCGGCCGCGGTCGCGGCACTGCGCCACGCGCCCGAGATGCTCGCGATGGTCGACGACATCAAGCTGCAGCGTGACCGGATGGTGACCGAGCTGCAGGCCATGGGCTACCGGACGTACGAGACCTGGTCGAACTTCGTCCTGTTCGGTGGGGTCGCCGACCCGCACGCCGCGTTCGAGTCGCTGCTCGAGCGGGACGTCATCGTGCGCGACCTCGGGATCCCGAACCACCTGCGGGTGAGTGCCGGCACCGAAGAGGAGACCACCGCGTTCCTCGACGCCATGCGGCAGGTCGCCGCCGAGCAGCCGCCGGTTAGGGTTGGGGCATGACCGCCCGTACCGCCTCGATCAGCCGCAGCACGAGCGAATCGAGCGTCGAACTCGAGCTCGACCTCGACGGCACCGGCTCGTCCGACATCTCGACGAGCGTGCCGTTCTTCGACCACATGCTGACCGCGTTCAGCAAGCACTCGCTCATCGACCTGCGCGTGCGCTCGACCGGTGACACCGACATCGACGTGCACCACACGGTCGAGGACACCGGCATCGTGCTCGGACAGGCTCTCAAGCAGGCCCTCGGTGACCGCTCCGGCATCGGCCGCTACGGCGACGCCCTCGTGCCCCTCGACGAAGCGCTGGCCCAGGCGGTCGTCGACGTCTCCGGGCGTCCGTTCCTCGTGCACTCGGGTGAGCCCGAAGGGTTCGAGTTCCACCGCATCGGCGGTCACTTCACCGGGTCGATGATCCGCCACGTGTTCGAGGCGATCACGTTCAACGCGAGCATCACCGTGCACGTCCGGGTGCTCGGTGGCCGCGACCCACACCACATCGCCGAAGCCGAGTTCAAGGCGTTCGCGCGTGCGATGCGCAAGGCGGTCGAGCTCGACCCGCGCGTCGACGGCATCCCCTCCACCAAGGGCGCACTGTGACCGCGAAGCCGAACGTCGTCGTCCTCGACTACGGGTCGGGCAACGTCCACTCCGCCGCCAAGGCACTCGAGCGCGCCGGAGCCGAGGTCACGCTGACCTCCGACAAGCAGGCGGCGCTGCGTGCCGACGGCCTGCTCGTGCCCGGGGTCGGGGCGTTCGCCGCGGTCATCGACCAGCTCGAGGGCGTCCAGGGCGGCGAGATCGTCGACCACCGTCTGGCCGGCGGCCGTCCGGTGCTCGGCATCTGCGTCGGCATGCAGGTGCTGTTCTCCCGCGGCATCGAGCGCGGAGCCGACGTCGACGGGCTCGGGCAGTGGCCCGGCACCGTCGAGCAGCTCCAGGCCGAGGTCCTGCCGCACATGGGCTGGAACACCGTCCAGGCACCAGAGGACTCCGTGCTGTTCGACGGACTGCACGACGAGCGGTTCTACTTCGTGCACTCGTACGGCGTGACCGACTTCCCGCTCGACGCCTACGGTCCGTTCCGCGCTCCCGGCCTGACGTGGGCCGAACACGGGCAACGGTTCATCGCCGCGGTCGAGAACGGGCCGCTCACCGCGACCCAGTTCCACCCCGAGAAGTCCGGCGAGCCGGGCATCCGCCTGCTGACCAACTGGGTGCGCTCGCTCTGAACCCGGCCCGTGACGGGCGCGACTGCGCCGCCGGACGCGCCACGGGCCTCCAGGCCGAATCCCGCACCTCCTCCACCGCACCTTCTCCACCGTGACGAAACCGACAGGATCATGACCGACCTCACCGACACCTCGCCCCTCGTCCTGCTGCCCGCCGTCGACGTCGTCGACGGCCAGGCCGTCCGGCTGACCCAGGGCGAGGCGGGGAGCGAGACCGGCTACGGCGACCCCGTCGCCGCCGCGCGCACCTGGCGCGACCAGGGCGCGGAGTGGATCCACCTGGTGGACCTCGACGCGGCCTTCGGGCGGGGCGACAACCGCAAGGTGATCGCGCACGCGATCCGCGAGGTCGACGGCGTCTCCGTCGAGCTGTCGGGCGGCATCCGCGACGATGCCTCGCTCGAAGCCGCGCTGGCCACCGGCGCCGCCCGGGTCAACCTCGGCACGGCGGCGCTCGAGAACCCGGACTGGGCCGCTCGGGTGATCGGCGAGTACGGCGAGCAGATCGCCGTCGGGCTCGACGTGCGTGGCACGACCCTCGCCAGCCGCGGCTGGACCGAGGACGCCGGCGACCTGTGGGAGGTGCTCGACCGGCTCGAGGCCGCGGGGTGCGCCCGCTACGTCGTCACCGACGTCACGAAGGACGGCACGCTGCAGGGCCCGAACGTCGAGCTGCTGCGCCAGGTGTGCGACCGGACCGACCAGCCCGTCGTGGCCTCTGGTGGGATCTCGACGCTCGACGACCTGCGGGCGCTGCGCGAGCTCGTGCCGTTCGGGCTCGAGGGCGCGATCATCGGCAAGGCGCTGTACTCCGGGGCGTTCACGCTGCCGGCCGCACTCGACATCGCCTCGGAGTAGCGGCGTGGCGGGGATCTCCAACGGGCGCGGAACCGGTCCGGACGCGGCAACCGGTCTCGACGACGCGCACACCCCGGGTGGCGCGGCGGACTCGGCCGGCTTCACGTGGGAAGGCCGCACGTTCGACCACCACGACACCGCCTTCGCCGACGACGACGGACTGGCCGATCCCGCGCTGACCGCGGCGATCGCGGGCGTGGCCGCCGGTGGATCGCAGGCGGCGGTCGTCGAGGCACTGCGCTCCGCCCGCCTGCTCATCCCGCTCATCGCCGAGGCCGGCGACCTCGGCGAGACCGACGCCGGCAAGCTCGTGGACAAGACCCAGGAGCTCTCGATCGTGACGGTCGCCGGGCCCGACGGGCGGAGCGTGATGCCCGCGTTCACCTCGGTCGACGCGATGCACGCCTGGGACGCCGCTGCCCGGCCCGTGCCCGTGGAGTCACGCCGGGTGGCGATGGCCGCGGCGAGCGAGGAGACGCAGCTCGTCGTGCTCGACCCGAAGTCGGTCACCGAGTTCGTGCTCCGCCGTCCTGCGGTGTGGGCGCTCGGTCAGGACCTGCCGTGGACCCCGTGCTTCGAGGACCCCGAGGTCGCCCAGGCGTTCGCCGACTCGGTCGTGGGGGAGCGCAGCGTCGCCCGTGTCGAACTGACCCCCGGTGACCCGGTCGGACGTTTCGCCGGCCCGGAGCTGACCGTCGGACTGGCGTTGCACCCGGGGCTCGACCGTGAGCAGGTCGGCGAGCTCGTCGGACGCCTGCAGCAGCGGTGGTCGACGGACGCCGTCATCGCCGAACGCGTCGACAGCATGCGCGTCGCCCTGCGGGCAGCCTGAGCCGCGTCCGCCCTGCCACGCGCAACGCAGACCCGGCCGCGCGCGGCGGTGCGGCCCCGGGCCGGCCGACGTCGCCGGTACGATGGCCGGGTGAGCACGAACCCGACGACCAACCCCACCGGCGCGACCTCCATCGGTCCGACGGGTCGTCCTGTCCGGGAGTTCCCCGTGCCCGAGGAACTCGACAGCACCGGCCCCGCGCGCATCATCGCCCTCTGCAACCAGAAGGGCGGCGTCGGGAAGACCACCACGGCGATCAACCTCGGAGCAGCACTGGCGGAGTACGGCCGCAAGGTCCTGGCCGTCGACTTCGACCCGCAGGGTGCGCTCTCCGCGGGCCTCGGCGTCCGCACGCACGACATCCACACCGTCTACGACCTGCTCATGGGCGCCGTGAAGGACCCGCTCCAGGTCATCCAGCCGACGAACACCCCCGGGCTCGACGTGATCCCGGCGAACATCGACCTGTCCGCAGCCGAGGTGCACCTGGTCAACGAGGTCGCCCGTGAGCAGATCCTGGCGAGCGTGCTGCGCAAGGTCGCGAACGACTACGACGTGATCCTGGTCGACTGCCAGCCGTCGCTCGGCCTGCTCACCGTCAACGCCCTGACCGCGGCACACGGTGTGCTCATCCCGCTCGAGTGCGAGTTCTTCGCCCTGCGCGGTGTCGCCCTGCTCATCGAGACGATCGACAAGGTGCGCGACCGCCTCAACCCAGCGCTGACGCTCGACGGCATCCTGCCGACCATGTACGACTCGCGCACCCTGCACTCGCGCGAGGTCATGGAGCGCGTCGTCGACACCTTCGACGACCGGGTCCTCGACACCGTCATCGGGCGCACCGTGAAGTTCCCGGACGCCACGGTCTCCGCTCGACCGATCACCCAGACGGCGCCCGACCACGCCGCCGCCCACGCCTACCGGCAGCTCGCACGAGAGCTCGTCCAGCGTGGCGCCGTCGCCTGAGTCGGGGTTCCGGGTCCGGCTCACCAACTTCGACGGCCCGTTCGACCTCCTGCTGTCGCTCATCACGAAGCACGAGCTCGACATCACCGAGGTCTCGCTCGGCGTGGTCACGGGGGAGTTCATCCAGTACGTGCGTCAGGCCGAGTCGGCGGACGAACTCGACGAGGCGAGCGAGTTCCTCGTCGTCGCCGCGACGCTGCTCGACCTGAAGATCGTCGGGCTGCTGCCGCAGGGCGAGCTCGTCGACGCAGAGGACGTCGCCCTGCTCGAGGCCCGCGACCTGCTGTTCGCGCGGCTGCTGCAGTACCGGGCGTTCAAGCAGGCCGCCGACTGGTTCGGCGAACGCTGGGGTGTGGAGTCGCGTCGGCACGTCCGGAGCGTCCGGCTCGAGGAGCGGTTCCGCGCCCGCACGCCCGAGCTCGTGTGGACGCTCTCGGTGCAGGACTTCGCCGCGCTGGCAGCGCTGGCGTTCGCCCCGCGGGAGATCCCGACCGTCGGCCTCGACCACCTCCACGCGCCGCTCATCAGCATCCGCGAGCAGGCCGCGATCGTCGTCTCGATCCTGCGGACACGCGACGGCGAGGGCGTCTCGTTCCGCGAACTGGTCGCGGGCGTCGACCAGACGGGTATCGTGGTGGCTCGCTTCCTCGCGATCCTGGAGCTGTACCGGAACGCATCGATCTCGTTCGAACAACTCGAGCCGCTCGGGGAACTCACGCTCCGATGGACCGCCGAGGACTGGTCCGACGAGAGCCTCGCCAACCTGGGAGCCGACTATGACGGATGACGTGCACGACACGTCCAGCGCCGAACCCGGCGGCGCCGACGAGATAGCCGATGCCCGCGCGATCGAGCACGAGATCCACGCGCGTGCCGAGCACGACCACGACCACGCCCCGCAGGCGCACCCGGCGATCCCGATCGACCGCCAGCTCGAGGCGATCCTGATGATCGCGGACGAGCCCCAGTCGCTCGTCGCGCTCGGCGCCGCCGTGAACGCACCCGTCCCCGCCGTCCGCCAGGCCGTCGAACGCCTCGTCGCGGACTTCGACGGCGTCGACGGCACCACCCGCCGCGGGTTCGAACTCCGCGAGGTCGGCGGCGGCTGGCGCTTCTACGTCCGCCAGGACCTGGACGCCGTCGTCGAGCAGTTCGTCGAGGCCGAGCGTCCCTCGCGCCTGTCGCAGGCCGCGCTCGAGACCCTCGCGGTCGTCGCCTACAAGCAACCGATCACGCGATCCCAGATCGCGTCGATCCGCGCCGTCAACGTCGACGGCGTCGTCCGAACGCTGGTCGCGCGCGGTCTCATCGAGGAGTCGTTCACCGACTCCGAGACCGGCGCCATCAACTACGTCACGTCCGATCTGCTCCTGCAGCAGCTCGGCATCAACTCGCTCGACGAGCTGCCGCTCATCTCGCCCCTCCTGGACGACGGTGCGGACGGCTTCGGGCAGAACGAAGGGATCCCCGATGGCCGGGTTTGACGACCGGGGGCGCGGCGCGCCCCGAGACCGAGACGACCGCAACGGACGCTCAGGAGGCCCGGATCGCCCCGGGCGTTCGGCTCCCGGCCGCGGCGG
Source organism: Curtobacterium sp. AB7 (assembly GCF_044909335.1). NCBI lineage: Bacteria > Bacillati > Actinomycetota > Actinomycetes > Micrococcales > Microbacteriaceae > Curtobacterium > Curtobacterium sp. AB7. The sequence goes on along the minus strand of NZ_JBIYED010000005.1, from coordinate 64,161 downwards.
GGCCGGCTCCAGTGCCGGTGGCCGCTCCGGCGGGTACGGTCGCGACGACCGCGGGGGCGCACGTCCGCCGCGTGACGACGACCGGCGCGGCGGCTATCCGCCGCGCGACGACCGTAGCGGCGACCGAGGTGGGTACCGGGGTCGCGATGACCGCAGCTCGGCGCCGCGTGATGACCGTGGTGGGTACCGGGGTCGCGACGACCGCAGCTCGGCGCCGCGTGATGACCGTGGTGGGTACCGGGGTCGCGATGACCGCAGCTCGGCGCCGCGTGATGACCGTGGTGGGTACCGCGGGCGTGACGACCGCGCCGGCGGCGGCGACCGTGGTGGGTACCGGGGCAGCTCGGCGCCGCGTGATGACCGTGGTGGATACCGCGGGCGCGACGACCGCAGTTCCTCGCCGCGTGATGACCGTGGCGGCTACCGGGGCACCTCCGCCCCGCGCGACGACCGCGGCAGCTACCGGGGCAACTCCGCCCCTCGCGACGACCGTGGTGGGTACCGGGGTCGCGACGACCGCAGCGCAGCTCCGCGTGACGACCGTGGCGGCTACCGGGGTCGCGATGACCGTAGCTCCGCTCCGCGCGACGACCGCGGCGGCTACCGCGGCCGCGACGATCGGAACGGCGCACAACCAAACTCTCGCGGAACCGGTGATTCGCGTGGTTCGGGAGCATCTCGGTGGGGCGGCGATGATCGGAACCGCGGTCGCGACGACCGCCGCTCGGCTCCCCGCGACGACCGCCGCTCGGCTCCCCGCGACGACCGACGCGACAGCCGTGACGACCGCCGCGGCCCCGACGGCCAGCAGAGCCGCGTGTGGCACAACGGCCGCCGCTACGTCGGCGGCACCACGAGCGTCCGCAACAGCGACCGCCCCGGCAAGAGCAGCAACGCCGCCAACGGCCGCACCACGCCGAAGCCGAGCGGTGAGCGCGACAGCCACGGCGCCCCGGTGGAGGGCACGCCCGAACGGCCGATCATCGAGGACTGGGACGCGGCGGACGGGACGACGTCTGCCGGGGCCGAACCGGGCCTCCAGGCAGAGGGGGAGCGCCTGCAGAAGGTGATCGCCGCTGCGGGCGTGGCATCTCGCCGCGTCGCCGAGAACCTGATCGTCGAGGGCCGCGTGACGGTCAACGGGCAGGTGGTGGACGCCCTCGGGCGTCGTGTCGACCCCGCGACGGACGCGATCTCGGTGGACGGTGTGCCGGTGCAGATCGACTCCTCGCGGCGGTACATCGTGCTGAACAAGCCGACCGGTGTCGTCTCGAGCCTGCAGGACGAGCGCGGTCGCCGCGACCTGACCGAGTTCGTGGACCGCTACGAGGAGCGCCTGTTCAACGTCGGCCGCCTGGACACCGAGACCTCCGGGCTGCTCGTCCTGACGAACGACGGCGACCTGGCGCACGTGCTGGCGCACCCGTCGTTCGGCGTGCAGAAGACCTACATCGCGAAGGTGCACGGCAACGTGAACCCCGCCGTGGTGCAGCGTCTGACCGAGGGCGTCGAGCTCGAGGACGGTCCGATCAAGGCCGACAAGGTGCGGTTGCTCGAGTCCTCGCGGGGTGAGTCGCTCGTCGAGATCACGCTGCACTCCGGCCGCAACCGGATCGTCCGTCGCATGCTCGAGGCCGTCGACCACCCGGTCCTCGAACTCGTGCGGCGCTCGTTCGGGCCGCTGCACCTCGGCAGCCTGCCGCCGGGCAAGATGCGTGAGCTGGGCACGGTCGAGGTCGGGAAGCTGCTCGGCACCGTCCGCGATGCGAAGCCCTCCGCTCGTGACGACCGCGACGTCGCCCTCGACCAGGGCGAGGACGACGAGTGGGACGACGAGACCGCGGACTGACCGCGACCGGCTGCGACCGGCCTGCGTCCGGCCTGCGACCGGCCTGCGACCGACCCTCGAGCCCTGACCGACACACGGGCCGTGAACGACACCCGGGCGTCGACCGACGCCCGGGTGTCGGTCGGTAGGCTTGCCCGGTGACCGACCTGACCCCGCCCGACATCGACCGCCGCGTGCGCGGCCCGGTGCGGGTCGTCGGCACCGGGCTCCTCGGCACCTCGATCGGTCTGGCGCTGCGCGAGAAGGGGGTCGACGTCGTCCTCGACGACGTCTCGCCCGGTGCGCTGGCGCTCGCCGTCGACTACGGGGCCGGCCGCCGGCCCGAACCCGGCGACCAGCCCGAACTCGTGGTGGTGGCGGTCCCGCCGGACGTCGTGGCGACGGTCGTCGCCCGCGAACTGTCCGCGTACTCGGACGCCATCGTGACCGACGTCGCGAGCGTCAAGGCCGGACCGTTGGCCGAGCTCGTGGCGGCCGGTGCCGACGTCACCCGCTACATCGGGTCGCACCCGATGGCCGGACGGGAACGCAGCGGGCCGAGCGCCGCCCGCGCGGATCTGTTCGTCGGCAGCCCCTGGGTGATCGCCGGTCACGACGCCATCAGCTACCAGCGCGCCGCCGTGGTCGAGGACCTGGCGCTCGACGTCGGCGCGACCGTCGTGCCGATGGACCCGGCGTCGCACGACCTGGCCGTGGCCTACGTCTCGCACGTGCCGCAGCTCGTGTCGACGTTGATGGCCTCGCGGCTGCGTGACGCCCCCGACGGCTCCCTCGGCATGGCGGGCGGTGGCGTCCGCGACGTCACCCGTGTCGCCGCGAGCGACCCCGGCCTGTGGGTGCAGATCATCGGCGCGAACGCGGCCAACGTCCGGCGGGTGCTGTCCGACCTGCGCGACGAGCTGAGCGGCGTGATCGGGGCGCTCGACGACCCCGCCGCCGCCGGGGCACCGCGCACCCTGGCCGAGACGATCGCCGCCGGCAACCGTGGTGTCGAACGGCTGCCCGGCAAGCACGGCACCACCAAGCGCTTCGCCCAGGTGGTCGTCCTCGTCGACGACACCCCAGGGCAGATCGCCGCGCTCCTGACGTTCATCGGGGAGATCGGCATCAACCTCGAGGACATGCGCCTCGAGCACTCACCGGGCGCGCAGATCGGCATCGTCGAGGTGTCGGTCCTGCCCGAGCAGGAACAGCGACTCGTCGAGGAACTCGAGGGTCGCGGATGGAGGATCGCAGCAGCATGGGCCTGAACGACACGAACGCAGCGACGAACGACTCCGGCGTGACCGGCGACTCCGGCGTCACCGGCGGGCCGGACGGTCCGGACTCCGGTCTGCCGACCCCGACGCCCGGTGACGGCGCTCGCGGTGGCGCGGACGGCGGCCCGCTCGGCGGTCCGGCCGGCGGCCTCGGCGAGCCCGGTGGCGAACCCGGTTCGACGAGCGCCCCCGTACCGGCCGGTCTCACCGACGGCGCCTACGTCGCGAAGATCGTCATCGCGGTCGACGGCCCCGCGGGCAGCGGCAAGTCGAGCGTCTCCCGCGCGGCCGCCCGAGCCCTCGGCTACGGCTACCAGGACACCGGTGCCGCCTACCGCGCCCTCGCCTGGCACGCCCTGCAGCAGCGGGTCGACCTCGACGACGCGGCGGCGATCCTGGCGAGCTGGGACACCTTCGACTACGCCATCGGCACCGACCCCGACGACTACTACGTGCGCGTGGGGGAGACCGACGTCACCGACGCGATCCGCACCCCGGACGTGACGGGCGCGGTGGCCCACATCGCGAAGCTCCCCGACGTCCGACACCGCCTCGTGCAGCTGTTCCGGAACGTCATGCGGAAAACCGACGCACCGGGCATCATCACCGAGGGTCGGGACATCACCACGGTGGTCGCACCCGACGCCGAGGTCCGGATCCTGCTGACGGCCGACGAGTCCGTTAGAATGGCCCGGCGCTCGGCGGAGGTCACGACCCAGTCGGCCGCAGAGACCTCCGCCGCACTCGCTCGTCGAGACGCGGCGGACGCGAAGGTCGTCGACTTCATGAACGCCGCAGACGGCGTCACGACGCTCGACTCCACCGACCTCGACTTCGACCAGACCGTGCAGGCGGTCGTCGACCTGGCCCGCGCGGCCACGCACTGACGCACGACCGGACGGCCTCGGCCGCCTGGTCACACCACGGCCGGATCTCCGGCCCGGCCGGGAACGGCCACCGACACCGCGGCTCCGGCCGCTCGCGAGGAACCCACCATGGCTCAGTTGGACAACCCGGACAACGACGACTTCCCCCAGTACGACGACGCCCTCGGCGAGCGGCTCGCCGGGCTCGACGAGGCCGAGGCCGAGCAGCGCGCGACCGCGCTCCGCGCCGGACTCGAGGAGTACGACCTCGAGGACGAGGACCTCGCCCTGCTCGAGGCGGGTCAGGTCGGCGAGGACGGCGTCCACTACCTGCCCGCCTACCCGGTGCTCGCGATCGTCGGCCGCCCGAACGTCGGCAAGTCCGCGCTCGTCAACCGCATCCTCGGTCGTCGCGAGGCCGTCGTGCAGGACGTCCCCGGCGTCACGCGTGACCGCGTCAGCTACAAGGCCGACTGGAACGACAAGCGCTTCACGCTCGTCGACACCGGCGGCTGGGAGCCCGGCGCCGAGGGCATCAACGCCTCGGTCGCCGCGCAGGCCGAGGTCGCGATCGACCTCGCCGACGCCGTGCTGTTCGTCGTCGACGTCACGGTCGGCATCACCGCCACCGACGAGCACGTCGTCAAGATGCTCCGCGGCACCGACCGCCCCGTCATCGTCGTCGCGAACAAGGCCGACGACGAGCGCCGTGAACTCGACGCCTACGAGCTCTGGAACCTGGGGCTCGGCGAGCCGCACCCGGTGTCGGCGCTGCACGGCCGTGGTGTCGCGGATCTGCTCGACCTCATCATCAAGACGCTGCCAGACACCTCGGCCGTCGCCAAGCAGGAGGTCGGTGGCCCCCGCCGCGTCGCCATCCTCGGCCGCCCGAACGTCGGCAAGAGCTCGCTGCTCAACAAGGCCGCCGGTGAAGAGCGCGTCGTCGTGAACGACATCGCCGGCACCACCCGCGACCCGGTGGACGAGCAGATCGAGCTCGGCGGCAAGGTGTGGCGGTTCGTCGACACCGCCGGCATCCGGAAGCGCGTCCACATGCAGCAGGGCGCCGACTTCTACGCCTCGCTCCGCACCACCGCGGCGCTGGAGAAGGCCGAGGTCGCCGTCGTCGTCCTCGACGTCACCGAGCCCGTCTCCGTGCAGGACCTGCGCATCATCGACCTGGTGCTCGAGTCGGGTCGTGCGCTCGTCCTGGCCTACAACAAGTGGGACCTGCTCGACGACGAACGGCGCCGCTACCTCGAGCGTGAGATCGAGCAGGACCTGGCGCACGTTGCCTGGGCCCCGCGCGTGAACATCTCCGCCCGTACCGGCCGTCACCTCGAGAAGCTCGTGCCGGCGCTCGAGACCGCCCTCGCGTCGTGGGACACCCGCATCCCCACCGGCAAGGTCAACGCCTTCATCGCCGAGCTCGTCCAGGAGCACCCCCACCCCGTGCGCGGCGGCAAGCAGCCCCGCATCCTGTTCGGGACCCAGGCGTCGAGCCAGCCGCCGACGTTCGTGCTCTTCACGTCGGCGTTCCTCGACCCGCAGTACCGACGGTTCATCACCCGTCGACTCCGCGAGGTCTGGGGCTTCTCCGGCACCCCGATCAACGTCAACATGCGGGTGCGCGAGCGCCGGAAGCGCTGAGTCGCAGCCGCACCACACACAACGCGTCCCGTCTGCACGGGGCGCGTTGTGCATTCGCATTCGCGTTCGTCCGGGAGGCCCGGATCGCGTCCGCAGGGTCGGCGCGGCATCATGGGAGCGTGCGCATCGGGCGGTGGGGAACGGATCGACGTCGGCTCGCCCTGGTGGGTGCCCTCGTCGCCGTGGTCGTCGTCGGCTCGGTGTCGCTCTGGACGGTCTCGCACGCACCGTCCGAGGACGACGCTGTCACCCGCTCCGATCGAGCTGTACCCGAACCCGCGCAGTCGCCCGCGGAGGGGCTGCGACCGTCCAACGGCCTCGGCGCACCCCTGCCCGAGGAGTCCCCGGCCGTGCAGCCCGTCGATTCGTCGCCGATCGAGCCGTGGTGGCGCCGTGTCCCGCCGGTCTCCGGGGACATCGTTGGCATCGACGGCGCCGCTGCCTCTGGACACGTCCACATCGCGGGGAACACGGGTGACGCCACGCTCGCGGTCGACATCTCGCACCTGAGGACGGGAACGACGGGGCCGGTCGACGTCGTGTTGTCCGGTGGGACGGTCACCGGTGGAAAGGACCCGGAGTGGACGCCGGCGGGGGAGTCCTTCGACGTGTTCCAGGCCGCCGGCGTCGAGGAAGGGCTGACCGTCGTGTTGAGCGATCCGTGGACGTTGCCCGACGAGGTCCGCTCCCTCGTCCTGCTCGATGCGGCGACCGGCAGCGTGCTGGGCGGCGCGGCGCTCGTGCCGAGCGACTGAGCCGTCTGGCCCTGGTAGTCCTCCGCCGATCCGGAACGACATCGTCGACGTCGTGCGACCTCGACGATGTCGTTCGGCGTCGGCGTCGGCGCGGTACGCCGACGGCCGTTCGATGCGGCACGATGTACTGGTGACGCAGCGCAACGACGGACTCGGTGGCCTCGCCGACCGTCTGTGGTGCCGGCTGCGGCTCGACCGGCTGGCCGGAGGTCGCCAGGGCGGGTACGTCATCCGCCAGGACATGCTCGAGCACCCCGACACCGTCCGGTCGTTCCGGTGGATCCGGTGGCTGCTCGTCGCCGAGACGATCGTCGGACTCGCTGCCATCGTCGTGGCCGTGCTGCTGACGCGCGCGGGGGAGACCGTGCCGTGGGCGGTGTGGTTCCGGGCGACGGTCGTGCTGCTCATCACCCTGACGCTCTACGTGTTCGCGTGGCGGGCGCAGCTCGGGTACTACTGGGCGTACCAGCGGGTGCGGCTGTTCAGCCGGATCTTCCCGATCGTGACGCTCATCGTGGCGGCGATCCCCGGGCTGTACCCGTTCTGGATGGTGATCGAGCAGATCGTGTTCTCACTGCTCATGATCGGCATCGGCGACGTGCTCACCACCGACCACATGCGCGCCACGTTCCCCAAGCCCGCCCGCCGCTAGCCCCGTCGACCGCCGGCTCCGGCGCCCGCACCACTCGTGCGACAGTCCACGCGTCGATCGACTCGTGGACTGGCGCGGAACGGGTGCGGCGGCGGGCGCAGCGCCAGGCTAGGCGACGGTGGCCAGCGCGAAGGGCAGCACGGCGGCGGCCCCGGCACGCCGGAGTTCGCGGCCCGCGACGGTCATCGTCCACCGGCTGTCGACCAGGTCGTCGACGAGCAGCACGGGGCCGTCGTGCGACTGCAGTGCTTCGGCGAGCGAGGGCCCGACCTGGAACGTGTCCCACACGCCGGACAACCGGTACGCGCTGTTCGTCGCACCGTCGCCGCGGGGTGTGCCGCCGTTCCGGTCGAGCGTGCCGAGGAACTGCAGCCGCCCGATCGTGGACAGCGCCTGGGCCAGCGACCCCACGAGCTGCGGCCGTGACCGCGAGGACATCGCCACGACCCCGGTCGGCCGGGTCTCCCACGGCCAGTCCTTGAGCGCCCGGACACAGCCGTCGACGAGCTCGCGGGAGATCGGAGCGTCGGGCGTCGACGGCGAGAACAGCGCACGGAGTGGCCCGCCCCAGCCGAGGTCGGTCAGACGAGCCACCGCGCGGCCGGGCTGCACGAGCTCGTCGGCGCCGATCTTGCCCCGCACCGAGACACCGAGCGACGACATGCCCGACGGCCACTGGGCACGCGGGGCGATCTCGACACCGACCTTGTCGAGCGCGGCAGCCGCACCGGACGAGTCCGTGTCGGAGACCGCGGTCGGGAACCACGCCCCGGCGCAGTTGTCACACCGGCCGCAGGGCTCCGCGGAGGGGTCGTCGAGGTCCTGCTGCAACAGCTGCATGCGGCACGCCGAGGTGGACTCGTAGTCGAGCATCGACGCGGCCTCGGCAGAACGTGCCGCAGCGACCCGCTCGTACCGCGGGGCGTCGTACTGCCACGGCTGCCCGGTGGAGACCCAGCCGCCGGTGACGCGTCGAACCGCTCCGTCGACGTCGAGCACCTTGAGCAGGAGTTCCAGGGTGGAGCGCTTGATGTCGACCAGGCCCTCGAGCGCGACCGTCGACATCGCGGTGTCGGTGGACAGGGCGCCGAGCACCGCGGAGGCCCGGGCCTCGGTCGGCATGGACGCGCTGGCGAAGTACCGCCAGATCTCGCGGTCCTCACGCCCGGGCAGCAGTAGCACGTCGGCGTTGTCGGTGGCACGACCCGCACGACCGATCTGCTGGTAGTAGGCGACGGGCGACGAGGGCGCGCCCACGTGCACGACGAACCCGAGGTCCGGCTTGTCGAACCCCATGCCGAGCGCACTCGTGGCGACGAGGGCCTTCAGCTCGTTGCCCTTGAGCTGCTGCTCGAGCTGCTCCCGCTCGTCGGTGTCGGTGCGCCCCGTGTAGGCCCGGACGGCGTACCCGTTGTCGCGCAGCAGTCGAGCGATGTCCTCGGCAGCCGAGACCGTGAGCGTGTAGATGATGCCGCTGCCGGGCAGGTCGCCGAGGTGCGCGAGCAGCCAGCCGAGCCGCTGCCGGGCATCCGGAAGCGTCAGCACGCCGAGCCGCAGCGATGCCCGGGCGAGCGACCCGCGGATCGTGAACACCGGGTCGGCCGGGCCGGCGGTGAGCTGCTCGGCGACGTCCTCGACCACGCGCTCGTTCGCCGTCGCCGTCGTCGCCAGGACGGGGACGCCGTGGGGGAGCGAGCGGATGAGCTCGGCCAAGCGGCGGTAGTCCGGTCGGAAGTCGTGGCCCCAGTCCGAGATGCAGTGCGCTTCGTCGACCACGAGCATGCCCATCCGGGCGATCAGGGTCGGCATCTGCTCGTCGCGGAACTTCGGGTTGTTCAGGCGCTCGGGGGAGACGAGGAGCACGTCGACCTCGTCACGGGCGAGCGCCGCCTGGGTCTCGCCCCACTCGTGTGCGTTCGCCGAGTTGATCGACACCGCACGGACCCCCGCGCGGGCAGCCGCAGCCACCTGGTCACGCATCAGGGCGAGCAACGGCGAGACCAGGACGGTCGGGCCGCCACCACGGCGCCGGAGCAGCAGGGTCGCGAGGAAGTACACGGCGGACTTGCCCCACCCGGTGCGCTGCACGACCAGGGCACGCTGTCGGTGCTCGACCAGGGCGGAGATCGCCTCGAGCTGGCCGGGGTGGAAGACCGCGTCGGGGCGCCCCGTGAGCGCAGCGAGCGCCTGCTGTGCCTCGGCGGCGATGTCCGCAGACGGCGAGACGACAGACGGAGCGGCGGTGGGGGTGTCCATGCCCCCATGCTGTCAGGAGCAACCGACGAAACGCGCCCCCTCCCTCGCAGGCTCGGTCGGCGCGCCCCGCGCAACGCTTCGCGTCGCCGCTGAGCGGGGCGCGCCCGTCTGTGGACAACCGGACCAACCGGACCCTACTGGTACGTGACCAACGACGGCGTCGGCTGCACGTCCGCCATCGTCTGCCCGGGCGTCAGCATGGGCGTGTCCTCGTCGTAGAAGTTCTTCCAACCCCAGTGCAGGCCCTCCGGAGCGCCCTCGTGCAGCGCCTTCCACGTCGCCTGCTTGTCCGGCTGCGACCCCTGCCCATCGACGTGCACGAGCATGTCGAGCTCCGGGTGCGTCTCGAGCGCCGACCGGTCTTGGATCATCGAGAGCCGGAACTGGTGCAGCACGAGGGCCTTCGGCGGCAGCCCTTCCTTCTTGACGAGCGACGCGAGCCACGAGGACACCTCGTTCACCTCGGACGCCGACACGCTGCCGATCTGCTGCAGCGGCACCTGGTCCTTCGTCAGCCGCCACTCCGGGTCGAGGGCGAGCCAGACCCCGGGCTTCTTCAGCAGCGACTCGTACTTCTTGGCCTGCGACAGGAAGTCCGAGCGGCCCGGCTGCAGGTCGATGATCACGGGCATGTCGGCGTCGTGTGCGGCATCGACGTAGGGCTCGAGCGTCGACACCGGCAGCTCGGTCGAGTAGTCGCCGTCTGCCCCGGCGTCACCCGCGGCGACGGTCGCGATGACCTCCATCGCGGGCGTCACGGGTTCGTCCGACTCCGGCCCGTACGGCTTCGCGACCTGCTCGGCACGCTGGACGGCGGCCTCCGGCCCCTGCTCGCCGAGGACCCCGAGCGCCGGCGCCCCGGGAGCCCCGTACAGCGCGACGTAGCGGTGTCCGTCGAACGGGCGCTGGCCGCCGTGCGCGAGCTGGAAGCCGCCCTCGGCCGCCCGCACCGTCCACTCCGGGTCCGGCAGCGCACCGAACGCCCTGCCGACCAGGACCGTCTGGTGCTGCTTCCGCTCGTGCAGCGCCGTCACCACGTCGGGCGCGGCGGCCGGGTCGGTCACGCCCTCGGGCATGGTCACCACCTTCGCACCAGCGGCCTTGGCGGTCGCCACGGCCGCAGCGTCCGCGCTCGCGTCCGCCACCACCACGGTCGCCTGCCGGGAGGCCCGGGTCGACTCCGGCGCGTCGCCACCCTCGGGCGCCTTCCGCTGTTCGACGTCGGTGTCGACCGACACGTCGCCCTCGGCCTGGTACCAGTCGGCACCGAGCCGGTCGAGCTCGCTGGCGACGGCCGCGCCGGCCTCGGCGCCCTTCGCGGTCAGCAGCACCGGGACGTGGGCGCTCGCCGCGGCCTTCGCTGCGTCGGAGATCGCGTCGGCATCACCGGCCGTCGCCACGATCGCGCCGGGAGCACTCGCGAAGAGCGCCTTGCTGACCCGCACCGACCGTGCTGCGGCGTCGGAGGCACCGGCGACCGTGACCGTCTCCGCCGTGGCCTTCACGAGCGTCGGGCGGCTCGTGTCCGGGCCGCTCGAGGTGCACCCGGCGGCTCCGAGCAGCAGTCCGGAGACGGCGATCGCGACGAGGACACGAGGGGTGGAACGAGAACGCATCGGGCCACCCTACGAGCCACGCGGAGAGGTCCCTGGGAATCCGACGGGTGTCGTCTCGTAGAAGGGAGGCATGCCCCACCACCCCGACGACCACCCGCTCATCGGAGCCGTCCGGTCGCCCGAGGTCCACTGCATGACCCTCAACGTGCGTCGCCGCGTGCCGCGACCGTCCGCCCACCCGGACGCCTGGGAGCGTCGCCGTGATGCCATCACCGCGCTCGTCACGTCCGAAGCACCCACCGTCCTCGCCGTCCAGGAGGCCCTCCCCACGCAGGCAGACGACCTCACGGCCGGCCTCGGGTCGGGTTGGGAGCCCGTCCTGGTCGGGCGCGGCGCGCGCGGCGGTGGGGAGCAGGTCGGGCTCTTCCTGGACCGCTCGCGACTCGACGTCGTCGAGCAGCGCACCTGGGCGCTGTCCCGCAGGCCGAACCGTCCGGGCTCGCGTTCGTGGGCCACGTCCTTCCCGCGGCACGCCGTCGGCGTCGTCGTCGACGACCGCGCGACCGGCGTCCGGTTCCTGGCGATCGCGACCCACCTCGACGTCGCATCGCCGTGGGCTCGACTGCGGTCCGCCGAGCTCCTCGGCCGGATCGTGCGACAGCGCGGCCTGCCCGCTGTCGTGATGGCCGACTGGAACAGCCCGGCGGGGTCCGCACCATGGCGAGCACTGGCGGACGCTGGCGTCGTCGACAGCTGGGGGCGGGCCTCCAGGCAGGTGGGTGCGCCGTACGGGACGTACCCGCACTACGGGAGTCCGCGTGTCGGCGGCCGGCGGATCGACGGCGTCCTGGTGACGCCGGACGCGACCGTCGACCGGGTGGCCGTGTCGAACCGGCGGCCGGGCGGGGTGTGGCCCTCCGACCACGCGGCCGTACACGCGGTCGTGCGGTGGGCGTCGTGATCCGGGCGCTCGGGCCGACGTTCCTGCGGCCGCGGTTCCTGGTGGCCGACGTCGTGCGTGCCCTGACGCTCGTGAGCCTGGTCGTCGCGAGCATAGGGTGGGGCGGAACCGCGCTGCCGGTGATGGCACTGTCGTTGCTCGGGGTCGTCGTGCCGCGGATGCTCGGACTGCGACCGGCGTTCGACCTGGCGGTGTGCGTGCTCGTGCTCCTCGCGGGGTGGTCGAGCGTGCTCGAGTGGTACACGAGCGTTTTCCTGTGGGACAAGTTCATGCACGTCGTGCTCACCGGGCTGCTCGCCGCGGTGCTGTACGTCATCGGTGCCGACCTGCGCGCGGTGCCGGCGCCGGACGGGGAGCGCCGGGTGGTCGTCGCGGTCCTCGGGCTGTGCGCCGGGCTCGCGATCGGGGCGGCGTGGGAGATGGGGGAGTGGCTCGGACACAACTTCGTCGACTCGGCGATCTACGTCGGGTACGACGACACCATCGGCGACCTGGCGGCGGACGGGACCGGTGGGCTGCTCGTCGGGCTCGGGTTGCCGTGGTTGGCGGCGCGGCGTGAAGTGGTGCGGCCGGGTTGACGGTCTCGCCCGGGTTGTTCGGGCGGCTCCGGTTGCTCGTCGCTCCGACTCGCCGTGGCGCGGAGGGGGTCTGACGTCCGCTATGCTGGACCGGTCGCTCGCGCTCCGGTCGGACGCGGGCGAGGGTCCTCAGGGATCCTGAGTTCTCCGGAACTCGCGGGCTGTGGCGCAGCTTGGTAGCGCACTTGACTGGGGGTCAAGGGGTCGCAGGTTCAAATCCTGTCAGCCCGACCGAAGGGGTGTCTTAAGAACTGTCTTAAGAACCCGACAACGAAGAGAGGCTCGCAGCCAACTGGCTGCGAGCCTCTCTTCGTTGTCGTCGGCAGGTTCAGGTCTACGGAGCTGCCACCTTCCGCGACCGTGAGGATCGCTTGGCCTTCTCAGCAGCCGCCTTCGCCGCCTTCTCTCGTCGTGCCTTGGCTCACTCCTGACGAACCTCGAGGTCCGGCACTCCGCCTGGACGGGTGCCCGTGTAGTCGTTGAAGAATTCGCGGTCTCTCCGACGCAGGATGGGCGGTTTGCGTGGGGGCCGGTTCTCGGCTGCTCGGCGGTCTTCGATCTCCTTTGCCTTCAGAAAGTCGCAGATCTGTTTGATGTTGAGCGCGACGAGCAGGAACGTCAGGAACACGTAGCTGGATGCGAAGCCGCGAGACTGTCGGTTGAGGTGGTCGTGCAGGGACCCGTACTTCGGAGCCTTCAGGATCGAGTTCCCGTTCTCGATGAGGTTGCGCGCGTAGCCGTGGAAGTCGGTCCACTCGCGGGACTTGTAGCGCAGGGCTTGTGTGAGCGGCGGCAGGTTCTCCTTCGGGAACTTGACGGAGTCTTGGCAGCAGATGAGGGGCAGGTCGTCGCCGACCGGAAAACCGGGCTCGCTCGGGTCCACCTCGTTTAACGTCAGCAGCTTTGCCTCTGAGCCGCGCGCTCGAGTCTTCTTGAGCGGGCACTTGATACGGGGGCTGTCGCCGGATGCGGGGCACATCATGGTGAGGCTGCCGTCCGCATTCGGGCGTGCCTTTGGTCGCACCTCCCACTTTTCGCGCTCATCGATGCGCGCACGATAAGTGATCTCATCGATCTCGCCGTCTTTGACGTGTCGGCTGGCCATCTGGAACGACATGAGCATCGCGGGGCAGTAGGCAGCGCTTTCGATGAAGATCGCTCCGGCGTACCCGCCTCGAGGCCCGAGACGGTCGTCGCGCCACTCAGTGCTCGCTTCGCTTCCCAGCTGAGCGCTCGAACCGGTCGTAGAGCCGCTCCGGCGTTGCGTTGGCGAAGTACTCCATGTCGGCATCCGCGATGCCATGCAGGTGTCCGGCACCGACGATCTGTTCGAGAACGATTTCTCCTTCGCGATGTCGTAGACCGAGCTTTCCTGCACCGACGAGTTCTTGCGTCCGTCCGTCTCGAAGAACCGGATAGCCTCACCGTTGCTCATGCCGTGGCCGCTCATCGAGAGGCTCCCAAGCGCACTCCGGTTGGTGGGGATGCTCGTCGCACTCGTGCTGCTGCCCGGCGGCGTGGTAGTGCGGTCGTTTTCAGCACTGGCGCCCGTCTCAGTGGCGACGAGCGCGCCTGCCACCCACCATCGAGGCCAGAACCTACCCTCTGGTCGAACGCGAAGAATCGGAGAAGGACGAGATGGCTACCCACGGGGTAACGAACAGGGCGGTACAGCGCCAGGTGGCGGACGAGCTTGGACTCTACGTCTACATGCTCATTGATCCGAGGACCGGGGTGCCGTTCTACGTGGGTAAGGGACAGGGTGAGCGTTTCGCCTCCCATGGGCGCAAGGAGCTCCTTGCGAGAGATGACTCTGCCCCGAGCGCCAAGGACAAGATGATTCGAGCAATTCGAGACGCCGGCCTCGAGCCAGAGATCTGGATCGTTCGGCACGGGATGCCCTCGAAGCACGAGTACACGGCGGTCGAGGCCGCCTGCATCGATCTGCTCCGTTCGATGCCAGTCCTCGCAACAGGTCCGGGGATCGTGAGGCTCCCGGACGGACAGACCGACCAACTCACCAATGCGCGACGAGAGGAATCCCGTGACCATGGCCTCGTGCGGCTCGATGACCTGGAGGACGAGATGGCAGCGCCTCCACTCGAGACGGACACTCCGCTTCTGATCGTCAGTCTCGGAGACTGGAAGGACAGCGAAGAGACGGCACTCGATGGTTCCCGCCTTCTTGGCTACGGGTACAAGTCCGCGTGGCTGCCACGAGCCGAGCGCGTCAAGCACTACGAAGAGATCGCCCAGTCAGCGTCCAAGTGGTTTGCGTACACCGAACGCGAAGTCAACAAACACGGCATCGAATACGCACTCGCGGCACATCGCGGTGTGACCCGTGCGCTCCTGAAGATCGTGCCTGGTTCATGGCAGAGCATTCATTCGGGGTACGAGCGCCGAAGCGGTTTCCGCTTTGAAGTGGTAACGGAGGGCGCGCTGTTCAACGAAACCGTCGGTGAGTACGGCCATCGTCCGCCGGGGAAGAAGAAGGGAGACCGGTCGCGCTTCCGCTATTGGCCCTACGATCGTTGAGAGCGGACTAGACGCCCCGGCTCAGTGGATGAGCGCCAGCGGGACATCCCTCCGGTCAACCGCCCAGGTGCCGGGAGCGCCGGGGAATTCGGCGTAGCGACGCGGCTCGCCCCCACGCTCCAGCGCGTCGCGAAGCATCTGGCGGTCCTCCCCGGACTCCGATCTCGCTCGAGCTGCCGCTCAGCGAACTGCTGGGCGCGTCGGCCCTGGAGTTCCGCGGAGCACTCCGGGCACAGGCGGGCCTGCTTGCGGGCGTCGGTCGGCGATGAGACTTGCCACGTGATGATGCGTCCACAGGCGCCGCGCAAGGCCGCTCGACGGGACCATTGCCCATCTCACGCGCGACCGAGCCGACGTGTGGACCGATCGGATTCGCGATTTCGCTCACCAGCAGGTCCGGGTAGTGCCAATAGAGCCGCCGAGCGAGTTCACGGTCGAAAGGGACCCCTGCGATGCGAGCGAAGTCCGCGAGCCGCTCGAGTTGTCCGCCCACAGCCCGCGCGGTCGCAGTCGCGCGAGCGGTGTCCCGCTCGGCGATGGCGGTGTCGAGGGCGTCGAGCATTTGAGTGAGCTGCTCGTACTCACGGGCTCAATGGCCATCCGTCGACGTAGGTCCCCGTGTCCTACCCCAATTGGAGGGGCAATGAACTCGTTGGTTGGGACGGCTGCCAAGGGTAGGGCCCCATCCGGGCTGCGGCTCGCATCGATATAGGTGGTTCGCGTGCGTGGTCCGCCACTTGTTGAGCGGATAACGCCTAAGGTTGCCGCATGGAAGGTACCGCTCTGTTCGATCCTACGCCGATCGCAGCGGATCTCGAGCGCGTGCGCCGAGCGGGGCGGGCGATGCTTGACGGAGCGTTGAAGCCCTGGTCGCAGGACACGAGCTTCTACGAGGCTGACTTCGCGTTTTTCGGATTTGTAGAACGTGCACAGGCTTTCCATATTGGAGCGTGTGATCTCGTGGAGCGCGGCAATCCTCTCGGCGCGCTGACCCTTCTGCGGTCGTCAGCAGAAAACGTTGCAACGTCCTTCTGGATCGAGCGGCATCCTGAAGACCTTCGGAAGCTGATGCCTGGAGCCACAGAAAGGTTGCCCATCGGACGTCTCGTCGCCGAGGCGGAGAAGGCCCTACCGGGCTTTAAGCGTATGTACGCAGCTTGGAGTGATGCCGCGCACCCATCGGGAGCTGGTGCGTTCCACACGCTGACGGTTGAGGAGGACCGTACCTTCAAGTGGCAGTCGATGCCGACGTTCCGGACGGTGGACGACGCCCGGCAGGTGTTGGTGTGGATCGAGCAGGTCTGCTCCCTCGCGGCTGGGACTATTCGTGCGACGGTAGAAGCTCGTGTTCGCGCGACGTCCGAGCAGGATGCCGGACGGGCGCCGCCTACTGCGGCAGCTCCAGACCCTCAACGTCCGCCCGGGTTGTGAGGAGATGCGTGCTCATCAGTCGGAGGATGCCGTGTGTTTTTCGCTGACGTTGGCTGTCGGCGAGCACGTCGAGGATCTCCTGGTGCCGGTCTCGCTGTGTGGGGATGAACGTTGCCGGAATTTGTCGCAACGGTGCAGCCGTCTGCTTCATGACTGAGGAGTGTCGTCGAATGACTTCGTCGACGTCTGTGGCGCGGACGAGCGCCAGGTGGAAGGCGACGTCCGCCATACCGCACAAGCCTGAGTTGCCGTCTCTCTGCTCGGCGGTCATCTGTTCGAGCGGTCCGATGCCATCGTTGGGTGCGACGTTATTGCCGACGAGGATGCGGACTGCTGCTCACTCGTACCCCCGGCGAATGAGCTGGTAATCCCCGAGGTTGTGCTCCGAGAACGTTCGAACCTGGTACGCATGGTGCGGTCGCTTTGTGAGCAGACCGGACTGCACGAGCAAGGCGCACGCGTCCCGCACCGGAGCGCGGCTGATGCCCATCTGTTTTGCGATCACGGAGTCGGGGACGCGGGCGCCGGCAGGCAAACGACCATCGTTGGTGCGGGCGGATCCGCTGTCATCGTCGCGGGTGATCCAGGCATCGGGAAGACACTGGAGCCAGCCGTGCGCTTCCAATGATGAGGTGTCGTCCAGCACCGCGACCGGTTTAGAAGTAGTCTGCTGCGGTGCGAATCGCTGTCTACCCGGACACCAATGCGTTCTTCAGCGACCGGTTCCTGCGGCGGCAATACAGCCTGGAGTTCCTGGCCGCACTCGATGGCGGGGACGTGCAACTGTTCATCCCGCCGACGGTGATCGCCGAAACGCTGCGGCAGGCGCGGGAAGCGGCGAACGAACGGACAAACCAGTTGCGAGCCGCGTTCCGCCGCTCGGACGCACAGTCCAACGTTCCCGGCGACGCGATTCGAACGGCAATCAACGACTATGCCGCGGCCGTCGTCGATGAAGCGGAGACTGCCCTCGGGCTGCTTGTTGCGCACCCGGCGGTATCGGTGCTTGATCAAGCGATGGTGCGCAGCGAGGACCTCGTCGCTCGTGAGCTGGATCGTCGCCGACCGTTCCTCGAGAAGAGTGCCGGCAGTGTCGGGCTCCGGGATACGATGATCTGGTTAAGCATGCTCGAGCACTTCGACGCGGTGTCGTACGACCACATCCTGGTCATCACGAACGACGGTGGGTTCCTCAGCGGCGACAAGACGACCCTGCATTCCGATCTGCTCAAAGACCTCGACGACTGGGGCATCGAACGCAGTCGGGTGCACACGCAGCCGGACCTGCAGCACGCGACAATCGAATTCCGGCGGCTTCGGCACCTCATCAGTGAGCGGGAGGCCGCGCTGACGTCCGCGGCGGTTTCGTTCACTCAGGCGCTCATTCGCGCGCCATGGGGAACATCGCAGGCAGCAGGTGCGTTCTCACGGTCCATCGCGTCGCCTCCTGCGTGGCTGCACAACCCCGTCGTAACCACGATCGAAGACGTTGCCGTGCAGAGCATCGGAGACGGGGAGTGGGCGACATGCGTCATCCATGCGACCGCGGTGTTCCGCGGACATCTTCGAGCGGCTGACCTCGCCGACGCTACTGACGCGGAAGTTGTCGTTTCCGGTGACGGCGATGACAGCTACGACTGGTGGCTTGACGCGACCAGTCGTGCACGCATCGGAGTCACCATTGACATCGAGTTGAACCCGGAAGACGGTTCTACGACGATCGAGGATTACGCGGTGGAGTTCCTGCCGGACTGTAGTTGATGACGAGCGTCAGTTCCCACGGGGCTCTGGGATGAGCGGTCACGGGGTTCGCGAGTCCACCGTGTGACTCGACTGCGGCAGCCGCGGTGCTGCGGATGGCGGCGTGAAGCGACGCTCGGTCATGGCTGCTCGGCGAGTCCTCAAGTTCGGTCGGCAGGTTGCCACCGAACTCAAGCTGGCGTCGTCGAAGGCTCGGGCGTGCAGTCGCGGTCCACCAGAGCCGGACCCTGAGGGCGGCTTTGGCGATCCCGAACGCGGTAGCAGTAACCAGGAACGCACTCACGGCCATAACCAGAGCCCGGTCACGGCTCCTGTCCGCAGTCGAAGACTGTTCCTCCTGCGCCTCGTCCATGAAGCCCTCGTCCGCGGCCGCTCGTTTCGCGGCCTCGATCGCCCCGCGGAGTTCCCGCCTGCGCTGGTCGTCGATGACCAGCTCATCGGCGATGTTCACGTCCCATTTCAGGGTCGTCCAGTACCTGTTGCAGTGGCTGTAGCCACCAGTCCCGCGGTGGTGGTCTTCCTCCGTCGCGAACTCAGCAGCCTTGTCGGTCATCTTGTAGGCGGACGGTTCACCGTATAGGTACCCCTCCTCTTTGAGGAGGTAGTTCGTTTCTTGGCTGGAGAGACCGAATGCTCGTTGAAGGACCGTCGCTGACACCTGCATGTTGTCCTCGTTCCAATGGCTGGTCCTGCTCGCCCGTCGGAGCGTCCATTCTACGAGCCGGGAAATGTCAATCGCCGGCTTCGGGCGAAGGGTGCGGTTCACCGCAGTGGCATCCATTGTTGACCGACTCGGCGAACCGCTGGCCCGTGGCCGGGTAGCGCGGCGGTCGTGTGATGAAGCGCGATCGCTGACTGCACCGCGGCTCCCTGGTCTGACCTGAATAACGACGGACTCATCCGTGGTCGCGGCTCCCGCCGGTGGTGTTGCGTATTGCGGTGCGTGACGATAGCTTCAGCGGCAACAAGGGCATCCGCGTCGGTGAGCAGATACGCGGTGGATCCGGCAGTGTGGCCTGCTGCTGCTGCTGCTGCTGCTGCTGCTGCCGCCGCAGCTGCCGGCCGTCGAAGTTGAGACAAGCATGGAGCCTCGGAACGAGTTTCTCAACGGGAGGGGCTCGCATGGGAGCTTGCCACCACCAGGATGCTTCGGATGCGTTCCGAACTGATCCCAACGGAGCACGCAAACCGGTACATTGTCCCAATGGACCAAGAGAGTGCCTCATCGAGCCCAGTTGACCCCGTGAAGCTAACTTGGAAGGGGTTCCGCGGATTCCGCGACGCCACAACACTTACGCTCCCTCGGCTCACGCTTCTCATCGGCCGCAACAACGTAGGAAAGTCTTCGGCCTACGCGCCGCTATTGATGATGAAGCAAACCCTCGACGCGAGTAGCCCCGAGACGACGCTCCTCTCGCGGGGCCCACTCATCGACGCTGGGCCCTTTCGTGACTATGTTAGTGATCATGCTGCTCAAAGCGAGCTCTATCTTGATGTGGCATTCGAAGGCGTGCCTTCGCCTGACGCAGCGGCTAGAGTGCAAACCACTTTCAAGTCCAGTGATGGTCAATCGGCCTACCTTGCGCGTCAGCGCCTGCTGACTGCTCAAGGCAGCCCTTTGATTACCCGTAGCCGGCAGCTCCCTGGCGAGGAGTTCAAATTCACTTCTTCCATCCTTCCGCAGCAAAGCAAGAGCGGTCGGCCTCTTCGTGAACTCAGTGAGTTCAGAAGAAAAATCCGCGCGGAACAGCCGGACGGTTTCCTCTTTTCGGGGTTCGCCGGCGTCCTGATCCCGCGCTCCATTCAGTCAAACAAAGAGCGCTGGGCCGGGGTCCGCGACTTTTATGAAGCAGGGTTCGAGCTCTACGACCGCCAGCTCGCCTTTCGCACCCGCATGGTGCGCTTCCTACGAGACCTCTCGTACATAGGCCCGCTTCGGTCACTTGCGCAACGAACCTATAGATTGGCCGCCGAATCTCCGAGCGACGTCGGCAGCACTGGTGAGCACACCCCGGAACTTCTTTTTCGACTCAAGGATGAGCTTCCCGGGCAGGAGGTGAGTAAGTGGCTCGCGAAGCTCGGATACGGGCGCCTAGCGTTCTCCTCGCTGAGTGACGAATATTTCCAAATGCAGGTGGAACACCACTCCGGTCTCTTTGTTAACGTTGCAGATTCAGGAGTCGGACTGTCACAGGTTCTTCCGCTTCTCGCGCAGGCCTCGCTTGTCGGGGCAGACGCGACCCTCATCGCGCAACAGCCTGAGATCCATTTGAATCCGGCGCAGCAATCCATTGTCACGGACTTCTTGATCTCGCGCGCTAACGATGGTGTTCGGGTCGTTATTGAGTCGCACAGCGAGCACGTGCTTCTGCGTCTGCGCCGACGAATCGCCGAGGGCGAACTTCTCGCGGACGATGTCGCGGTGTATTTCGTGGACAGCGCGGACGGCGCCACGGCAGTGCGGAGAATCTCTCTCGGTGCTAATGCGGAACTCGATCGCGAGGATTGGCCGGCGGGGTTCTTTGAGGAGCAGTTGAACGACTCTTTCGCTCTTGCTATCGCTCAAGCATCAGGAGGGGCGAGTCGTGCAGCTGGCTGAACTATGCGATAAAGACGTCGTCCTCGACACGAACGTATTGAGCCACGCAGAGAACGCGGGGTCGTCGTTCCAGGAAACCGCCTTTGCGGTACTCGAATGGTTGCGCAACGCTGATGCAAGATGGGTGCTCGACGACCAGGGTAAGGATGCACCGAATCCTCATACGAGCCTCTTGTTTCAGGAGTACCGCGCTACGCTTAGTCCGCAAAGCCCGGCTCTACGCATGCTAATTGAATTCCTCTCGTTCCAAAGGGTCATCTTCGCGGCCCGGCCGGGCAAAGAATTGCGTGACTCTATCAGGGAGCTTGTTCCGCGAAATGTCAAGGATAGAGCGGTTTTGGGGGCGGCTTGCGGGAGTGAGAATAGGGTCCTGGTGTCAAACGATATGACGGACTTCTCTACAGGAGTGCGTGATGCGGTCTGGGACCAGTTTGAGGTGAACATCGTCACTTCTGACGAGGCGGCTGCCTAGGTGGCGCAGCCGAGAGCGAAACCTCGTCAATCCTCGTCGAGGGCTCCGAACCAAAAGAGCCGATGCCGCTCGGGCGCATCAGCGACGACGCGTGCCCGTCACTTTTTTCGTAGACGAAACGCATGCGGCCCCTTGCCGGACCAGTCTACTGATGGTTTGCAATCGTCGCCCGGCTGGCGCTAGCAGTAGGTGAGAAGTGTCAGGAGGCACTCCCGGCTCAAAGTGTCGTGAGATTCGGAAGGCTTAGTGTCGTCTCACGGTCACCCCGAGATGAGCGATGCCGGTCGCAGCGAGACAGACCATTGCCCGCCCGACGACGCCGTGCCTGGTGGCGAGCAAGAAGATCCCGAAGGCGAGGACGAGGGCGACTAGGAGCGCACCGCAGACGAGCAGCAGCAGGCTGGTCACGGCGCTGGCGTTCAAGGTGAGCTGCGCATCACGCACCCAGGCCGGGGTCCGCACACGATTCACGAGGATCGCGACCGTACCCACCAGGACCGCGATGCTCGCTGCGAGCAGGCTTGCTTCAGCCATGGCGAGATGGTAGTGGCGAAGGTGAATGCTTTGGCTGGTCCGCGGCCTCGAACGCCCCAGCGCCCTGACAAGATGAGTTCATGCAGATCGAAGAAGTGGACGAGCGGCGATACGGCGCCGAAGGCGAGCGCGACACGTTCGTCGTGCACTTCTTCCATGCACCCATCGGCGAGATGGTCGCGCCCGACTGGGACGCCACGAGTTGCTCGGTCAGTGTGATCCGCGTCACCGACGCGACGTACCGCGCGGCGTTCGCAGAAGCTCGGCGGATTGCTGCTGGCGAGACGTCGCCGACACTGTTCTCGGTGTCCCTCGAGACCGCGGAGCCGAATGGCCCGGGAATCCTGCGACTGTTCGGGACCGACCTCAACATGGAGGGCCTCGAGCTCGACCTCGATTCGCACGCGGCGAAACGGGAGATGTTCGCCGAGTTCTTCAGCCGCGACCGTACTGCGCGCGCGTGATCGGGGAACTGGAGCGCAACCACTGACGCACTGGAGGCCCCGGTGCCAGCTGGCGCCGTCCCTCCAGGCTGCATCACGTGCCGCACTCGATGAGCTGCCCGTGTTGTAGATGGAGTCGACGCCCGCATCGCTGCGCGACGCGCTCACTGTGGGTGACGATCACGAACTTGCTCCCTGCGTGCTGCAGCTGATCGAAGAGGGCGAGCACGTCGTCTTCGGTCGTCTCGTCCAGTGCGCCGGTGGGCTCATCGGCGAGGACGACGGCGGGGCGCTTCGCGGTGGCTCGAGCGATCGCAACGCGCTGCGCTTCTCCTCCCGAGAGTCGTCGTGGGCGCTTGGCGACAAGGTGACTGATGCCGACCGCCTCGAGGGCGTCATGTGCTCGGGCGGCCGAGTCAGCGCGAGCGGGAACTCCGAGCCGGACGTTGTCGAGCACGCTGCGGTCGCCGAGCAGGTTGTGATCCTGGGTG
Source organism: Curtobacterium sp. AB7 (assembly GCF_044909335.1). Classification (NCBI taxonomy): domain Bacteria; kingdom Bacillati; phylum Actinomycetota; class Actinomycetes; order Micrococcales; family Microbacteriaceae; genus Curtobacterium; species Curtobacterium sp. AB7. Next base: position 41,510 of record NZ_JBIYED010000005.1, on the reverse strand, counting down.
ACGATGCCGATGTGACGGAGCCGGTGCGCCGCCATCCTGGATGCGGTGCGCTCGAGCACGCGCCCGTCGTGCTCGTAGGCCCCCTCGAAGTCGGTGTCGAGGCCGGCGAGGATCCGGAGCAGCGTGCTCTTGCCCGATCCGCTTCGCCCCGTGATGGCTACGAAGCGATCGTCTTCGCGAAGGTCGAAGTGCAGTCGGTCGAACAGCGTTCTGGTCGATCCATCGGGCTCGGTGATCGTCTTCGAGACGTCGCGCAGTGTGATCATCGGGGGGTACCTCTTCGGCGTCGGGTGGTCAGTTCGATGCGGACGGCTCGTCGGCCGAGTGCCCCGTCCGCCACGCACCAGAGCAGGAGGGCGGCACCCGCGCCGAATCGAGCCGTCGCGCTGTCGTTGGGGAGCACCGCGCTGGTCGCGAGGAACAGCCCGAACGCGGCGGTGTACTCGGTGAGGCGGCTTGGGCGGAACAGTCGGCTCGTGTGATCAGGGCTCTTCCCGAGGAGATGGTGCACGTGCGCGACTGACGCTCGACGGTGGTGCAGGAGTCGGTTGAGGAACGCCGTGATGATGCCCACGCCCGCGGTGAGGACGACGAGCAGCGCGGTGACGAGCACCAGGTTGTCCTGGATGAGCTGGCGGACGAGGGAGAGCTGCACGAGGTAGGTCGGTACTCCGAGCAACGTGTACGACCGGAAACCGGTGTCGTCTCCGATGCCGTCGAGTCGTGCGAGGACGTCCCCGAAATCGAGATGGCGATCGACGGCGAGGTCGGCGTTCAGTACCTGGAACACCAGGCGTCCGAACAGCTCGGGATCCAACCGGTCGAGTGCTGCTCGGTCGAGTCCGGCGAGCGTCGGCGGGTAGGGCACGATCACGGTGTCATCGAGGTAGTGGTTGGCTTCACCGCGGAAGTACATGGCGCTGTTCGGTTCGAGGAAGCCGGCGACTTCGAGTTCCTGCCCCTGCAGGATGACCGCTCCGGTGAGGTGTTGTCCGAGCTCGTACAGGCCGCGGTACTCGTTGCCGAGCAGCACGGGGATCCGGCCGGAACCCCAGTCGACGGCATCCCACTCGATCGGCTCGCCGTCCTGCACGGAGAGCCCCGCGAACTCGTACGCGGTCTCGTTGAGCTGGATGGACTTGATGTCCTGAACACTCCGTCCGGACTCGTCCTGGTACTTCCCGTTGAGTGTGTACTCGGTGCCGTAACCGACGTCGAAGCGGTCGTCGCCGCGGAAGTCCTGGACGGTGACGGGCTGGTCGTACGAGGAGATGAAGTCGAATCCGGGCTCGTCGTCGATGCGATCGACGAACGACGCGACTTCGTCGAGCGCGTGCTGGTCTCGTCGGATCGCCTCGAAAGCATCCGGGTCGAGATCGTCGACCACCGTGTAGAGGTCGACGTCGGCATCAGCGGACAGGCCCTGGGCCACGGCCTGCGAGGTGGACTGGGAGAACGATGCCACGTTGTACCAGCAGAGCGCGAGCAGCACGAGCAGGACGATCTTGGCGACGATGATCGTCCAGTTGGACCGGAGGTCGTTCAGCAGTTCCATCGTCGGGTTCCCTGCCAGAACGATGCGACGGCGACGGCAAGCACGACGGTTCCGACCGCGACGACTGCGGTGGTGACGTCAAGGTCGAGGATGGTGGTCTGCCTGACGACTGCCGCGCCCGCGATTGCGGTTGTACAGATGGCGGCGCTGGTCATGCCGACTCTGGCAGCAGCGCTGCGAAGGGTGGTCAGCGGTCGGATCCCCGTGGTGAAGCGCACCGCGGCGGTGCGGAGTTCCCATCGTCCGGCTTGCAAACCAGCGATCAGGGCGATGAGCGCGACGACGAGCGCGCCGAGTGCGATCAGGACCGGCGACACGGCGTCGACGTTCGTCCTGCGGTTCGTGCCGTCGTCGATGATCTCGACGCTCCTGCCGGGGAACTGTGCGCTGTAATGGTGGACGCTGTTCGGGCCGTCCAGGAGCAGTCGTTGTGGTGATGCCGAGAACTGCGACGGATCGGCGATGACCACGTCATCGGACAGGAGACTGTCGGCCCGGACGCCAAGTCGCCCCACCACGGTGTACTGCTTGCCACCGACGGCGATGTCGTCACCGTGGACCCCGGCGTCAGCCCCGGCGAGGGCTTCGCCGGGGCGCCCGGTCAGTGCGTGCCCGTCGTGCAGTGGGACGTCTGTCCACCGTCCGGACAGGATCGCAACGGCGCGGACACCATCCTCGAGTTCCACGAACACCTTGGTTCCCGGTTCGAACGCGCTCCGCGCACGCTCGAGATCGTCGAGCGTTGCGGTCACCCACGCGCTTTGGCCCGCGCGGAGATCATCGCCTTCCGCGGCGATGACACGTCGGCGGGCATCGAACACCCCGATCAAGACCGTCAAGAGCATGGCCAGCAGGAGCAGGCCCGCGGTTGCCGTGATCTGTTGCTTCGTCACGTCTTCTCCTGATGCCGCAGCGGGTGGGAGCCGTCGGCTCGCACCCGCTGCGCTGTGTCACCTGCCGTAGTAGGTCTTCGCGGTACCGACACCGTTGCCGGGCTGGTTCGGCCGGTACGGCTTCCACGCGGTCACGGCTTCAGTGCCGGACTTGCCCCACTTCCGGCCGGAGTCAGCGATGATCCTGTTGCCGTGCTCGAGCCGGGCGCGCGTGTAGTGCTGCACGCCTGCCCAGGTGGTCCAACCGTGCGAGCGCTTGTGCGTCGTCCCGTTGATCGTCTTCCGCTCCGCTGCACCGCGGTGGTTCACCGCGAACACTGCCATCCCGCTTTCTGCGGCATCGACTGTCCCGGCGCTCTCTGACCATCCGCCGACGACTCCCTGGCTCCCGGCATCGCCCTGCGCGTGCGCGGGGATCGCGCCGAGGAACACCGTCCCGCCGACGGCTACTGCGGCGAAGCTGGCAGCTATTCGCCGAGCCTGTTGACCGATCTTGCCCATTGCCTACTCCTCTCTGAGCACTGACGTGTAAACGTTCAGCCGTTAACATGTCAGAAGAAGAACGCTGTGTCCAGGACTCCAGGCGCAGCCGCGCTGAGGTCGCGTGATCGGAGACCTGGAGCGCAACCCCGGACGGACGGGAGGCCCGGTGCCAGCTGGCACCGGGCCTCCCGTCCGTCCGTCATCTGCCCGTGACGGCTGATCGCTCAGGCGGGCTCAGCCACGCGCCCGGCGTCGCCGGCTCCGCAGCGTCCAAACGAGTCCACCGGCCGCAAGCAGTGCCGCCGTCAACAGCCCGAGGGGGAGCAGGTTCGCGCCCGTCCAGGCCAGTGCGCCGCCGGGGTCGCTGCCGGGATCGGTGCCACCGGCGCCCGGGGCTGCCGCGCCCGGGGTACCGGATCCGCTGTCACCCGGCGTCGGAGCGTTGCCTCCCGGCACGCCTGCACTCGGCGAGGTGGTCGGCGCCGGAGCGGCCGCAGCCACCACGGTGAAGGCGGCCCGAGCCAGGGCCACACCGTCGACCGACGCGGTGACGCTCACCCGACCGGACGCCGTGCCCGGAACACGCAGGTCGGCCGAGAACGCGCCGCTCGCGTCGGTGTGCGCGGTGGCCCCGCCGATGCGCGGCGTGGTCGCCAACGCCACGTCGGTGTCGGCCGGGAACCCGGTTCCGGTCACGGTCTGCGAGTCGCCCGCGTCCACCCGAGGCGACTCGACCTGCAGCGCCGGGGTCGCCGCCGCCTTGCTGCTGAAGGCCACGACCGTGCGCTTCGTCACGGACCGCTCATCGACCGGCACGGTGATGGTGCGGGTGCCGGCGTCGTAGGTCCACGTGGTGTCCGCGATCGCGCGGCCGTCGATGGTGACGGTGCGGGGGCGGTCCGCGTTGGTGAACGTCGCCGTCCACGAACGGTCCTGCACCTGGCCGGCGAAGGAACCGTCGGCGGGGGCGATGTCGAGCGAGCCGCCGGTCGCCTGCTGCGTGTAGCGGACGGCGGTGGTGGCGCTGCCCGCTTCGGCCTTCGCGGTGACGGGAGCCGTGGTCATCGCGCTCGACTTCGCAGCCGTGTCCTCGCCGGCGTCTTCGTGCAGGTCGAACGAGCCGTCCGCGCCCGTCGCCACCGTCAGGGTGACGGCATCGAGCGGCGCGGCGTCGTTCTCGACCTGCTCGGAGCGGGTGGGGACGATGCCGCCGCTCTTCACGAACACCGGCATGCTGTTCAGGTCGGACGTGACGTCGGCGGTGGTGCCTCCCTCGTAGGTCTTGCCGGTGAACCAGTCGGTCCACGAGCTGCCGGCCGGGAACCAGACGGAGCGGGTCGCCGTGCCGGAGTCGTCGTTCGCGGTGGTGACCGGAGCGACGAGCACGTCCGGGCCGTACAGGTACTCGGAGCCGGCCTGGGCGTAGGACTCCTGCGCCTCGGGGTACTGCAGGTAGAGCGGCTGCAGGATCGGAGTGCCCGTCTCGGTGGCCTGGGCGGCGAGCGTGTAGGTCAGGGGGACCAGGGCCTCTCGGAGGTTCAGGAACCGCTTCGCCGACGCTTCGGCGGCGGCCGGGTACTGCCACGGCAGTCGGTCGCTGTGGTTGCTGTGCAGACGGTCGATGGGCTGGAAGGTGCCGAGCTGCACCCAGCGGGCGTAGAGGTCCTCGGGCAGCTGGGTCGTGCCGTCCTCGGCGCCCTCGATGCCGTACTGCGCACCGTTGTGGCCACCGATGTCGTGGCTGACGGACGCCAGGCCGGTCGCGGCGGACTCACCGGGGGTGTACCCGACCTCGGCCGCCAGCATGTCCCACGACGACGTGGTGTCGCCGGTGAAGTGCACGGTCGTGCGCTTGTCCGCCCACGGGCCGGTCGGCACCGCTTGCGGGTTGCCGTAGCCGCCGGCGGTCAACGAGCCGTACGCCCGCGAGAATGCGATCCCCCGGCCGCCGAGGGCCTCGTCCGTGTACTTCGCGTACTGCTGGTTGATGAACGCATCGGGGGTGACGCCGTTCGCGGAGTACTTCGAGTTCTCGCTGCAGCACCAGTCGAGCCACCACATGTCGACGCCCTTCGGCTGCAGTGAGGTGTGCAGGTCGAAGTAGGCCTTGAGCTGGTCGGGGTCGGACCAGTCGAACAGGTAGCGGTCGCCGTCGCCCTTGGTGAGCTTGCCCTTCGCGGTGGCCTGAGTCTCGGCGAACTTCGGGTCCTGGCTCGAGATCGACGGGTGGATGTTGAGGGTGTTGTGGATGCCTTCGGCGTGCCAGTCGGCGAGCAGGCCGGTCATGTCCGGGACCCGGGACGGGTCGACCGACCAGCCGTCCCACTTGCTGTCGCCCTGGTTGGTGGGGCTGCCGACCTTGTAATCGGTGTCGATCGCCATGACGTCGACCGGGACCTTCTCGTCGCGGAACTGCTTCGCGATGGCCAGGTAGTCGGCCTGCGAGCGGTCGTAGTACTCGGAGTACCAGACGCCGTACGCCCAGCGGGGGAGCAGCTTGGTCGGTCCGGTCAGGACGGCGAGCTCCTCGAGCGCGTGGCGGTAGTCGCTGCCGTACCCGAAGACGTAGCCGTCCTGGTAGTGCTCGCCGCCGTGGTCGCCGGCGGGGGTGACGGTGTCGGTCGCCTGGTCGTACAGCGCCGAGGCGCTGTCGTCGAGGAGCGACCAGCCGTCCTGGTAGAGCAGACCCGGGTTCGTCTTCACCGATCCGTTGGCGGTGTCGAGGTCACGGCGGTACCCGCCGAGCGGTGCATGCGCGGCGAGGACCGTCGACGCGGTGTCCACCACGGCGACGGTGTCGAAGTTCACGTTGCAGTTGTTCGCCACGGTCGGGCACCCGATCACGACGTCGTTCGTGCCGGCGGCCAGTTGTACCGGCACCGTGACGGTGTTCCAGTAGTCCCAGCCGCTCGTCTTCGGGAGCGCTGCAGTGGTGGCCTGCTGGCCGGTTGGGGCCGCGGTGAGCGTCGGCGTCCCGGCGGAGCCGTTGGCGTAGCGGACCTGCAGGGCGTAGTCGCCCGCGGCCGGCACCCCGGTGACATGCGTCGTCAGCTGCGCGCCGGCACGCTCGAACCCGGCGACGAAGCCGTCCCCGGCGAAGCCGTTGTGGTTGGTGGCGGTCGTTGCCGGAGCGGTGCGTGCCGAGTCCTCGGCCTGGCACACGGTGCCGAACGCGCAGTCCTCGCCGGTGACCGTGGGCGACGGTGTCGGGTAGGCCGCGCCCGTCTGAACGAGCGCCAGGCTGTCGACGTTCACCCGTCCGGAGTCGTCCGCGGTGCGTTCGATGCGCACGCGGTGCTCGCCTGCCGTCAGGTCGAGTGTCGTGGCGGCGGTGGTCTTCCAGTCGTCCCAGTTCGCGCCGGGCGCGAGCCGGATCGTCTGCGCGGTGCCGCCGTCGACGGTCACGCTGAGGGTGCGGGTCGCCACCTGGCCGTCACCGCCCTGCGAGTTCGCGTAGCGCAGGGCGAGGTCGTACGAGCCGGCCTGTTCGGCGGTCGTCGTGAAGGTCATCGCGTTGCCGACGGACTCGAAGCCCGCGGCGAACCCGGCGCCGGTGAAGCCCGTGTGGTCGGTGGCGAGCGACAAGCCGGTGAGTCCGAGCGTCTCGGCCTCGCAGAGCGACCCGATCGTGCAGGACGGCGTGGGCGTCGACACCCACGGGGTGCCGGAGACCTGTTGCCCGGACGGCAGCGTCAGCGCGGTCTGCAGGGTGTCCTGCGTGAACGCCCCCGAGCCCTCCTTGTACCGGACGGTCATCGCGCCCGTGTCGAGCGTCAGCCAGCCGTCCCGCTCGGTCTTCGTGAACGTCGTCGGTGCGAAGCCGTCGCGTCCGATGACGTTGAAGGTGCTGCCGTCGGTGAACTGCGAGTCGCCGGCGTACTCGGTGCGGATCAGCGTGGGGGAGAGCACCTCGAACCGAGCCTGGCCCGAGACGACGGTGCGATCAGCTGCCGGGTCCGCGGCGGCCGGGATCGCGGCGATCCCGAGCATGCCGAGGGCGGTCGCAGCGACGATGCCCGACGACAGCGCTCGGCGCAGCCCTCGGGAACGGAAGGAGATGGGGCGCAATTGGGTGCTCCTCGAGGACGACGTCGTCCATCGGGCCGTGCGACGGCCGTGACCAGCGGGCCGTCAGCACGACGGTCCGTTTACAACGCTGTAAACCATACGACGCGGAGCGCCCCTGAGGAAGGGGCAGCTGCGCTGCGGCCCGTTGCGCGGCTGCCGCCGAGCCGGTCAGCGGCGTGGTTGCGACATGGGGGGCCATGGACGCGCGCCGATGGCGGACGCGAGGCCCGGTGCCAGCTGGCACCGGGCCTCCCGTCCGTTGCCGGCTCGAGGAGGACCCCGCAGCGAAGCCGCGGTACTCAGCGCGACGCCGCCTCCGGCACCGCCCCACCCCAGCCGTTGAACCCACCGAACACGACTGTGACCGGGACGGCCTGCGCCCGGTCGGCCACGTACCGGTACACGCCGCCCGGACGGCCGAGCCACAGCACACGTGCCGGCGATGTGGTCGTCGCCACTGTCCGGAGCTCCACCAGGTACTGCCCGGAGGGGATCTGGAACTGCGCCGTCTGTTCGCTGTCGAGCAGCGTCGAGAACCGGGTCGAGAATGTCGTGCCGGTCGTCGCGTTCGTCACCATGACGCTTGCGCCGCTCAGCTGCGCCGACGGGCCGCGGGACGCCGAGGCCGCGAAGACGGCCAGGTCGTAGTCACTGTGTGCGTAGTGCCTCGACAACGTCACCCGCGAAGCGGGGAGGGTCCCTCGCTGCTGGTACACCCGGGTCTTCCACACGGCGGGCGACGCCGTTCCGCTGGCGTACGCCTCGATGCGGTACTTCCCGGTGCTCAACCCGACGAACCGGTACTGGCCCGCGCTGTCCGAGGTCGTTCGGAACACCTGCGAGGTGTCCTCGTTCCAGGCGTACATCAGGCGCCCGGCGGCGGGTCCCGTCGGACTGACCACACCGCCCTGCACGGTGGCACCGATCACGAGCGGCACGGTGACCGCGACGGTCGAACCGCCGCGGATGGCGATGTCCGAGCGGAGTCCGGGTGCGTAGGTCTCCGCTCCGTGTGGCGGGAGTTGCCGCGTCGTGACCGTGACCGTGACGGTGTCCGGGGCGGGGATGCCGGTGAACGTCGCGGTACCGTCGGCATCGGTGGTGGCGTTCCCGACGACGGCGTCGGTGCCGATCGCCGCGAGTTCGACGTCCGCCAGCCGGATCGCGGTGCCGTCCGGCGCTGCGAGCTGCACGGCGATCGTTCCCGACCCGGCCGCGGCCGCTGGCGACGCCAGGCCGACCATCGTGGCTGCGGCAAGCGCAACGACCAGTGTCGTCCCCGTGATCAGTCGCATCGCGTTCCCCGTCCACCAGCCGTACCGTGCAGCGGACTGTACGCGTCGGGCGGGCGGTGGGGAAGGACTGTCCTGAGCGCGAGGCGCAGCGTCGCATGCGCTACTGTCGGAGGCAGAGGGAAAAAATCCCGCGCTGCTCCGGCAGGCTGGACCGCACACGCGTCTCACGGGAGTCGCCACTTCTTCATCGAAGGAGTGCGCCCGTGTCCGACCCCATCGCCCGCCCGCCGTTCGACCCCGAACTCGCGACCTTCCTGACGGCGCTCGAGGCCCGAGGCCCGTTCACCCTCACCGCGGAGATGCTGCCCCGTATGCGACAGCTCGACGTGCCCGAGGACGTCCTCGACGAGCGCCTGCGGTCCCGCGGGTACCAGCGGCGGACCGTCACCGTGCCGGGGCACCTCGGCGACCCCATCGACCTCGCGATCATCGACCGCACCGAGCGCACCGGTGCGACCGGTGCGACCGGTGCGACCGCAGCCGTCTACTCGATCCACGGCGGGGGCATGATGTTCGGCCACCACCTCGGGAACCTCGACTCGTTCGACGACTGGCTGCTCGACCACGACGTGGTCCTCGTCAGCGTCGACTACCGCCTCGCACCCGAGTACCCCGATCCGTACCCGGTGGAGGACTGCTACGCCGGTCTCGTCTGGGTCGCAGAGCACGCCGACGAGCTCGGCATCGACCCGGCACGGATCGTCGTCGCGGGGCAGAGCGCCGGCGGCGGACTCGCCGTGGGGACGGCCCTGCTCGCACGCGACCGGCAGGGTCCGAGCCTGATGGCGCAGATCCTCGTGTCGCCCATGCTCGACGACCGTGACGACACCGTCTCGACCCAGCAGATCGACGGTGTCGGCGTCGCGGACCGCCAGATGAACCGCTTCGCGTGGGACGCGTACCTCGGACCGCGCCGTGCGACGCCGGACGTCTCCGAGTACGCCGCTCCGGCTCGTGCGGCAGACCTGTCCGCTCTGCCGAAGACCTACATCGACTGCGGCAGCGCCGAGGTCTTCCGTGACGAGGACGTGGCCTTCGCCAGCCGCCTCTGGGCAGCGGGGGTCGACGCGGAGCTCCACGTCTGGCCCGGTGCCTTCCACGGGTTCACGAGCATGGTGCCCGACGCCGCGATCTCGAGGACCGCGACCGCTGCCCTCGCGGACTGGACCCGACGACTGCTCGGCGATCCTTCGCCGATCGAGCGCGCAGCCGGTCGTCAGGACGGATCTCTGGACGGCGCGTCTCGGTAGACGTCCCCACGAGCGGGACGGGAGGCCCGGTGCCAGCTGGCACCGGGCCTCCCGTCCGTCACGGATCGCGTCCCGGGCCCGGTCCACGCGCGCAGGAGCGCGCTCACGTGGCCGCGTCCGTTCGGCACCGGCTAGTGGGTGGTCCAACCGCCGTCGATGACGAGTTCCTCGCCGGTGACGTACTTCGCCTCGTCGGAGGCGAGGTAGACCATGCCGTACCCGATGTCGGTCGGTTCGCCGACGTGCGGCGGCAGGGGCACCTCGCCGCCGAGCTGCTCGGCCATCGTCTCCTTCGTCATGCCCGCAGCGGCCGCGAGGCCTGTGTAGACGGAGCCGGGGTGGATCGAGTTGACGCGGACACCGTCTCCTGCGAACCACTGTGCGGCGTGTTTCGTGAGCGACCGGACGGCACCCTTCGACGCGGAGTACGCCGCCCCGCCCGCGTCGGACACGCCGCCGACGATCGCGGCGATGGACGACACGTTGACGATCGATCCGCCGCCCTGCCGCTGCATGTGCGGGATGACCGACTTCATGCCGAGCCACACGCCGGTGGTGTTCACCGCCATGACCGTGTTCCAGTCGTCGAGCTCGGCTTCGAGGATGCCCTTGGCGATGTGGATACCCGCGTTGTTGACGAGCACGTCGACGCGTCCGTGGTCGGCGACCACCCGTTCGACGACGCCGTGCCACGATTCCGGCGACGTGACATCGAGCGTGATCGCGGTGGCATGACCTCCCTCGTCGCGGATCGAGGCCGCTTCCCGCTGCAGTGCCGCTTCGCTGACGTCGGTCATGATGACCGTCGCGCCCTCCCGTGCGAACAGCTGGGCGCCGGCGAGGCCCATGCCGCTCGCTGCGCCGGTGATGATCGCGACCTTGTCGTCGAGTCGTGCCATGTCGTGTCTCATGTTCTCGGTGTGGGGATCAGATGCGTTCGGGGCGTCGGATGCTCTCGGCGCCGCCGTCGATGAAGACGATCTGCCCGGTGACGTGTGTGTTCTCGGCGCTGGCGAGCCACACCAGGAGTGCTGCCGGGGCGGCGGGCGGCGCGGCGGGACCGTTCAGGGGAGACGGGGCTCCCGCGTCGAGGGCGGCGCGGCCCTCGGCGCTCTGCAACGCTGCGGCCGTCATCGGCGTCTCGATGACCCCGGGCGCGATCGCGTTCAGTGCGATGCCGGCGCCGGCCCACTCCGGGTCCTTCGCGTGGGTGCGGACCCACTGTGCGATCGCCTTCTTGGTGGTGGAGTAGATGGCGCTCGACCCTGCGGCGTTCGTCGCCGTCCCGATGCGCTCGGCCTCCCGTCGTGCGCCTGGCTCGTCGTCCGCGAGGAGCCGCTCGTACAGGCCTTCGTCGACCTCTTCGAGGGCTGCGAGGGACGCGACGACCACGGCGCGCGGGGCGTCGGAGCCGGCGAGGAGCGGGCGGAGTCCCTCGAGCGTGGCCGTCGCGCCGAAGTAGTTGACCCCGACCGTCACGGGACTCGCCGCGACGAGCCCGGCGACGGCGATCACGCCGTCGACCCGGCCACCGGAGCGCTGCTCGACCTCGTGCACGAGCGCGGTGCGGCCCTCGCCGGTACTGAGGTCCGCGACGACGTCCGCGTCCTTGATGTCGACACCGATCACGCGGTGCCCGTCGGCTTCGAGTCGTTCTGCGGTGGCCTTGCCGATCCCGGAGGCAGCTCCGGTGACCACGTACGTCCTGCTCATGGTGGTTCCTCTCGTCATCGTCGACGTCGGCGCGCGGGAGCGCGCGAGCTCCGCTCGGGCAGCGGAGAAGTCAGGGGTCAGTCGCTGCCGACCAGCCACTCGGGCATGACGGCGACCAGTCGTTCGGCCATCGCGTCCTGCCCAGCCGGAGCGTCGTCGCGGAGCCAGGCCGTCAGCATCGCGATCGCACCACCGGCGATGAACAGGGCGGTGTCCTCAGCGTTCGCGCGGGGCACGCCCGGGTGGTCGAGCGTCTGCATCGTGGCGAGGACCTGTTGCGCGTACGCAGCGACGACGCTCTCGTGCACGCGTCCGGAGAGCCGCCAATCGAGGGACGCCCGGTAGAAGGCCGACCGAGCACCGATGTGTGCGATCAACCGTCGGGTCGACGCGGTCGCCAGCGTGCGCGGGTCGATGTCGGCGTCGGCTCGGCCCCGGAGGTCGTCGAGTCCGATGTCGCGGAACGTGTCGACGAGCATCGAGACGGCGAGCTCGTCGAGATCCGCGAACTGGGCGTAGAAGGCGCTACGGCTCACGCCAGCGGTCCGGGAGATCGCGTTGACCGAGATCTCCGCGGCCGGCTCCGCGACGAGGCGCTCGACCGCTCGCACGATGGCGGCACGCGTCCGTGCCGGTCGGGGGTCGGTGGCTCGTTCCGAAGCGCTACTCTGCACGCATCCACCATACGACTTTTCCGACATGTGCGTGGAAAGTCACGGGTTGCGCTGTTCACCAACCGGACTCCCACGCATGGCAGGGTGGTCCGGGGCATCGTCGCCCGCAGCCCAGCCAGCCGCGAGCGGAGCACGATGCCACCACCCGACCTGATGGTCGTCACGGACCTCGACGGGACGTTCCTCGACCACCACGACTACTCGTTCGACGCTGCCCTGCCGATGCTCGAGCACCTGCGCGCGGACGGCGTGCCCGTGGTGTTCTGCAGCAGCAAGACCCGGGCTGAGATCACCGCCCTGCAGCGGCGGACCGGTCTGGACGGGCAGGCGTTCGTCGCGGAGAACGGTGCGATCGTCGTCGGACCGGACGGCAACGTGATGACCGGAGCCGGAGCCGGAGGCGGAGCCGGAGCCGGCCCCGCGAACGCCGATCTCGAGCGTCTCCGCGCAGACCTCGACCGCACCCGAGCGGACCTGGACCTGCACTTCGCGACCTTCGGCGGCGAGACCGACGAGGTCGTCGCCGCGTGGACCGGACTCGACCTCGGAGCAGCCGGCGATGCTCGGCAGCGCGAAGCCTCCGAGGTCCTGCTCTGGCACGCCGAGGACGACGACCGCGCGGGCGCGTTCCGCGCGGCGCTCGCCGCGGCCGGCCTCGACCTCGTGCGCGGCGGCCGCTTCTGGCACGTGCTGCCCGCCGGGCGCGACAAGGGCACCGCGGTCCGCCTGCTCGTCGCCGACCACGAACGCCGCACCGGCACCGCTCCCCGCACGATCGGGCTCGGCGACGGCCCGAACGACACCGCGCTGCTCGACGCCGTCGACCTGGCGGTCGTCGTGCGCGGCCACGGCCCGGCACCCGGACCCCTCGACGACGACCGACCCGAGCGCGTCCACCGCACGACCGCCCCCGGCCCGCAGGGCTGGAGCGAAGGCCTCGAACACCACCTCGAACACCACCTCGAACAGCACCGCGAACAGCACCTCAGGAGCCATCGATGAGCGACTTCCACCAGAACGGCGTCATCACGACGTTCCACGACCTCGGTCGCCGCAGCACCGCGAGCATCGAGGACGACCTGCGCGGGTTCGCCGAGAAGCGGCCGATGAGCCTGATCCTGCCGGCGCTGTACTCGGAGCTCGAGCGCCCGGCGCTCTCGCGGATCGTCGACGAGCTGGCCGAGGCCGACTGGCTCAGCGAGATCGTGATCGGGCTGGACCGCGCTGACCGCTCGCAGTTCGAGCACGCGCGGGAGTTCTTCGCCCGGCTGCCGCAGCGGCACCGCATCCTGTGGAACGACGGGCCGCGCCTGCGGGAACTCGACGCCGAGCTGGAGCGCGAGGGGCTGGCACCGGGGGAGCCGGGCAAGGGCCGGAACGTCTGGTACTGCACGGGTTACGCGCTCGCGTCGGAGCGGGCGGAGTGCATTGCGCTGCACGACTGCGACATCACCACGTACGAGCGGGGCATGCTCGCGCGGCTGTTCTACCCGGTGGCGAACCCGGCGTTCGACTACGAGTTCTCGAAGGGCTACTACGCCCGCGTCGCCGGCGGCCGGATCAACGGCCGCGTCGGACGGCTGCTCGTCGGCCCGCTGCTCCGGTCGCTCCGCCAGGTCTACGGCGAGTCCGAGTACCTGGAGTACCTCAGCAGCTTCCGGTACCCGCTGTCCGGCGAGTTCGCGATGCGCGCGCACGTGTTGAACGGCCTGAAGATCCCGGGGGACTGGGGCCTCGAGATCGGCATGCTGTCCGAGGTCTACCGCGACTACGCGACCCGGCAGGTGTGCCAGGTGGAGATCGCCGACGCCTACGACCACAAGCACCAGCCCCTCGCCGAGGCCGACGGCACCGGCGGACTCGCACGGATGGGCAACGACATCGTGCAGTCGCTGCTGCGGAAGCTCGCGACGATGGGCGTCCCGCTCACCTCGGACTCGTTCCGCGTGCTCAAGGCGACGTACTACCGGAACGCCCTCGACATCGTCGAGGTCTACCGGCACGAAGCCGAGATGAGCGGGCTCGGCTTCGACCAGCACGCCGAAGAAGCGGCCGTCGAGCTCTTCACCAAGGCGATCCTCGACGCCGGCGGCGCCTTCAGCGCACGCCCGGACGACAAGCCGTTCATCCCGAGCTGGAGCCGGGTGCGCTCGGCGGTGCCGGACGTGCTCGAGCGGTTGCAGGATGCGGTGGAGGCGGACCAGCAGGACTGATCACGCGCCCTGGGCGCGACCCCGAGGCGGACGGGAGGCACGGCGCGAGCTGGCCACGTGCCTCCCGTCCGGCGGTCTGGCGCCGTTCTCAGGCCGCCGGTCGCGGCGCCCAGCCGAGTTGCGGTCCCAGGTGCTCGGCGATGTCCGTGGTGATCTGCGCGTAGTCGTCCGGCTCGAACGAGAACGGCAGCGCGAAGGCGACCTCGGTGACCGCCTGGTAGCCGGCGTCGGCGCGCAACCGGTCCGCGATCTCCGCCGAAGTGCCCACGAGGTCGGCGGCGAAGAGCATCCCGGCGGGCCCCATCGGCACGCCCACGCGCCCCGAGCGGCTCTCGACGTAGGCGCGGTAGCGGGCCTCCTGCTCGCGGGTCGCCGTGTCGGTCGGGATGACGACCAGCCCCTGCGAGACGCGCGCAGCGCTGCGGTCGGGGTGGACGTCGAGGTAGGCGTCGATCTGGGCCCGCTGGTTGGTGGCGAAGTCCGTGCCGTTCTCGCTGCGGGTGACGCTCGACGTCAGCAGGTGGAAGCCGTTCTCGCCGGCCCAGACCGCCGACTTCGTGCTGCCGGTGCCGTACCAGATGCGGTCGGCGAGGCCGGCGCTGTGGGGCTGGACGGTGCTCGCGAACTCCTCGATCCCTCGGCGTTCGACGGTGCCGGCCCCGGTGCCGGTCACCGCGTCTCCGCGCACGAGGTCACGGAAGCGCAGGAGCCGGTCGTTGCCGAGGTCCTCGTGCTCGGCGGTGTCGGGGTAGATCGCGTCCTTGTAGAGGTCGAAGTTCATCGGGGTACCGACCGAGAAGCCGGGGTTCAGGCGTCCGCCCAGCAGCACGTCGACGGTGCCGAGGTCCTCGGCGAGCCGGAAGGGGTTCTCGGCGCCGATCGGCGTGACGGCGGTACCGAGCTCGATCCGCGAGGTCCGTTGCGACGCGGCGGCCATCACCGCGACGGGGGAGGAGATGCCGTGCTGCAGGTGCCGGTGGCGCAGCCACGCGCTGTCGAAGCCGAGCGCCTCCGCGCGCTCGATGACCCGGAGCGTGTCCTCGTGGCCCTGCGATGGCCGGGCGGGGTCGAACGACCCGATCGTCAGGAAGCCGAGCCGTTCCAGGGGAGTTCCGTCGAGGGGCATGGGTCGATCGTGCCAGACCACCGGGTGGCGCGGGGGTGCGGCTGGCAGGCTGGGGCCCGTGCACATCACTCTGGACTCCGCGACCGACGTCGTCACCGACATCCGCTTCCCCGAGGGCAACCGCTGGCACGACGGGCGGCTCTGGTACTCGGACATGCACACCGGCGAGGTCTTCTCGATGGACCCGACCTCGACCGCGGCTCCGCGTCTCGAGGCCACGGTCGAGGGCCAGTCGTCGGGGCTCGGCTGGCTCGCCGACGGGCGACTGATCGTCAGCTCGATGGAATCCCGCACGGTCGTCGCCGTCGACGACCGCGGCGAGGCATCGGTGTTCGCCGACCTGTCCGGCGAGGAGTCGTCGCTCCTGAACGACCTCGTCGTCGACGACGCGACCGGCCGGACCTACATCGGGGCCTTCGGCTACGACCTGTACGGCGGCGAGGAGCTCCGCCCCGGCCCGCTCTGGGTGATCGAGCAGGACGGCTCGTTCCGTCTCGCCGCCGAGGGGCTGGTGTTCCCGAACAGCGCGAACGTCCTGCCCGGCACCCGGACCCTGGTGGTGAGTGAGACGTGGGGCGGCCGGCTCACCGCGTTCGACATCGAGCCCGATGGTTCGCTGACCGGACGGCGCGAGTGGGCAGCGCTGCCCGGGGGAGTCACGCCGGACGGCAGCACGGTCGACCGCGACGGCGCCGTTTGGGTCTGCTCGGTCGACACGGGAGAGTTCCTCCGGGTGCTCGAGGGCGGCGAGGTCACGGACCGGATCGATGCCCCGGGGCTGTGTGCGATCGACTGCGCGCTCGGGGGCGAGGACGGCCGCACGCTCTACCTGGCGACGGCGGACAGCTACGACCCGGCGACCACGGCGCAGACGCGTGCGGGGCGGATCAGTGCGGTGCGGGTGGCCGTGCCGGGTCGGTGACCGGAGGCCTGGCTGCCCGCTGATCGCGGTGGGAGCCCGCTCGGTGCGAGGTTGTACGCATGGTGCGAGGCATCAGGGCCGCACCATGCGTGCAACCTCGCACCAGGCTCTTCGGGCACCGCATCAACGGACGGGCTGGCGCGAGCGTGCGGCGCGGGTGGTCCGCCAAGTCGTCACGAGGGCCGCGATCCCCATCGCGATGCCGACCACGCCGGAGCCGAGGCACAGTGGCATCACGAGCCCGAGGCCGATGTTGGCGCCGCCACCCTCCGGTCCGTAGTAGACGTCGGCCATCAGCGCGCCGGCCCCGAGGAACCCGACGGCCAGCAGTAGCGTGCTGATCAGGTGGAACGTGCGCGCGGTGGTCATGATCGAGCCCTTCGTCGATGTGGTCGACGAATCCTCGCACGACGCCGCATCGACGTGTTCCTGTCCCGGCATCTGACGGCGGTAGTGGGCGTGCGTAGAGTGCAATGGTGAGCATCAGACAACTCGACGCCATCGGGTGGGCGCAGCTCCTCGGCACCCCTGCCGTGTTCGTGGGGCTGTGGCTGATGCTGGTCGTCCTTCACTTCCCGGACATGTCCCTCACGGTGGTCCTCGTCGTCGTGGCCGTCCTCGCTGCAGGTGGCTTCGCGCTCATCCTGGGCAGCTGGTCGCGCTTCGGCGGCTACGGCTCGTACCGAGCGATGAACCGGTGGCTGCGCGGTGGAGCCGACCCGACCGGTGTCCCGGTCATGATCCGGAGGCGCTTCCTGCGCCGCCAGACGTCGCAGGGCGCGGTCACCGGGTGGGTCTGGATCAGCCTGGGCATCCTGTGGGCCGCGCTCGCCGTGCCGGAGGTCTTGCAGGGAGACCCGGCGGGCTTCGGGCGCGGGGTCGTCGCAGCGTTGTGGGCCGTCATCGGCATCGTCCGCGTGGTCTTCATGCGCAAGTGGGGAGCTCGCGTCGACGAGCTGGTACGCGAGACCGAGGCGCAGATGGCCGATCCCGGCGCGACACCGCACCTCGACCTGTTCCGGTGAGCATGCCGCCCGAGCCCGCACTCGTCCCCGAGCCCGCACTCGTCCCCGAACTCCTCGTCGCCGACCTGGACCGGAGCCTCGCGTTCTGGTGCGGCCTGTGCGGCTTCGAGATCCGCTACTCGCGGCCCGAGGAACGCTTCGCGTACATCGCCCTCGGCACTGCCCACATCATGCTCGAACAGGCGGGCGCCGGTCGGAACTGGATCACCGGCCCGCTCGAGCGCCCGCTCGGCCGGGGCGTGAACTTCCAGGTCACCGTGCCCGACAGCCGCGCACTCGCCGCCACCCTGCTTCGTGCCGGGACCGAACTCTTCATGCGGCCCGAGACGAAGTGGTACGACGTCGGGAGCGAGCAGGCCGGCGTGGACCAGTTCCTCGTGCAGGACCCGGACGGGTACCTGGTGCGGTTCCAGTCCTCGGCGGGACGCCGCCCAGCGGCCGACTGAACTCGTACAATCGGCCGTGCCTTCCATCCAGATCGAGAGCCCTCGCAGCGACGACGTCCTCAGCCTGCTCCGCCAAGGGGACGCCTTCGCCTTGGCCCTGTACCCGGCCGAGAACTACCACGGCCTCGACGTCGACGCCCTCGAAGCCGACGGGGTCTCGCTGTTCGTCGCCCGCGAGGGTGGTGTGGCCGTCGGTACGGCGGCACTCGTCGATCGGCGTGACGGCTCCGGCGAGGTCAAGCGGATGTTCGTCACCGACGACGCTCGAGGACTCGGGGTCGGCCGATCCCTGCTCCAGGCGCTCGAAGCGCATGCGCTGGCCGGGGGCATCTCGACGGTGCAACTGGAGACGGGCTTGCCGCAGGTCGCGGCGATCGCACTGTACGAGAAGCTCGGGTACCGGCAGATCCCGCGGTTCGGGCCGTACGCCGACGACCCGACGAGCTACTGCATGGAGAAGCACCTCTGACTCGGTCGTCATCCGTCCGTCGGGCGCAGCGCGCTCTCCGTGTCCGGCCCGTCGTCCAAGCTCGCGTCGACCGCGGGGTCGGGTGAGACCGTCTGCGTCCGGATCGGGAAGTCGTCGAGGGCGGTGGCAGCCGGGTGCGCCACTGACCCGCCGCGCACCCGCTTCTTGACGGCTGCCCACGGCCGACCGAACGCGGACCGCGACGCGCGCTCTGACGGCCCCTCGACCTCGAGCCCGTAGTACGCGCCGACATGTTCGAGCAGGACCTCGCGCTCGGCCCTGTCGTACGCTCGCCGCTCGCGGGTGAAGGCGATGATCGTCGACCAACAGGTGAGCAGCAGCACGACGCTGAAGGGCAACGCCGTCGTGATCGCCGCGGTCTTCAGGGCGTCCAGTCCGCCGCTCAGCAGCAGTGCGACCGCGAGCAGGGCGGAGACGAACGCGAAGAACACCCGCAGCCAGTTCTTCGGCTCGATGTCACCGCCGGACGCGATCATCGCCATGACCAGGGCGCCGGAGTCCGACGAGGTCACGAAGAACACGCCGATGAGCAGGATCGCGCCGAACACCAGGACGGTGCCGGCGGGCAGATCGCCGAGCAACGTGAAGAGCGAGCCCTCGACGTCGACGGAACCGTCCGAGCCGACCAGGCCGCCGGAGCCGTCGGTCTCGCGGTGGATCGCCGCACCGCCGAGGACCGCGAACCACAGGAACGTGAGCACGGTCGGCACGAGCAGGACGCCGAAGACGAACTGGCGCACGGTGCGGCCCTTCGAGATGCGCGCGATGAAGACACCGACGAACGGCGCCCACGACATCCACCAGCCCCAGTAGAAGGTGGTCCACGCGCCCTGCCAGGCCTCGCCCTCGGCGCCCTGCTGCGCCGTGACGTTGAAGGACAGGCCGACGACGTTCTGCAGGTACGAACCGATCGACTGCACGAAGTCGCGGAGCAGGAACTGGGTCGGACCGACGATGAGCACGAACAGCAGCAGCGCGGCGGCGAGCAGCAGGTTGAAGTTCGACAGGATCTTCATGCCCTTCGCCACCCCGGTGACGAGCGAGACGATGGTGACGGCGGTGATCGCGGCGATGATGACGATCTGGCTGACGATGCCGCTGTCGGCGATGCCCGCCTTCTCGAGCCCGGCGCCGATCTGGATCACCCCGAGGCCGAGCGAGGTCGCGACGCCGAACACGGTGCCGACCAGGGCGAGGACGTCGATGAGGTTGCCCCAGCCGCCGCGGACACGGTTGCCGAGCAGCGGCTCGAGAGCCCAGCGGATCGAGACGGGGCGGCCCCGGCGGTGGATGGCGTACGCGAGCGCGAGGCCGAGCACCACGTAGATCGCCCACGCGTGGAGACCCCAGTGCAGGAACGTCTGGGTGAGGGCCTGCTGCGCGAGCTCGCTCTCCGAACCGGTGACGCCGGGGCGCGGCGAGGCGAAGTGGCTGAGGGGTTCCGAGACGCCGTAGAAGACGAGGCCGATGCCCATGCCGGCGGCGAAGAGCAGCGAGAACCACGAGCCCGTCGAGAACTCCGGTTCGTCCTGGTCCTTGCCGAGCTTGATGTCGCCGAACTTGCTGAAGCCGACGAACACCGAGAAGCCGACGAAGAACGCCGCGATGAGCACGTAGTACCAGCTGAAGTTCCGGACGATGCCGTCCTGCAGGCCGACGAACATCGCCTCGGCACTCGACGGCGAGACGAGCGTGAACGCCACGAACCCGAGCACGAGGACGGCGGCGGGCCAGAACACCCACCGCCGGACCTCCGAGGTCGTCGTGCGGGGGCCGGGTGGGGGAGCGGAGGTGGTGCTTGGCATGCACTCCATGGTGCCTGGCGGCGGCTCTGTGCGTTCGCTCAGGCGTGTCGTTCGGGTGAGCACCGTGCAGCCTTGGCCGTTCCGTGCGGGGTTGCGTGCTCGGTGCGGCGCCGTAGGCGCGCACGGAGCGACCAACGGTGCACCGGTTGGTGATGTGCGCACGGTGCGCGAAGCGGTCGGGCCGGCGAGCGGCGGACGGGAGGCGCGGGGCGGGGGCGACCCGCGCCTCCCGTCCGCTCGTGGGCGCGCGTACCCCGTCAGGTGCGATTACAACGTTGACTTCCGTTTTACAGCGCTGTAAACAGGACCTGCGCGACGACGCGCACGAGGGAGTTGCCCGATGGTGGGAAGCAGGACCGGAACGATCAGCGCGGCCGTGAGCCGGCGGGGGTTCCTCGCCGGAGCAGCCGGCGGGATCGCGCTCGGCACGATGGCGCTCGCGGGGTGCGCGGCACCGCGCGCCGCGGCAGGGGGTGCGACGACGCTGCGGTTCTACGAGCAGAAGCAGGAGGTCATCGCCTACTTCGATGCGCTCCTGCGGCGGTTCGAGCAGGGGCACTCCGGGCTGTCCGTGGTGCACGACAGCACGACGGCGATCGCGCCGCAGTTCGTCCGCGGCGAGCCGGCCGACGTCGGCTGCTTCAACGACAACCTGGAACTCGCGCGCTACATCTCCCGCGGTGTGCTGAGCGACCTCGGCGACCTGCCCTCGGCGGCCCGGGTCCGACCGGACATCGACACCCTGACGAACCAGTACGCGAGGTTCGAGGACCGCACGAGTGTGCTGCCGTACTCGCTCGCTGCCGCCGGGGTCATCTACAACAAGCGGATCTTCGCCGACCACGACCTGCCCGTGCCGACGACGTGGGACGAGTTCGTCGAGGTGTGCCGGACGCTCCGGAAGGCCGACATCACCCCGATCTACGCGACGGACCGCGACACCTGGACGCTCTGGCAGGGGCTGTTCGACTACTCCGTGGGCAGCCTGGTCGACACCGGCTCGTTCTTCACGAAGATGAAGGCCCTCGGCACCGACGTCGGCCCGGACTCCGCGGTGTCGTTCGAGAAGGACTTCGCGGTGCCGATGGAGCGCGCGAAGACCATCTCGACGTTCTTCAACCCCGACCACGCCACCCGTGCCTACGCCGACGGGAACCTGGCGTTCGGCAAGGGCGAGGCCGCGATGTACCTGCAGGGGCCGTGGGCGCTCGGACAGATCGCGCTGGTGAACAAGGACCTCGAGGTCGGCACGTTCGCACTGCCGGTGTCGAACGATCCCGGCGACCGGCAGGCGCGGGTGAACATCGACCTCGGCCTGTGGATCCCGACCGCGTCGCAGCACCCGGACGAGGCGAAGGAGCTCGTCGAGTTCCTCATGCAGCCCGAGGTCATCGACGCGTACAACCGCGACAACCTGGCGTACTCGCCGACCAAGGACGCGCCGCCGCAGCAGGACGAGCGACTCGCCGGCCTGCAGCAGTACGTCGACGACGCCGCGTTCTACCAGGGCGCCGGCACCTTCATCCCCACCTCGATCCCGCTCGGCAACTACCTGCAGTCGGCGATCCGGAGCGGGGACTTCACCTCGATGCTGCAGCGGCTCGACTCGGACTGGCGGCGTCTCGCCGGCCGTTCGGCGACGGTCTGAGCCGGACCAGGACTCCAGGAGCCACCATGACCATGCAGACCCCACTCTCCCGCGACACCGACCCGGCGACGTCCGGGCCGGCCACCGCGGCCGCCCGCACGCACCGCGCTGCCGGTTCCCGTCGCGCTGCCGATTCGCGTCGCGCCGCCGGTTCGCGTCGCCCCGGTTCCCTCCGTCGGACCGAGGGCATGTACTACCTGTTCCTCGTGCCCGCCCTCATCGCGTTCACGGCCTTCGTCGTCGCACCCGCCTGCGTCGGCATCTTCTACAGCTTCACCGACTACCTCGGCTTCGGGCGGTGGGACTTCCTCGGGCTCGAGAACTACCGGGCGCTCGTGTCCGACCCGGCGATCCTCGCCTCGTACGGCTTCACCCTCGGGTTCGCCGTCGTCACCGTGATCGTCACGCAGGTCATCGCGCTGGCTCTGGCGATCGCTCTGGCGAAGAAGATCCGGTTCGCCGCGGGCCTCCGCTCGATCTTCGTGATCCCGATGGTGATCTCCGGGATCATCGTCGCCTACGTGTTCAACTTCCTGTTCTCCAACACCGTGCCCGCGCTGGCCACGAGCGTCGGGTTCGGACCGCTGGAGCAGAGCATCCTCGGCGACCCGAACCTGGCCTGGGTCGCGATCGTGATCGTCTCCGCCTGGCAGACCGTGCCCGGTGCCCTCCTCATCTACACCGCCGGGCTCACCTCGATCCCCGAGGAGCTGTACGAAGCGAGCTCGCTCGACGGCGCGACCGGGTGGAAGCAGTTGCGCGCGATCACGCTCCCGCTGCTCGGCGGCTTCATCGTCATCAACACCGTGCTCGGAGTGAAGGGCTACCTCGGCGCCTACGACGTCATCGTCGGCCTGACGAACGGCGGGCCGGGGAGCGCGACGAGCAGCGTCGCGATGACCATCTTCGGCGGCTTCACCGGGGGCGACTACGCCTACCAGATGGCGAACGCGACCGTGTTCTTCATCATCACCGTCCTCATCTCCGTGCTGCAGCTCGCGGCGACCCGCGGAAGGAACCTGCGACTCGCATGACCGCCATCGACACCCGCCCACCCACCGACACCCGCGCGGTGACCACCGGCGACGCGCGACGACCGGGCCGCGGGCACCGGCGACGCCTCGGCGGCACGAACTGGACCCTGACCGTCGTGCTCGGACTCGCCGCGTTGACGGTGCTCATCCCGCTGTACGTCACCGTCGCGATGGCGTTCAAGACGAGCGAACAGTCCGTCGACGGCAACGCCCTGTCGCTGCCGTTCCCGTTCAACCCCGGCTCGTTCGCGTCGGCCTGGGAGCTCACGCGCTTCCCCGTCTCGTTCTCGGTGTCGCTCGGCGTCGCAGCGCTCACCGTCGTCGCGACCCTGCTGCTCAGCTCGTTCGCCTCGTACGCGATCGTCCGGAACTGGCACAAACGGTTCTTCCGGTGGTCGTTCGTCTACCTGCTGGCGGCGATGTTCCTGCCGTTCCCGGTCGTGGCACTGCCGCAGATCAAGCTCACCGCCCAGATGGGCCTCGACAACCCGATCGGCGTCGGCATCCTGCACGCCATGTTCCAACTGTCGTTCAGCGTGCTGCTCTACTCGGCGTACCTCCGGTCGATCCCCGTCGAGCTCGAGGAGAGCGCCCGCATCGACGGCGCGAGCACGTGGCAGATCTTCTGGCGGATCATCCTGCCGCTGCTCGGACCGATGAACGCCACCGTCGGGATCTTCGCGTTCCTGGCGTCGTGGAACGACTTCATGATGCCGTCGCTCATCACCGCCGACCCGACCCTGCAGACGCTGCCCGTGGTGCAGAACATCTTCCAGAGCCAGTTCGGCACGAACTACAACGTCGCCTTCGCCTCGTACCTGATGGCCATGGCGCCGACGATCATCGTCTACCTGTTCGCGCAGCGCTGGGTCATCAGCGGCGTGACGCAGGGCGCGGTCAAGAGCTGAGGGGTACGACGTGACCATGACCACCACCGCACTCCCGACCATCCGGCCGTTCCCCGGATCCGACCCGGTCGCCGACCCCGCAGCCGTCGTCACCGGCGAGCACTGGCGGATCATCGTCCTCGACGCCGGCGCGTTCCGGATCGAGTGGAGCGACGACGGCGGGTTCGAGGACCGCGCCTCGACGTTCGCGATCCGGCGGCGGTTGCCGGTGCCGGCGTTCACCGTAGAGCGCGTCGGTACCGCGGGCGAGGGCGCTGGCGGCGGCGTCGCTGGTGGCGGCGTCGCTGGTGGCGTCGTCATCACGACCGACCGGGCCCGGCTCCGGTACGGCGGCCGTCCGTTCAGCCCGAGCGGCCTGGTCGTCGAGACCATCGGCCCGGACGCGAACCGCTGGCGCTGGGGGCAGGAGCCCCGCGACCTCGGCGGCACCGGCCGTACCCTCGACGACGTCGACGGCAGGATGCCGCTCGAGCCCGGCATCCTGGCCCGCGACGGCATCACCGCGCTGGACGACAGCGAGTCGTTCCTGTTCGAGGACGACGGCTGGATCGGCACGCGCGTCCCCGGCCGCCGCGACGTCACGGTGTTCGCGTACGGCCGCGACTTCGACGCAGCCCTCCGCGCCTTCCGCCAGGTGTCCGGCGCCCCCACACGACTGCCCCGGTGGGCGCTCGGCAACTGGTGGAGCCGCTACCACCCGTACAGCGACGCCTCGTACCTGGCACTCGTGGACCGGTTCGCCGAGGAACGCCTGCCGTTCTCGGTCGCGGTCATCGACATGGACTGGCACCGCGTCGACTCCGTTCCGCCGCAGTTCGGCGACGGCTGGACGGGCTACTCGTGGGAGCCCTCGCTGTTCCCCGACCCCCAGGCCTTCCTGGCGGAACTGCACCGGCGGGGGATGCGCACGACGCTCAACCTGCACCCCGCCGACGGCGTCCGGGCGTTCGAGGACGCCTACCCCGCGGCGGCCGCGGCGATGGGGATCGACCCGGCGACCGAGCAGCCGATCCCGTTCGAACCGACCGACCGACGGTTCCTGCAGGCGTACTTCGACCAGCTGCACCGACCGCTCGAAGCGCAGGGCGTCGACTTCTGGTGGATCGACTGGCAGCAGGGCAGCGAGAGCGGTCTGCCCGGCGTCGACCCGCTGTGGCTACTGAACCACTTCCACCTGCTCGACTCGGCGCGCTCCGGGGGTCATGGGATGACCTTCTCGCGCTACGCCGGCCCCGGCAGCCAGCGGTACGCCGTCGGGTTCTCCGGCGACGCCGTCGTGTCCTGGGCGTCGCTGGCGTTCCAGCCCGAGTTCACCGCCACCGCCGCGAACATCGGCTACCCCTGGTGGAGTCACGACATCGGCGGCCACACCCGCGGCGTCCGCGACGACGAACTCGCCACGCGCTGGGTGCAGTTCGGGGTGTTCTCGCCGATCATGCGCCTGCACTCCGCCAACAACCCGTTCATCCGCAAGGAACCGTGGGTGTTCCCGGCCGAGGCACGCACCGCGATGGGGGAGGCCCTGCGCTTCCGTCACCGCCTGGTGCCGTACCTGCACACCATGAACCACCGGACCGCCGAGGGCACCGCGCTCGTCCGCCCGCTGTACCACCTGGAATCACGGCGCGACGAGGCGTACCGGGTGCCGAACACGTACGCCTTCGGGTCCGAACTGCTCGTCGCCCCGATCGTCGAACCGCGTGACCCCGTCACCCTGCACGGGACCGCACGGGCCTGGTTGCCGCCGGGGACCTGGACCGACGTGTTCACCGGCACCGTGTACGCCGGCGACCGGTTCGTCGACCTGCACCGCACCCTCGACACCGTGCCCGTGCTGCTGCGCGCGGGCGGGTTGCTGCCCCTCGCCACCGAGGATGAACTCGACGCCACCGCGAACCCGACCGCGTTCGAGGTCCTCGTCGCCCCCGGTGCCTCCGGGTCGTTCACCCTGGTCGAGGACCAGGAGGACCCCGCCGGCGACACCGGCCGCAGTGCCGAGACCCGTCTGACGTGGGACGCGGCGCTCGCCGAGTTCCGCGTGCACGCCACCACGCGCGCGGTCGACGTCGTCCCGGCCCGTCGCGACTGGCGGATCACGTTCCTCGCCGCCCCCGCCGACGGGCAGGTCGTGTCGGCCCGCGCCGAGGACCGGTTCTCCGTCGATCTGAC
The DNA here is from genome assembly GCF_044909335.1 of Curtobacterium sp. AB7. Taxonomy (NCBI): domain Bacteria; kingdom Bacillati; phylum Actinomycetota; class Actinomycetes; order Micrococcales; family Microbacteriaceae; genus Curtobacterium; species Curtobacterium sp. AB7. The sequence continues at coordinate 15,793 of NZ_JBIYED010000005.1, read as the reverse complement.
GGTGGACTCGAGCACGGGTGGGGCGGTCACGTTGTCCGGGCCGCCGGTGGTCGGCGTCGACGCCCGGGAGCCCGTGCGGCGAGCCCTCGAGCGTGCGCAGGCCGGGAACGCCGAGAAGCTCAGCGCATGGGAGATAGTGTCGAAGGACCTGCCGCGCGCCGACCGGATCGTCGAGCTCGGGACCGTCGACCTGCCCGAGGCGCTGCGTGCCGTCGTCGTCGAGCTGCTGGGGAGCGTGCACCCGGGCGAGCGCTGATGCGCGGAGGAGCGGCCCCGAGACTCGCGCTGGGCGACACTCCTCGGGCGGACCGCCACGAGGAGTGTCGCTCAGGCCGAGACTCGGCCCTGGCCCTGCGCCTGCCCGCGGTCGACGGAGCCGTCCGGGAACGGCGCGCTCTCGCCCACCAGCAGCCGGTGCCCGACCGTGACCAGCCGGCCCGGTACCTCCGAGCCGTCCATCCGCTCGAGCAGCAGGTCGAGGGCGGTGTCCGCCAGCGCGACGGTGTCCGGCGCGACCGACGTCAGGCTCGGCACCAGGCTCGAACCGAGTCCCATCGCGTCCCACCCGACCACCGCGATGTCCCGCGGAGCGTCGAGCCCACGCAACCGCATCGCGCGCAGGACCCCGAGGGCAGCGAGGTCGTCGCGGCAGAGCAGTGCGTCGACCCGGAGCCCGGCATCGAGCGCCCGACCGAACGCGGTCTCGGCACCTGCGGCGTCACCGACCTCGCGGGGGACCAGGAGCGCGTCGTCGACCGGCAGACCGGCGGCTGCCAGCCCGGCCCGGTAGCCGTGGAGCCGCACGCCAGAGGTGCTGGACTCCGGGCCGGTCTCGTGCCCGAAGAAGCCGATGCGTCGGCGACCGAGCGCGACGAGGTGCGCGACGGCCTGCGCCGCCGCGGCCGCGTTGTCGATGACCACCTGGTCGGAGTACTGGGGGCGGACGTCCTCGCCGAGGAACACCACGGCGGTGTCCCCGCGGATCCGGTCGATCGCCTCGGGGGTCAGGACCTGGGGGTGGATGACGACGCCGTCGACCACCCCGGCCTCGCGACCGCGCACAGCGGAGCGCTCGCCGTCGGCCTCGCCGAGGGTCTCCTCGAGCAGCAGTTGGTACCCGCGTTGCGCGCAGACGCGGGAGAACACGTGCGCGAGCTCGGCGAAGTACGGCCGCCGGAGGTCGGGGAACGCGAACGCGAGCATGTTCGACCGGCCGGTGGCGAGCGACCGGCCGGAGACGTTCGGGCGGTACCCGAGCTCGTCGATCGCGGCCTGCACCCGGTCGCGCATCGGCGGACTGACGTGCTGGTAGCCGCGCACGACGTTGGACACGGTCTTCATCGAGACGCCGGCGTGCACGGCGACGTCCTGCAGCGTGACCTTGCCCATCCGATCACCGTAGTGGGCAGGCTGATTGCCAGGTGGAATCGCACCTTCAGGCCCTATGGTCGCACCAAGCGCAATCGCGTGAACTACCACGAACCGGTCGAAGGGCCGGTCCGCACCGGAAGGTCGGTCCACTTGACCACCACTCCGCTCGCTCCGGGCTACACACGTACTCGTCCAGGAACAGGAAGCCCCAAGGGCACCTCGACCTACTCCGCTCTGCTCGCGCAGGTCAAGGAGAACGGACTCCTCCGCCGCCGCACCGGGTTCTACTGGTCGCTGTTCGGCACACTCATCGTCACCTTCGCGCTCGCATGGGTCGCGTTCGCGTTCCTCGGTGACTCCTGGTTCCAGCTGATCGTCGCCGGCGCGCTCGGCGTGATCTTCACGCAGTTCGCGTTCCTGTCGCACGAGGCCGCGCACCGCCAGGTCTTCGCCTCGCAGAAGTGGAACGACCACGCCGGCCGCTGGCTCGGCACCTTCCTGGTCGGCCTCAGCTACTCGTGGTGGATGAACAAGCACACCCGCCACCACGGCAACCCGAACACCGTCGGCAAGGACCCGGACATCGCACCCGACGGCATCCGGTTCCTGCCGGAGGACGCCGCCGCGGTCAAGGGCCCGCTCATGACGACGTTCATGCGGTTCCAGGGCTGGCTGTTCTTCCCCCTGCTGACGCTCGAGGGCCTGAACCTGCACCGGTACGCCGTGCAGAGCATCGTCACCGGCAACGGCACCAAGGCCGACGTGAAGCACCGCTGGCTCGAGGCCGCGCTGCTCGTCGCCCGCTTCGGCATCTACCTGACGGTCGTGTTCTGGTTCCTGCCGTTCGGCATGGCCTGCGCGTTCCTCGGTGTGCAGCTCGCCGTGTTCGGCGTGATGATGGGCGCCTCGTTCGCCCCGAACCACAAGGGCATGCCGACGATCGCGCACGACGCCAAGGTCGACTTCTTCTCGCGCCAGGTCCGCACGTCGCGCAACATCCGCGGCGGCTGGTGGGTCTCGTTCCTGATGGGCGGGCTGAACTACCAGGTCGAGCACCACCTGTTCCCGTCGATGCCGCGTCCGGCGCTGAAGCAGGCCCGCCTGCTCGTCCGCGACCACTGCGACACACTCGAAGTGCCCTACACAGAGACCACCCTGCTGCGCTCCTACGGCATCGTCGTCCGGTACCTGAACCGCGTCGGGCTCGCTGCCCGCGATCCGTTCGCCTGCCCGATGGTCGCGCAACTGCGCATCCACTGACGCCGTGCTGTCGACCATGCCGACCGGCACCGTGAAGTGGTTCGACCACGCCAAGGGGTACGGCTTCATCCACCCCGACGACGGGTCCGAGGACCTGTTCGCCCACTTCTCCAGCATCATCGCGACGACCGGCTACCGGTCGCTCGAGGAGAACGACCACGTGCAGTACGACGTGGGCCCCGGCAAGAAGGGCCCGCAGGCGGACAACATCTCGATCATCCGCTGACACGGACGACGGACGGGAGGCACGGTGCCAGCTGGCACCGTGCCTCCCGTCGTTTCTTTCCCATGTCCACTGCGCTGGTACGCCCGATGACGCCAGGGACGCGCGAGCCGGCCTGGGTCGAGGTTCAGGGCGTCAGGACGATCCGTCCGAACACCCGGCCCGCGTCCATGCGTCGGTGCGCCTCCGCTGCCTCGGCGAGCGGCAGCACGTCGTCGACGACCGGGGTGAGCTCGCCTGCGGCGGCGGCGCGGAACAGCTCCGGACGGGCCGCGGCCAGCGCGCCGCGCGGCACCGAGTCGAGGCTGAACGTCGCGACGGACCGCGACTGCTGGAACGCGCGCAGCAGGTGCCCTCCGAAGTCCGCCGGCGGCATCCCAGCGACGGCACCGACGATCACGAGCCGCCCGTTGGGTGCCAGGCGGTCGATGAAGTCGGGCATCGCGGGGCCGCCGACGATGTCGATGACGGCGTCGTAGGCCTCGGGGCCGTCGCCGAGGCCCCGCCGGTCGAGCACGTGCGTCGCGCCGAGTCCGCGCAGCCGTTCGCCGCGCTCCGCCGAACCGGTCGTCACCGCGACGGCTTCTGCCCCCGCCTGCACGGCGAGCTCGACCGCTGCGATCCCGATGCTGCCGGCGGCGCCGCGGACCAGCACTCGCTCGCCGGCGTCCAGGTGCGCGTGCGCGAGCGCAAACCGTGCAACCGGGGCCGCCGACCCGAGGGCGACGGCCTCCACTGCGCCGAATCCGTCGTCGAGCGGTGTCAGGTCGGCGATCCGCGCGACGACCCGCTCGGCGTAGGCCCCGCCAACCCCGGTGAACGCCCACACCCGCCGGCCGAGCCACGCGTCGTCGAGGGCGTTCCCGACGGCGACGACCGTACCGGCCACCTCGCTGCCGGGGACGTACCCGGGGTCGATCCCCGGGCGGCCGAGGGTGCCGCGCCGGATGACGGCGTCGACACCGCCGACGCCGATTGCCTCGACGTCAATGACGACCTGGCCGGGCGCTGCAACGGGTTCTGGGAGGTCGATGGGGACGAGGCCGTCCGGCGATCCGAAGGACTGGATGGTGACTGCGAGCATGCTGCGACGCTAACGGACGCCTGCGTCCACTTGACTAAAGTGGAACGGATGACCGCCCAGATGCCTCACCTGCGGGCTGATGCGCAGGAGAACCGCGACCGTGTGCTGCAGGCGGCGCGTGACCTGTTCGGCTCGCGCGGTCTCGACGTGACGATGCGCGACGTCGCCCGGCACGCGGGGGTCGGCCCGGCGACGCTGTACCGACGCTTCCCGACGCGGCAGGACCTGGTCGACGCCGCGTTCGAGGACGAGCTCGAGCTGTGTCGGAGCATCGTCCTCGAGGGCGCCGCGCACCCCGACCCCTGGCTGGGCCTGCGCTCCGTCGTCGAGCGCACCGTCGAGTTGAACGCCCGCAACCAGGGCTTCGTCGATGCGCTCGTTGCCGCCGGGCAGGTGTCCGACCGGCTCGCCCGGCACCGCGCCGAGCTCCTGCACGCGATCGCTGCCCTGTCGCTCCGAGCGAAGGCCGTGGGACGGCTGCGGCCGGACTTCGTCGTCGACGACCTGCTCCTCGTGCTGTTCGCGGCGCGGGGGCTCCGGGGAGACGACCAGGCCGAGCGACTCGGCGCGGCGCGGCGGTTCGCTGCGCTCGCACTCGACTCCTTCCGAGCGTCGGCGACGAACGAGCCGCTGCCGGAGCCCGCGCGGGTCGTGGGAGCTGTGCTCCGCACCACGGTCTGACCGGGTCTGGGGGCCGCCCTCGGGACGGCCCTGCTCAGCCGTCGGTGGGGGACCCCGGGAAGCACTGCGAGAACGACGAGATCCGGACCTTCTGCGTGTCGTTGTAGATCGTGACGAGGAACTGGTCGTCGTCGGCACCGGTGATCGTCAAGCGTTTCGCCCCCTTGCCGGTCGTGTCCGTGGTCGCGGTGTAGCCGTCGTCGCGGACAGCCGCGATCATCGCGTCGTACGCGGCGTCCGCGTCCACGTCCCGTGCCAGCGTCAGCCATGCGCCGCCGGCAGCCGAGACGTCGGTGTCCGAGCACGCGAGCAAGGTCCAGCCGATCGTTCGACGGCTCGCGACCGCGCCGTCGGGGAATGCAGCGATGACACGGTCCAGGATCGACGTCGTCTGCTCCTCAGCAGCAGCGCGAGTGATCGAGGGCGATGTGCTCGAATCGGGTGTCTCGGTCATCGACGGTCCTCCAGCGCACGCGGTGAGTGACAGGGTCAGGGACATCACGAGGCTCGCGATGACCGTTCTGGACCGTCCTGTCACTCGCGCGGCTGCGGACACCTCACCGGTCGGCCAGGGATCCGGGGAAGCACGGCGAGAACGAGGCGATGCGGACGATCCCCCCGTCATCGTCGATCGTCACGAGGTAGCGTTCGCCGGCGCCGTTGCTGAGGGACAGCCGATCGAGACCCTTCGACGTCTGGTCCGTCTTCGTCGTGAACGACGGCTCGTCGGAGAACGCACCGCGGATCGACTCGTACGCCTCGTCGACCGGCACCGACTTCGCGAGCTGGAGCGTGATGCCGCCGGCCGACTGGACCGCATCGGCTGCGCAGGCGAGCAGCACCCAGTCGCGGGTGGTCTCCGAGGCCACGGCGGAGGACGCGAAGGTGTCGGCGATCCGCCGCTGGACCTCGCCGGTGTGGCGCTCGGCGTCGGATCGCGCTGCTGCCTGGTTCGAGCTCGACGTCGGTGTCGGTGATTCCGCCATGGGTTGTCCTCCGGCGCAAGCGGTGAGGGCCAGGACGATGGACGCCCCGACGGTGAGGGTGGTGAGCGAGCGGCGGATCACGGGTAGATCTCTCCTACCAGGTCGTCCAGGACATCCTGGTTCCCTTCGATGCGGGCAACCTTGTTGTGCTGTTCCATGAGGTTGCTGAAATCGTACGGGTTGACGTCATCCGGCGCCGGGCCGTAGTACTCGCCATGGGCGAAGGCGGGGTTCCACCGGGGATTGTTGCCGTCCCAGACCTGACCGGTCGCCTGACCGAGTTGGAGGATGTCGACGTACGAGTAGTCGGTGTAGGTCGTGAGCTGGTTCGGCTTCCAGGTCTCGGGCATCCCGGCTCCGGACAGCGAGACGACCTGGTTGTACTGCGTGCCGAGGGTCTCGGACGTGGTGATGTTCGCTACGCCCCAGCTGTGCCCGATCGCGGTGGTCCGGGCGTTCGCGAGGTCCGGGTCCACATCGAGGCCCGCGGCGAGCTGCCGGAGCCGTTCGGCGGGGCCGAGCGCGAACTCCGGCTGGTTCGCCTCGTTGACGCCAGCCGGACCCGCGGTCTCCTCGCCCGGGAACACGCCGTCCTTCGCGACGAAGGCGACGGTGTCGTCGGGCGAGTAGGCGTGGAGGTACTCGGCCACCTGCTGGACGCCACCGCCGTAGAAGGACTCCATGTTGCTGAAGGTCCCCGGCACGTAGGTGATCACGTGCTTCGTGTCCGGCGAGGGTGTCCCGATCATCTCGATGATGCGCTTCTCGGCGGGGTCGTAGAGGTACAGCTGCGTCTTCGGCGGCTCTGCTACGACGCGCAGGAGGTACTTCTCCTCGAGCGCCAGGCTGTCGATCTCGTCCTGGGTCTTCTTGTCCGTCCGACCGGTGAGCGACTTCGACAGACTCTGCGCGATGCGGAGGGCTTGGAGCCGCGACTGCACCGTCGAGAGCCGGTCGCCGGCGAGGTTCCGGTTGGCGGCGACACGAGCAGCCGGCGGGACGCCGTTCAGCGCTCCGAGCACGCTCGGGATCGAACCGACGAGCGCCAGTTGCTCAGGGGAGAGGACCGAGTCGTCGCCAGTGCCGAGGGACTGCCACCAGGCGCGGACGGCACCGGGATCAGCCTGCTCGATCGCCTCGGCCACCTCGGGGTGCTTCTCGAGGAAGGCCGCGGCCTCGTCGGCGGTCATGCCCTGCAGCAGGGCGAGCAGGGTCAGGGGAGTGGCGCCGGCGATCGACGACTGCGAGAGGGTGCGCGGGAGTCCGTTGGCGACGCGGCCGCTCAGGGCGTCGGAGCACTTCCGGTCCGCGGTGCGACGCTGCTCGACGAGGGCGTCCCACTCGAGGTCGAGCGCACGGCTGGTGGTGACCGCGGCGGAGACCGAGTCCTCGTGCTGGTTCGCCGCCGAGCGGAGCGCGTCTCGCGACTCGGGTGTCGCGCTGTCGTCGGATGCGGCTGCGCGCGATTCGGAACGGGCCGTGTCGAGGGCCGACTGCGCCGTCGCCAGTGCCTCGGCGGCCGATGCGCGGGCCGTCTCGAGCCGCTGCTGTTCCTGTTGCACGGCGTGCAGGTCGCTGGCGTACTGCTCGAGCGCTGCTGCCTGCTCGTCGAGCGCGGTGCGGAGCGTCATCGTGTCCGCGGTGAAGTCGCCGATGTTCGCCATGAACGGCTCCTTGGCGCGACCCTTCCAATCGGCGCTCTGACCGTCACCCGCGACACCACGCAGCGTCCGTTCGACGTCGCGGAGCTCGTCGGCCCTGGTGCGTCGTGCCGTCGCCAGTGCCGTGACGGCGGCGGTGTCGCCGGCGCCCGGGTCGGTCGTGGTCCACGTCATCAGCGACCACCGGCCTGTCCGGCGAGGTCGTCTTCGGTCGCCGAGATCTGCGTCGCGACCTGGAAGGGGTACTGACCGATCGCGGTGAGGGACTGTGCGAGTACCTCGGCGCGGTCCGTCACGGTCGAGCCCGCATCACCGAGAGCTCCGGCCACGTCCGCCGACCCGAGGGCGTCTTCACGCGGATCTCGGAACGATCGATCCAGGCGGACGGCCTGGGGCACCGGCGTGAGGGCGTGCGTCAAGGCGTCGAGCGCCGACGTGTCGACCTGCAGATCCCCCATGTCCCCCCCCCGCGTGGATCGCCGCCAACATATCAACCGACGGCGTCCACGTGCAAGGTTCCGACCGCCGCCGCGACCAACGCCCGCCGCCGCGCTACTTGATCCCGGTCGACGCGATGCCCTGCACGAACTGGCGCTGGAACGCCAGGAACACCACGAGCAGCGGCAGCACGGTCACGGTCGCGATGGCCATGACGGCACCCCACGGTGAACTGAACGCCGGGTTGTTCGTCAACGTCGACAGGGCCACCGGCACGGTCAGGTTCTCGTTGCCCTGCAGCACGACGAGCGGCCAGAGGAAGTCGTTCCACCGCGTCATGAAGCCGAGGATCACGAGCACACCGATGAGGGGACCGCACGAGGGCAGCACCACCCGGAAGAACGTCTGGAACTCTCCGGCGCCGTCGAGCCGAGCGGCCTCCATCAGGGCGTCCGGCACCCCGAGCATGAACTGCCGGGCGATGAAGATCCCGACGACGTCGAACACGGTCGGCAGGATCACCGCCCAGGGGGAGTCGACCAGACCGATCTTCGCGACGACCAGGAAGCTCGGCACCAGGGTGACCTGGATGGGGATCATGATCGTGACGAGGAACGCCGAGTACAGCAGGCCCCGTCCGATGAACCGGAACTTGGCGAGGGCGTACCCGGCCATCAGCGAGACGACGACGCTCAACGCGGTGCCGACGCTGGTGATGAGCGCCGAGTTGCCGAGCCACCGCCAGACCGGCTGCGTGCTGAACACCTGCGTGTAGTTCTCGAACGTCGGCCGCGTCGGGAACAGCGAGAACGTGCCGCTCTGCGACTGCCCGCCGGGGGTGAGTGCCGAGACGACCATCCAGTACAGCGGGAACACCATCAGGATCGCCAGGGCGGTGAGCCCGGCGACGAGCACCCAACGACCAGGCCGGCGCCGGGAGCGGGCTCCAGCCGGACGGCGGCGGGGACCGCGGACATCGAGTACGGCCATCAGAGCATCTCCTCCGCCTTGCGGTTGGCGCGCTGCCGGAGCAGCGTGAACACGAGCAGGATCGCGACGAGCACCAGTCCGAGCGCCGCGGCGTAGCCCATCCGGGCATCGATGAACGCGGACCGGAACACGTACTGGATCAGCACGGTCGTCGAGAAGCCGGGGCCACCGCCGGTCATCACGTAGATGACGTCGAAGGCCTGCAACGAGAACACGACGTTCAGGATGAGCAGGATCGACGTCGTCGGGCGGAGCAGCGGCCACGTGATGGTCCGGAACCGGACCCATCGCGAGGCGCCGTCGATTGCCGCGGCCTCCTTGAGCCCGGCGGGCACGGACTGCAGCGCGCCGAGGTAGATCACCATGCAGAAGCCGATCCGGGTCCAGACCACGACGACCACCAGGGTCGCCATCGCCCACCCCGGAGCGGTCAGCCAGGGCACGCGCCCCATCCCGAGCGCTTCGAGCAGGTTGTTCACGACGCCGTAGTCGCCGTTGAAGATCCACGACATGATGACGCCCACCACGACGCCGGCCGCGACCATCGGCACGAAGAACAGGGCACGGAACACCGAGCGCCCGGGCAGCGGCCGGTTCAGGGCGACCGCCAGGGCGAGCCCGATCGCCATCGAGGTCGGCACGGTGCCGAGCGTGAACACGAGCGTGTTCCGCAGCGCCGTGCCGATGAGTGGGTCGGAGCCCATGTCGACGAAGTTCTTCCCGCCGACCCAGGTGCCGTCGCCGAGCGAGGTGCTGGAGTCCTGGAAGCTCAGCGCGATCGCCGTGATGATCGGGATGAGTGAGAAGGCGAGGAACAGCAGCGCCGCGGGGCCGATGAACACGTACGGGACGAAGCGGCCCCGGCTCCGGCGGGCCCCGCCGCCAGCGGGGAGCCCGCCGGTCGGTGGGGCGGTGGACGCCGTCGTTCGGACCGGCGCGGTCTCAGTTCGCAGTGACACTGCGCATCGCCTCCATCATCTGGTTCGAGGCCTCTTTCGGGCTCAGTTGCCCGAGCAGGCAGAGGTCGAGGTAGTCGGCGAACACCGCGTTGAGCGAGCTGAAGTACTCGCCGCTCTCGGCCTTCACCATCGAGAGCGGGATCGTCGTCCCCTGGTCGATGAACCGCTGCATCGTGTCGGTGTTCGCGGCGTACCCGATGTCCTTCGCGTCGAGGGACTTCCGGGCGGGCAGCCAGTTGCCGTCGTGGCAGAACTGCTGCATCTTCGACCGGGACGTGATCATCGCCACGAGCTCGGCCGCGAGCTCCGGGTGCTTGCTCGACTTCGTGACGGCCAGGGCGTTGCCGCCCAGGTCGCTCGCCTCGCCGACGTTCCGGATCATCGGGGCCGTGCCCCAGTTGTCCGGCATGTCGGTGTCGAGCTGCGCGATCGACTCCGGGTTGTTGAGCATCATGCCGATCTGCCCCGTCAGGAACAGGTTCCGCGAGACGTCGCCGCCGCCGCTCTTGCTGAGGTTGCCCGTGGTCGCGAGTCCGTCGGCGTACCACTTCCGGCCGAAGGCCAGGGCGTCGATCGCCTCCGGGGTGTCCATCGACGGGGTGGCACCGTCCTCGCCGAGGAACGCGCCGCCGTTCTGGTGGACCAGCGGAAGCCACCGGTACGCCGTCTCGGGCGACGACCACCCGTACCCGAACGCGTACTTGCCGGTGACCTGCTTGACTTCCTGCGCGACGTCGAGGAACTCGTCCCACGTCCACGCGTCGGCCAGGGCCTGCGGTGGCGTGACGCCGATCTGCTCCATGACGTCGCGGTTGTAGTAGGTGATGAAGTTGTCGGTGTGCTGGAAGACGCCGTACACGCCGTCGTCCCGCGCGCCGATCGCCCAGAACGGGTCGCTGTAGTCCTGCCGGTAGTCCGCCGGGACGGACCCCGAGATGTCGACCAGGCTGCCGTTCGCGGCGTACCGACCGATCTGCTGCGGGGTGATCCGGATGACGTCCGGCGCCAGGTCGGCGGCGAGCCGGGTGATGAACCACTGGTGGAACTGCCCGGTGGTCACCTCGACGGCGACGCTCGTGCCAGGGTGCGCCGCGACGAACTCGTCGGCGATCGCCTGGTAGCTCGTGATGTCCGTCGGGATGTTCCAGGTGGACAGGCGGATGTGCTTCGTCCCGCCGCGGCCGGTCGTTCCGCCGCCGGCGCACGCTGCCAGTGCGCCGGTCAGCGAGATGCCGGCGAGGGCGAGGAACCCCCGTCTGGCGAGCTGGGGGGATGGACGGGTCGGCATGGTCCTCTCCTTTGAGGTCGTGGTGCCGTTCAGGTCGGCCGGGAGGCGCGGGGTGCGCACACGGGGCGCCGCGCGTCCGACGTGGGGTCGCGTCCTGGACCCGACCCCACGTCGGGCGCGACGGTTCAGACGAGCGCGGGGCGGGCCTCCCGGTCGGTCACCGGTGCCGCGGTGACCGCGTCCGCCGGACGCAACGACTCGGGGAGCAGCGCCGCGTGGGCGTGCAGGAGCTCGTCGGTCATCTCGGCGATGCGGTCGAGCGTCAGGTGCGCCGCCGTCAGCGGGTCCAGAGCCACCGCGTGGTGGACGTGCTCGACGTTGCCCGTCAGCGCAGCGCGCACCGCCAGGGTCTGCACGTTCGTGTTCGTGCGGTTGATCGCGGCGAGCTGCGGCGGGAGCTCACCGAACGACGTCGGCTGCACCCCCTTGCCGTCGACCAGGCACGCGACCTCGACGCAGGCGTCGGACGGCAGGTTCTGGATGACGCCCGTGGCGTTCGGGACGTTGCCGTAGACCACCGCGGGGACGCCCGTCACGATCGCGTTCACGATGCTCGCGCCGTACTCGACGCTCGGCGTCAGGTCGGCCTTGAGCTTCTCGAGCTGCGTGTCCACGTCGCCCTGCTCGTCGTGCGCCAGGCAGATCTCGTAGTAGTCCCAGCGCTCCGGGATGTACTCGAGCACCGTCTCCGGGTCCTTGCGGAAGTACGGCACGTACTCGCTGGCGTGGTGGCTCGACTCGGTCTCGAAGTACCCGAACGAGCGCATCAGCTGGGTGCGGACCTGCTCGTTGCCGCCCTCGTAGTTGCTCGCCGCGGCAGCCGCCTCGCTGTGGTCGCCGTCGTCGTCGTGCAGGTCGGACGCCGCGACGCCCCGCTGGTGCTTCGCCGTCATCACCTCGCGCAGACGCGGGTACAGGTCCTCGCCGTTGCGACGCGTGAACTCGAGGATCCACGCCTGGTGGTTGATGCCCGCGCTGACGAACTCGACCTCGTCGTACGGCACGCCGAGCGTGCGCGCCAGCATGCGGGTCGTGCCCTGCACGCTGTGGCAGAGCCCCACCGTCCGGAGCCCCTTCGCGTTGAGGAACGCCGTGGCCATCGCCATCGGGTTCGCGTAGTTGATGAACTGGGCGTCCGGGCAGAGCTCGAGCGCGTCGCGGGCGATGTCCTCGTACGCGCGCACCGACCGCAGGAAGCGGAAGACGCCACCCGGGCCGACGGTGTCGCCGACCGCCTGGTCGATGCCGTACTTGCGCGGGATCTCGACGTCCCACTTGTACGACTCGACGCCGCCGACCTGGAACGTGATGATGACGACGTCCGCACCCGCCAGGGCCGCACGCCGGTCCGTGGTGTCGAGGACCTCGACGCCGAGGCCGTGGTGGGCGACGAGCTCGCGGGCGGCCGTCGCGGTGCGGGCGACCCGGCCCGCGTCGAGGTCCATGAGGTGCAACGTCGCATTCTGCAGGGCGGGGAAGGAGACGAGGTCGCCGATGAGGCGGAAGGGGAAGACGAAGCCGCCGGCGCCGATGATGGTGATCTTGGTCATGTGTCGACGGTAGGAAGCGCGGGGGTGTGCGGTCCTCCGGCTTCGGACGGTGGAGTTCCAGGATCCTCGGACCGGTCGTCAGATCACGGCTGACGCCTCCGGAGCGGTCCAAGTCCTGTCGGCGTGCTGGTCGAGCGCTCGGCTGAGCACGTCGCTCTGCTCCGGACCGCCGTGTCCTTCGTCTTCCACGATCGTCAGCGTGCTCTCCGGGAGGCCAGCGTGGAGACGCCATGCCGTCACGACAGGACCGCTGACGTCGCGCCGTCCGTGCACGAGCGTGGTGGGGATGTGACGGATCCGGTCGAGGCGTGCCAGGACTGCTTGGTCGCCGGGCAGGAAGGCATCGTTGCTCCAGTAGTGCGTCACCAACCGTGCGAACGCCTCGCGTCGCGCCGGCCCGACGTGTCCGTGCCCACGGAGCTCGGGATGGTCGAGCGAGACGTGCACGTTCTCCCAATGATCCCAAGCCGCCGCCGCGGCTTCGCGGACGCGGGCGTCCGGCGACGCGAGTTGCCGGGCGTACGCGTCCACGACGCGCTCGTCGGGGCGCCGGTGGCTCGCACGTTCGAACTCGTCCCACTCCGCGGGGAACAGGCGGCCGATGCCCTCCGTGATCCAGTCGACCTCGCTGCGACTGGTCGTGGTGACGGCCACGAGCGCGAGCGCGCGAACACGTTCGGGGTGCCGTTGCGCGTACGCGAGGGCGAGTGTGGTTCCCCACGAGATGCCCGCGACGACCCAGGTGTCGATCCCGAGCGTGGTGCGGACCGCCTCGATGTCGTCGATGAGCTGCTGCGTGGTCTGCCGGACCAGTGCCTCGGCGAGGTCGTCCTCCGGGGTGCGGCTGCGCCCGGCTCCGCGCTGATCGATCCCCACGAGTCGGTAGCGGGCGGGGTCGAAGTGCGTGCGGTACCAGCCACTGCCGAGTGATCCTCCGGGCCCGCCGTGGAGCCAGAGCGCGGGAACGCCGTCCGCGGTGCCCGATTCCTCGCAGGAGATGGATGCCCCACCGTCCACGGCGATCATGCTCGTCCGGTACGGCTCGTGCGGGGTGTACACCATCCCACCACGCTACCGACGAGTACTTTCGCCTGATGGACTTCTTCGTCGCAGGGAGTTGGCGGAACCGGGACGCGGTCGCCGAGGTCGTGGATGCGCTCGACGGTGCAGGCGCGCAGTGCTACAGCTTCGTTCGAGCGCAGTACGACGACGAGGCGTTGGCCTTCGCAGTGCCCGGTGGCGCCGACGCAGCACGGCTCGGTGAACCTGGCATCCGGAGTCTCTTCGAACAGGACCTCGCAGCGCTCCGTTCCGCCGACCGGTTCGTGCTCGTCCTCCCTGCCGGAGCAGCGGCGCACATCGAGACCGGAATCGCCTACGGTCTCGGCAAGTCCTGCTACGCCGTGGGGCCGGCTGAACGTTCGGAGACGCTCTACCGACTGTTCGAGGCCATGTGCACTGATCCGGCCGACCTCGTCCGTCACCTCGCGGTCGCCGACGCTCGGAGGGTTCGGTGATGCGTTGGCAGCAGTCACTCCTCGAGCGGCTCCGCACGGCACCGGCGGTCGACGCGGTCCGTCCGTACGGCTCCGTCCTCACGCCCGACGAGCTGGACCGGTGGAGCGACCTCGACGTCGAGCTCGATCTCGTTGCGGACGTCGCCGCGCGGACACTCCTCGGAGGTGAGCCGTGGGCGTGGCAGAGCACCCTCGACGACGGTGTGCAGCACGTTCGGACAGTGTTCGAGGACGGCCGCCGCGTGGACCTCGCGACGCGAGGCGCGACGCTCTAGCTTCCTCCGGACGACGTGCTCTGGGAATGTGCCCGTCAGCATCGAAGTGCTCCACGTCGTCGAGTGAGTACCAGGACAGGCTGCTGCGCCGAAGCCGTAGGGTGGCGCTCGTGACGGCCACGGGGAGACGGAAGCGATCGGTCGTGGTGACGGTCGTGGTGACGCTTGCGCTCATCGCGTTGCTCGCCGGTGTCCGCCTCGTGTCGCTGTCCGTGTTCGCGACCGAGGGGGATGTACCACCCGCTGCCTCGGTCTCACTGCCAGCGGGCAGCGAGCTGATCGCGGAGGAGAAGGAGTGCGCTTCTGGTGGGTGCTGGGCCGTGCTCTCGGTCCGACCGCCCAACGGAACGAGCCCGGAGGATCTCGCAACGAGCCTGGGGATGACACCCCAGGCGCGGCAACGCGGGACGCTGTGGGACCCGCGGACCGTCAACCTGAGCGCAGAAGTGGACGGAGAACTGCTGATCATCAGGGCCGACTACTGGTCTCGTGAAGCGACCCCCTGACGGAGGTCCTGTGTGGGGAGGTTGCTCGCTGACGTAGGCTCAGCAACGTGCTCGACGTGGAGACGATGGAAGCGGCGTACTGGAGCCACCGCGGCCCGGCCCCGCTCATGGCGTCCTCCCACCGGCACGACGACCTCGAGATGAACCTGGTGCTCGACGGGCACCTGGACTACCGGTTCGGCGGGGCGCCGGTCAGTGTGCACGCGGGCGAGATCGCACTGTTCTGGGGCTGGACCCCGCACCAGCTCGTGGGTGACGGCACCGGTACCGGCGAGTTCCGCTGGGTGCACATCCCCCTGGCCGAGGTGCTGGCGTGGGGACTACCCGACCACGACCTCGGAGCGATGCTCCTGAACCGCCCGGTCGTCGTGCCGACCGCAGCTGCCGGCCGTGACGTCGAGTCGATGCTCGGGTCGTGGCAGCGGGACTTCGCGGACGACGGTGCGGAGATCATCGCCAACCTCGAGGCGCAGGCGCTCGTGCGTCGCCTGCTCCGGCACCATCGCGACGCCGTGGACCTGCGGCCTGGCGGCGGGCACGGCACCGCGGATGCCATGCACCGGGTGATCGACATGGTGCGGTTCGTGGTCGACCGGTTCCGCGAACCGATCGAGGTCGCTGACGTCGCAGCGGCCGCACACCTGCACCCGCACTACGCGATGTCGGTGTTCCGACAGGACGTCGGCACCACGATCGTCGAGTACCTGACTCGGTGCCGGGTGGCCGAGGCGCAGCGGTTGCTCGCGACGACGTCGATGACGACCTCGGAGATCGCGCACGCCGCGGGCTTCGGGTCGCAGTCGAGCTTCTACGTGCACTTCACCCGTGCCTGTGGGACTGCGCCGGGGGCGTACCGGGCACGAGCTCGCTGATCCGGTGTCTCCACGCACGAGCAACGCCCCGTCGCGAGCGACGGGGCGTTGGCCGTTCCGGTCTGCCATGCACAGCCGGAGTACGTGGGGTGTTACTTGATCTGTGCGGTGATGGTGGCGGTGCCGACGAGG